>NZ_DASPLO010000038.1:0-35499 GCF_035627495.1 Methylocaldum sp.
GCGAGAGCGGCGGTCGTAGGCGACCCACAAGGCATCGCGACCGGGCGTCGAGTCATTGTGGAGCCAGGTCCCGACCCCTGGTTGGGTCGGGACCGGTCGAACGCAGGACGGCCGGGGCGCCGAAGGCAATACTCGTCGCCACAATTTGCTCCTTTTGGAGACTGGGATGTCCCAAAAGGTTTCGTAAAAAATGGCGACGCAATCGTCCGTCTCATCATTGGAAACTTGGGTGTCCACGTTTTCCAGCCTACCTCGGAATGCACCCGGTATCATCCATCGCGCGCAAACCGCTGCTGTCCGGGGGATACTAAACAATATCTCGGCGGGAACGTACCCACGATCGCGTTCTTCTAAGCATTACGGGGAATGCCATCCCATAACGGATCGAACATGGCGATCGAAACCTTACAGCAATTCATCAGGCAGCTCGCCGGGTATGGCGGAAAGCCGGCGATCGTGGCCTTCCTGAAGGGCCGCACCGAAACCTGGTCCTTCGGGAAATTGGCTCGCTCTGCACACCGCTTGGGAATAGGGCTCAGCGAGGCGGAACTCCGGCCGGGCGATCTGGTAGGGCTGTTCGCGCCCAACAGTCCCGAGTGGGTAATGGCCTGTCTTGCCGTGATCGAGGCCGGGATGGTGCCGGTCTTGATCGATGCCCAGATGGGAGAGGAAGACCTGCGTCATGTGCTCGCAGATAGCGAAATCCGTTGGCTGTTTACCACGCAACGCCAGCTCGCCCGCCTGGAGCGCATCGATCCGCAACGCGACCTCCACCCGATCCTGTTGGACGGAAAGCCGGACGACGCCCACCACTGGCAGCGCTATGGCTCCGATGCGGAGAAGACGTTCGCGACGGTTGCGCCCGAGGATACTTCCGTCCTCTTCTATACCTCCGGAACGACCGGCCCTCCGAAAGGGGTGCCGCTGAGCCATCGGAATCTCGCGAGCAATATTGAGGCCCAGCTCGATCTCCATTTGATTGGAGAGGAGGACCGCTTCCTGGTGCCGCTGCCGCTGCATCATGTCTACGCGTTCACCGTTGGGATGGTGACGCCGTTCGCCGCGGGAGTTCCGATCATTTTTCCGCTGTCTCTTACCGGCCCCGAGCTCTTGCGGGCGCTCAAGGAGGGGAAGGCCACGTTCCTGGTGGGCGTTCCTGGGATGTACGAGGCGCTGTTCGGAGCGATCGAAGCCCAAGTCCGACAGCATGGACGCTTGGCGGACAGGCTGTTTCATCTTGGCCTGGATCTCGCGACCGCGCTGCGCCGGCATTCGGAAGTCGGCATCGGCCGCAGGTTATTCGCGCCCCTGCACCGCCAGTTCGGTCCGGAACTGCGGATGATGCTCTCCGGCGGCGCGATGCTCGCGCCGGATCTGGCCTTCAAGCTGGTCGGCCTGGGCTTCGACGTCGCGACGGGTTATGGCCTGACCGAAACCTCGCCGTTGCTGAGCTTCAATCTGCCGGACCGGGGCCGCCTCGATACCGCCGGAACCCCTCTGCCAGGTGTCGAAGTCCGCATCGCTGAACCCGAGCCGCCGGCCGAACAGGGCGAGGTGCTGGCCAAGGGGCCCAATGTGTTCTCGGGTTATCGAAACCTGCCCGACAAGACCCGAGAGGCGTTCACCCCCGACGGCTTTTTCCGCACCGGCGACCTCGGCTATTTTGACGACGGATACCTGCGCCTGGCCGGGCGCGCCTCGGAAATGATCGTGCTGCCGGGCGGCGAAAACATCCGTCCCGAGCATATCGAAGAGATTCTGAGCCAAGGCCCGCACATCAAAGAGGTCGGCGTACTGGAGAAGGGCGGCCGGCTGGTGGCCCTGGTCGTTCCGGCCCCTGCCGCGACCCGCGAGGGCGGGGATCTCGAAGCGCTGATCCGCCGGGACATCGAGGCGCAGTCCGGGCAGCTGCCGTCCCATCACCGGCTCGGCGACTACGCCATCACGCCGGACCCGCTGCCCCGGACCCATCTCGGCAAGCTCCGGCGTCACGAGCTCGACAAGATCTACGAGCAAGCCAAACAAAAGGGCAAAGCGGCGGCCCAAGAGGTCGGTCCGCTGCCGATCGAGCGAATGGCGCCCGAGGATCAGCAAGTGCTCGAAGAGCCGACCGCACGGCAAATCTGGCAATGGCTGGCCGAGCGATTTCCGAATGTGCGCCTGACGCCGGACGCCAACCTCCAACTGGATCTGGGTGTGGATTCCCTGGAATGGCTGACCTTGACGCTGGAGATGAGCGCGGCTACCGGGGTCGATCTCGATGAGGAAACCATCAGTCGCGTGCAGACCGTCCGTGACCTCTTGCGGGAGGGCTCCGAGGCGGGCGGCGGGATGGCGGGCGAAGTCAAAGACCCGTTGGCGCGGCTATCCCAGCCCGAGACTCTGCTGGACGCGGATCAACTCCGCTGGATCGAGCCGCCGGGAACCTGGTCGAGCGCCTTGGGAGTTCTCCTGTTCGGCTTCGATCGCTGGTTGATGGACCGGGCGTTTCAGGTGGAGGCCGAGGGACTGGAACATCTGCCCGCGAATGGGCCGTTCGTCCTGACCCCGAACCATGTCAGCTACCTGGACCCCATGGCCATCGCCGCCGTCCTGCCGCGGGAACAACTCCAGAGGACTCGCTGGGCGGGCTATACCGGGGTCATGTTCAGGAACGCTCTCATGCGTCAGGCCAGCCGCTCGACCGGCACGTTGCCGATCGATCCCCTGCGCGGTCCTTTGGCTAGTCTGGCCCTCGGCGTGTTGGCGCTCAGGCGGGGCGATAACCTGGTGTGGTTCGCCGAGAGCGGCCGTTCCGAGAGCGGCGAGCTGCGGTCTTTCGAATCCGGGATCGGTCTGTTGCTTCGCGCGGCGCGCGTGCCGGCCGTCCCGGTCCGGATCAGCGGAAGCTATGTGGCTCTACCCGTAGGGAGTTGGGTGCCCCGCTTCCGGCCGATCAAGGTTCGCTTCGGTCCGCCGGCGACCGCGGACAAACTGGAGCAGGAGGGCCGGGGCGAGCGCCCCGAGCAGCGCATCGCCGCGGCGCTGCATGACCGCGTCGCGCAGCTCAAGTCGGACTGAGCTCGGGCGCAAACGCTGTTTGAATAGGCGCTGACATGGACAGTCATTATCGGCCCGCCGCGCCCTGCGTTTCGGCATGGTTGTTCGTGATGCGGGGTAGGGCACCGGAGGGAGGCTATGGCCAAGGTCATGAACGTGGAGAAGCAGATTTGGGACGTGGAGGGATTCGCGGTACGCATTCTCCACTTGGACGGCCGGGATGTGCGCGGCGACCGCATGGGCTTGCCGCAGTACCCCTTCGAGTCTCCGGCGAAGAATGATTTGAGCGTGGAAAAGTGGAAGATGGAGCGCTTCCGCCAAACCTATCCCGGCTTTCAGGTGGAGGTTATTGACTCCGATGGCACGGTGGTACACGGCAATACGCGGCTCGGGACCGTCCGGGATACCTATTTGGATGAGGAGTAGCGGGCCTTCTCAGGCCCCAAAGAACAGATTCACGCCGATATCGGCCGGAGCGGTGCCGCGGTTCCGTTCATGAGCAACTGGCCGTTATCGGTAAGTGCCGGTGTTTAGCAGTAGGAGGCAATCATGTTTCTGGAGACCGTCAGATCGGAAGGACTTTCGCATTTGTCCTATCTCTTGGGCGATGAGAGCGCCGGGGTTTGCACCGTCATCGACCCGCGCCGGGATATCGAAATCTATTCGGATATCGCCAAAACCCATGATGTTCGCATTAGCCACATCCTGGAAACGCATGTCCACGAGGATTTCGTATCGGGCAGCCGGGAACTCTCGGCACAGACCGGCGCGACGATTTATGCGGGCGAATCGAACCAACGCACATTCGAGCACGAAGCCGTCAAGGATGGCGATACGATTCAGGTCGGAAATCTCTCGTTGCAGGCTTTCCACACGCCGGGGCATACGCCCGAGCATGTGTGTTACCGGGTGAGCGGCGGCAAGGGGGCCAAAGCGCCGTGGGGAGTTTTTACGGGAGACACTCTGTTCTGCGGCGACATCGGGCGCACCGATCTGCTCGGGGCGGAACAGGCCGAGGGAATGACCCGCCAGCTCTATCACTCGCTCTTCGATAAGCTCCTGCCGCTGGGCGACGAGCTGGAAATCTATCCGGCACACGGCAAAGGCTCGCCGTGCGGGG
This sequence comes from Methylocaldum sp., assembly GCF_035627495.1. Classification (GTDB taxonomy): domain Bacteria; phylum Pseudomonadota; class Gammaproteobacteria; order Methylococcales; family Methylococcaceae; genus Methylocaldum. The sequence continues at coordinate 4,160 of NZ_DASPLO010000038.1, forward strand.
GCGATATCGGCGACCGGTTGACCAGCACGCTCGGTTACGAGCGGCGGCATAACCCGAAGCTGCAAATCGATAAGGAGGACGAGTTCGTCAAAAACGAACTCGGATCGTTGCAACCCGCCCCGTTCTACTACTCGCATCTCAAGGACGTGAATACCCACGGGCCTCGGGTGCTGGCCTGCGTTCCGCCGATTCCGATGCTCGATCCGCACGTGTTCCAAATCGAGATGGGGAAGCCCGACACGGTGGTCCTCGATACCCGTGAGATCGAAGCTTTCGGCGGAGGACATATTCAAGGCGCGCTCAATATTGCCTTGCGGGAGGAGTTTCCGGTGTGGGCCGGCTGGATGCTAAAGCCAGACCAGCGGATTTTGTTGGTTCTAGCCGAAGAAGACGATCTCGAGACGGTTCAGCGTCATCTGCTGCGCACCGGGTTTGAAAAAAACGACGGCTATCTGGGCAAAGGCATGCGGGGCTGGTTCGAGGCGGGCTTGCCTTTCGAACGCATATCGGAACTAAGCGTGCACCAGTTGAAGAGATGGATCGACAGCGACTGGACCGACCTCCAAGTGCTGGACGTGCGCAGCCCCGCCGAATGGCAGCAAGGCCATATTCCGGGGGCCCTGCATCTCTACGCGCCTTTTTTGCAGGATCATCTCCACTCCTTCGATCGCACCAAACCGATCGTCACTTATTGCGGGAGCGGCTACCGGGCAAGCATCGCGGCAAGTATGCTGAAACGCGGCGGATTCAAAGAGGTTTACAACATTCCGGGCAGCATGAAGGCATGGAGGGCGGCGGGTTATCCCCTCGAATGAGTATCGGTCGCCCCCGGGTTGAGCGGACGATTTTTTCAGCCCTTGACGCAGACGATCGGCTTGAGCTTAGCCACTTTCTTCGCCAAACCGGCCCGATCGGCGGCTTCGACCACGGCGCTCACGTCCTTGTAGGCGCCCGGCGCTTCCTCGGCGACGCCGCGCAGAGAAGGGCTGCGGATGAGGATGCCTTGTTCCGCCAGCGCATCGACCAGTTCCCGTCCACGCCATTGGCGGGTGGCCTGGTGCCGGCTCATGGCGCGGCCCGCGCCATGGCAGGCGGAGGAGAAGGACGCCGCTTCGCCGCGCTCGGTGCCGGCGAGGATGTAGGAGGCCGTGCCCATGCTCCCGCCGATGATGACCGGCTGGCCGGCCTTCCGGAATTCCTCGGGCAGCGATGGGTGGCCGGGCCCGAAAGCCCGCGTCGCGCCCTTCCGATGCACGTACAGGCGCTTGCGTCGGCCGTCGACTGTGTGCTCCTCGATCTTGCAGGTGTTGTGGGATACGTCGTAGAGCACCGTGAGCGCCGCGTCGGGCAGCACGGCGGCGAAAGCCTGCCGGGCGAGGTGCGTGATGACCTGCCGGTTGGCCAGAGCGCAGTTCATGCCGGCCTTCATAGCGCCGAGATACTTCTGCCCCAGGGGCGATCCGATCGGGGCGCAGGCCAATTCCCGGTCGGGCAGACGGATACCGAAACCGGCGGCAGCGGCGACCATTTCCTTGAGATAGTCAGTGCCGATCTGATGCCCGAGGCCGCGTGATCCGCAGTGAATGGTGACCAAGGCGTCGCCTTCCCGCAGCCCGAAGCGGCGGGCGATTTCGGGATCGTAAATCTCCGTCACTTCCTGCACTTCCAGGTAATGATTGCCGCTGCCCAGGGTGCCCACTTCATCGCGCTGCCGCTGCTTGGCCTGTTGGGAGACGCACTCGGGCCGGGCACCCTCGATGCAGCCGGATTCCTCGATGTGGGCCAAGTCTTCCGGTTCGCCGAAGCCGCGATCCACTGCCCAGCACGCGCCGCCTTTGAGCATGGCGTCCATTTCATGGGCGGTCAGGCGGATGTGCCCGGTGCTGCCGACGCCGGCGGGAACGGTCCGGTACAGCTCGTCCGCGAGTTCCGCCTGGGCCGTCCGGATTTGCCCGGCGGAAAGTCCGGTGTGCAATGTGCGGACGCCGCAGGAAATGTCGAAGCCGACGCCGCCCGCCGACACCACGCCGCCTTCTTCGGGATCGAAGGCCGCCACGCCGCCGATGGGGAAACCGTAGCCCCAGTGGGCGTCCGGCATCGCGTAGCAGGCGCCGACGATGCCCGGCAGCCGGCAGACATTGACGATCTGCTCCAGAACCTTGTCGTCCATACCTTTGACGAGCGCCTCGTCGGCATAAATCACGCCGGGGACGCGCATGTCGCCCTTCGCCGGGATGCGCCATTCGTAGTCTGAAATCTTTTCTAAAGATGAGATGTCCATGGGGTAAGCCTTTGGAAGCGGATTGTCGGGTACGGCGAGCGTCCGGGCCTGCGGTGACCGGAAGCATGTGGATACGCGCGCCGTGCGACGTTGTAGTGGATTTGCGGGTGAAATATCCGGACTAGTTATACGTCTACCACACATTGGGCCACCCACCGGCCGCCGGGTTCCCGGTAAACTTTCAGCTCGGTATAAGTGGCGCCTTTCACTTCCACGGCCGGCTCGTGCCGTTCCCGCTCCACCGGCTCGCCAAAGGCCCGGCCGGTCAGCTTGCCGTCTTCGATGGTCACCTCGAAGCGGCCGAACAAGAGTCCCCGCACCGCCATTTCATAGACGAGCGCGTTAAGCCAGTCCACCAAAAGCAGTTCGGTGTCGGGGGCTTCGCAGCGCACCTCGACGGATTGTGCGGTGCCCACCGAATCGGGCTCGGAAATGATGGCGGTCAAAGCCAGGGCCGCATGGGCAAAGGCTTCTTCGACGGTGGCGCCGAAGCCGCGTACGCCCATGTCGGCGGCGTGGGGGAACAGTTCCCAGTCGCGGGGTTGGGTGGCGGTTTGGTCGGGGGTGGTCATGGGTTATTTCCTTCCTTATTGACTGACGGCGCTCTCGAACGGTGGCATGGGATATGGTTCAAAAGCGTTGTAAGTTGCATGAGGCTAGAGCGTTTTCGAATGTATGGATTTTCGGTATTGTCCCGTCATGGCGCGCCCGAGCATCGCTGGCTGGAGCCGGACCAGCCCGCAAGGGGCGCGCAATGGATTGCGCGCGGCGACAAAGGCACAGGGATGGTGCCTTTTGTCGCCCCCGGCTCCAGGCGGCGACGCGCAGGATCAGCGCGCCATCGGGTGCCCTTTGGTTTCTTTCTTTTGGGCAAGCAAAAGACCAATTCGCCGGGAGCGAATTGGGACAGCGGAACGCTGGCCCGAAGGGCGAAGTCCAGGGATGGACTTCGCAGCGAAACTCGCCGGCGGGGCGAGACCCGCTCCAAAACAAGACGCCGCCAACGGCGGCTTCCTTACTTAGACCGTACATCAGAGCTGAAAACACTCTAACGAAGATGAAAGAGGACAATCAGCCCGCCGACGTAGAGCAAAAGTACGATGAAAGAATCGATCCCCATTTTGAAAACAACGTAGTTTCTCCGCATGATCAGCCCGGCCAAATAGACGGTAGTCACGGCGATGCCGAGAAGGATGGCGAAAATCGAGAATCGTCCCGCCTCATTGAGGATAGGCTGCTTCGGATAAGCGGCATCCGCGAAAAAAAGAAGCATGACCGAAAATAGGTTCGTGCCAAAGGCATCGGCGAAGGCCATCTCATACTGCTTCAGCCGAACCGCCGAAAGGGTTGTGCTGAGCTCCGGCAACGAAGTCGAGATGCCGCCCAGGACCATTCCGATAAAACTCGCGCCCAATCCGGTCTGCTCGGCCAGTGCATCGCTGGTGCTGGCCAGAATAAATCCCGCTAGGAGAATGACCGTGCTGACCGCCAAGATTCGCAGGATCAATATCCCCATCGATGCCTGAGCGTGTTGCTTTGGTCTTCGGCTTTCGATAGAGGCCGGTTTAAGCTGGACCGGGGACGATCTTGAGGTGCGCTTGGGTATCCACGGCGTGCTCCTCTCATAGCGCTTGATGAGCCACACGAACAACAGGTAAAGCAGCAAAAGCGCGCTGGTCCAAACGCCGATGCCGGTGTTCAGGATGGGCCTGTCTCCCGCGATCATTCCCGCGGCCGTTACTGTAAGAAAGAACACCACCAGCGCCCCTTGAAGCAGAATGATGGGATGGACAACATCGGTGGACAGAGGCTCCCAGCCCCTAATCGCGTCCACGATGGCGACGATCGCCATTGTGACCGCAATGCCTCCGAGCAGCATATTGATGGCCAGCGGAGCATTGCCGATGAGGGAGGCTGAAACGGAAGTGGCCATCTCCGGCAGCGAAACAACGCCTCCCAGCAGCAGAGTGCCGATAAGTGCCTGCTGCCCACTCAGCCGATCCGAGATCAGTTTCGCATATTGCGTCAGCCGGATGCCGGCATACCAGACCACAGCTCCGGCAATGCCGAAAAGAAAAGCATTCCATCCCGGAGCAAGAAACTCAAAACGGAGCATTTCGATTGCCTCAGCAGTGAGACGCCTCGCCGCAACCTCTCAGCGAGAGCCCCCGTGAACATGGCCGTGCCCGGGATGGCTGTTCGCATAGTGCTCTCGCAAATAATCGGTCCCGTAATCGTTCGTCGGGTCACGCCAGATCGTGTGGATATGGTTGGCGTTGTTCTGCGTATTGTCGTACTCGATCAGGACCGTAGGGCCATGCAGGCGGTAATAATGGCCCTGTCCGGGTTCCAATGCTCCGGCCCAGGCGAAATGGATCGAATCCATACCCGCCTCCTGGATGCGCCGCAGTTGTGTCTCGGCAAACTCACCTCGGACGTTGTGCACGTACTCTCCGATGAGCGTCAGGGCCACATCGCACTGTGAACCATTCATTTTGCCGAGCGGCAAGCCTGCCGTTTCGTGCAGCGTCTCACGCTGACGCGGGCCGGTAATGATGTCGGCCGGCGCTTGTGAGGCAATGATCGTCTGTCGGCGCTGTTCCTCGGTCAGACTTCGCAGCAGCTGAAAGCCGAGATCCTGCTCCGGGGCCAGCGTGCGCAGACCCTTGAGGTGACCCGTGGACACTTCGGCGGGGTGCGCCCCGAAGAAGGCAGGGGTGACGCTGACGAGGCCGTCCGTGATCACCATGAAATGCAGCACGAGGTGATGGCCCTCCAGCCGCCAGCCCCATGGAGAAACCCTCGGGTCACCGAACACGCTGAACGCATACTGCTCCGGGTCGTAGATCAGGGTGCGGGGAAAGTGCCCGGTCTCGCGCAGGACGGTTTCCAGTTGCATGATGCGCTCGGCCTTTCGCCCGCCCGCTTCGCTGAGGCTGAACCGGAGCAGCGCCTCGGCGGCGGTCCGCTGCGCGGGCGTCATGTCCCGGAAGGCGAGTCCCTGCAAGTTCCAACGCCCAGGGGCCTTCGGCGGTTCTCCGGCCCGAGCGGGGGAAAGTGCGTGGCGCAGGCGCTTGAGCGTGCCGAGGCTGTCGAGCAGCACGGTCACCAGCCGGTGTCGCGGGAAATAGCTCCAGTGGTGGAGCGTCTCGTGCGCGAAAGGAAGCACGGTGTATGAGCGTTGCTCCGGGCTGAGCGTGTCGAGGAATGCCAGCGCCAGTTGTGCGCTCCGGGCGGTTGCCTGTGCGATCATCGGTATGACCCTCGGTCCGAGGAGCTAGATCGGTCACTCAACGGCGGCTCAGTGGGAGGTTCCGTCGGGGGCTCGGTCGGCGGCCCGGTGGGAGGCTCGGCCGGAGGCTCCATAGGCGGTTCGGTGGGAGGCTCGATCGGTGGCTCGACCGGCGGTACGGTAACATCAGTTTCGACCATGCCGTCCCCTGCATAAGATTGTGGAAAGTCAGCTTCGGTCGGGGTGAGCGGAGTAGGCATGATCGGTGTCCTCGAAACAGGCCGAGTTCGGTCCTTGCGACATTAGACCGGCTCGAAGCGGTGCGATTCCGCCTCGTTACACGGGAAGACTTTAGCGATGTTCCGCCGGGAATCGGCGACGACGACAGAAGCGCGGTCTACCGGCCGATGCGCTATCAGATCGGGGGAGGGTATACGGCATGCTGCCGCACAGCGATGCCCGCGTGGTGGACATCTTCATGACGGATGTCATGCGCTTTGCCGCGACGGCGGAGATGTCCGTCATGCGTTCCGAGGACTTGGCGTCCATGTACCGTCAGACTGCGGTGAACTCCGGCAGTTGAAAAAAAAGCTGCTGCCGATGTGCCTGCAACGCCGCCCTTACGATCATGTCCAATTATCGGGGATTGTGTCGGATTTACGAGGTGCCTATGACACAGGAGCGCAAGTCGACAGTCATCGAAGAGGGCAACGTGTACTTCCTCTACCGTCCTCGCGTGCAGGAGGAGGATCCGGAGAAGATAGGCGACATACAACGCCTGTATACGGTGCTGAGCCCGTACGGCAAGGACCGCTATCGCCTCATCGTGATCGGCCGCAAGCGGCTGCCCGAGGTCCACGATGGCGGCGAGCCTTACTGGGGATTCGTCGATCGTGTGGTGAAAGATCCCCGTGCGCTGCGCGATGAGCTGGAGGAACAGCATTACGGCACCAAGACGCGCGGCGAGCGCCAGGTTCCGGCCACGCGACCCGCCGGCGAGGGCGTTTACTCGATCGTGAGCCACGAGGGACACACGCACTTCGCCTATGCGCTGGAGCTGCCGGAGCGCCCGGGCGAGGTCCAACAGGAGCTCAACATCGAGAAAGAGGCGAGCTACATAATCAGCGTGAAGAATCCGGAGCAGCCGTCTCCGCCAGGTGTGGGTCTTGGGAAGGGCCAGAAGGCGCGGTTTCCGAAGCACCTGCAGGAGCGCTTCGGAAGGCGTCGCTTTCTGAGCGCGGATCCGCCGGAATTGCTCGACTACGAAGGGGTCGAGCTGCTGATGATCGGAGCGCACGAGGACCCTGAGAAGGAGCTCGGGGTCGCTCTGGATCCGCAGGACGAGACTCTAGCCACCGCGGAGATCTTCAAGGACCTGAGATTGCGCAAGTCACAGCATCCGGTGCAGCCGCTGATCACGGGCGAGTGGAAGTGAGCGGCTCTTGCTTTCCGCCGCCGTGCGGACTTACGCCCCATCGCTCCGGTCCCAGCCCCCGGTTCGATTCGGAATTTTGGACGAACAGAAGGAGGCGTCCATGGCGCACGAAAACGCAAACCCGCTCAGTCAGGCCATTGGGCAAGCCGCTACCCCGCTTGTCGGAGAAGCGCGGGATTTCGACCCATTTCTGGAGATCGTCGGCGACGCCCGGTTCGTTCTGCTGGGCGAAGCCACTCATGGCACCCACGAGTTCTACCGTGCCCGCGCCGAGATCACCAGGCGGCTGATCGAGGAGAAGGGATTCACTGCCGTGGCGGTGGAGGCCGATTGGCCCGATGCGTACCGGGTCAATCGCTATGTCCGCGGCCTCGGCGAGGGCACCGCTGCCGACGCGCTCGCGGGCTTTGAACGCTTTCCGCAGTGGATGTGGCGCAACGCCGATGTCCTCGCTTTCATCGACTGGCTCCGCGCCTATAACGATGCGCTGCCTCCGGACGCGAAAGCCGGCTTTTACGGCTTGGATCTCTACAGCCTGTACACCTCCATCGAAGCGGTTCTGGCATATCTCGAATCGGTCGATCCCGAGGCCGCCCGGCAGGCCGGGCACCGCTATGCCTGCTTCGAAAATTTCAGGGGAGATCCCCAAGCCTATGGTTTTTCGATCAGGTTCGATCTGGCCGAACACTGCGAAGATGAAGCCGTGCAGCAACTGGTAGAACTCCGCCGGCACGTGGCGGATTACGTACGGACCGACGGAGGTGCGGCGGAGGACGAATTCTTCTTCGCCGAGCAGAATGCCCGGCTGATCCAAAACGCGGAAGCCTACTACCGGGGGATGTACCGGGGCCGTATATCGTCCTGGAACCTCCGCGACCGGCACATGGCCGAGACGCTCGAAGCCCTGTGCGGGCACCTGAGCCGCCGGGGAACCCCCGCCAAGATCGTGGTTTGGGAGCACAACTCGCACATCGGCGACGCCCGCGCCACACAGATGGGCTGGAACGGCGAGCTGAACGTCGGTCAACTGGTCCGGGAGCGCTATGGGAAGGATGCCGTGCTGGCGGGGTTCACGACCTACGACGGCACGGTCATGGCGGCCTCGGACTGGGGCGCGCCGGCCGAGTTGAAACGGGTCCGGCCGGCCCTGCCAGGCAGCTACGAGGACCTGTTCCACGCTACCGGACTGGGGAGCTTCCTGCTGAACATCCGCGACGAGAAAGTGGCGAAATTGATGCCGCGGACCCGTCTGGAACGCGCCATCGGCGTGATCTATCTCCCCGAGACCGAGCGCATCAGCCACTACTTCGAAGCCCGGCTGGCCGAGCAGTTCGATGCCGTGCTCCACTACGACCGAACCCGGGCCGTGGAACCTTTGGAGCGGATCGCCCTGCGAGAAGCCGAAGAACCGGCGGAAACCTATCCGGTCGGCGTATAGCGGGCGCGACCCGTCTTCGTCCCGTTCGGGCGTCCCCGAGCATCGTCGCCTGGGACCGGATCGGCCCAAAGGGGCGCGCAATGGATTGCGCGCGGCGACCGGGGCATAGGGACGTGCCTTCGGTCGGCCCCGGTGCCAGGCGGTGACGCACAGGATCAGGACGCTCGCCGGGTGGCCTTTTCTTTGGATACTTTCTTTTGGCCACACAAAAGAAAGTATCCCGCATGCGGGGCGGCCCCCCGCTCCAAAAAACGCCGCGGTCAGCGGCACCTTATTAAGCGCCGTCCGCATCGGTGCTGCCGCCACACCATAGCGAAAAATGCTCTACCGTACGGCGCTGACTCGCCAGATTTTCCCGCCGGCGTCGTCGGCGACCAGAAGCGAGCCGTCCGGCAGGGCGGCGAGGCCCACCGGTCGGCCGTAGACCTCCCGCTTCCCTTCGCCGGCAATGAACCCGGTGAGGAAATCCTGCGCGGGACCGTTGGGCTTGCCGTCCTTGAACGGCACGAACAGCACCTTGTATCCGGCCAGGATGGAACGGTTCCAGGAGCCGTGTTGGCCGACGAAGGCGCCGCCGCGGTACGCTTCCGGGAAGGCGGTGCCTTTGTAGAACGCCAATCCGAGAGAGGCCGTATGTGCGCCCACCGCATAATCCGGCACGATCGCCTTCGCCACCAAATCGGGCCGCTCGCCCTTGCGGCGCGGGTCCTCGTGCTGTCCGAAATACGAATAGGGCCAGCCGTAGAAGCCGCCCTCGCGTACGCTGGTGATGAAATCGGGCACCAGCTCGTCGCCCAGCTCGTCACGCTCGTTCACCGCCGTCCACAAGGCGCCGGTAACCGGCTCGAAGTCCAGGCCCTGCGGATTCCGAAGCCCCGAGGCGTACACCCGTTCGCCGCTGCCGTCCGGATTGACTTCGAGAATGCCGGCGCGGCGGCGTTCCTTCTCCATGCCGTGCTCGCCGACGTTGCTGTCCGACCCCACCGCGATATAGAGCTTGTTGCCGTCCGGCTTGAACAGGAGATTGCGGTTCCAGTGATTGTTGTAGCCGCCCGCGGGCAGCTCCAGGATCTTGCGGCCTTTGGCGGTAATTTGCGTTTCTCCGGTGCGATAGGGGAACACGACCACGCCGTCGGTATTGGCGACATAGAAGGTATCGCCCCGTAGCGCCATGCCCATCTGCTGGTTGAGGCCGGTCAGGAACACCGAGCGCAATTCCGGGACCCCGTCATGGTTTGCATCGCGCAGCAGGGTGATCCGGTTGGCGCTCTTGCCCACGGTGGCGGACTCGATCATGCCCCGTTCGAACTCGTCCTGCCCCGACTCTCCCTTCTGCTTCGGTTCGGTGCGGGCCTCGGCCACCAGCACATCGCCATTGGGCAAGACGAACAGCCAGCGGGGATAATCCAGGCGGTCGGCGTACAGGGTCACTTTGAACCCCGGCGGCGCGACGGGTGTTTTGCCTTCAGGCCAGCCGATCACTTTTGAAAAATGGATCGCCGAGGGCGTGGCATAGGGTGGCGGCAGCTTGGGCCTGCCGTACTCGCCGGCTGATCGGGCGGCCGGTCCTCCGGACTCGGCGCCGGGCGCTTGCGCGGCGGCAGAATGCTGGGCATAGGCGCTGATGGCGAAAATGAATGTCAGCGAACAGGCGGTTCGCGTGATGGGTGTGCCTTCGGTTTTCATTTCTCCTCCTTATTCGAATGCTCAATAGGCAGGTTATCTACCGTTGCTGAGGAACATCCAGATTCCGAGAGCCAGGACGAGGGCCGCGACTATGCGCCGAAACAGCTTTTCCGGGATGCGCTTGAGAATGCGCTCGCCGCCGATCGTGCCGACCAGCACGCCCACCGTGGCCGCCCCGATCAGAGGCCACATCGGCCGGAGCCGGTGCCCCTCCGTCAACAGATAGACGGGCACCCGCGCGCCGTCCACCATCAGCGCAATCGCGGTAGCGGTGGCGACAAAAGCATCTCTCGGAACGTTCAAGCCCAACATGGCGGCCGATCGGATACCGCCCTGATTACCGACCAGGCCGCCGAAGACACCCGACAAGGCTCCGGCAATCCACGCTCCGGCTCCTTTGAATCGCAGCCGCTCTGCCAGTCCGCTCAATCCCATGATGCCGGCGAAGACCAATAGCCCCGCGAACACCGGATTAAGCACGGGATTGCTCGTGCGGGTATGCAGCCAAGCACCGAGCAGACCGCCCGTCGCACTGGTCAGGCCGAAACGCCATAACACACGATGGTCGACATTCTCGCGCAGCCGCCAAAAACGTAGCGCCGTGCCCAACAAGTGCGGTATGGACACCGCCGCCACCGCAAGCTTGGTCCCGGTTTCCAGGGCCAACAATGGCGTGAGCAGGCTGCCGATTCCGAAACCGGCTACCGCGGCAATGGCACCGGCGACAGCGCCGATAGCGACAGCCCAGGCGAACATTATCGTGGCGTGAGTCGGGCCACGTCATCCATGGCCGATGGCTGATTCACGCCAAAATAATCCGGCCCGAGCCGTCTCCCGCGCTAGGCCATGGCCGGTTCTGCGGTATTCCTCGGTTGCGAAACTTCCTTGAGCACCTCCGCTGCCTGCTCGGTCGGGGCGCGCCGGGCGATATCGGCCTGCGAAACCATCCCGCAGCAGCACCCGTTTTGATCCGCTACCGGCACCCGCCGGATCCGATAGTCTTCCATTACTTGGCAGCAATCTTCCAGGCGGGTCTCCGGCGTCACCGTCACCGCCGGGGTCGACATGCATTCCCTGGCGGTCATACCCATCGGGTCCTTGCCTTGGGCGATGGTGCGGCAGACGATATCGCGGTCGGTGATGACGCCGATCAGCCGCATGGATTCCTCGTTTTCAACTACCGGTATCTCGCCGCAGTCGTGCCGCACCATCGCCCGCGCGACGGTTTCCAGCGAGGTGTTCGGCATACAGCAAATCGGGTTGGGGGTCATGATCTCTCGGACTTCCATGGTTTTCCTCCGCTTTCATAGCTTTTCATCATGTTGAGGATCAAAGCCGCGGACTCACGGCTCCGTAAGAATGGGACAGGGAGCGCAGGGGAAGGTTCGGAGCCGTATTCGTACGTGCGGAATATGATCTGCCCGCTCAGTGCCCTGACCGGATATTCGGGTTTATCCTACAACGCAGAAACTCATCCGCCCGCTCTTACGGGGAGTTTGAAAAACCGAACAACCCTGCGGGCGCGGGTCGAGTGGAACGCAGAGTTCGGCCGGATGCGTTAATTCAAGACCTGACCCCATGACCCCATGACCCATAAGACGCCTATGGTAAAAACTGCTTCTGCCAGGCAAGCTCTAAGTAGAGAATCGGGCACAAAGGCAGGGTGATTGTTCATGGTTCGCTCGCTAGGCTTAGCGGTAGTCGGTGCAGTGCTCGTCCTGCTCATTCAGTCGTGCGCCGAGCTGAAGCCTCTGCCTTCGCCGCGGAGTCGGGAAGCCGCCTGCGAGCGCTTTTTCGGCGAGATGGATCGGCTCGTGGCCGAGCACGGGGTGGCGGATGCGGGCACGGCGCTCATTCCGGATTTTCCCCATCTTCGTATCGATCGATTCCTGGCTTCTTTTGTGAACAAGGATTTATCGCACGAGGCTTATGCGGCCTGGGTCGAGCGCTTGCGGAAACTGGATGAAACCGCCCGGCTGATCGAGTGGCGCAACCTGCCGTCCGGAGCCGCGACGCGACTGCAGGTCCATACTCCGTTCGGACTCAGGGTCAGGACTGCGGTAGATGTCTGCGGGCACGCTCTCGCCGAGCGGGACCTGAAATCCCCGGCCCGGCGATTCCGGTTGCTGGAGCACGCCAAGGTGCCCGATGCCTATTCGACCTGGGAGCGGGTTCTCGGCCTCTATCCGCTCACCCGCTGGGCGATCGCCGAAGGTGTCTTGCGGGTGCATCGGGAACTGCGCCGGCCTTTTCTCGGGAAGCATGAAAACCTGTCTGGCACGGAGCGGCGGATTAGCTATGCGCCGCCCGCACCGGAAACCCTCGGAGCAGCCGATGTCGCCAGGATTCTCCGACAATCGGCGGCCAATCCTCTGGGCATTCCGGAACCTGCCGAAGACCAGCTCGACCGGTTATTTGCTTCTTTCGCTCCGATCTGGACGGTCGAAACCAAGAGCGACAACGATCGCATCGGCATCGCTCGCATCGGGGCGGACGGAAAAGCCTACCTCGACGTGACGATACCGGTCGTTTACCGTCTGGCTTCCCACACCCGCATCGGCCGGCAGGTGCTGCTACAGCTCAATTACCTCATCTGGTTCCCGGCCCGCCCAGCGGAAGGCTCCCTGGACATTTATGCAGGGCACTTCGACGGGTTCATCTGGCGCGTCACCTTGGGGGCGGACGGGAAGCCCCTCGCTTACGACAGCATTCATCCCTGCGGCTGTTACTATCAGATTTTTCCGGGTGAGGGCTATCGGGTCGTTCAGCCCCAAGACGGCTCGGAGCCGGTCCTGTCGCCAACCCCGATCTCCCGCCTCAAGCCGGGCGAACGGCTGGCCATCAGGCTCGCTTCCAGGACCCATTTCATTCAGGACATCACGCCGGAGCGGGCCGTACCGGCGCCGGCAACCGCTTACGACTGGCTCGATTACGACGAGCTGCGCACGCTGCCGGCGCCGAATGGCCGGCACCGAAGCTTGTTCGACCCGGACGGCTTGGTACGGGGAAGCGAGCGGCCCGAACGGTTTTTATTCTGGCCTATGGGCATCCCCAGCTCCGGCGCCATGCGTCAATGGGGAACCCATGCCATTGCGTTCCTCGGCAGGCGGCATTTCGACGATTCACGACTTTTGGAAAAACTACTGCGGCCGATTCGGGAGTAGGGGAGAAGTGGATTTTTGGGGTTTTATGTAGGATTCATGGATATGCGCGAGGCTTGCCGGGCGCGAAGATTGGGGCTCCTGCTGCTCGTCTGGGTCTGGCTTCCCCCGGCGGCCCGGGACGCTCAGGTGCTGGAGGCCTCGGTCATACGGCAGCAGGAGCGGTTCGTCATGCATTCGGAAACCCTGGTTCAGGCTCCCGTTTCTGAGGTCCGCGCCATTCTCACCGATTACGCAAATCTTCCCCGAATCAACAAGGCGCTTAAGCGGGTAGATATCCTGGAACACCTCAAAGACGGCGGGGTTCGCATGGGGGTCGTCTCGGAATTCTGTCTTCTGGCGATCTGCCTGGATTTCAACTGGATCCAGGATGTACGAACCCTGCCGAACGGGGACATTGCAGAGCTCGTAGCTCGTAGGGCGCAATAGCGTACTCGCGTATTGCGCCGTATGGAATATTCCTTTTGGCGCATTACGCTAAAGCTAATGCGCGCTACGCGAGCTGGGCTTTTGCCCGTTGTATCAGTGCCCGGCGACTTGGCGAGAAAGCGCGTCCAGCAGCTTGATGAAGTTTCGCTTCGCCTTGTACTGCACCCTCAGGTCCGCCAGGTAATTCCCGAAGTCGCCACCTTTCCCAAGCGTCTGCATCAATTCACCCACCTTAGCGATATAGCGGATAGCTTCCTCGTAAGCGCGGTTGTTGGTTTCCTCGATAACGCCCGGAATGACGCGGCGATAGAGGGTGACCGCATCGGCAGGCCGCGGGTTTTCCAGTTTGCCGGCCAGGGACAGCAACAAATCCCGGCGACACTTGCCTTGTTGGATCGTCTGCCAGGCTGTGTCCAGATCGTTTTCCCACAAGGCGATTTCCACCCGCAGCGACCTGTCGGGCAGCGAGGGTTTCAGTTTCCAGCGCGTGATGTCATTGGCCTCGCGTAGGACAAGTACCTCGATCCAGTCGAGTGCCCGTTGCCGCTGTTCCGGCCACCGCCCGAGTTTTTCGGCTACATCATGCAGCTTGCGGTAGTGTTCGAGCGTCGGCCATTCTTCGAACTGGACCCAGGTGAGCCGTAAGGCCTCGTCGTCACGTCCACGCTCGAGGTACGAACCGACCAGAAAATCCCGCAGCCGATTGTCCGGCCGCTCGGGGAAGGCCTTGAGCCCACGCTCGGCCCACTCCAGGGCCAGATCGGGCTGATCGGCCTTTTGGTAAATCTCGGCGATGTCCAGGTAACGGTAGGGCGATGACAAATCCCGGGACTTGACCGCCACCAGGGCTTCGATGTCGCCGCTCATCTGAGCCAAGATTTCCATGATGCGGGTGATGTGAAACCGGTTCGACGAGTCTTCCAGGCTCTGCCGATCGCCCGCTCCCTTGGGCTTGATCTTCTCCCAGTGTTGCTCGGCCAATTCGCGAAAACGCGCGATGCCTGCCGGCCCCAGCGTGTCTTGATAAGTCAGCACGCTGTTGTAATACGTATCGAAAGACGATGTCGTTTCGTAGCGGAACAGCCGCTCCGCCAAGGCGATAGGGTCGGGCTTCGCCATGGCACAGGCCCGAACATGCAAGGCTCCCAGTCGCTCCAAAATTGTGCCAACCTCGCCGTCGGAGTCATCAACCTGTTCCAGCGCCCGATCCACCCGCTCGATGGCATATTCGGCCAAATCTACCAAGGTATTGGCAGTTCCGGGCGTGAGCAGTTCCTCCAGCGAATCCACCAGTTCGTCCAAGTCGGACGCAAAACCGCCCGCTTCATCCCAATCGACGAATCCTCGAATACGGGTGGCGCTGTCGATGGCCTTGCGGAAAGATTTGATCGTATCGACCAAACCGCTGGCGCGCTCCGCTTTCAACAACAAACTTCGATATAGCGCGTCGTCCCGCTGCGCCTGGTCCATCAGCAGACCGGTCAGGTATTCAGGAGACTGTATCTGCAAAAACTTCCGGATGAGGGATTCCGGATCGCGCTTACTTTCTTGCTTCCCTGCATCGGACGTGTGTTCTCTTTCGTCCAGCAGCGCCAAGCCGACGGCGACACAGTGCTTGCAAAAATAACCGTCGGCAGCCCTCGGGCAGGTGCAATCGTAGCCGAGTTCGTCGCCATCAGCCCATAGCTCTACGTGGTAGTGCTCCGAGCCCATTACTCGCGCGCTGAGCTTGTCGCCGCTACGGTGCAACCGGTCGACGGTGCCCTCGGCAAAATAATCTTCGCCACGCTCGAAGGCCGCCGCTCCGGCTAGTTCTTTCAGCTTTGCCGGGGTAATGAGCTGCTCAAGATTTGCCATGGTTAGTCCTCGCAATCCAGGAGGTGACTGCCAAAGCCACTTCCTGCCAGATACCTTGTGGGGCTTTCCCGTTGGACTTGGGTACTTTGAAGGAATGATCTCCGCCCTCGACGATCTGCAGCGTCACCGGGCCGGGAATACGGGGAAGCTGAGGTTTGAGCACGTCCAGATCGCACAAGGCGTCACGGGTTCCCTGTACGAAGAGAACCGGACAAACCAGTCCGCTCCAATGCTCCACCCGCAACTTGTCGTGCTGCTTGGCGGGGTGTAGCGGGTAGCCGAGAAAGACCAACCCCCGGCATGCTTCGCCCTGCGCCGCCACATGGGACGCTACGCGGCCGCCCATGCTCTTGCCGGCAAGATAAAGCTGCTTCGGCGACAGTTTCGGATCCTCCCGTACGGTACGGATCACCGCCCGCCAGGTGCTTTCCAGCAGCGGCATCCGGTCCGGCGCCTTGCGACCTACTTCTTTATACGGAAAGTTGAATTTCACGCTGAGCAATCCGGCTTCGGCAAAGGCCAGATGGAAATAGCTCATGAACGGGTGATCCATGTCGTTGCCGGCGCCGTGCGCCAAAATGATGGCGCTGCCGTCTGTGTCCCGGTAGGCATCGGGAATGGCCCAAACCGAGGAGACCTCTATATCGGGGGCAATCTGGATTTTGCGGGTTTCATGTGGCATGCGTCAGTCGATACCGTATTTGTCGAGGATGGCTCGATGACGATGGTCCAGGCTACATAAACCTAGGCATCGCGCCGTTTAAAAAGAAGACGAACGTTTGATTGGACAGATCGAATCGTCCGACGGTCGGATTCAACCGAGGCTAATGGGAGGGTCACCTCTTTCGTACAGGGGATATCTTGCTATTTCCACGTTGCCACCTTTAATTCCGGTTAGGGAAGGGCGATCATCCGATTAGTCTGGGCCGACAGCGGACAAGGAACGAAGGAAAAAGCCAGAGAATGCTGGCCTTCGTGTCATTTGGTGGCCGGAGGACTATCTAACCTAGTGTCCAATATGTTGTTTAAAAAACAAAAAGGGAATTACAGATAGCGTGGATACCGTCAAAAGTACCGTCAGAAATGTGAGGCTACCCCCCACTCCTTACCCATCCGGCAACAAAAACCAGACCCCGATTTCCCCGGCCGGGTCTACCGCTTTGCCCAACAAGTCGAGGAAACACAATTGTTAGCGGTGCCTCAAAGCTTAGCCCAAATTACATCCCTGCATCAGGCCTCCGCCGAAATCGCCTCGACACCCTTCTCGCTGTCGTTCCTCGGGTTATTGACCTCCGTACTCACCGGATAAGCCCGCATCAACTCAGATGGAAATGGATTTCATCTGTCTTGAGCGAGTAGCGTCCGCACATGACTTGCCTCCGGCATGGTTCGGCATGAAGTCTATCGAGGAGCGCGTGGGCTTGTAAGCCAACGACGAAAAGCGGCATCACCGTCGCTACCAGCGACATATGGGGAGCGCGACTTGGTTTAGCGGACAGTGTCCGAACTTCGGCTGTGTGCCCGTTCTGGTCATTCAACAGAGTGCCTACGGTAACCGTTTTTCGGCCAAAGTGGCCGGATGCACACTCACCTCCCATGTTCCTCGAACGACAGCAATGCGGAAATTGGCTTGGAATCCGGCGACCGGCCAGGAACAAACGTTCGCTGATGGTTTCGGCAAGCAAACATAGCTTAATGGTCAAGGTATGCTTATGGGAACACTCACGTTGCCGCATCTCGCCTCCTGATAACAGTCGCCGAAAGTGTCATGTAGCCCAGAAACCAAAAGCTGCCCAAGGTTGGCAGCCAATCGGGTGTGCTATGTTATGTATCAATAGCCTTTTGTTGCGAAGCTGAACAAATCATTCACGCCGAGTTCGACCGGGGCAATAACTTCGAGCTGACCTACCCGAGCGGCATGCTTAAGAAGCCGCTCTTGAACTCCATGGTGCTCGAAGCTCTTAAGGTACTCAGCCCACCTTCGGAAACCGCAGAGACAAGTACTTCGCCCAGTGATAACGCAGATCTTCTTCGATGCTGAGCGCAAACGCTTCTTCAGACCGCTGAACAGTTCCCGGCGCGAACTCGTCGCGGCATGCCTGCGCGCGCTCTACGACCGGCTGCACGGTCCGGCGGCTGACTATGCCCACCACCTGACACGCGATGCGCTGAAGGAACTTCTGCTGCCGGTCATGCGCGAATACCGAGATGCGCTGACCGACGAAGCGCCGGACGACGAACTGAGCACGACTGATGATGACGACCCACAGAGCTTGGTCGTCATGGTCATTCGGGCCCTGCTCACCGACGGCTGGCTGGAGCAGTTCGCCGACCGCACGGGCCTAATCACCGCATTTCGGTTCTCCCGCCCCGGCAAGCTCTTCGCCGAGGTGCTCTGGTCACTTGACCGCCCGAGTCGCAGCCGCCAGCGCAACATGCGTGGGTGCCGCAATGCCCTGGAAGCGGCACTCTCGGATAAGGGTGACGCCCACGACCTGGTGGACGCCTACGAGTACGCCGAAAAGGTCATCGAGGACCTCACGGACGGAATCGACTACTTCCATGAGCTGGTCCGCCACCTGATGCAGACCGCCTCTGTTCACACGCAATGGAACGAGTTCGTCGAGTTCCTCGACCGGTTCCAGCGAGACTACTCGAAGCAGCTCACCGCTGACAACGCGACGCTGAACCGGCAAGCTATCATTCAGAAGCTGGAGCGCCTGCGCACCGTTTCCGAGGGCAAGTTTCGACGAATGGACGAGCAGCTGCGCGACATCGCGCACTGGGCGGTCAAGGAGCACACGGGCCCCTCCGTCTATGACTGGCTGCTGACCCGTATCGAGGACATCGTCGATGCGGCCTGCCAGTCGAAGCAACCGGGCTTCCTAAAAGCTATGGAGACGTACCTCAAGCGGATCAATGGCCTGGCGCTTCAGTCGATGATGCTGCGCTCGGGTCAGACCCGCCAAGCCTACCTTGCGGCCATTCAGAAGACGGCCAAGGCGTCTAAGGAGGAGCAAGACCGGTTGCTCGCCCACATCGGGCAGTTCCTGGCGCCGGCAGAGGTCCGTCTGCTGGACCCGGCCAGCTTCAAGCTCAAGACCGCCACCCAGCGTCGCAAAGCGGTGACGGTGTCCATCCGGCCACGCCCGTCACGAGAAGAGCGCCTGGCTGCGACCATGTCGCGTGCTGAAGCCGAAGCCTTTTCCATCCCGAATGAGGAGGTGGCGCAGTTACTGCGCCGCGACCTGCGCGTCTTCCAGCACCCCGTTCGCATTTCCGCGCTCTCCACGGCGACGGCGCGTGACCTCATCCGTGCGATGCAGGCCGTCGAAGCCGTGCGCAGCGATGTCGGCGCCGACCTGACCGTCAAGAAGCTCCCGACCCGCCTGGAGAACGCGTTCTACAGCGGCAACGACTACGAAATCGACCTGAAGAAATGAGCCTCCTGTCCAGCATCAACGAGCAGCTTGCGCTCGCAAATATCAAGCAAGAGCGGCTTCGGGAAATCATTACCCGCTTGATGGCCTACGGCGTCATCGTACGCGACGAAGACCGGGTTGAGCATCTGCTCTACGACGACGCGCGGCGCATCGAGAGCCTACTGGAGGACTACTTCGACATCGCGGGCTTCCGGCTCCACCACGACAGTACCAACCAGTTCTACCGGCTCTACGTTGCCGGCGCAGTCGTCGATGGGCTGCCGGAGGACACGCTGGAGCCCGCACCGTCGCTGCGCGCCCGCGTATCTCCCGACTTTGTGGCAATGGCGCTTGCCCTTCGCTTTCTTTACCAAAACAAGCTCAACGCTGGCGACATCCAGCCCCAGGGCGAGGCGCTCGTGAGCTTCGAGGAAATCGCCGCGACGATGCAGACGCAGCTGAAGCGCCCGCTTCCCAACAGCATGGGCGACAAGATGGCGCTGCTGGCCGAGCTAAAGCGCCACCGCCTGCTGAGCTACATCGCCGAGTTCTCGATTACCGACGAAGACGCGCTGCTGGCCATCCGGCCGACCATCCTGGGCATCGTCTCCAACGATGCGCTCAGCGCCGCCCTGGAGGCTGGGGGGGTCGTGGAACAGGAAGTCACTGCCGAAGAGACCGACGAATGAAGCTGGACCGCTTGGTTCTCGTGAACTGGAGCCAGCTCCGTCCCGGCAACTACGAGCTGGGCAACATGACCCTGCTCACCGGCTCGACGGGTGCCGGCAAGTCGACGATGCTGGATGCCCTCCAGACTATCATGACGGCCGCCTACCAAGGCATTGTGGCCTACAACCCCGGCCAGGAAGAGGTCCAGCAGGGCCAACGCCGCGGCAAGTCCAAGCGGACTCTCGAGTCCTTCGTGGTCGGAGCTGAGTACAGCCTGTTCTCCCGTCCGTCGGGCGCCCAGGGCTACGTCGCTGCAGTGTTCCGCCCGGGCCCGGAAGAGGGCTCGGCCAAGATGTTCACCGCCCTGGTGGCCGCGTCCGCTCGTGTGGACGGGGTTGGCGACCGTCGTGACCCCAAGCTGGAGCGGCTCGTCCTGGTCATCGTGGAGGACGCCGCCTTGTCAGTCGAGGAGTTCTTCGAGGACATGGACCAGGGCGTCTGCGTGCCGGTCGAAGACATCGTCAAGCGGCTGAAGGCCAAGTACCCCAAGGTTGTTACCTACGATGACCACAAGCGGGACTACCTCTGCGGCTTGTACGGGCGCTTCCGCGGCCGTAGCTCCATTCCGTGGGACGAGGCGCAGAACGCCGCTCGCGCCTGGTCTCAATCCATTGCCTACAAGCCCATCGGCTCGGTGCACGACCTTGTCCGCGACGACATCCTGGAGTTCGACGGCAAGCAACTGCAGGAGAGCATCACCCGCATCAGCGATCTGATGCGCCAGGTGACGAACCTTAAGCAGGAGGGCAAGCGTCTCGAGGCGACGGTGGCGCGACTGCGGGAGCTGAAGGAGGTCATCGGCAAGACTGCCTCGACATTCGAAGAGCAGGTGCAGTACGACCTATTGCTGGCCAAGATGCAGCTGACGGCCGACGACGAGCGCATCGCCCAGGAGCGCAAGAAGATTAAGGACGACACTTCCCTGGCCGAGCGCTATGAGCTCAAGGCCAAGACCGAGGCGCAGCTGAAGAAGAGCGTCGACGGCAGTCGCATCGAAATCGCGGCCAAGCTCAGCGGCATCCCGGCCCATACCGAGAAGAAGACGCTGGACGAACGGCTGGAGCGCGCGACGTCCGGCGCTCGGGGCAAGCTCAGCGAGCTTCACGCCAGCCTGCACGCTGCGGCGCACATCAAGAACGTCGCCGACATCATCGCCAAGCGGCCGGTGCCCGAGCAGTTCCCGAAGCTGCGGACGTCGGTGGAGGCAGTTGCCAAGGCTATCACCTCGACAAACGTGGACCGCCTGGCGGGGCTGCTCGACTCGGTGGAGGAAGCCAACCGGAACGACGTGTTGTCGGTGGAGAAGCTGTTCCAGCTGGCGCCGGCCTTCGACGGCATCGAGACCGGGCTGGGCCAGCTTCACGCCGCGTTGGTCGGGGCCGACGACAGCGTCCTGATGGCAATCGCCGCCGAAGCTACGTCGCTGGGTCAGCGCATTGAGGCAGCTCGGAAGGATCGAAAGGAGCTGGCTGAGCGGAAGGAGCGGCTGGTCGCCGGCGCCGGCAACTACAACCGCGACACGGTGCTGGCGCTGGAGCGCATCCGTGAGCGCCTGCCGGAGGCCGGTGTCCAGGTGCTTTGCGACCTCGTGGAGCCAGCTTCCGACGAGTGGCAGGCCGCCATCGAGGGCTACCTGGACGGCGCGCGCTTCAACCTCATCGTCAGGCCCGAGTGGGAGGCGCCCACGATTGACTTCCTGAAGTCCTGGGGCTCCCGCTCGAAGGTCGTGCAGGGCAAGCGTTGCCTGGACCGAGCCGACCCGTCCCGCGTACCGGGCAACTCCATCATCCACGAGCTGCGCACCGACCACCCCATCGCCAAGGCCTACCTCATCGAGCAGTTCGGTACGGTCGAGAAAGTGGCTGACTCCAACGAGTTGCGGTTCACCCCGCGTGGCCTGACCAAGGACGGCAAGGGCAGCGGCGCGATGACGATGTTCATCTGCGAGCGCAAGGATTTCGTCCTCGGTCGCAAGGCCAGGGAGCGGGCGCTGCGGGATACGACCGAGATGCTCGAGGCTGCGGACCGCGACATCCAGAACCTGGAGCGCCTGCAGGGTTCGCTCGCGGACTTCCGCCGCATGCTGACCAATCTGAAGGAACCGACCTTCGATGCCAAGCCGCTGGCGCAGTTCGCCGGCGACCTGGATGCCACGCGTCGTTCGCTGTCGCAGCTTGACCTGACGGAGGTCGAGCAGCTGCGCGCCGAACTGGCGCGCCTGGAAGGCCTCATCAAGGCCCATGACGAGGAGATTCGGGCAGCGAACAAGGCCGTTGACCTGGCTGAGCAACGCATCATCGAGGCTAAGAAGGTCATCGAGTGCATCAACGCCGGCCGGGATGCGCGCTTCCAGGAGCGCGAAAACCAGATTCTTCGCCTGAAGCACCTGTGCGAGGCCAACCCGGAGAAGACGTACACCGTCATGGCGCAAGAGGTAGACGATCTGCTGGCGTCGCGGACGTACGAAGTGCCTGCCGTCCAGGCGCGGTTGAACCATTTGCGTGCGCAGCCCGAGAAGCTCTTGGGCGACGTGCGCGAGATGCTGGCTGAGTACAACGCCAGCGTGCGGCAGGACGAGCGCTTTCAGTCCGCGCTGCCGCACCTGACGGACGCCACGTCCTTCGAACCCTACTACGGCCCCCTGGTGGTCCTGGGCCGAACCGTCAGCAACCTCCACAACGAGCTGGAGAACATCGGCCTATACAACAACCGCGCCAAGGTGGAAGAGGCCGAGCGGTCCTTCCACGACGTGTTCACCAAGCAGTTCTGCGTCGAAATCAAGAGCAAGGTGGACGAGGGCGTTCGAATGCTGCGCCAGCTGAACATCGAGCTGGAGAAACTCAAGTTTGGCACCGACCGCTTCAGCATCGACTGGTCGAAGTGGGAGCCCGAATTCCAGGAGTACTACGGGTTCTTTTCGGCTGTCGCCGAGCTGGCCGATTCGCCCGAGACCGTTGACCTGTTTGGCGAGACCGAGCTGTCGCCCAAGCACATCGAGGTGCGCGACCGGCTGGTCAAGCTGCTCCTTGACCAGGACCAGGAGCGTGCAGGGCGCGAGCTGCTGCGCATTGCCGACTACCGAAACTACCGTCGCTACGAAATCTGGAACGACTCTGACAGTGGTGGCCGTATTGCGCTGTCCACTTGGGGCACCGGTTCCGGCGGGCAGTTAGAGACCCCGGCCTACATCGTCCGTGCCGCAGTGGTGACCAACCGCCTGAGGCTCTTCGAGAAGGGCGCAAGTCTGAAGTTGTTGGTGAGTGACGAGTCGTTCTCCAGGATGGACGAGCCGCGTGCTCGTGCTGTGCTGAAGTACCTCCGCGACAGCATGGGCTTGCAGCTCATCAGCGCCATGCCGACGAAACATGCCGGCGCGCTGCGCCCCGAGTTCGACCGGGAGTACAGTTTCAGTCGGATGCATACGCCCAACAACGGAGAGCTCGACTTCGTCTCGGAGTGCGATGAACGCATCTTCAAGAAGGGCCGCATGCGCGAGCTCTGGGAAAAGCAGCGTCAGGACGTGCGTGAGCAAGCTAAGCTCGCTTTCGATGCAGCCGAACCTCCGGAGGCGGTGGAGGCTCCTAAGTGACGGGACAGCCGCTTTGGCTTCAATCCGGCCCAGTTCGCGAGCTGCTGAACATGCTCGTGGACCGGCTGGATGCGGCTGAGCGGCGGGGCAGCTCCAAGGCGCAGTCCGTCGCGCTAGGCGAGCGGACCTGGCCCGCGCTTTACAAGGCGCACCGGGAGTCCGAAAAAGAAGGACTTTGGCAGCACGTCACCGAAATGGCTCGCTGGGGCTGGCTGGCAGTTAAGCCGGAGGTTGCCGTGCGCTCCCGCTCTGGCTACGCCAGCTTACCTCGAGTAATGGTATCCGACGAAGCTGCGGTGAGGACGGTAGTCAGCCGCACGGAGCGGGTCAAGTCGGCTGCCGAGCGTTGGCGTGACGCAGTGTATGCGGGGCTTCAGGCCAGCGATGACATCAAGGCCGTGGTATCCGAGTTCTGCATCGACATGCCCGATCGGTCGATGGCGGAGGTGGTCGAGCGCTTGAACGAGCTGTCTGCCCTTGCTGACAAGCCCATGTTGCTTCGGGAGGTGTCCTCCCAGCTGTTCTGGGGCATGTCGAAGGTGCTCGACAAGCGGCAGGGCCTAGTCGCGGCACTGCTCGGCGCCGACGAGTGCCCGTTCCCCGAGTCGCCTATCCAGCTACAGGTGTTCCTGCCTCCCACCGGCTACCGTGGGGTGCTGTTCATCGAGAACTTGATGAGCTTCGAGCGAGCCACGCGCTCCAAGAGCCCTGCCTTCGAGGGGCTGGCGCTGGTGTACGCCTCCGGGTTCAAGGGCAGCGCGCAGCGGCTTCGCACGCCGGACGGTTGCTCGCTCTTCTACTCCGCCCGCGGCGGCATCAGCCAGGACCTTAGGGATGGCTTCGAGGCGTGGCTGTTCGGCAAGGTAACCAAGCCGGCGTACTTCTGGGGCGATCTGGACTGGGCCGGGATGCGCATCCTGGCGGCGATGCGGACGAGCTTTCCGGGGCTAACGGCCTTCGAGCCAGGATATGCACCGATGCTCGCGGCCTTGTCGGACGGGCGGGGGCACTCGTCTGAGGCGGCGGACAAGCAAGGGCAGAAGGCCATTACTGCGACGGGATGTGCCTATGCCGATGAGCAGCTTCTTCCGGCGCTCCGGAGTTCATCGCGCTTCGTGGACCAAGAACAGGTCACCTCGGCGGAATGCCACGCGTTGGCCTTAAGCAGCGGTTTCAAGGCTTTCTAAGAGTTGTTTTGGAATGTACGACGTGGTTTTCTGTACAGCCGACAAGCTCAACGGGTGTATAGAAAACCGTCTCGGTAAGCTTTCCGGTTGCACCTGAACCGCTCCGACTTTCGTAGAAGTCGGCTGGTGTGAGTCAGGCCTGCATGGTCTATTCAGCGAGGTGAAGATAATGGGCGATATCGGCCAAGCGCTTAGTGTGGCGAAACCAGACAAGCATAGGTTCGATTCGAACGGCTGCTTTTCAAGAAGTCGAAGGCCCGCCCGTTACGGCGTTCCAAAGGGGCGGCGATGTTCAGATTGCCCGTAGGATCAGCGTCTGTCCTTGCCGCTCAACGCATCCCGCCTCGATTAGGGTGTTCAGAATGTGGTTGGTCGTTTCCCTCGACACTCCGCACAGCCGCCCAAGCCTTGTGCAAGTTATCCGAATCGCCCGCCCTTCTTCGGCTATCAGCTTCCGCAGCGTCCGCAATATTCGCTCTCGGGCACTCAGTTCGCGCAGGACGATCCGCTCAAGCAATTCTTTTTGCAGATCCGAAACCGCCTCCCGTAGCTCAGCAAGTACCACTTCCCGCTGATCGTGGGGCAGCCGCTCCAGCACCCCTCGGGCCTTCTCCGGCGCAAGCCAAGCCAAGGTGACCGGGCTTGTCGCTATCGCCGTAAATGGGCAACTTCCAAGGATTACATTTTCGGCGCCGACAACTCGTCCCGTCCCACGATGAGTTAGGCTTAGCGACTCCCGACTCGCGAGGTAATCAACAGCGACAGCGCCATCCACAATCATTCCCACCCGCGGATTATCCGGCGTAAAAACCACTTCACCTTTCTTGAAGCGGTCGATCCGACAGAAAGGCAACAAAGCGTTAAAGGCATTCATAGGTTTCCCCTCTCGATTTAAATTCTCGACATGACACATCTCCAAAGGGGTGGGCATAAAAAAGCCGGCGTGCTGACCGGCGGTGGAGTACAGCGTCAGCCTTCATATGGCTGACGCTGTGATTGGCATCCTTAAGAATGAGCATCCCTAAGGTCCGACAACGGCTGGCGCCGTCAAACACATGTGTTCGCGGTTTGCAGTTTTACGTGCCCCAAACCGAAAAAGACACGGCAGCGGTATGCCCTACGAGCACATCCGTAGAGCTGCTGATACTGTCGAATGGGCAACAAAAAGCCGACGCTAGGCCGGCTTGCTACACATTCGACAGCGTCAGAGTGGAGGGCTCTGACGTTGTCAGTAGCTGATTAATGTTTGATCTGGAGGTAAAGTTGTCCAATCTATTCGGCAAACTCCAACTGGACTTGGAGCCCAAAGGCCGAGGGCAGGCCTGTTACGCCGGATAATCCTTCGCCGTCGTGCTGCAACGGCGCCGACCGGAATGCCTTCGTCTCTGCCTGATTCGAAAAAGAAGGCCGAGGATAGGTCGGCCGCGGAGATGATTAACAGCGTCAGAGGGGCTGACGCTTGGACGGAAGAAAGTAGGCCCCGCGAAGGGGCCAAGTTGGGGTGTTAGGACAGCGTCAAGGTGGCTGACGCTGTGGAGTGCTCCCTCCCTGCATTGTCTGCCTGTATCAGAAGTGATACACTGACGCTGTCAGTTCACAGCGTCATTTACAGCCTACTCGATCGCGGACAAACGGGTGTCCTTAGCGTGCGAGACACTGCGGATTATGTTGTTAGTCAGAGTGGCTAATAGGGTGATGACAAGAAGGCTGATAATGGTTTTCATTTTCAGGTACTCCAAAGGGTAGATAGGGACAGCGTCAGTGACGCTGTGGGCGGAATAAAGTAGACCGCCCGAAGGCGGCCAAGTTGGGGGTTTCTCATGGACAAACACAGGGGCACTGACAGCGCGGTTGACGCTGTGGTGGGCAGTGACGCTGTGTTTGTCCACGATTCCGGCCGCCATCCTTGGACAATCCCGTCTGTTCGTGACGGGACTTCGTGGGAAAGCCGGAAAGGGACAAACATCGCACCTATACGGGAGCAAGTGTATCTTGCTGCACGTTATCCTTTCCGCCGGGAGAGTTTGCTAGTCAATCCGGCGTATTGCTTGTTCGGGTGCGAACCAGAAACGACACTGACATTGACGCTGTTTGTGGCAATGTCGCTGTCGTTACCTTTGAGCGTTAAGGCTTACCCGCTTGTTTGTGCGCTTTGCCGCTAGACCGAAGCTTGGCGCTACAGTGACCGCAACCGCTTTGCTTTACAGTTGCGTAGGTAACTTTTGCCGGGGTTTACGCTCGCGAATGCAACGCACAACCTACCCGTATGGTGTGCGCCTGCCTTATCTTGTACCGCCCAGCGTTACGCCTAGCGATTAGATACAGCAACCTTGCCGCCAGGGAGTCAATACCCTAGCTATAATCCCTCTCCCTTATTTGGTCTCCCTTTCCGTTACGTCCGATTGGGCGCAAGGGAAAGGGAACCGGATTGGCCCGGCCCCCTTGGCAGTTATGCCGCGATCTTCAGAAGCTCTTGAGCTTCGGTTAACTGGGTTTCTAAATCAGACACACTTTGTTTAAGTCGGGTGACTTCTTCCTGTAGCAGTTCGGCGCGTAACTGCCAATCGATAGCTTGACCCCTAAGTTCCTTGATTTCCTTTGCTTGTTCGGCTTCCGCTGTCTTCGCGGCTTCTGCCTTGGCTTCTCGTGCCTTTTGCGCCTTGGCTGCCGTTGCCGCTCGCTTTTCGGCTTGCTCTTCCGAGACATAAACCGACGGCCTAACGGGATCGGCGCCCAACTCCTTTAGAGTTACGTCTTTCCGCTTCTTGCCCAACTCGTATTGATCGTTCCTTTTAAATATGGAGTTGATCAGGTAGTCAGCGAAGAAGGCCACTACTGGTTTCTCCCATTTGGTTCCCGCTATGGCGTTTAACAGTGCGGGTGCTTTGCCGGCTAGGTCCGAAGGGTTCTGGATAATGCCAAGGGCCACAGTGTCAACGGCTTCAGTTGTGCCAGCTAGGCGCGACTTGATACCAGTTATGAGTTTGTCTGCTTGTCTGATAGTCAGTGTCATGGTCATTTGCTCCGAATAAACAATGTCAGTGAGCTTGCCAAAACCAAGGGGCAAGACTCGGCCTTTGCCATGGGCTCTGTGCTGAGCGCCGCGGCATGGTGCAAATGATACCCCCGGCCATACTTTTCTCAAGATCAGGAATGGGCCTGAACATAACCCCTCTCCACGGATTTTTGACCTTCCAAAACCGGAGCTTGATATAAGTATGTTCAGCGCCTATCATATCCTCCATGAAACCAGTAAAAGACACTCTCTGCCGCACTCTTAAAACCCTAGACACCGTAACCTACATCGCCCGTATCCGTAAGGAACGGGGTGGGAAGGCGAAAGTCATTGGCACCGTTCATTCCCGGGAAGATCTGGATGCGCTGTATAAGGAAGCCTTCGATCTTCTTGAAAAAGGAGTAGCGTGGGAGGACCTACCCACCCGAGTGAGAAAAGAACCCGGCAAAATAACCGCTGGAGGCTATTCGTTGACTCGGCCACAGTGGTTTGAAGTGTTCGGGGCTTCGTCGCAGGCGCTGTATGAATCGGCCGCAAAGAAAGGCCTTACCCTCGAGCAAGAGATTCAGAGACGGGCAGCTCTTATGGACCCCGAGGAGCTTGCTGAAAGGATTCGAGATCCGGAGAAGTACAAGGAAAGAAAGCCGAAGTTGAGGGTATCAATCGTCTGACTTTTGTAACTGAGCTTTTGCTTCGTCCTTGATTCGGTTGACGGTACCGTAAATCTCCTCTTGTACCGGCGTCCAGTATTTTTCAGGGACTTGGATCACGTAGGTGCTGTTGTTGTAACCCTCGACGACGGCGTCAAACAGCTTATCCGCCAGCTCGGTATCGTGAAGGTGGATCCATGCCACGATGGCGCCGCGGAAGGCTTCGTCGAGGGTGAGGGCTATCAGCTTTTCGTCCGGCGGTTCGTTGGACTTATTCGGAAACTGAACGATATTGTTCATTGGGGTATCTCCTGTCTGTTCTTCTGTATTTTCGTCCACATCATCGATGTCTTCCTGATTTTCGGTCATCCGCTTTGCCATCAAAAAGATTAGCCTGGTCTTGGTCCACTTCGCATCCCACACCTCTCCGGTAGCAATCATAGAGTTGAATCACGGGAATCTTTGATCCGGATCGCGTTTCAGTACAAGGGCGCCCTGTGTCGTGAAACTCTGAAGCGCGATCGCAAATTATTCCAAGACGGGTATGATCTACAGTGTCACTGACGCTGTTTATCGTTTGTTACCGGCTGATTCCAACTACTTGTGAGACGAGGACCGCGAGCATGTCAGACTTATCCTTCCCGCCGCGATTCCTCCGAATCGCACAAGCGTGTCATTACCTTGCCGTCAATAAAACCTTCTTCAACGAGGAAGTCAGGCCTTATTTGACTGAGATACGTGTAGGCCAGATCGGAGTGAGGTTCGATCTTATTGAGCTTGACCGGTTCGCCGATAAATTTAAGGAGCGCAACGGTCGGCCTCCTGCAATTGAAGAAGGAGACGAAAAATGCCAAAGAAACCCGTCCCAGGCTTCATCCTCAGGGGCAACGTCTGGCACATTCAAAAAGTCATCAAAGGAGTTGGAAGACTTCGAGAAAGCACTGGCGAACGCGAGATTGAAAGGGCGGAAGCGTACCTCGCGCGGCGGCTCGCAGAGATCGAACGCCAAGTAATTCACGGTGTGCGGCCGGTCCGGACGTTCCGAGAGGCTGCCATCAAGTACTTGAATGAAGCGGAGAAGAAGTCTCTAAGCCGGGACGCGGCTTCGCTGGCGCTACTAGACCCTTACATCGGCAGGTTACCAATCGACCAGGTTCACATGGGAACACTGGAGCCTTTCATTAAAGACAGGAGGGCTGCGGGAAAATCAGCTGGAACGATCAACCGCGACCTCGCTGTGGTCAGGAACATTCTGAATCTGGCGGCCCGGCTTTGGCGCGATGGTTTCGGTCAAACCTGGTTAGAGTCGGTGCCAATGATCCTTCCGGTCAAGGGGCCAAAGCGGAAGCCCTATCCCTTGTCCTGGGAGGAGCAAGGAAGACTCTTCAAGCTGCTGCCGGAGTATCTGGGGAATATGGCACTTTTCGCCGTGAACACCGGGTGCCGGGAGCAGGAGATCTGTCAGCTCCGCTGGGACTGGGAGGAGAAGCTCCCAGCCCTCGGCACCTCGGTCTTCATCTTGCCCGAATGGATCGTCAAAGGGCAAGAAGGCAAGACGGTGGAGCGGATCGTGCCCTTAAACAAGGTGGCAAAGTCGGTGATCGAAGGCCAGCGCGGGCTCCATCCCGAATGGGTCTTTCCTTATAAGGGAAAGCCCTTGGACCGGATGAACAACCGGGCTTGGCGGACAGCTAGGAAGGAAGCTGGGCTCGAGCAAGTGAGAGTCCACGACCTTCGCCACACCTTCGGCCGGCGGCTCCGGTCGACCGAGGTGAGCCTCGAGGACCGGCAGGATCTCTTAGGTCATGTCTCGGGGCGGATCACGACCCACTATTCGACGGCGGAGATTAGGAATTTGATCGACGCGGTCGAGAAGCTGTGTGAACGGGATCGGGCGCCGGAGCTGACGCTGATCAATTTGAATAAGGGGGCGAAAGAAGTCCGAGCAGCCCAGGATTTCGTTTAGACCTCTCGAGGGGCGAGCCCATCAAGGACACTACGAGAGAAAAATTAACGGGCCAGCATTAGGCGCCGTTCACAGCGTCAGCGGCACTGACGGCGTGAGAAGTATCACGGTCCTGCTGGCGCAGATTCGGCGCCATCGAGTGTCACTATGGCGCTGTTAGCAAACTCGTGCAGAATACCGCAGGGATCGCTGAAGGTGGATCGTCCGTATTCTATCGAACCGCCTGCCCCACTGGACGAAAGTTACACGAGCAGCATGGGAGGTAGTCATGGCAAAAGAAGTCCTGTATATCAATGACCTGTCCAATCTGTTGGGCCTGACCGAAGCTGGAATAAGGTCGGCCCTTCATCGGAAAAGCGAGCACATCCCACCGTCTTTCAAGCTGGGAAAGAGACATGCTTGGAGGAAAGTTACCGTGGACAAGTGGCTGGAAGAACGGGAGCAGCTAAGCATTAGATTGCGCCGTAAAGCCTAACCCCAATCGGCACATGACCAGCAACGAGCCGGAGGCAGGCTTCCATGACTTGTGCTGTGGGACAGTGTTAGTAGCCTAGAGGTGCATGCTGACACGGTCAGCATGACCGGCTTGGATACTGAGGTGTTGTCGCCCCGTGTGAAGGAGCTGCGGGAGCTCTAAGAAGTTGAGCAGATCAGGGCGAGAGAGGCTGACGCTGTTATTGCTTCATCAACGAACAATTTAAACGCGCACATAAGCTCCAAACTAATTTGATGTCGCTTGTGATCCAAATTGTACGCTGGTTTTACTGGTTACCTGAAATGCTGGCTTACCATCGGGCCCTATAGTTAGAACTATTGGATTTCTGCCGAGTTTGTCACCCATGTATAAACCAAAGGCTTCGTCCGATCGAATTAAACCAGAAGCATTTCCAAACCGGTCCCAAATACTAACTATCGAAGAAGTCCTATCAAACCCCATTGATGTGCGCTGAATGTCGCGCTCGTCGAACAGCGAAATCCCAAACCCTTGATTGTTTTCATATGTTCCAACAAAAGCTCTATCACGGGTTTTAGGATCCTCAATACTCAAATAAGAACCTTCCTGTGACAAGGCAATAAAATTCAAGGCACTGTTCTTATTAAGATCGGTCATATACATTCCGAGAGTAATGGTCAAATTTTGTGTACGGGGCGGACTCAGGCGGCGATTTTCTCGGCGTCTTCCCGAACTCCGTCCTTGAACACGACTCCCTCGATAACCTGAGCCAAGCGGGGAATGCCATTGAGTTTTCGCCAGTGCCGCT
>NZ_DASPLO010000039.1:0-39194 GCF_035627495.1 Methylocaldum sp.
ATTTGTACACCTTAACCTGTTGAATCGAGAATAGGATTTCTAATGGTGTCCATTAGACCACGGCTTCCCCGGCCGCCCCAAACCGCCGATTCGTCAGGGGCCTCCCAGGTTCCTCCGGGCTAATGGATAATCTGGGTTAAATATCGCCTCCGTGACACCGTTGGCCAGGGCGTCTTTCTTGGTCAGCGATCTCTGAGTTGACTGTTCGGCGGACGGGGGAGTGGTGGCGTCGGGCGCAGCCGGATCGCCCTGGTCGCCGACGGCGTAGGCCGTACCGAAGGATAGCGAGGCAACAGCGGCCAGAAGGCTCAATGTGGATTTTGTAGCCATGGATACACTCCTTAATGGTTAGTGGAAGTATGGTCGGAACCACAGCGACAGCTCTAAGCAAGACCTGAGCCAATGCAATAACTTGATGATTATCGGAAAGAACATGGCGAGGTTCGAAGATTCTTCACGGAAACTGTCGCCAAACGAGCACAGTCACAGAGCGGTTGTGGATGGATAGGAAATTCAACGCGAGTCCCTGGCGGGGGGACGATGACGGGGCGCGTCGAAGAGCCTTCGAAAGGCCGAGAGGTTGTAAAAAAGCCGTCGGGAACGAGGGTCACCCGCCCCATAAAGCCTCCCGTACCGGGCGTCGAACACTGCGGAGCCACGTCCGCCTCTCGGTCCGGTTGGGACCGGTCGAACGCAGAAAATCTGCCCTGCGCCGCGCAGAGGGAATACCCGTTGCCAATTCTCCGCTGCCGTTGGGGACCGGGAGATCCCAAAAGCATGGCAACGCAATCGGCATGGGGGCGACCGGTTTCACCCGTCGCCTATGGAGTTCCCTTGGCCGCCCCCCTCGATCGCCTGTTGGCGGTTCGCGGTGAAACCGGCCCCAGCTGCGGACGTCGTGCAGTGGCATCATTTCCACGAACAAGGCGCCTACGTCCATCATCGCCGCCTTGACAAAATCTCCGGTGATCAGCGGCAGCTCTTTTCGATCAACGCCGCGGTAATTCAGGCCTCGCACCCCCATCTAGCGTTTATGGATTTCTTATCCATATCGATTGTGCCGTCCTCGTCGGACCTGGCATAGGGTTTGCTGATTATCGTATCAGGCCAAGCCGAGCGGCCTAAATTCTCCACCCTCAATAAGTTTGGGAGACACTTATGAAAGCACAGCAGTTACTTAGCAAAGCGCACCCCATTTTCTTGGCTCTACCCTTGTTGCTGATAGGATGCGAGCAATCCGATCAACAACCAAGTATGCCGCCGAAGGAGTTAACCGCCCCGACTCCGGTCCCAGATTCGAATCCGCCTGAACCGAAACAAACGGAAACGATGCCCGCCTCCCCGTCCTCGCCGCCAGAAAGCAATACGACGCCTTAAACAAAAAGCTTTCTTGTCCGCTCATTGGGAAAAATGCGAGCAGGCGCCGGATGCTTGCGAGCGGCGGCAGCGGATCCGGCCGCCCTCGGCGGGGGAATTCAAACACCTCCGCCCCAATGGCAGCATGCCTCCCCTAGCGCTCACTGAGGGCTTCTCATCGACAGCCGCACGTTATCCGCAGCCGTCCTTCATGACAGAGCGTTGGAATTAGCGCTAGATGTGCAAAGCGGCGTGGCGATCAACCATTGCTACATTTCAAGCGTCCATCCCAGACCGCTTTATCGCCCCGAGATGAGCGGTTTGGTAGACTGCGTGTGAATACGACTGAGGCTGCTTTCAATCGGCTTTCGGAGATAAGCACTTATTCAAGGTTTAAGTCTGGGATGATACAGCTGACCCGATCGACCGATTCGTTCGCAAATCCCGCCGGGATATTCGTAAAATCCTTACTGGTATTCGGTTCGATCGTTCCCGGCAACACCGTCTTCAATGTCTCCAAAAGCTCCAGATTTTCGGAATACTGAAGACAAATCACCTCGACTCCGCTGATTCGACGTTCGCTGGCATTCCTGATCGAAAAGTTAAACAGCATCGCCTTTTCGACGGGCTCCAAAGTCCAGTTATAGTCAATCAGTTCAACCGCACGTATGACTTCGCGTTTCGCGCGCTGGTCAGAAAAATTTGGCGGCGGCACGGATTCCTCCACAGCAACTCCAGGCGATGCGCTCTCTGGAGGCGTAAGCTCTTTTCCCAAGCTTGGCGCTTCATTCCGCTGATGGTTTTCGTTTTGCGCGACGCTTCCATGCCGATGCTCGGCAAGCCGTGTGCCTAACTGCCAAGCCACAGCCGCAAGTAGCATCGTTAGCAGCGAGAAAGCGAGTACATGAGCATATCGGCCTTGCCATCGCCTTCTCGGTCTGTTCCTGTGAAAGGCGTCCGGTTCGGTGGCTTTTTCCGGCTTGTCCTCGATCTCAGCACCCTTCTTGGGACCTATCTCCCCAGAACCATAATCGCTCGCATCCGTAACCCTCTTTCGCCCAGGCGCTATTTCGCCGAGAAACTGCGGCGTTAGGCCCGTTGCGCCGGCGGACAACTCGCCGCGAGTGTCGCCTAGAACCAAGCGGTCATTCAAACCATTCCGAAACGCGAGACATGCTTCATCAAGGTGCCGTAGAACATCTCTGATAAACTTTCCGCGCAAAACCAAGCGCACTTTCTGGTGGATTGGAACCTCGATTTGATCCAGAACCGCGGAGAATGCACCCAACACTGCGGCGGGACGCCAGGGAGTGTCGGGTAACGCCTCGGGCGCTCTGCCAACAAGCGTGCTGTAAACTTCATTGACACAACGGATGCTTTGGCGGTGCTGAAACTCGACCTCGCGAACCGCACGGGCCAGATTTTCGTCGACTGAGAAAGTCCGCTCATAACCGGCTGTTTTATCCGTCTGCCATGCTGCGCACTCATCGGCATCACCGTTAGCATCCGGTTCGCTGACACCGGTTTGCTCCAAAAAGCGCACAAAAGAACCTAACAACTCGCGCGCAAAACTTTCCGAAAGAGCTTTCCGGTCAAGGCAGATGTCGGAGCAAACATCGGAAAGATGGTCGCGTAACGCCGAATCAAAGCCCTCGGCATCTTGGGCTGTCGTCGCGAAATTCAGATCGATCAACATGGATTGGAAGCGATCTTGAAGATTCCGCACAAATGTCGACCGATAAAGATCGATTAAGATCAGAAAATCCATCGTGGTTTTTGATTCGGCAAGTGTGGATAACGTAAACAGGATTGCAAGAAAGCCGTCCCTGCTAAGCTAGCAACCGTTAATCCGTCTAAATTCTCAGGGATTCCAGCGAGTGCATTTGAGCCCAAATGCGCCAAAACAATTCTAAGCAGTCCGCCCATCCTCTCTTTGATTCAGTTATCATCCCGATGATCGAAGCCGGCCCCGGCTTTTAAGTCTTTTCCAATTCACGCCCTTCATTGCGGCGTTGATATGCGCGGAACCAATCCCTAGCCGGCCCCGATTCCGCTAAAATAGCCGCCATTCTGCGCTTGAAATAAATTCGAAATCAGTCATCCTGCCCATGAACGACAGCCTAAATTCGTCCACTAAATCCAGTACAAACATTTCGCTCGAAAACAACAGCTCACGCTACCGTTCCATCCGTAGCTTTACTCTCCGTCAAGGCCGGTTCACCGTGGCGCAGAGGAAAGCCATGGACTCTCTTTGGCCGATCTATGGTTTAGACGCCGCCGATACCTTTCCCGATTATGAGGCTATTTTCGGTCGGAGCGCGCCTTTGGTCGTCGAGATTGGCTTCGGTAACGGTGAAACTCTGGCGCAGTTAGCCGGCAATCAGCCACAGACCAACTTTTTGGGCATTGAGGTCCACCGACCTGGCGTAGGCCAACTGTTATTGCGTCTTCAAGCGCGCGAGCTAAGCAACATTCGGATTTTTTGCGCCGACGCTGTCGAAGTGCTGACAAATCAGATAGCCGACGGAAGCCTTTCGGGAGTGAACTTATTTTTCCCGGACCCGTGGCCCAAAAAACGCCATCATAAGCGTCGATTGGTCAATCCGGAATTTATCAGCCTTATAACGCGGAAGTTGAAGAGCGGCGGATTTTTTCACGCTGCCACGGATTGGGAGGATTATGCTCAACAGATGCTGGATGTGCTTGAACGCTGCGATCAGCTCGAAAACACCGCAGGCGAGACCAAGTTTTCACCTCGCCCGGCGCACAGGGCTTTGACCAAGTTCGAATGCCGCGGACAAAAGCTTGGACACGGCGTATGGGATTTGATTTTCATCCGGAAATAAGCGCCGAACATCAACCGGCCATCGCCTGCGAAGGCCGGTAAGCTTCCGCCTCTGCCGCATCGTCCTCAGGTTGAACCTCATCCAGCTGCATCGCCTTCCGTATGGCCATGAGCTCATCGTATTGTTGACGCAGAGGGTTGAGCGTCTGAGCCAGCGCCGCGATCTCCTGATCCAATGACTGACTGGATTCATTGATCTTGCGCAATACCTCCAGTCGACTTTCGATCATGCGCTTGTGATCCCGGATTTGATGAATAAGTGGCGTAAGCGCCATACCGGACCAACCCACCACGTCCTTATGTGCGTGCAGAAAAAGATCTCGGGCGCGCGCAATGATGGTCGTGTAAAGCTTCACCACAACCGTGCTCTGTTCCATCAAGGTTGATGAAGCGCTGTCTCTAAAGGCTTCCCCGTCCTTGAACACCTGCTCTAGCTCGGCTTGATATTTTTTGAGTGAAAGCGGCGGAGCCTTGAGATCAGCAAAGCCGTGTTCCTCCTGGAACTTTCCGTACACTCCCTTAACCAGCTTCCGCGTTTCCTCACAAACCGATATTGCTTTAACAAGCACTCCACGCAATTCTTCAAGCACTCCGGCCATAACCGACTTCATCCCAATCGTCGTCATACTTCCGGCCATTTCGCGACGGGTACGCTTGACGATTTCCTCGATGCTTTCCGGCGCCAGGGAATCGACCAGCACTTTGGCCTGCACCGCAAACACCCGGCGGCTCGCCTGAAATTGGTTTACGCTGGCCAAATAAGCGCTTTGCTGGTCCCGAGTCTCCACCATCAACTGCTTGATCTTGCCCTGATTGTTGACATCCACATTACGAAGATCGTTTATCTGCCGCTCGGCATCGATCATATGGGCCTGAAGCACGCCGGTCGATTCGTTCACCAAATGGCCGATTCTCTCGGCGACCGATGTCATAAGAAGACTCTGTCTCTCCTTCACGACCTTCTCGGCCAAGAAACTCTCGAAAACCTGGAGCCGGCTTTTTTCTAAGAGATCTTGGTCGCCCTTCACTTTGGCAAGTAAGGCTTGCTTGGCGGTAAGCGGAAAAATCGAACGCTCATCGACTTCCAAAGTTCTAGCGACCGAATCGATTTGCGAGCGAATCGACTTTTCGATGACATCATCTCCGTGCAAGTCCCCCCACATGGAATCGATCTTGTTCATTACCACGGCTAGGCCGCTGTTTTGCTGTCCGTGACGGGAGCCGCGAACATGGTTGCACCACATATCGAGATCGCTTTTGGTAACTCCGGTATCCGCAGCAAGCACAAAGATCACCGCTTGCGCGCTTGGCAGCATGTGTAAGGTCAGTTCCGGCTCGGCGCCGAGCGCGTTAAGACCGGGGGTGTCGAGAATAGTAAGCCCTTCTTTCAAGAGATAATGCGGAAAGCTGATCAACGCATGGCGCCAGCACGGAATTTCCACAGTCTCGGGCGCCACGATTTGGCCAGGATGCAAATCTTCGCTGTACAGTCCGAGTTTTTTTGCTTCTTCCAGCGGCACGCGCTTCGTCGCGGCCAATTCTTGAAATGCCTCCTGCATCTGCACCGGCGAGGAACAATCCAATTCGATCTGCATCCAGCTCTGGGGGTATCGCTTGTATTCGCTTAGCGATGTCTGATTCAGGCGGCTTTCGATTGCCAAAAGCCGAATATACGCGCCGCCCTCGTGATCGTAGAAGATCTCGGTCGGACACATGGTGGTCCTTCCCGGGGACGATGGCAAAAGCCGGACGCCAGTATCCGAAAAAAACAAGGCGTTAATGAGTTCCGTCTTGCCTCGTGAAAATTCAGCCGCGAACGCGAGCACGATGCGGTCCGTGCGCAAGCTGTCGAGCATGCTCAGAACGGTTTCATTTACAGCATCGCTGTTTAATTCATACTGATCCAGCCAGG
The DNA here is from genome assembly GCF_035627495.1 of Methylocaldum sp. Classification (GTDB taxonomy): domain Bacteria; phylum Pseudomonadota; class Gammaproteobacteria; order Methylococcales; family Methylococcaceae; genus Methylocaldum. Next base: position 6,114 of record NZ_DASPLO010000039.1, read on the forward strand.
AACGATATCGCTCAACCGCCTGACTCAGTTGCTCACGCCATTGGCCGTAGCCTCGCAGCTTGTCTTCTAAATGAATGATGCTCATCTCCGACTCTCGATCCGACCGTCTAGTGGAATAAAGTACAACTCTGGGAGCAGTCTGGAAGAAGTTTAGACCAATTCGGAATTCATTCCATTTTCGAGAGTTCTGCCCAGAACGGTGGCCAGCATCTGGGTGAACAAATTTTGAACCGCTTATCCCGGCCGGTTTCACCCGCCAGTAAAACGACATCGCGCTTAGCGACGCCGAAAGCTTCTGCGAGGAATTCGATGAGATGACGGTTTGCTTTGCCGTCAACAGGCGGCGCCTTGATACGGATCTTAAGCCGGTCGCCATGTAAACCCACGATCTCGTCCCTGTCGGCCCGAGGCTGTACGTGGATGTCCAGCACCAACACCTGGCCATCCCAGGCATACCACCCGCTCAAGTCAGTTCAGCAAGGTTGTGAGTTGCTGCAGCGGCGGCAATACGAGCATTTTTGCGAGCTGTATTCCGATTAAGGGGATCAATGGCGAGAGATCGATACCGCCCATCGGAGGCAAAAGCCGACGACTGAAACGAAGCAGCGGCTCGGTGATGCTGTAGAGCAAGGAGACTGCGGGGTTATAGGCCCCGGCACTAACCCAACTCAGGACCGCGCGGATGATAATGGCGAAAAAATACACATTGAATAGCAGGTCCAGCACCTGGACGATAGCCCATAGGCTTAATGCCGGGAAAGTTATGCTAGCGCCTTGAACCACGAATATCAGATAACCGCTCAGCATTTGCAGTCCCAGCATCAGAACGAGCGAAGCCGTATCGACTCGACCGACGGACGGGATGAAACGGCGTAACATGCGGAGCGGCGGGTGCGTGATCTTGATCAAAAACTGTGAGATCGGATTGTAGTAATCCGCGTCGACCCACTGAAACAAAAACCGTAGCAATAACGCAAATATATAAAGGCTGAAGACCGTATCGATCAGAAAAACAGCGGGATTCACCAGAAAATCCGGAGACATCGTTAACCTCCCAGTTGTTTGGATAATTCTGCCGCCCGCGCATCTGCCGCCTTCATCGCGTCGAGCACGAGACTACGAAGGCTTCCGCGTTCGAATACGTCGATGGCTTTTTCGGTTGTGCCGCCGGGCGAAGTGACCCGCCGCCTCAGTTCCGCCGGACCTTCTTCGGATTCTATAGCAATGCGAGCCGCCCCGAGAGCCGTTTGTTGCGTAAGGAGTCGCGCCGTAGCCTTGTCCAGTCCCATCTCGGCCGCCGCGTTCTCCATCGCCTCCATGAGCAGGAAAAAATAAGCGGGTCCGCTTCCGGAAAGCGCCGTCACCACATCCAAGAGTTCCTCTTTTTCTACCCACACGGCGATTCCGACAGCACGGACTATAGCTTCCGCTTCACTTTTTTGGGTGGGACTCGTTCTGTCATTCGCATGTAATGCGGTAGCTCCTGTTTTCACCAGCGCCGGCGTATTGGGCATGCAGCGCACGATGCTCGCACCGCCGCCCAGCCAACGGTCCAGAGCAGACTCGGGAATGCCTGCGGCGATGCTGATCACCAAGGGCTCGGCTTGCCGCACGACATCGGCGATCTCTCGAGCCACCTTCTCAAGAATTTGCGGCTTAATGGCCAACAACACCGTTTGAGACCGTTCGACCACGGCCTTGTTATCTTGAAACGTGTGAACGCCAAAGCGTTTGGCCAAATCATTTAGTTTTGAGGCGTCGATGTCCGACACGGAAATATTTTCAGCCGGATAACCATCCGAAATGAGACCACCGATAAGGCTGCTCGCCATATTTCCAGCGCCAATAAATCCTAAAGCCTGTTTTTTCATTTCAACTCATCTCCCAACCAACGCAAGTATTCTAACTTAGAGGCAGCCCCGAAAACGTCCCGACCACCGTTTGCGGCTTTCGAAAGTGATTCCTAGCGGTCTGAAGCACCATCAATATCGAAGACCTCCGGGTTCTGGCGTGGCCGAGGACCGAACAACGCCGAACCGATACGCACCATGGTTGCACCTTCCATTACGGCCGCTTCGAGATCATCGGACATCCCCATCGACAACGTGTCGAATTCGATATCGCCAAGGCATTCCGCGGCTTCTCGCAAGCTGCGAAAGGGTGCGCGCTGGAACTCGATTGCGTCCGTTGGGGCCGGGATGGTCATAAGCCCTCGAACGCGAAGCCTCGGCAATTCTGCGACAGCTTCAACCAATCCCTTGAGTTCCTCCAAGGCGACGCCCGATTTCGTCGCTTCTCCGCTCACATTGACCTGAATACAGATATTGAGCGGTGGAAGTTCTCCGGGACGCTGATCGCTCAAGCGCTTCGCTATCTTGAATCGGTCAACGCTATGCACCCAAGAAAAGCGGGCCGCGATCACTTTCGTCTTGTTGGATTGAATAGGTCCGATGAAATGCCAGCCGATATCGTAATGAGCCAGCTTTTCTTGCTTAGCCAGAGCCTCTTGAACATAACTCTCCCCGAACTCCCGCTGACCGCAGCGATAAGCGGCGACAAGCGCTTCCATCGGCTGAGTCTTGCTTACGGCAATCAGACGGACCGCGCCCTGGCATCGGCCGGCTGCCGTCTCCGCCAATCGAATCCGCTGACGGACGGCGCCCAGGCGCTGTTGTATTTGATTCCTCATGTCGCTGATACGTTTGTCTATACTTGACCGGAAAGCAAGGGTATCTACCGACCACAGCTTACACAAGAGTCACGAGAGAAGAGAATTTATGGATATCGCCGAACTGCTTGCCTTTTCCGTCAAGAACAACGCATCCGATTTGCATTTGTCCGCCGGTCTTCCACCGATGATCCGGGTAGACGGCGACATACGCCGCATCAATGTGCCGGCGCTTGACCACAAAGAGGTGCACGCGCTGATTTACGACATCATGAACGACAAACAGCGGCGCGATTACGAAGAGTTCCTGGAAACCGACTTCTCGTTCGAACTCCCCGGCGTGGCGCGTTTTCGTGTCAACTCGTTTAACCAGGACCGCGGCTCGGCGGCCGTATTTCGAACCATCCCATCCAAGGTTCTGACACTGGAGGAACTCGGTTGTCCCAAATTCTTCCAGGATGTCACCATGCACCCTCGCGGCTTGATCGTGGTCACCGGTCCCACCGGGTCGGGTAAATCAACCACCCTCGCCGCGATGATCGACTACATCAATTCGAATCAATACTCTCACATCCTGACTATCGAAGACCCCATCGAGTTCGTCCACTCCAGCAAAAAATCATTGGTCAACCAACGAGAGATTCACCGGGATACTCTAGGTTTCAACGAAGCCCTGCGCTCGGCCCTCCGTGAAGACCCCGACGTGATTCTCGTCGGCGAAATGCGCGATCTGGAAACCATTCGTCTCGCACTGACCGCCGCCGAAACCGGCCACTTGGTTTTTGGCACCCTGCACACGAACTCGGCTGCCAAAACCATTGACCGTGTTATCGACGTCTTTCCGGCCGCCGAAAAAGGCATTATCCGATCGATGCTGTCCGAATCCCTCCAGGCGGTTATCTCCCAAACCCTACTTAAAAAGAATGGAGGCGGGAGAACGGCGGCCTGGGAGATCATGGTGGGCACGCCGGCGATTCGCAACCTCATCCGCGAAGACAAGGTCGCTCAGATGTACTCGGCCATACAGACCGGACGGAAGGACGGCATGCAAACGCTGGATCAGCATTTGCAGGAGTTGGTCGAAAAAGGAGTCGTGGCGCGCGCTACTGCCCGGGTCAAGGCTGTGAACAAAGCCGCATTCTAAATTGGAGAACAGGCTCATGGATTTCGAATCCTTGCTCATGCTGATGACACAAAAAAAGGCGTCCGATCTCTTCATCACTACCAATAAGGAACCATGCATGAAGATCGATGGTGCTATTCAACCGATATCGAGCACCAAGTTAAGCAAGGAGCAGGCGCAGCAAATCGTCCTCGGGGTCATGAATCAACGGCAGCGCGACGAATTCGAGAATACGAAAGAGTGCAATTTTGCGATTTCATCGCCCGGCTTAGGGCGCTTCCGCGTCAGTGCCTTCATCCAGCGAGACACTGCCGGAATGGTGCTGCGACGCATCGAAACGAACATTCCGACGGTAGAAGATCTCAACCTGCCTCCCATCCTCAATGAGCTTTCGATGACCAAGCGCGGCTTGATCCTGTTCGTCGGCGCGACCGGAACGGGAAAATCCACATCGCTGGCAGCCATGGTCAAGCATCGAAACGAACATTCCAGCGGCCATATCATCACGATCGAAGACCCGCTGGAATACGTGCATCCGCATGCGGGCTGCATCGTCACTCAGCGTGAAGTCGGCATTGACACGGAATCCTATGAAATCGCGCTCAAAAACACCCTACGACAGGCGCCGGACGTAATTCTGATTGGGGAAATCCGTACCCGCGAAACGATGCAGCATGCCATCACGTTCGCCGAGACCGGCCACCTCTGCCTCAGCACGCTGCATGCCAACAACGCCAACCAGGCGCTAGACCGAATCCTCCATTTCTTCCCCGAGGACATGCATCCACAGCTCTTCATGGACCTGTCGCTGAATCTCCGGGGCATCGTCGCACAACAGCTCATTCGTCGAGCCGACGGCAAGGGGCGTTATCCGGCGGTAGAAATTCTCCTCAACACTCCGCTGGCTTCCGATCTCATCCGTAAGGGCGAGGTACATAAACTGAAGGAGCTTATGAAGCATTCCCGCGAACAAGGCATGCAAACCTTCGACCAAGCCTTATACGACCTGTATAAGGCCGGAAAGATTACGTACGAGGATGCTTTACACGCCGCAGATTCGAAGAACGAAGTCAGGTTGATGATCAAGCTCGGCGAGGGCGGCAGCATCGACAAATACGCGGGGCGGACCGATAACATGTTCGTTGTGGACGAAGAGTAAAAATTCTCTTTCCGGGGTAGCCAACTTCCCCGCCCCTATAACTCAGTTCTCCCGGACTCCGGCCTGCTCATTTCTACCGCAAAACAGGCCGGATCCAGATCTATCGAGCAAGCCCAATCCCCTAACCCGGCATCCACATCCGGGGACTTAAACACGTACCAACCCGGATTGACATTTCGCTGCCGCGCAACACCAATAAACTGCTTCCGGTATAATAGGCCGGACATCAGATACTGATCGTCCACACTACTCCCCTGATTAATACTCAAGCCGAGTTGTCCTTCTCGTTTTCTTTTTTTGGGGCGGCTTGGGACATAGCGCTCTTTCGATGAGATCCGCTATTCAGGCAATCCGGCGTTTTGGAGATAAATAAATGAACTGGTTGATTCTTGTCGGGATCGCCGCTCTTGCTATCTTGCCTCTGCTCATCCGCACCTTGTCGAAATCTACTGAAAAGGCAGGGAGATCCTCCTACCGTAAACAGGATTTTCTGTTTTCGCCCGAGGAGAGGATTTTCTTTTTCGCCCTAAAACAAGCCGTTGGCGAAGATTATGAGATTTTCGGCAAAATCCCCGTGGTTGAGCTCATTTCCCTCGGCAAGAACGAGGCACGGAATGGCGCACAGAACGGATTCGCGCAAATTACCGATCGTTGCGTGGATTTCATCCTGTGCAGCAAAACCGATCTAGCCATCGCTTGCGCTTTAGAACTCCACGAACACTCTTTATCCGCGAAACGGCAAGCTGCACCTGCCGATCCGCTAAGAGCGATCTGCGAGGCAGCCGGTCTGCCTTTGGTGCGAATCGAAGCCGGACCGTTATACGATGCGATGGAAATCAAGCAAACCGTGGCATCGGCCGTCCGCAAGGAACCCTTGTATCTGATCGAATCAGACGGCCGCAAGGAGCCTCGAATTTCCAGCATCGAAGACCTGGAGTTGTAACTCGCGTCATGCTTGATCTCTACGGTATTCGAAACTGCGACACCTGCAAGAAAGCGCGCGCCTGGCTTGAGTTGCACGATATAGCCTATCATTTTCACGATTTCCGCGACGACGGTTTGGATCGTTCTGTCCTTGAAGAAGTCGAGCGCGCTCTCGGCTGGGAATGCCTTCTCAACCGACGCAGCACCACCTGGCGTCAACTCGGCGATGCCGATCGAATGGAGTTGACCCGCGAAAAAGCGCTGGAATTGATGCTGCGTTTTCCCACATTGATCAAACGGCCGGTGCTTATGGCAAGTAACACGATTTTGACCGGATTTTTGCCGGCGCAATACGAAAAGGCACTATGAGCGACACTTTGGATTTGACTATCGAACTGATTCGGCGCCCATCGGTTACCCCCGACGATGCAGGCTGCATGGATTTGATCGCCGCCAAACTGGAGCCTTTTGGCTTCAAAGCCGAATGGTTCAACTTCGCCGATACAAAAAACATCTGGCTAAAGCGAGGAGAGTCCGCGTCGTTGCTCGTCTTTCTGGGGCATACCGATGTCGTGCCCGCCGGCCCTTTGGACGACTGGAACTCACCCCCTTTCGAAGCCACGATCCGCGATGGCCAGCTTTACGGAAGAGGCGCGGCGGACATGAAAAGCGGTGTCGCCGCCATGACCACGGCACTGGCGCGATTCGTCGCCCGGCATCCCGCTCATAAAGGTTCGATTGCCCTGCTTCTCACCAGCGACGAGGAAGGCGCGGCGACGAACGGTGTGGTCAAAGTCATCGAAGCCTTGCAGAATCGTGATGAGCAAATCGACTGGTGCCTCATCGGCGAGCCCTCCAGCTTCGACTGTCTCGGAGACGTGATCCGCGTCGGTCGACGCGGATCACTATGCGGCATCTTGCGCGTATTCGGCGTGCAGGGCCATGTGGCCTATCCGGACAAGGCGGAAAATCCGATTCATCGATTCGCCCCCGCACTATCCGAACTAACCAATGAAGTATGGGACCTGGGTAACGAGTACTTTCCGCCCACCAGTTTCCAGATATCCAACATCCAGGCCGGAACCGGTGCCGAAAACGTGATTCCGGGGCGGTTGGATGTTTTGTTCAACTTCCGCTTTTCGACGGTATTGACGGAAGATCAAATCAAGCAGCGCGTCCAAGCCATCTTGGATAAGCACGGTTTAAGATACGAGTTGAACTGGCGGCTGTCCGGCGCGCCTTTTCTAACGACTCGGCCGGAACTTATCGAAGCCACGCAACAGGCGCTCGAAACCGTCCTTCGGCAACGCGCGAGGCCGGATACCGGCGGCGGCACGTCGGACGGACGCTTCGTTGCTCCAACCGGGGCGCAGGTGGTCGAGTTAGGGCCAATCAATGGCAGTATTCACAAAATCAACGAACACGTGCGCATCGAGGACATCGATAAACTCTCAGAGGTTTACGAACAGATTCTCGTTAACCTGTTAGCTCCATAGAGACCACAATCATGGCAAAAGATGTGCAATCCCCCCTGGTCAGCGCGGAATGGCTGGTTAACCAACTCCATTCCTCTGACGTTGTGATACTCGATGCCACATTCTTCCTCCCCAACCAGGAGCGCGATGCAGAGCAAGAATATTCCGCAGCCCATATTCCGGGAGCACGATTCTTCGATATCGACGCCATTGCCGACAGAACCAATCCGCTGCCTCACATGCTGCCCTCTCCCGAGTTCTTTGCCGAAGCGGTAGGGCGACTTGGCATCGATAATCGGACTCATGTCATTGTTTACGATAACAATAGTTTCATGGCCTCGGCCCGAGTCTGGTGGACGTTCCGTGTGTTCGGTCATGAACGGGTGTCGGTCCTCGATGGCGGACTAGCGAACTGGAAATCCCGGGAGCTGCCGCTAAATGCAGACTGCGTAACCGCTGAATCCCGCCTATTCAAGGCCGTATTTGATCCGACCTTAGTACGAAACCTTGAAGAAATGAGAGCGCTCATCAGCAAGTCCGGCACGCAAATAATCGATGCGCGCTCACCCGGCCGGTTCGCCGGAACGGAAGCCGAACCTCGCCCTGGCGTCCGGTCGGGCCATATTCCGGGAAGCAAGAATCTCTTCTTCAAAAGGTTGATCGACGAAACGACGCAGTGTTTGAAACCCATTGCCCAGATCCGAAAAGAATTTGAGTACGCCGGCACCGATTTCGAGAAGCCAGTCGTCACCACATGCGGAACGGGCGTCACAGCGTCAGTGCTCGCCCTAGGTTTGTATTGTCTCGGCCATGAATCGGTCGCGGTCTACGATGGTTCATGGACCGAATGGGGCGCGCGAAGCGACACTCCTGTAAACGACAAATAATGCCCTCGAAAACAGGTTGCTTTCATGTCGATATGGCGTTTTCTGATCCGGTGTTGTCCGCACAATGCAAATGGGTCGAGCAATAACATAAAAATCCGACTATTTTTATCAAGTTCCAACATCTGAGATAATAAATCTCTGCTCTGAATCAAAGGCGTTGGAATCTTTCATCGGGCATACCGACATGGCCAAAAAAAACCTGAATTTTGAGGATTCTCTGGCCGAACTGGAACGATTGGTCGAACGCATGGAACAAGGCAGCCTTCCCCTGGAGGAATCGCTTAAGCTATTCGAGCGCGGGGTCCAGCTGACCCGCGTCTGCCAAAAAGCCTTAAAAGAAGCAGAACAAAAGGTCCAGATCTTGCTGGAAGAAAACGGAGAAACTACGTTAAAGCCCTTTGCCGATGAATCTTAAAACCGATTTGAATCACTTCATGCAGATCTGCCAAGCGCGGGCAGAATCGGCGTTAGACTTCAGACTACCGGCCGCCAGCCGAATGCCCGAGCGCCTGCATCAAGCGATGCGCTATTCCGTCTTGGGGGGCGGAAAAAGGCTGCGCCCTTTGTTGACGTATGCGACCGGACAGGCCGTTAGCGTTCCGTGGGATAGTCTCGACGGGCCTGCCTGCGCGGTCGAGTTCATTCACGTTTATTCGCTCATTCACGACGATTTGCCGGCAATGGACGATGACGATTTGCGACGGGGCAAGCCAACCTGCCATATCGCATTTGATGAAGCGACGGCGATCCTCGCCGGAGATGCCCTGCAAGCACTGGCTTTTCACGTGCTGGCCCACGATCCATCCATTGCGGTACCTGCCGAGAGCCGACTTGCGATGCTTGAAACCTTGGCGACGGCGAGCGGATCATTGGGCATGGTCGGCGGTCAAGCCATAGACCTCGACGCGGTCGGCAAAATTCTGGATCTGCCAAGCTTGGAAAACATGCATATCCGGAAGACGGGAGCTCTCATCCGGGCCAGCGTCAAGCTGGCAGCTCTGGCTAATCCGTCGCTCGATAGCGGCATCGCCGATAAATTGGATCATTACGCCAAATGCATCGGCCTGGCATTTCAAATTCAGGACGATGTCTTAGACGAAGAAAGCGACACCCAAACCTTAGGTAAAACCCAAGGCAAGGATCGAGACAATAACAAGCCCAATTACCCTGCACTCCTGGGATTGGCTGGCGCCAAACAAAAGGCGCGAGACCTCCATGAAGAAGCTTTGGACACACTATCCGGCCTCGGTGCCGAGGCCGAAATCCTTCGTGCGCTGTCGCTTTTCATTATCGAGCGGCGCGCCTAAGCCCTTGCGGCAAAGGCGATATTACTCCCTTAAAACGGCATCTGAAGAACAAACTATCCTTGAAAGCTAAAACTTCGAGTTCCATAATTGATCGGTTGATGCCTGATTCAGGATCATCTTTTACCCGCGAATAAGCCTGGTTTGAAGTTCCATAACATCAATGAATAAAGCCAACGAATACCCTCTCCTACAAACCGTCGGCAGTCCCGCGGAATTGCGCGCTCTACCCGAGGATCAATTACCCCAATTGGCAGACGAACTGCGCTCTTTTTTATTAGACTGCGTCAGTCAGTCCGGGGGTCATTTGGCAGCCGGGTTGGGGACGGTCGAACTCACCGTCGCGTTGCACTACGTCTTCGATACGCCTGAGGACAAGCTTGTCTGGGATGTGGGCCATCAGGCTTATCCGCACAAAATCCTAACCGGCCGCCGCGAGAGAATGCTTTCCATTCGCCGGAAAGACGGGCTGTCTGCCTTCCCTAATCGCGACGAAAGCCCTTACGACTGTTTCGGCGTCGGTCACTCGAGCACGTCCATTAGCGCAGCGCTCGGCATGGCCATAGCCGCATCGCTACAGAAGCGCGACACCCATGCCGTTGCCATTATCGGCGATGGCGGATTGACAGGCGGCATGGCGTTCGAAGCTCTCAACCATGCCGGGGTGCTCGACGCCAATCTGCTCGTCGTGCTCAACGACAACGAGATGTCCATATCGCCCAATGTCGGGGCGCTCAACAATTATCTGGCCAAGCTCCTCTCCAGCAAGTTCTATTCGACGGTGCGGCAGGGCAGCAAGCAGATCCTGATGCGGCGCATGCCCAGTGTCTGGGAACTCGCTCGCCGCGCGGAAGAACATGTCAAAGGCATGGTTGCCCCCGGAACTTTGTTCGAAGAACTGGGTTTCAATTACATCGGACCGGTCGATGGCCACGATCTCGATACTTTGATCACGACCTTACGCAATTTGCGGGATTTGCCCGGCCCTAGGTTTTTGCACGTGGTCACCAAGAAGGGCAAGGGGTATTTACCGGCGGAGAAAGATCCGGTCGCTTACCACGGCGTTTCCTCCTTCGATCTCAGCAAAGATCATTTGCCGAAGTCCAAGCCGGGAAGCCCGAGCTACACGGAAGTGTTCGGGCAATGGCTGTGCGACATGGCGGAAAAGAATGATCGTCTACTCGGCATTACACCAGCCATGCGGGAAGGTTCCGGACTCGTGGAATTTTCCACCCGTTTCCCGGATCGTTACTTCGATGTCGGCATCGCCGAACAACACGCGGTGACTGTAGCGGCCGGTCTGGCCTGCGAAGGTTATAAGCCGGTAGTCGCAATTTATTCAACCTTCTTGCAGCGTGCCTATGACCAGCTCATACACGATGTGGCACTTCAGAACCTGCCGGTACTGTTCGCCATTGATCGTGCGGGCCTTGTCGGACCTGATGGACCGACTCACGCCGGCAGCTTCGATATCAGCTTCATGCGCTGCATTCCGAACATGGTGATCATGACGCCGGCCAATGAAAACGAGTGCCGGCAGATGCTTTTCACAGGCTTTCAATACGATGGCCCCGCCGCTGTCCGTTATCCGCGCGGCAAAGGTCCAGGCGTTCCCGTTATCGGTGAGATGACCGCTCTTCCCATCGGTAAAGGCGAAATCCGTCGGCGCGGCAAAAGGATCGCAATACTGGCATTCGGCACCATGCTTACCCCCGCAATCGAAGCCGGAGAGAGATTAGACGGCACCGTGGTTAATATGCGTTTTGTGAAGCCGCTGGATGAAACTCTGATTCTCGAATTGGCGAAGAATCATGAGATATTCGTGACGGTCGAAGACAACTCGGTAGCCGGCGGGGCCGGCAGTGCCGTCAATGAACTTCTGCAATCTCGCCAGTGTCACGTTCCCGTACTCAATCTCGGCTTGCCGGATGAGTTTCTCGAACAGGGTAGTCGCGAAGAACTACTTGCCCTTTGCGGCTTGGATTCCGATGGAATCACAGCAGCCATCGAGCACTTTTTGGGGAACCTTGACGCTTTGAGGCCGGCCTCATCCCGCGTCACGACGGCTAAGAGAAGGCACTAATGGAAAAGCTCAAAGCCAACATCCGGGATATTCCGGATTTCCCAAAACCAGGCATCCTTTTTAAAGACATTACCCCTCTAGTCAAAGATCCGGCTACGTTACGTCTGGCGGTGCACCATTTGTTGCACCCGTATCTGGGCCAGGAAATCACTGCCGTTGCCGGCATGGAAGCACGCGGTTTTATTTTTGGATCGTTAGTCGCCTGGGAACTGGGGGTAGGGTTCGTGCCCCTTCGGAAACCCGGCAAACTCCCTTATGACGTGCAGAGCATTAGCTACAATCTCGAATACGGATCAGCCGCACTCGAAGTACACATTGATGCTTTAGGCCCCGGAGACAAAGTCCTCTTGGTAGACGATTTGTTAGCTACCGGCGGCACTGCCAAAGCCAGCTGCGAGCTCGTTGAATCTTTGGGCGCGGACATCATAGCTTGTGCCTTCGTCGTAGAACTCGATGAACTAAAAGGGCGAAAAAAATTGGAACGGTACCCCGTTCATTCGCTCTTACATTACTAATCGCGCAACAACGTTTCTGCGTTATTAGCCGATGCGCATCACATAAGGTGTGTTTCTTCTATCAGAGGAAGCAGTGAATTTATTCTGGTCTCCAAAATTATCACTCCCGGCTGCGCCAAACAGCGTACTCACGCGAGAGAGATTTAGATGAGCAGCACCGGATGCACCGAAAGCACGAATGCTCCATCAGACAAAAGGTCTATGGTTGCCCGCATCCTGCATATTACCGACTTTCACTTCCTTGCCGTACGAGGCCAAACGCTACTTGGGATAGAAACCGAGCTAAGTTTTGCAGCCGTTTTGGAGACCATCAAGCAAAAGCCCTGGCAGCCGGATCTAGCCCTACTGACGGGCGACCTGGCTCAGGATCCATGTGCTTTGAGTTATGAACGACTGAAAGAACGGCTTGCCGCCTTGGGAATCCCCTGCTACTGTCTTCCGGGCAATCATGATGATCCTGATCTCATGTCCAGACTTCTGTCGACAGGGAACGTTCATGTCCAGCCGCGAATATTTCTGGATAAATGGGAAATCATTTGTCTAGACAGCACAATCAGGGGCCAGCCGGGTGGACGCTTAACGGATGGCCAGCTCCGCTTACTCGAAAATTCGCTAACGGAACATCCTGACCGTTACATCCTTATCGCTCTTCATCATCACCCCGTTCCCAGCGGCAGTCTTTGGATGGATACCATGGTGCTGGAAAATGCCGATGATTTACTGGCGATTGCCCAAAGATACGAACACGTCAAGGGCATTGTGTTCGGCCATGTTCACCAAGTGATGGATGAAGTACGTGGACGGCTACGTCTGTTAGCCTCACCTTCAACATGCTTTCAGTTCAAGCCCAGAAGCTCCACTTTTGCTCTCGACCGAATTCCTCCGGGCTATCGCTGGATCGAACTATATTCGGACGGGACGATAGAAACCGGTGTAGAGCGGCTCACCGAAGTACCTACGGGCTTGGAGCTTACTTCGGAAGGGTACTGAGGCGTGACGTGCTTATATTAAGCGGCTAAAACCGAAAGGAAAGCTCAAGGGCGAATAGATCCCAATCGGGGTCAAGCTCCCGAGGATCCGGGTTTTCAGTCCCGGCAAGCCACCCGGTGCCATGTACACGGTGATATTCCGCGCGCGCCATCCAATTCGGGGTAATGTCCCAGCGCAGACCGACCGTCCAATCCTTGGCAAAACGGCTAAAGCCGGGTCGACCGGTCCGCTGCTCGAATTCGCCGCCATAACGGTCATGTACGTTTACATAGTAAACGTCATAACGAACCATGGCCTCAATTTCGTCGGTGAGACGATAGGCACCTTGAATGTAATAACTTTCGGACTGAGCGGAGATATTCGGAAACAACGGACCGAAACGCTTTAGATCGGAATTGCGCACCGCATATTCCGCGGTCAATGACAGGCGCTCGCCATTATACTGAGCGGAAAAAATATACGGCTGAAACAGGAAATCCCCGTCTGAAAGGAAATCATTTTTTCCGGGTTCGTAACTCGCATGTGCGGAGGCGGCGGTGACCGCCAAACGAACGAGACCGCTCTCGTATTCGTAAAGCAATTGGCCGAGATAAGACGTTTTTCCTCTTAACTCGCCAGGGCGGTTTCTACCAAGTAGCACGTCCTCCAGTGCCTTATCGGCCGTGGGCACCCCGACATTCACTCGTAAGGAAAATTCGCCGATTGAACTCTCGTACTCGCCATATACTTGGCCACCGTCTGCCGAAAGCGCGAAATTGCGAGTACGGTCAAAATAAATGCTTTGCGGCAAAAAAATAGACGGGCGAGTAAAGGCCACATCGCGAGTCTCGTTATATAATCCGAGCGGATTTTTCACGCGTCCCAAACGTAGTCCAGCGCGGGCCTCCGTAGTCCCTAACGCGGTAAAATCCAGCACACCGTAATCCAACCGCACCTCTTCGTCTTCTAACTCTCCGGCACGGCGGTATAACACTTGAGCAGCCAAACTCAAGCGATTCAGCGGACGCAATGAAACATTAAATCCAGCCTCCGTAAAATCAAAACTTCCGTTTTCGCTATCTCCATAGAAATTGTTTTCGGAGGTCAAAACAAAGTTTTGGCTAATAAAGCCGTGGTATTGAAAAGTATCTTTCCAATCGGCACACGAGTTATGGCAATAGCAAAAAACTAATGAAACAGCCGGAAACCACGCCTTCTTATGACGGACTAACGTTATCATCGAGCGCCTTCACGAATGATGATCGAGCGTACAGTGCGGTCGATTGCCGCCTCGGGTAGATAGCCGATCGCTCCGGGTGTCTTTGAAATCAGCGCGCGCATTTCCTCGACAGTTGATGCAACTTCAGGGGCTTGCCCTGTTCCCGAAAATACTTTGCGATCCCAGGTTTGTCTAAGCTGGTGTGCAAACATTCCTAAATGCTTTTTGCAGAACTCTTTGTGTATTGGACTGCTGTCTGGCAAAACGAATACGACTACCGGGGTACCGTCTTGCCACGAACGTTGCGACATTGCGAATAGTGCCCTAGCTTCCTGCTGGCCGATCTCGGAAACGGGAACATTCGGATGTACCACCACGGACTGTGAAACCGCCGACTTGGAAGTAAATAGAAAAATTGCGAGCGTGAGAGAGCGCGCGACAAACGGATAATTGCGCGCAGATTCTAAAAGCGGGAAGTTCAAAATCGGTTTCGTGGTGCTAGGTTTTTTGACCAGCAGACAACGAGCCAGTAGGACTGACGGAAACCTTTCCAAAGGCCAGATAATTTCCCAATTCCGTTAATGCCTGACGATAGACTTGTCGTTTGAAATACACTACATCGCTCACTGGATGCCAATAATCGACCCAACACCATGCGTCGAACTCCGGTCTATCACTATGATCCAAGCGAATTCTCGACTCATCACCGGATAAACGCAGGATATACCAGAGCTGCTTTTGCCCTATGCAAAGCGGAAACGAATGTTTACGGATATATCGCTCAGGAAGGTCGTAATGCAGCCAATCTCGGGTTCGCCCGATGAGTTGCACGTCGTGCCTCTTAAGCCCGACTTCCTCATACAGCTCTCTGTACATTGCAGCTTCCGGAGCTTCATTTAATTTTATACCTCCTTGCGGAAACTGCCAGGAACGCATGCCGACCCGCCTTGCCCAGAAAACGCGGCCGTCGTCGTTACACAAGACGATACCCACGTTTAGGCGATAACCATCCGCGTCGATCATGGTTAGAAGTAAATCCTACTACTGTCCTCGATGGTATAATTCTAGCCCGTTGGGTCTAACCGAAACCTGAGCGTCGCCCACCGTAGTTGTCCGGCAGCTCGGCAGCACTCCGTTGATCCCTTTTGGCTTTTTACCCTTTGTTTAGGTATTCGAATCGAATTTAAAGGAAACGCGTGAGTCTGGCAATATTTGACCTTGATAACACTCTTCTAGGCGGGGATAGCGACTATCTGTGGGGGCAGTTCCTGGTTGAAAATGGGATCGTAGATCGGAAGTACTACGAAGAGGCCAACGCTCGGTTTTACGAGGACTACAAGAACGGCACGCTCGATATCGTAAAGTTTCTGGAGTTTGCCTTAAGCCCTTTGGCTGACAATCAGCCTCATGCGCTTCACAGGTGGCGTGCCGCCTTTATTGAAGAGAAGATCAAACCGCTGTTATTGCCGGCCGCCGCAGCGCTGATCGAAAAACACCGAAGCGCGGGCGACATCCCGATCATTATTACCGCCACCAATCGCTTCGTAACGGAACCGATCGCCCAGCTTTACGGCATTGAATGCCTGATCGCTACGACACCGGAACTTAAGAACGGCCATTACACCGGACGATTCGTAGGCACGCCGTGCTTCCGCGAAGGCAAGGTCCAACGATTGAAGGAATGGTTAGCAGAGAATGATCATGATTTAACTGGTAGCTGGTTTTACAGCGACTCCCATAACGATCTGCCTTTGCTTTCGCTCGTGGGTTTCCCCGTTGCCGTGGACCCCGATGAGGCGCTTGGAGCATACGCCATACAGAATAGATGGCCGATTATAAGCCTCCGCAACGGACACTGCCCCGAAGAGCACGCCATGCTGTTGGAAAAAACGCATCAGGCCTTGCGGATCAAATAGAAGAAAACTCCGGTCTCCTCCTTTCGGTCCAGCATTTGATGTCCGGCCTGCTCCAGAAATACCCCGAAATCCAGAACAGAGGCCGGATCGGTCGCTAAAACACGCACCACCTGGCCGGCCTCCATAGCCTGCAAAGCCTTTTTTAATCGTAAGAGCGGCAAAGGACACATCAGCCCTGAAGTGTCTATCTCGATATCAATCTGTATCATTCACCGATACCCGTTCGAAATCGTGTAAAAATGGAGCCATTCTAACAAAACCGCATGATATGGATTATTTGCCCATATTTCTCAATCTTAAAAATGAGCCTTGCCTAATTGTCGGGGGCGGACAGGTAGCTGCCCGCAAGGCCGAAATCCTGCAGCACGCCGGGGGCCAAGTCAGCGTGTTGGCTCCAGACTTCCACGATGCACTGTTAAAGCTGGGGGAATCCGGATCCATGACGCTATTGTCCAAAAGGTTTCACTCTCAGGACGTGTGTGGCTTCAAGCTTATCGTGGCAGCGACCGACGACATCGATCTTAACGCCCATGTCGCCGAGGCAGCGAAGACGCATAACATTCCCGTGAACGTAGTGGACCAACCGGCGCTCTGCACGTTTATCTTCCCCGCCATCATCGACCGCTCCCCGATCATCGCGGCCGTGTCCTCGGGAGGCGCCTCCCCGGTCCTGGCTCGGATTCTGCGAATGCGGATCGAATCCTTGATACCGCCAGCTTATGGACGCTTGGCCAAGATCGCCGCCAAGTTCCGAACGCGCGTCAAGCAAGCCATTAAGGAGTCGCATGTACGCCGGAAATTTTGGGAGAACGTCCTGTCAGGTACGGTCGCCGAACTTGTGTTTGCCGGAAGGGAAGAGCAAGCCGCCGAGCATCTCGATCAGCTGATTAGAGCCGAGTCTCAGGAAAAAGACGGCTTACGTTTAGGTATGGTCTACTTGGTCGGTGCCGGGCCGGGCGATCCGGACTTGCTGACTATCCGGGCGCTACGTCTGATGCAGGAGGCTGACGTGGTCGTCTACGATCGCCTCGTTTCGCCCGAAATTCTGCAACTCGTCCGGCGCGATGCCGAAAAGATTTATGCCGGCAAACAGCGAAACCAACACACGCTCCCTCAAGCCCAAATCAACCGCCTCCTCGCCGATCTCGCCAAATCCGGCAAACGGGTGCTCAGGCTTAAAGGCGGGGATCCATTCATTTTCGGCCGAGGTGGAGAAGAAATCGAAACCCTAATGACTGAAGGCGTGCTATTCCAAGTAATCCCGGGAATTACGGCCGCTTCGGGTTGCGCCGCCTATGCTGGTATTCCCCTGACCCACCGCGACTACGCTCAATCCTGTATGTTCCTGACCGGTCATATGAAAGATGGTCGGCTCATCGACATTGACTGGAATCAGTTGTCCCGACCTGGGCAGACCCTCGTGTTTTACATGGGACTCCAAGGATTGGAGGAAATTTGCTCGCGCTTGATTCAGCATGGCTGCCCAGCCGATCTCCCTGCCGCCCTCGTCCAGCAAGGAACCACCCAACACCAGTTAGTTCTAACCGGCACTTTGAAAACCTTGCCGCAAACGGTGAATAGCTCCGACGTTAAGGCTCCGACGCTTCTCATCATCGGAAATGTCGTTAAGCTTCGAGAGAAATTCGCTTGGTTCCGACCGCACGGTGATGCTTAGACAACGCTCAGCCGTCCTGCCTTTCGCGCGTAACGAGCCAGTCGGCCCAGTTCAAAATCGGCCTGAGCCGCGGCCCGAGCAGCCTATCCGCTTCCTCGAAAGTCACCCATCTAAACTCATCATGCTCGGGCCTGCCCAATAGCGGGTTGATGGGTAAATGCACCTCGCCGTCGAGGGATTCGGCCACATAGTACCGCGCAATCTTGCCGACGCCGTAGGGCGGCGTTTCCTGGTAACCTTTCCCCCAGCGAAACATTAAATTCGTAAGTGCCGTTTCCTCCAACACTTCACGCTGCGCCGCAGCCAGGGGTTCTTCGCCCGCCTCCACCACTCCTTTCGGGAAATCCCAATACTGAAAGGCGCGGAGCAACAAATAACGCGGATCTTCGGGACGGCCGCGCACAATAACGACACCGGCCGATAAAATATAGGTTTTCATGATGAGCAAGCTCTAACCTGTCACACGGATGGAAATTGTATTTAAGCCTACGCCGGACATGCGCCAGCGCCAGACTCAACCGACCCGCCGCAACACCCAATCGAGTCCGCGATCCGGCAGAATTCTTTTCAGGAATCCGAACAAGTAGGTAGGAAACGTGACGTAATAACGCGCTTTCGGTCTTTTTGCTTCAAGAGCACGGATTACTTCTTTGAGCACCGCTTCGGGCCCCAACGTAAACGGCACGGCGGGTCCTTCCTTGACCAATCGCGACTCCATGGCCCGGTATCTCTCGCGATGAACGCTCCGCTCGCTGTCGATGTTTGTCTTGAACATAGCCAGACCATTGTCCCGAAATCGGCTCAAAATCGGCCCGGGTTCGACGAGCGAGACAAAAATGCCGGTTCCGGCCAACTCCAACCGCAAAGTATCCGATAAACCTTCCAAAGCGTATTTACTGGAATTATAAGCGCCCCGGTATGCCATTGCGGCGAAACCGAGGACGGAGCTGTTCTGAATGATGCGCCCGTACCCCTGTTTTCGCATCACCGGCAGCACCAGCGAGGTCAGTTCATGCGTCCCGAACAGGTTGGTCTCGAATTGCTCGCGCAGCACCTCGCGGCTTAAATCCTCTACAGCGCCCGGTTGGCCGTAGGCACCGTTGTTGAAAAGAGCATATAAGCTGCCGCCCGTAGCCTGCAATACCAGATCCAGGGCTACCCTGATGGAGCGGGAATCCGCAAGATCGAGCCGGAACGCTTCGAAACCTTCGTCGCATAAATTCTTTACATCGTGTTCTTTTCGGGCGGTGGCAAATACACGATAACCCCGTTGCCGCAGTCCCCGGGCGACACATAATCCTATGCCGGAGGAACAGCCGGTAATCAAAATAGTCTCATTATTCATAGTGATAAAAACGGCGATGGGCAAACAGGACTCTTCTCATCTAGCTCGGGTCGGTTAGCAGCGATTCGGCGCTCAACAGAATGATTTCGATTTCCTCGACGATCTCCTCCTGGCGCAGCGCATTGCTTTTGCGGCGGAGATCTTCGATCTTGGTATCCATCCGCCGCAACGCGTTCTCCATGTGTTCCAAGCGCCGACGGTTCTCCGCCATCAGCGAGGCGTAGAACAAGCCGGGAAGTTTCGCGGACAGATAATGCTCGGTCAATTCCACAAAGAATACAGCCGGATCGAGATTCATCCGCGGCGGATAAGCGAATATCGGTTCTTGCGTCGGCGTTATCGGCAAGAGAATATGGGAAGCGATACCGCCCTCCGAGTCGTGGGCCAGTACGCTGAGCCGCTTCCATGGCGCCGACCCCGTCTGCAGACGGTGTAATGCTTTCATCAGCTCATCCAAGACCGGCCGCACTTCCTCAGCCACGTTAGGACCATCCAGCCATATCTGGACGTCGGGATGGTCTTGCAGCTTTGTCGCAAGCCGTCGACCGACTACCACCAAGCGCGGCTGAACTGTCGGCAATGCGGCTAAGGCTGCAACAATCGTCTCATTAAAATCGCCGCAAAAGCCGCGCTCCGATCCGATCAGAATAAGCACTTCCGATCCGCCCTCCCCTTGCCCGCAGCCGCCCCGGAATACCGGATGAAAAGCCAGAAAATCCGCACTCGCAGCCTCGATGCTCTGGATCAGGTGCTGCTGATGCGCCATGAATCGGTTGTATTTGCGCGTTTCGATCAGCGCCAGCGTCTTCATGGCGGTCATGATGTCCGCAATCTCGTCCAATCGCCGCAGGCGTCGTTCGACTTCCGCTCGCCGACTCATCTCGTTTGATCACCCAATCCGGTCAGACGAAGGTCCAGCCATTGATTCCACTCTTCGCGGCTGGCCGATAACTCAATGGGAAAGCGCTGCAAACCATCTGCCAGCACATCCAGTTTGCGACGGATCGAGGCGGAATTCGGATCGTCGAATCGACCCGCGCTATAAGCCATCATCCAAGCCAATTGGAATTCCGGGGACAGCGGCACCAGCCGTTCTTGCTTTAAAACCTCACGCAGCACCTGCCCCCGCCGGATCTTCTCTTCCATGGACGCTTCCAGCTTGGATCCGAAGCGCGTAAAAGCCTCCAGCTCCAGAAACTGTAAATAGTCGAGTTTCATGCGCGCGGCTTCCTCCTTGATGCGTGGGTGCTGCGCACGCCCCCCGATACGGGACACCGATCGGGTGATATCGATAGCTGGAAGAAATCCGTTGCCGAATAAGCGGCGATCCAGATAAATCTGGCCATCGGTGATCGAGATCAGATTGGTGGGAATGTAGGCGGCGATTTCCCCCTGCTCGGTCTCGACGATCGGCAATGCCGTCATGCTGCCCCCGCCGTAGGATGGCGCAAGACAAGTCGAACGTTCCAACAGGCGTGAGTGGAGGTAAAAGATATCGCCCGGATAGGCTTCCCGCCCGGGCGGGCGGCGCAACAGCAAGGACAGCTCGCGGTAAGCGCGTGCATGGGTGGAGAGATCGTCATAGACGACCAGCGTGTCCCGGCCATGCCACATCCAATGCTCGGCCACGGCGCACCCGGCGAACGGCGCCAGATATTTCAAGCCCGGCGAATCGCTGGCCTCGGCCACAACGACCGTGGTGTACGCCATCGCGCCGTAACGCCGTAATAAATCGATAGCGCTGATGGCATCCGACCGCTTTTGGCCAATTAAGACGTAAACGCACAATACACCCTGATCGTGCTGATTGAGCACAACGTCCAAGGCCAGTGACGTTTTCCCGACGCCGTTGTCGCCGATAATCAATTGGCGCTGCCCGCGTCCCAGGGGAATCATGGCATCGACTATTTTGGTGCCGGTATAGAGCGGCCGATCGACGAAGTCCCGGGCAACGATCGGTGGCGAAGAAACATCCAGTTCCCGGCGAAGATTCAGCTCCGGCGGCGGTTGACCGTCAAGAGGTTTTCCCAAGGGGTCTATCACCCTTCCGACCAAGGCATCCCCAACTCCCAGAGCCAATCGCTGGCCTGTGAGATAAACCGGGGACCCTGACGTAAGACGGACCGTTTGCTCCAGCAGGATGGCGCCCAGCCGCTGATTGCCGAGATGGAACACCAGGCCGCGGCTGCCGTCCTCGAACAACAAGAGTTCATCCATCGCGGCGGACGGCAATCCGCGAATCCAGGCAATACCGTCGCCGACCGAGAGCACGTGCCCGTATTCTTCCAGGCGCAAACCGAACCGGTAGCGGTCGATTGCCTCGGCTACACGTCCGAGCAACGAGCCGTTATGAAGCACCGCGGGAAAAGACATCTCGGAAAAACTTCAATTCGTCGCGGAGATTCGCGGACAATACCCAGGAACCGGCATGCATACGGAGTCCCGCCAGCAATGACGGGTCCTCCTTGAATGTGGGATTGACCTCGCTTCCGGCCGCTTGCCCGATCGCCGCCGCCAAAGCCTCTTGTCGGTCGGCGGCCATTGGATATCCGCTTGACACTTCAAGCGAGTCCTCCGCCATAGCCGAACGAAGTTTTTCCAGCTCGCTTTTCGGCAATGCGCCGAGATCGCCCAAAGCCACCGAGATGAGCCTGGCCTCCAATTCCGATGAAGCAAGTCGTTCCAAAAGCCTCACCACGAACCGGCTACCCAGCTCGAGGGCCTGCTGCTCAGTCGTACGCATCCATTCCTGCCGCTCCCGCTCCTCTTGCGCCTGCTGTTTTGCGCGTCTCTCCGACTCCTCTTCGGTCAGCCGCGCCAAAAGACGCTGGCGCTCTGCCGCAATTTCCTTCTCCAACTCCATCCTCGCCAAGGCTTTTTCCTTTTCCCAACTCGCCATATTCCGCTCGCATGCTTCCTTGGCTGCCAGCGCCTCCATCTGTGAGCGATCCGCCTGCCTTAACTGATCCTCGATCTTCCTTTGGCGAGCCTGGATGACTTCCAGCACGGGACGGTACAGAAAACGCCGGAGTATCCACAGCAGTACGATAAAATTGACGAATTCCAGTACAAAGGTCGTCCAGTCGAAGTTCATCAAACGCCCTTATTTCAGCAAATATTCCAGCAGCGGATTTCGGAACAAAATGATCAGCACCACGACCAGCACGTAAATCGCCAGAGATTCGATCATGGCGAGGCCGATGAACAGCGTGCGGGTAATCGCCTTCTCTGCTTCCGGCTGACGAGCCAAGGCGTCGAGCGCTTGGGAAATCGCCCTGCCCATAGCAATGCCCGGAGCCAAGACTCCCAAACCGATGGCCAGCGCCGCGCCGACTGTGGACACGATGACGAACCAAGTCATATCGCTCATGAATTGCTCCTTATTTTTGCAACGGCTGTGTTTGAAGCGCGCCGGCGATATAGATCAGGGCCAGCATGCCGAAAATATAGGCTTGCACGAGTGCCTCCACGATATGCAGCAAGAGCAAAGGCACCGGCGCCAGAAATCCCGCTATCAGCAACACTAGAAGCACCGCCAATTCCAGACTCATGATGTTGCCGAATAAACGCATCGCCAGTGCGATCGTTCGGGAAATCTCGCTTAAAAGATGAAAGGGAAGCATGAGCGGAGTGGGTGCAAGATAGTGGCGTAAATATCCCCAGCCGCTGGTCTTCACCCCATACCAGTGCACCGAAAAAAACACCAAAAGGGCTAGTGCTGCGGTCGCGGACAAATCGGCCGTGGGTGACCCGAGCCCCGGAATCAAACCTGTGAGGTTCGCCATCACGAGATAGATCCAAAGGGTGCCGATGAAAGGCAAGAGTTGCACTCCGTGGGCAGGCGCCACCGCCCGAATGGCTTCTTCCATGGAGCCGATCACACCTTCAAGCATCGCCTGCAGACCTGACGGCGTGTCAACTTTCAGCCTGCGCGTAGCCAGCCAGGAGAAAACCCCCAAGAGAATCATCAACAACCATGTGGTGAGCACGGTCGGACCAATATGAATTGAGCCGATATCGAATGACAATAAGGCAATAGGCTCCGCGTGCTCCACGGTCAATGCTCGCGCACGAACAGATACACGTTAAAGATGCCGACAATCACTCCAACAATGATGAGACTGACTGTCCAATGAATGGAATAACCTTCGGACAGGGTATCTAACCAACGCCCCAGATACGCGCCCAAAATCACGGGTACTACGAGCAGAAGCGCCAGGACACCGAGAAAAGCGGTTTGCGATAACAGCGTCGAACGGTCCTGCTCTGCCTGTTCCATCCGCTTCGCCTGCCTTTCGATTGAGCGACGCAGTTTTTCACGCTCGTCCATGCTCATCTACCCCGCTCAATTTCCAGCAACCGCGTCAGCATCGCCTCTTCGAGCCGGCGCAGATTTTGTTTAAGGCCCGTTAACGTTTCTTCTTCTTTCAAAAGTTGTTCCGTCAGTGCTTCGCTGATGCGATTGTAATCGGAATCCCGGATATAGCGTCTCGTATTGATAAATAACTCATTATTGAGGAAATAAGCCAAAGCTCCGGGCAAAGCCAGATACTGCCAAGGCTCTCCCGGGCAACGGTAGCGGGCTAGACCGAATACCATGGCGGTCATAAAGCGCTCGTGATGGGCGCGCAACCCGAAACTGCCGGAAGCGTCTTCGCCGACGAAGCTTTCCACATTTTCGATGCGCTCGAATAGACGGGAACTCTGCAGATTGAGAACAAACGTGCTCATGGCTTGAGCCCCATAGGCGTGCGGCGAAACCGGCCTATCTCGATAGTCACGCCTGCATCGTTCCGCGCATGTAACAACGCTCCTCGGATACGCCGTCATAATCGCCGCGCAAGAAGGCTTCGCAATCGGCGAGGGTTTGTTCCAGCGGCACAGCGACACCCGGGATGCCGGTATGCTCGGCCACGGTGTGGAACGGCTGGCTGAGATACCGCTGAAGCCTACGGGCCCGCAGCACCATGAGCCTGTCTTTTTCGGAAAGCTCCTCAATACCCAGCATCGTGATGATATCTTCCAGTTCCTGATAACGGGCGAGATGCTCGCGCACGCCTTCGGCAACGGCGTAATGGCGATCACCCAAAAAATGGCGATCCATCATCGTGCTGCCGGACAGGAGCGGATCAACGGCCGGATAAATCCCTTTCGCCGCCTGAGCACGCGACAAGATTACACTGGTGTCCAAATGGCCCAAAATGGCGCTCACAGCGGGATCGGTCATGTCGTCGGCCGGAACGTAAATAGCCTGAACGGATGTGATATTGCCCCGCCGCGTGGAAACTATCCGGTCCTGCAATTCCGCAACCTCGCTCAACAGAGTCGGCTGATAGCCTACCGTGGCCGGCATGCGCCCGAGCAATCCGGAGACTTCACTTCCCGCCTGCACGAAACGGAAGGCATTGTCCATCAAGAACAAAACTTCTTTACCCAGAGAGTCGCGCAGATATTCGGCATACGTCAGCGCCGTCAACCCGACCCGGAACCGCACGCCGGGCGACTCGTCCATCTGTCCGAACACCAGTACCGCATTATCCATAACGCCGGTGTCCCGCATCTCGTGCCACAGTTCGTGCCCTTCGCGGATGCGTTCCCCGACCCCGGCAAATACGGAAACGCCCCGGTGCAAGGCAACGATCGCGTGCATGAATTCCATGATCAATACGGTCTTGCCGACGCCGGCGCCGCCGAACAGCCCGGTCTTGCCGCCTCGCACGAACGGACATAACAGATCGATCACCTTAATGCCCGTCTCCAGAATGCTGTTGGCCGGAACAGCCTCATGCAGAGCCGGCGGAGGAGCCAAGACCTCGCGAAATTCGGTGTCCGGCAGCGCTGGTCCACCATCCAGCGGGTTGCCGAATACATCGATGAGCCGCCCGAGACATCCCGCCGAGACCGGCACCTGCAGGGCATTTCCGCTGTCGTAAACCGCCATGCCCCGCTTCAAGCCCGCCGTCCCGTGCAAGGTGATCGCCCTTACCCGCGCCGGATCGAGGTGCTGATGAACCTCGAATACATAACGCTCATGGTCGATCGCGGCATACAAAGCCCGATGCAGGGGCGGCAAGGACTGGCAGGCAATATCGACCACCGGACCATAAACCTCGGCGATGTGGCCGATGGGCAAAGGCGTGACGTGTGTCTCCCGAGTGTTCATTTACGACTTCTGCGACAAGATTCCAACGGGTCGGTCAATAGGCCTTTCCCCACTTTTATGACGTTAGAATGCCCGATTAGCTCCCTATCAGTCGAGCAAGAACTGCGCCCGCTCATCGTCAATCGCGTCATTTTTCAGATGTCGCCAGCATGCCCCGTCATGGTCAAAAAAGCCGGCGAGTCCTCGTCCGCACCCTAAAATGTTCGTTTACAGCTCCTGTCTCTTTAAGAAATATGGCAATAATTCAATAGCTTGTATATCTGCTATGCAACAGTACCTATTATCGAACGCCGCAACTTAAGCTAGAGTCTTGCACCACTAAAGGGGAGTGGTTAGACGCCGCAGATAGTCTGTGACCCTCAACCACAATTGGCTATTGGACGTGGCTCCGGAACGACCCGTTCCATATGTGCCTACAGGACTGTAACGAGTTACCACAATGAACGCTCTAAACATCACACCGATTATCCGCCTGCTGCTTATCGACAGTGACTCGGCTTGCCGCCAGAGCTGTCGGCAGGTGCTTGAACAGCATTCGATCTATCGATTCGAGGTCATCGAAGCCGAAACCGGCCGTCAAGGGCTCAAGCTGATCCGTAGCGAAGTGCCTGACTGCATCGTGATTGACCAGCAACTGCCGGATCTTGATGCGAGCGAGCTGCTCGCCGACTTAGCCGAGCAAACGGGCGAATTACCCGCTCCGGTGGTAGTGATGACTTCCGAAGATGGCGCTGCGGTAGCTGTCAACACGCTCAAAAACGGCGCTTCGGATTACCTTGCCAAGACAAACGGGTACGACTTCATACAACGCCTTCCCGGCTTGATCGTTCGCACGGTTCATGAAAATCGGATTTTGCGAGAAAAGGAAAAGGCCTTGGAACGGCTACGGGAGACCGAAGCCAAGTACCGTACCTTAGTGGAGCAGATACCCGCGATTACCTATATCGCATCCGTCGAGGCTCCGGGAAAGCTATTGTACGTGAGCCCGCAAACCCAACAGTTGGGCTACCGCCCCGAAACCTGGCTGGACGACCCCTTGGGCATCGGATTGATCAAATGGGTTCACCCCGACGATCGGGAAACGGTGATCGAGCAATTCGCGAAGACTTATGAGCACCACATGCCGCTCCGCTGCGAATATCGCGTGATCACGCACGACGGCAAGGCGCGCTGGGTTTTGGACGAAGCCAATGTAGTCCGCGACGATGCCGGCCGGCCGTTGTTCCTGCAGGGCATCCTCGTTGATATCACCGCGGACAAGGAGGCGGAGCAGGAGTTGGAGTACTACCGCCGTCGACTCGATGAACTGGTGGCCCAACGCACTGAGCAATTGGAAAAACAAACCGACCTGCTCAAGGCCGCAAACGCAAACATGGACAAGGAACTGTGCGACCGCAAGCAAGCCGAAGCCGCATTGCGAGCCAGCGAAGCCCGATTCTGCTCGCTACTCGAATCGGTCGGTGAAGGCATTCTCGGGCTCGATACGGAAAACCGCTGCACCTTCGTCAACAAGGCGGCTCTACATATGATCGGTTATGGCCGAGAGGAACTATTGGGCGGCGATGTGCATGCCAAACTCCGCTCCGGTCGAGCGGACGGCTCACATTATCCGAGGGACGAATCCCCCATTTACCAGACCCTACGCGAGGGTATCTCCTGCCATTCCATAGCCACGTTTTCTCGCAAGAATGGTACGTCGTTCCCGGCGGGATATTCCTCCTACCCGATCCGATCGGATGACGGGATAAACGGAGCAGTGATCGTATTCCGCGACGTGAGCGAAGTTCCGGCGCTGACTCAAAAACTGTCCTACGAAGCCAGCCACGATCGTCTGACTGGCCTGGCCAACCGCATCGAGTTCGAACGACGCTTAGGCAATCTCTTGGCCGCTACGCGCGAGAGCCGATCCGAGCATACGCTCTGCTATCTCGATCTCGATCAGTTCAAGATCGTCAACGACTCCTATGGGCGCGCCGCCGGAGATCAGTTGTTGCAATCTTTGGGACATACTTTGGAAAACCGGTTACGGCAGAGCGATATTCTCGCCAGACTCGGCGGAGGCGAGTTCGGTCTGTTATTGGAGCACTGTCCGCTCGAAACGGCCTGGATCATTGCCAATAATCTTCGCGATGCCGTCAGGAAATGCCGTTTGCCGTGGGCGAGAAAGGATTTTTTGGTAAGTGTAAGCATTGGAATTACGACCTTCACAGCGGCAAGCGGCGATCCGGCTTCGGTGCTCCGTGACGCTGACGCGGCATGCTGCATCGCCAAGAAGAAGGGCGCCGATCGGATACACATTTTCGACGGCCAAACTGCCGATTACCTGAGCAAGCCGCTTACCGCAAAGCACCTCGTCGAAGGCAAAAAGCCAGGCTGGCCCGCGGTAGTCGATTCCAATGCCGTGCCGCTAAGAAAGAAAGCCTGAGTAGTACGGCAAGACCTGCAAAGGCAGCCGGAGCCAAATGGCTCCGGCTGCCTGTTAAATTAGCGAAACTGTAGAAGCGAAATTTTTCTTAAGGCGCCGCAGGCTGGCCCCGGTCGTTCAACGGGACGTAATCCCGAGTGACGGGGCCGGTATAGAGCTGTCTCGGACGACCGATCCGCTGCTCAGGGTCGGCCATCATCTCCATCCAGTGGGCCATCCACCCAGCCGTACGCGCGACCGCAAATATCGCGGTAAACATGCTCATCGGGATATTCAGGGCGCGGTAGATAATGCCCGAATAAAAATCGACATTGGGATATAGCTTGCGCTCGATGAAATAGTCATCCTTCAAAGCGATCTCTTCCAATCGGAGCGCCAGCTCGAACAGCGGATCTTTCGAATCCGCCAGCTTTTCGAGTACCTCGTAGCAGGTCTCGCGGATGATCGTCGCGCGCGGATCGAAATTCTTGTACACGCGGTGGCCGAAACCCATGAGCCGAAACGGATCGTTCTTGTCCTTGGCCCGCTCGATGAATTGGGGTATGCGCTTGGCATCCCCGATTTCCTGAAGCATCTTGATGACCGCCTCGTTAGCCCCGCCGTGCGCCGGTCCCCACAGTGCGGCGATTCCCGCGGCGATACAGGCGAATGGGTTGGCGCCCGAGCTTCCCGCCAAGCGCACCGTCGAGGTGCTCGCATTCTGTTCATGGTCGGCATGCAATACCAACAGCAAGTCCAAAGCGCGCTCGGCCACCGGATCTACCTCATAGGTGTGGGTCGGCATAGCGAACATCATGCGCAGAAGATTGCCCGTGTAGCTCAGCGAATTATCGGGATAGATATACGGCTGCCCCATGGTGTATTTATAAGCTGCCGCCGTTATGGTCGGCATCTTGGCAATAAGCCGGAGCCCCGCCAACTCCCGAGATCTTGGATCGTGGATATCCAGGTAATCGTGATAAAACGCGGAAAGCGATCCCACCACCCCCACCAAGACCGCCATCGGATGGGCGTCATAGTGAAACCCCTGGTAGAAGAGCCGCAGGGATTCGTTGATCATGGTGTGATGCACAACCTCTTGGGTAAACTGCTGTAATTGGCTTTCATTCGGCAACTCGCCGTACCACAGCAGATAAGTGACCTCCAGAAAGTTGCTGCTGGCCGCTAACTGTTCGATGGGGTATCCACGATACAGCAGGATTCCTTGTTCGCCGTCGATAAAGGTTATTCCGCTCGCGCAGCTTGCCGTCATCGAAAAACCGGGATCTAGGGTAAAACAACCAACCTCACGATAGAGCTTGGAGATATCCACGACGGACGGCCCCATCGTTCCCTTGAATACCGGCAAAGATGTCCGGCGTCCACCGTCAGAATCGGTCAAATTGACATATTCGTTGGTCATAGTGGTTTCCGTATGGATTTGATCTGACTAGAGACATGCCGACTTTCCCTAGACCCGAACTCCTACTCGCACTCCAGCGTAGCATACGGTCAAAATGCGAGTTTAATGAACATAAAGAATGTTCAAGCATTAACCGACTATTCAGCAGGCGTATTTAACTATCTGGTTGTAAATGGTTTTGCACTAAATCAAGGTCGGCTGGCCGAACAAAGGATCCACGGCGCCCGGAGTAATTTGCTTTATTTGATCCCGGTCGTCCTTGGTAAGTTCGCCGGCAATCAATCGGTGGATAGAGTCTTCATCTAGATTAAGCGGCTCCCGCTGCAGTGGAGATACCGAAAATCAGGGAAGCAGCTCGTTTCCGTGAGCGGGATGATGTCTCGAAAAGCGGCAAAACGACCGACAAATGGCGAGCGGTTCCATAGGCAGGGGGAATCCTGATTCCAGTGCCTTGCGTTCCTTTTTGATCTAGAAGCTGACGCGTAATCCGAATTCGCCGGCGCGGCCGGGCTCCGGCGCGATATTGCGGAGGTAAGACGTGGAGTTGCGGATAGTTTCGTTGAGCAGATTCTTGCCTCTCACGAATACCAGGAATTCCGCGTAGTCGGCAGCCGCCAACCGGTATTCGGCACCAACGTTAAACAATAGATACCCGTCCGTCTTCGTTTCGTTCTCGCCCGGATTATTCTGCGCCTCGGCATTCATCAGCCGGGCAAAGGCGGTGAATTTTTCGATGGCGTAATCCACCTGGAAACCGTACCGAAGCGGCGGCAAACGCGGGACATCGCCGCCATGATCGAACTGGCCGCGGACATAGTCCGAGAACAGGGTGAGGTCGAGCTTCCCGAAAGCTTGGTCGAACACCGGGAATTTCAGGCTCGCCTCGAAGCCTTTGAACGTGGCGTCCATCTGCGTGCTCTCGAGCACCAGGATACACGCATCCGCTTCGGAGCAGACCGCCTCGAACTCATCGGTTTCCCGATTGAAGGCCGTGCCGGGGTTGCGCTGAAAGATGTAGTCGTTCACCCAGTTGTGAAACAAATTGACTTCGGCGCTGACCCACTCCGGGTTGTAACGGAAGCCGAGATCGAGGTTGTAGGAGGTTTCCTCAGAGAGCGCCGGGTTGCCGAGCTCGAAGCTTCGCGTCGCTGCATGGAAACCGTTCGAGAAAAGCTCCTGAACCTGGGGCGCCCGCTGCGAACGGGTCACCGCGAAAGTCATGGCCGCATCCTCGCGAAAGTTCCACACGGCCGAGCCCGAGGCGCTGACCGGCGTATGCGAGCGGCTCTTCAGACCGTCCGGGCCGATGGTCTGATCCTCGACGCGCAGCCCTAATTCGAATAGGGCGTCGCGCCAGTGCATATCCTCGACGGCGAAAAAACCGTAGGAGGAAATATCCGATTTCGGCACTACGGCCTCTTCGCCCACGGCGGCGAACTCGCTGTCCTGAACCTGCGCGCCGACCACCCCGTGCCAAGGCCCGATGTTCTTGTGAACCAGCTCGACCCGTCCTTCCACCGCTTCGTTGCTGAACACGGTGCCCACGGCGCCATTCTCCCGTTCCACGTGGCGGTAATCGGTATAACCGACGCGCAGCTTGAGCGTCTCGGCGAAAGGTGCTGGGTCGTACAGCTCACTCTTGAAGTCGTAGCGGAACTGCTCCATGTCGACCCGTGTCTTGTCCAGGCCCTCCGCTTCTTCGCCGTGTTCATCTCCATGGCTATGCGCGCCCGGCGGAATGCCGTAATCGTTTTCCAGCCGATTGACGGAAAAACCAAAAAATCCCGGATCGCCGATAAATGAGAAGCCCACCGTGCCACCTCGAGCCCTCGCGTCGGTGTTGGCAATAAAACCCTTGGTATTAGCGATGGCTTCATCGTGGTCTTCCTCGCCGTTGGAAGCGGCTTCCGTCTCTTCGTCGATGGCGAAGCCCGGAATCTCGACATTGTTCCGATCGCGATAGAAGCCATCCAGGTGCAGGGCAAAGAAGCCCTGCCCTGCGTCCAACCGCAGAACGCTGGTGGTTTCGTCGGATACGGTGTTGTAGCGCTGTTCCGCCGCGCCTGTGACCAGCTTCTCCGGCAGCCGGTCCGGAATTCGGTTGTCGATGACATTGACGAGACCGCCGATGGCTCCGCTGCCGTACAACAGGGTTTGTGGACCCCGCAGCACCTCGATACGCTCGGCGAGAATCGGCTCGACGGCATTGGCATGATCCGGGCTCAGGGTGGACACATCCTGAATGCCCAAGCTGTCCTGCATGACGCGCACGCGCGGACCGCTTTGCCCGCGGATGACCGGCTGACCAACGCCGGCGCCGAAGGATGAACTGGTCACCCCGAGTTCCTGGTTCAAAGTTTCGCCTAGGGTATTGCCTACTTTTCGCGTCAGTTCCTCGCCCTTTAAGGCATTGAAGGGACGGGCCATTTCTTCGGCTGGTTTATGAACCGGCGCAGTGATCAACACGGGCTCCAATTCCTTGGTGGGCTCCTCTTCGGCCGAGGCTGGGGATGCAAGAGACGCGGCCGAGGCCATCAGCAGGACAACTCGTTTGTTCATGATCATTACGAGAATTGGTACTCGATCCTATGTTATAGCGTTACACGTACATAGCGGATTCCGGCCCATCGGCAGTCATAGAACCGCTAAAACCCGACTCAGGCGCTGGCTTTCGGGTGTGCGCAATGGGCGCACAGACCGTGGATCTCGATGGCTTTCCGGTGGAGGGTGAATCCCGCCTGCTCCACTTCAGTCGCCACTGCCTCCATCACGGCAACCCCGGGTCGTTCCTCGACGTTCCCGCAATGTTCACAGATCAGCAGCAATTGTTCATGCCGCCGTTCCGAACAGTTACAACCTATGAAGGCATTCAGACTTTCCACGCGATGGACCAGGCTTTGCTCCATCAGAAACTCCAAGGCACGGTACACCGTCGCGGGCTTTGCGGCATGCTCGAACGGCTTGATCCGATCGAGCAGGTCGTAAGCCTTGACCGCCCGGTGGCTTTCCCAGATAAGTTCGAGCACTTTGCGACGAATTGGCGTCAACCGAACCTCACGCTGAGCGCACAATTGCTCCGCCACGCGGAGCGCTCTATCGACACAGCCGCGGTGATCATGGGTGGACATCGTGTGTTCTTCTTGACCGAACGGTGTCCTGACATTCATTGGTTGGACCTCAAGCGCTGTAATTGCATATGTTACTTTATAACATCCCCTTACCTGTAGCAACCCGGATGCGCTGGCGCATGATTGCCCCGTCTTGCCATTTCAGGTCAGCGGTTCACGAATTTCCGACCTGCGTTGCCAAGAGGCTGAATTCGGGCCGGCGAGACATGGATAGTGGGCGGTTGTGCGGAAGCGGTTAAGCTATCGGATTTTTCTCAGGCATCGTGGTCATTGCGAAACAAGGTTCTACGCAACCGCTGAAAAAGCGCGGTTTCCGAACCTTTCTTATCTTGCGGGGCATTATCGATTTCCTCCAAGTCCCTCGTCTGCTGCATTTGTTCCGCTTCGAGCCGTTGGCGAAGGCGCTGCCGTGCCTCGTCCGACATCGGAAGACTGCCCAGTTGATCGTGTTTCCGCAAGAGATAGTGACCGAGCCGGTCCAGCCATGCGTCGTCGACGCTTGAATGCGAATTAAGAGCTAGTTGAGAGAGAAGGAGCCAGCCCAACGGTGTCTCTTGAGGAGTATTCCGCAACACTCCGCTGAGAGACGACCATGGACTGGCAATCCCAACTGATCACGCTCTATCTGACCGTGTGCAAGCTCTATCGCGAGGAGCTTTGGGTCCACGTACAACGCTTTGCGCCCTATGCCGATCTCCGCT
>NZ_DASPLO010000040.1:0-4007 GCF_035627495.1 Methylocaldum sp.
ATTTGTACACCTTAACCTGTTGAATCGAGAATAGGATTTCTAATGGTGTCCATTAGACCACGGCTTCCCCGGCCGCCCCAAACCGCCGATTCGTCAGGGGCCTCCCAGGTTCCTCCGGGCTAATGGATAATCTGGGTTAAACGAACTCGATTCACTCATTGCGCAGCTGGAGCAGCGCCTGCCTCTCGAAGTGAGCCGCTTGCTGTACGGTATCCGCGAAACACTGGCGGATCTTTTGCCGCGCTTAACCGACCGGGCGCTATATTCCGAGGAGACTTATACGGTCGAGCGCACCATTCGCGACTATCTTCCCACAACCCTCGAAAGCTATATGCGCCTGCCTGCGGGATTTGCCGAGACGCACGCTCTTACTCAGGGCAAAACGGCCCGTATCTTGCTCGTTGAGCAATTAGGGATTTTGGACAACCATCTCAAAAAGCTGCTGAAAAATGCGGTAGAAAAAGATGCTCGCGCCTTAGTCGAGAACGGTCGGTTTTTAGCCGAGAAATTCAAATCGTGCGACTTTTTCAACCTGGGAGAGGATTCATGAATGTTTCGCGGAAGCCGTTCCTTAGCCTTTCGGTACGACGCGAACCTTCTATATATAGAAAAGCCTTGGGCATTGGATTATCCATGTCGTTCGCGGCAGGAGTAGGCTACGCAACGTATTTGTCCTTGAGAACGTCGTTCGTCACGCAACAGGGCTTTTCCCAGTTGCATCTCGAGGTTGTATCGAGGGCACCGTCCGTGTCGGCGGCGAACATCGGGAACCCGGACCGGTCGCCCGGATTGGTGCTCAACGAACAAAAACCGAAGCCGGTACAGAATACGATGAACAAGGGAAAAGTCCGGTTGAACTATCCCAAGGATGTGGAACTGCACGTGATCGGAGTGTATCAAGGCAAATTGGAATCGGATGACGGTAAGCCCTGGTGGAGCAAGTGCGGAGACCTCCAGGACTCTCGGAATGCGGCCGATTGCCATTCCCGTTATGCGGTCCAGCGCGACCCGGGGGTGGTCGAGGTGGAGGTGTCGTACAACGAACACCCGATCATTCTAGCGCTCATGGCTTACAGCGCGGTGAAATGGCGTGTGAAACCGGGATACGGAGTAGTGATCGAGCAGGTCATCTTGGCCGGCTATCATGGACAGACTATTGAAGGCGTGGAGCAAGGAGTCCCCGTGCATGCGTATACCTACAAATCCTCTCCCTGCAACCCTTGCTGGCAAGGAACCGGATTTTTCTACGGGTACGAAGGGCCGGACAGCGGCAGTCACACATACGGAACAGTCGAACGGAAGCTTTATGAGATTACTGGTCAGAGAGTAGCTTCGTTCCAAGGAAAATATAAGGGCGAACGCTTTTCCATAGCATCGGGCATGCCGGTATTTTCCTATGCAACACGATAGTATGCGCGGAAAAGGGCCAGGCTTTCATTGTTTGACTCTAATCACTGAATTAGAGGCTCACGCTTTTAGATACTTTTTCCAATCGAATCTACCGTTTACCGAATGAACATCAAGATCATCCGGAGACAAAATGAATTTTCGAGTGGAGAAATCGACCGAAGGGTTCCGTTGCCGATTTGAGATCAGGGATCGGAAGAGGATCGGGTGGGCCGTCATCCATGATCCGGAAACCATGGGCATCATCGATACGTTGAGATTGGATTAAGGCTCGGCAATGGTGGTGATCAGCCGTTGGGCCGCCGCCAATTGTTCCGAATTTCCGATCAATTCCAGATAGTCCCCTGCGTGTAATACGGTCCCCGCTTCCGGATTCGCCAGTAATTGCCCGTCACGCAGAATCGTCGCCAAAGCCGCCCCCGTCCGAGTGCTCAAGCCGGTTTCTTCCCAAGCCCGTCCCGTCCAGGGGCTGTCGGGCGGCAGACGCAGCCAGGCCACCTGGATGAGGTCGGCCCTATCGAGCGACTCTCGGAGCAGCCGCTGCTCTTCGCCGCTATTCGCTAGGGCGGCGTAGTGGTCGCGGCGCACCGACTCGGCGTAGCGGCGTACATCCTCCATTGAAAATCCCAGTTGGAGCAGGGCATGCCGGACCAGTTGCAATCCGCCTTCCAATTCGGGGTGAATCACATGCTGGGCGCCCAACTCGGCCAAGCGCTGTACGCCTTCCCGCGTGACAGCGCGGGCGATGATCGGCAGGTTCGGCGCCAGATCCCGCCCGGCCGCCACTGTTAGTTCGCTGGCAGCCTCTTCCGGCAGGGTCACCACCAATAGGCGGGCGCGGTCCAGCGCGGCATGGGCCAATATCTCGGAATTGGCGGCATCGCCCAGCAGCGTGCGTACGCCTCTCTGGTCCAACACATGGGCCCGTTCGGCGTCCGATTCGACGACCAGGTAGGGAAGCCCCAGATATTCCGCGACTTCGGCAATATGCCGACCGACCCGCCCACAACCTACGATGACGATATGGCCGGCCAGCGACGCATCGATGGAGGTGAGTCTCTGCCCATAGCGATCGAGCAGTTTCCACAGCGGCGAAATCGACTGCAACCCCCGTTCCGCCAATCCAACCATGCGAAACATGAGCGGGTTGACCACGATGGACAGGAGCGCCCCGGCCAAAATCAACGAATACTGATCCCTCTCCAGGAGCCCCAAAGCCAGTCCGGCCTGGCCCAGGATAAACGAGAATTCGCCGATTTGGCTGGTGCCGGCCGCGACGATCAGCGCGGTTCTGGCGGGACGGGGAAACAGGAAGGCCCACAAGGCGGTCACGGTGGGCTTCACGAACACGACAAAGCCGGTCAATGCGAGAACCGGGCCGATGTTGTCCAGCAGATAATGCGGGTCCAACAGCATGCCGATGGACACGAAGAACAGGACGGAAAAGGCTTCCCGGAACGGCAACAGATCCGCCGCGATTTGGTGACTGAGTGGCGATTCGCTGATCACGGCGCCGGCCATGAAGGCCCCCAGCGCCAACGAGGCCCCGAACAGTTCGGCGGACCCCAGGGCGATACCCAAAGCCATCGTCAGATTGGCCAGAATGAACAGTTCGCGGGAACGGGTATGGGCGACCCGCATCAGGAGCCAGGGGATCAGGCGGGCGCCGACAAACACCATAAAAATCAAGAATCCCACGGCCGCCAGCATGGTGAACCCCAACTCCCGCCAATCGAATCCGTTTTCGGTATGGGCCAGCGTCGGCAGAATCAGCAGGACCAACACG
This sequence comes from Methylocaldum sp., assembly GCF_035627495.1. Taxonomy (GTDB): domain Bacteria; phylum Pseudomonadota; class Gammaproteobacteria; order Methylococcales; family Methylococcaceae; genus Methylocaldum. The sequence continues at coordinate 3,194 of NZ_DASPLO010000040.1, forward strand.
GTTGCCACGTCCTCCATCACCAGCCAACCGACCGCGACTTGGCCATGGGATGTGTTCAGCAAGCCATTGTCCATCAATCCCCGAAGCAGCACGATGGTGCTGGCAACCGAGATCGCCAATCCCAGAACCACGCCGGAAAAAGGCGGCCAGCCCCACCACTGGCTCAGCAAATAACCCAGTACAGCCGTTGTCGCCATCTGTCCGAGCGCACCCACGATGGCGATATCGCGGACTTGCCAAAGGTGTCGGAAGGAGAAATGCAATCCGACGCCGAACATCAGAAAAACGACGCCGAGTTCCGCTAGCTGATTGATGGTGTGGGGATCGCCGACGAAGCCGGGGGTAAAAGGGCCGATGGCGACGCCGGCCAGTAGGTACCCGACAATGGTCGGAAGTCCCATGCGGCGGAAAGCCAATCCGCCGAGGAAAGCGACTCCCAAGGCCACGGCAATGTTGATCAGCAACGATAGATTGTGCAACGGGGTGGCTATGGGTTTATTCCTCCAACCATCGAGAGCCGACTACTACAAAGGGCAATCAAGCGGTAAAGCTTCTTGCCGTGCGGTCTCAAGACCATATGGATTCGCTGCAACGCCTCGAACCCTTCCGGTTCGGGGCTTTGGTTCGGAGATCGCATGTGGGGCCAATAAAAGAAGCAGATGTTTCACGTTCCAGAGTAATGGTCAAATTTTGTGTACGGGGCGGACTCAGGCGGCGATTTTCTCGGCGTCTTCCCGAACTCCGTCCTTGAACACGACTCCCTCGATAACCTGAGCCAAGCGGGGAATGCCATTGAGTTTTCGCCAGTGCCGCT
>NZ_DASPLO010000041.1:0-3013 GCF_035627495.1 Methylocaldum sp.
AGCGGCACTGGCGAAAACTCAATGGCATTCCCCGCTTGGCTCAGGTTATCGAGGGAGTCGTGTTCAAGGACGGAGTTCGGGAAGACGCCGAGAAAATCGCCGCCTGAGTCCGCCCCGTACACAAAATTTGACCATTACTCCCCCGATAATCGCGCCCAGCGAAAAAATCACGCTCAACGTGATTCCCAGTATCTTCAGGAAATTCGCCAGCATTTCCGACTGCTCGGCGTAAAAGACCGTCTCCCGCTTGGCCTCCAGCTTCATGCGCGGATCAGTCTCGATACGGATTTTGAAAGACTCCAACAGCGAGGCATCGGCGAGCTTGACGATGACCGAGGAATAAGCCGTCCGCCGAAACGCCTGCATCAACTGCTCGGCATCGCCCCAGATTTCGGAGCTGAAGCCGGTGTTGCCTGCGTCCATGACACCGACGACGGTCCAATCGCGCATGCCGAAGCGAATCGTTTCTCCGATGCCTGCCCCTTTGAAATTCTCGGCGATCTTCTTTCCGGCGATGATTTCCGACGACCCGGCGCGAAACATCCGGCCCTCGGCCAAACGCACCTGCGGCCTTAGCATCAGCCCTTTTTCAGATAACCCGCGAATGGTGACATTGGAGGGCTTATCGCTGCCTCGCTTGGACAGGGTCATCAAAACCATGACCTCCTTGGACGCCAGCTTCGTTCCGTTTGGAGCGTACGCAACTTCTGGCGCGCTCTCGATAATCGAAGCTTGCTCCCGCTCGATCGAGCTTTGCACCTCCGTCTCCGATCCTTGTCGGATTAACACCACGTTGTCTTCGCTTCCGGTCGCCACCAAAGTCTGCTTGAGACCCTCGGTCAGCATTAACACGGTGGCAAATACATAGACGACCAGAGCCATCCCCGCCGCCGTCAAGACGGACGTGGCCTTGCGTGCCCACAAGCTCTTCCAGGAATAGGAGAACGGTATCTTCATGGTCGTTTCAACCGCGCTAACCGATGCTGCGCAAACCCTCGCTTACCGGAAAGGTAATCACGCGCCAAGCCGGAAATACCGCCGCGGCCAACCCGATCAGACAGGATGCGAGCAAGGCGAGCTCGATGGTTTGAGCGGAGACTTCGAACACCGGGAACAGGGTGCCGAATTTGGCGGCCAGGAAATCCGTGGCCGGGAATGCCGCCAGGATTCCGAGGATGCCCGAAATGATCGACAAAGCCAGCGATTCGCCCACGATGAGCCCGAGCAGATAGCGCGAGCCGAACCCGACGGCTTTGAGGGTCGCGTACTCGCGCTGGCGCTCGCGGGCGCTCATCGCCATGGTGTTCGCCATCACCGCCATGATGATGGCGATGACCACGAAGGACACGATCTTGATGGCGACCACGATGGCCTCGGTCATGGCTACGAAGCCGAGCTGGAACGCCTTCTCGGTTTCGGTCAAAGTCTCCGCGAGAGAGTTTTCGAAAAGGCGGTCCACGGCTTCCGAGAGTTCCGCCGCCCGCTCGGCCCGATCGATCCGGAGAATATAGACGCCGACCCGCTCGGCCCGGCTGGAATCCGTTTTCTTCAGCGTTTCGTTGAGATTGTCCCAGTGAAAGAAGAAGATCGTTTCATCGGTTTTCTTCTCCGCCCCGCGATAAATACCCCGCAAGACGAAGCTCCAACTTCCCGAATAGATGGTACCGCGCAGCGGAATTACATCGCCGATCTTCCAACCGTACTTTTCCGCCAGCTTACGGCCCGCGATCACGCCCTTTCGATCCTTTATGAAAGCCGATTTTTCCGCCTCCGGCAGAATAAATTCGGGGTAAAGCTCAAGATAGGTCTTCGGCTCGATAGCAAATTGGGGAAAAAAATTCCGCTCGTCGATATACACCCCACCGAACCAATTCGAGTAGCTGAGACCGGTAATTCCCTCTATTTGCCGGATTCGGTTGCCATAGCTGATCGGCAACGGAAACATCAACGAGATCGCATTGCGGGTGATCAGGCGATTGGCCGAAGTCGCCTCGGCCCCGGCATACCAAGCGTCGACCACGGTCCTTAGGAGAGCGAAAGCGATGATGGCGATGACGATGCCCAGCGCGGTCAGTCCCGTCCGGAGCTTGTGCCGAAAAAGGTTGCGGAAGGCGAGACGCAGGAAAAGCAGCATCGACTGAAGATTTAGACAGCGGCTATGTCGGCGCCCGAATCATTGGCGGTCAAGACCCCTTTATCCAAGTGCCGGATGGAATGCGCCTTTGCTGCGGCGCGCTGGTCGTGAGTCACCATGATGATGGTTTTGCCCAAATCCCCATTCAGATGCTCCATGAGATCCAGCACGTCTTCCGCGGATACGCGGTCCAAATCCCCGGTAGGCTCGTCCGCCACGATCAGAGTGGGATCGACGACCAGCGCGCGGGCAATTGCGACGCGTTGCTGCTGCCCTCCCGACAGTTGAGCCGGATAGTGATCCATCCGGTCCGTCAGGCCGACCATATCCAGGACCAAATCCACATGCTCCCGCCTTTCGCGCTTCGACAATCCGGTGAGCAATAGCGGAAGCTCGACGTTCTCGAATGCCGTCAGGACCGGCATCAAATTGTAGAACTGGAAAATGAATCCGACGTGGGCGGAACGCCAGTCGGTGAGATTCGATTCTGGCAGCTCTGCGATATTGATTCCGCCAACCCTGAGAACACCGCTGGTCGGCCGGTCGAGACCTGCGATCAGATTGAGCAAAGTGCTTTTACCGGAACCGGAGGGTCCCATGAGTGCGAGGAAGTCTCCTTCCTGGATGATCAAATTGATATCCGTGAGGACCGGGACGATCTGATCGCCCTTCCAGTAATGCTTGGTGAGGTTTTGGATTTCGACGATCGGATTCATGTGGCGGACAAAAGGAACCTCAGCCTAGGGCGTGTCCTCAATTGAGCCAGATAACGGCTGCAGTGAGAAAAATGGCGGCCAGAAAGTTGCAATCGGTTTTGTCATAGCGGGTAGCGATGGCGCGGAATTGCTTGAGTTTGCAGAAAAAATTCTCGATTAGGTG
>NZ_DASPLO010000042.1:0-12556 GCF_035627495.1 Methylocaldum sp.
GAGCGGCACTGGCGAAAACTCAATGGCATTCCCCGCTTGGCTCAGGTTATCGAGGGAGTCGTGTTCAAGGACGGAGTTCGGGAAGACGCCGAGAAAATCGCCGCCTGAGTCCGCCCCGTACACAAAATTTGACCATTACTCAGTGGAGTGCGACGACCCCCGCGTAGCCGTAGGGCCGGCTGTTTGATCGGAGTCGTAGCGATAGCGCAGGCGGAGATCAAACATAAGGCTACCGACACGGCGTCCAGTCATTTGTGGGAGCCATGCTGGCGTGCGTAGCAAAGCGGAGTACGCAGGCGTGGCGGACGCAGGACGAACGCGGGCCGCCGAAGGCAATACCCGTCGCCAATTTTTAGCTCCTTTTGGTGACGGGGAAGTCCCAAAAGGTTTTGCTAAAAATGGCGACGCAATCGAAATTACCGGTCCTATTACGGGAATTTCTAGCTCATTTGCCGCCTTATCAGATCGGCTCTGTTAAGACGATAGCCCGCGAATAGCTAATGAGTATCCACGCCCAGCTATGAAACCATTTAACGTTTCGGGCCTCGACCACACTTACGCCAGTGTTAATTCCAACAGGTACTGACGTCCAGAGCTGCTCCCGTGAGCCCCTTTTGCCCTAATTGGTTTAATGTGAATGATCCACACGTGTCGCCAGCCATCAGACCTCCTGCTACCGGAGTTGCTGTTATGGTAAACGTCGTCGCGGTAGCAGCAACGGTAATCGTGTATTTCGCCGTGCTATCTCGCGGAGATTGGGTTACCGGCAGGGTAACGTTAACGCCTCCAGCAGTCTTATCGTAGCGATTCGCTTCGGTGAAATTGCGCTCGAGAAACTGCGCATCTTCCAGCAATGCGGACTTTGCGTCGGATCGGGCGGTGCGTTTAACGTAGTGTTGATAGCTGGGCAAGGCAATGGCCGCCAGGATGCCCACCACGGCTACCGCGATCATCAGTTCGATCAGGGTAAACCCTCGTGTTGCTAGACGGATGTTCACTTCGGTCACTCCTACAAAATTTGTAACCAATAGATCCTTTGGGGGGCAGTTGTGGCGGTGGGTTGGCGATTTTTGATTGACATTATGTCGCCTGTCGTGCCGGAGAGTTCCTTGAAGCCCACACCGGGTACCCCACTGTCAAGCCACAGCGGAGTAGTACCAATACCCACCGTAGACTTTATGCCGGAGGAAACATGGCCACTGGCCAGCACGTCTTCCCCGTCAAATTTCGAGTCGTTATTGAAATCGAAAGCCGAAGTGCCGGTTCTGCTCCCCGTGAGTGTATCCAACTCCATAAGCCAACTCTCTCCCCCGAAAACGCACGGATCGCTTGATGGAATCAGAGTGATGAATATGATGCGATCGTATTTTAACAATGCACGTGAAATGACACGTTCGCCAGCAGCACCCGAAGGCGGTACCAAGTCCAGATACCAACCGCGCTGAGTACCCCAGTCAACGGTGTTGTTGCTCGTCTCCCGTTGGCCAAACCCGAATTCCGTCGTCTCGGCCGTAATGGCTTGGGATTGCAGTTGGCTGCGGGAAACCGTTCCGGCCGCATCGCTGTCCCAAATGGCGTAGAACGTCTGGACTTGGGTATTGGACGAATCGGTACTGGTCAGGTATTGGCCGGTTCCGAAGTAGACCATTGCGCCGCCATTAGGATGGGCGCCTATTACAGGCTGAGCCGTAATAGGCTGAACTTGGTTGCTTGCATTTCTCGCAGCAAACAGCGGATTTCCGCTATTGGCTACTCCCCACGAGGCGGAAGACGCAGCACTCAGGTCAAATTTCCAAAGATTTCCCTGCAGATCGCCGGCATAGACGTGATCGATGATTTTGTCGTTATCGGCATCATAGAGAACCGGGGTGGATAGGCCATTGCTGGTGCTGCTGCCAGCGGCAATTTTTTTGACCAGTGCGCCATCACTGAGCCTTACCACGTAAAGAAAGGCCATTTCCGAAGTGCTATTGTAGCCGTTGCCGAAAATGGCCGCCCATTGCCCGTCGTTCAAACGGGCGATCTGCGGTTGACTGAAGGTCAATCCCAAATCGGCGGCATCCGAAAATTCCCAGAGAACACCGCTCCCACTAAAACTATCCGGATTGCTGATGTCGAGCGCATAGATCGATTTCCCTCCGGGGCCGAGCCCCCCCAGCAGCACGGTTTTCCAGCTGCCGCCAAAGTAAGCATCCCCCACGGACGGTGCGCCATCGACGAAATACTTGTGGGTATAGGCGGGGTCAGTAAGCTTGGTGAGATTGTCATAGACCCCAGCGGGAATATAAGCAAACAACTCCTTGCCGGAAGCGACGTTTCCGGAATCCGCCCGGAAGGCGTGCAGCATGCCGTCATTCGCACCGACGTATACCACCGGCGTGCGCGAAGATTTTCCGCTGACGAAAGAGGCGTAGGAGGATTTTTCCGCCAGCGCCGACGTCGGAACGTCATAGCCATAGTCCTCGGCTTTCGTATAGGCCGGGTCAGAATCGATGATATCGCCCAGTACAGATACGGTCCGATTGCGAAGGACTCCACCATTTCGCTGCTCCTGGCTGGAATCTCCGCGGAGCCAAGCGAGGCGGCTGCTGCATTGGTTATCGATTACGCCAGCGGCGTTGGTATCCAGCGCCGTCTTCTGCGTGGCGCTAAGACTGCTATTACAATTGGTAAAAGTCTTCCCGGCGCTGCCGTCCCAGGTGAAGATTTCACGGGATGCCTCATCCGGAATCAGCGTGGCCGCATCCCAATAAGGAGTACCGACGCTACCGTCCCCCTGCACAGGGTAAGCGATGAGCTGGCCGTGCCAGTCTTGGGTGTCGAAACGGGCCTGGAACAGCAGCGTGCCGGTTTGAATGCTGGTGGAGTTGGCAGCCAGGGCCGCAGCTGACGGATTGGCGTTGGTAATGGAAGCCATAGCCGACTTGAATGCGCTTATGAGATCCGCGGGCTGCTCAACGGCGAAGAACTGGCCACGGCTGTTGATGGCTGCGTGCCAAAGGTCATACACATGGCCATCGGGTTCGTGGCCAAAGGTGCTTGCAGAGTTAATCTTCGGCCAGTTCTTGGTGCCTGCGGCCAGTGCGGCATAGCCGTCAGTACCGGCATAGGTACTTCCGCCCCAGACTGGACAGCCTGGGCTAGGGTTATTGGGATCGGCCGTCAGAGGCGTGGTGCCGGGGTCATAATTGCACGTCGAAACCAGCGTGCTGGATAATCCGAGGCCAATTGTAAAATTGACCATATGTTGCCAAGTCGCTGGGTCGTTTTTCGGATTCCAGTATTGCTGGGCCGCAGTTCCAGAGCGATCGACATAATACGGTGTAACTTGGTTTGCGAGCCCCGGTGCTGACGAACGAAGATCAGTTGCCCAATAATAGAATGCAAGGTCGGCCAGGCTGTTGCTGTTGGTATAGGCTGAAGCGGTGGCAACGTTGACGTCCTTGTAGGGCGGCTGCGGACTGTAGGAGATTCCATCGGGCAATATCACTGCAATAGAGTCCTTGTCACCAACAGCGTTAAACCCCGAGTCGCTATTCCACAGCCCATCAGTGAACAGAATATTGAAATTCTTACGGCAACTCAGTTCCGTCCCCAAGGTGGTATAGGGTTCTGAAGCGTAGGGGCTGTTGAGACCGCTGGTCATGTAGTAATCCCCAGCGCGCTTCAGGGCGCTGCGCGTGGGGGTTGAACCGCTCAGGGTGAATCGTTGCAGCCAGTCGTAGAAATCCGTCCGGTGTGTCACGGTGGTTGACCCGGCTTTGAGTGCGTCCAGCGTCCTCATCCGGTTTTCCCGCGCGACATTATCTGATCCTTCGCAGGAGGACGTGCCGAAGCTAGTGCAAGCGTTAAGGGTCTGCCACGCCAGCCGAACCTGGTTAGAGGCCAACGTTGTGACGGCTGTCATGGCAGAAGACATGATGGCCAGTGCGCGGGTGCGGTAGAAGGAATACCAGATGGCGAAGTTCTGCTGCTGCTGCGCCTGAGTCCATGTTCCGCCCCCGGCAATGTCTTCCTTGCCCGCCGTAGTGTCGCCGACTTTGATCAGAATGTAGCAAGCATCGGTTTCCTCATTGTCATTGCAACCGGCGGGTTTGGACGCACCCGGCTTGTCCGTGTAATAAAGGTGGTAAAAGGCCGCAGTAACGGGTGTGCCGGAGCTTGTGACGGTCCAAGTCAAGGTGACGCTATTTTTTGTCGCATCGCCCGCAAAGTTTTCGTTGACACTGATTCTGGTACCGGCATTGGAGACCCCGGTAACGGAGTAGGTTCCGTTATAACCGGCCCCCGCATTGGAGACCGTAATAGACTCCCCAGCCGCTATATTGTTAAACGGCGATCCGCACCCGGACACATCAAGTCTGTCATTGCCCGACCGATTATCGAAGGTAGCGGTACATGTGTATGAATACGGAGTTGAGCTTTCACCGGTAGTCGGACTGTTGGCCACCAGACAGCTCGAGTAATTGTTGGCATTTGCGGTAACGTGGCTCGTGCAGCTGGACTGATTGTTGTTGTAATACTGGCTAATCGGCTTATACCCGGTACTCAAGTTCGTGGAACCCTTGCTGGTATCGAAGCCGTTGATGTAAGCGGCGGTGAAGCTCGTGGTGTAGCTGGTATCGTCCCCGCGCGTCGGGATGGGATATGTGATCGCTGGATTGTAATACATGGCGTTATAGGATGCCGCCGTGAAACGGGGACCATCCAGTACCGCCTGGGAGTTGTCGATGTCTTCCGGGATATAGCCGCGCCCCATGCTCAGTGAGTCGTCTAGCGTCAGGATTACGTTGGGCGTAACGCTTTGCGTCAAGAAAAGCGGTGTGTCCGATAGACCGAGAGGGGCCGCCGCGGATCGATCGACGGCTAAGCCGATAGTAAACAAGCCAACGAGCAGCCCAGTTTTCCTAGAGCGGTGGTCGAAAAGAAACATCGAACTTCCTCGAATCAGGGGGTATACGTGTAAAGCGCTTGCAACACGACCACCGCGTTGATTTCACCACCGACGCCGCGAGCGGTAACGCGGTAATATTCCGTGGCACCGTTATTCGGCATTTTTTCCACCACGTATTTGGGCTGTTCGGCGACTCCGGCTACGGTTTGAGTAGGGGTGCGATAATTTGCGGCTGCGGTCCAGTCATAGGTCGTGCCCCAATAGACGGAATCGTTGGCTTGAGTTGCGACATAGGTCCGCAAACCAGGGACGCTGCCATCGAAAGCCGACGTACGCCAAGTAGTCAAGGTGATTTCGGCGTCTTTCAAAGCCGCTTCGGCTGCCTGAAAAGCCAAATTCCGGTTTCGGGTATTGCCGGCCATGTGTTCCTGAAGACTAGTGTTCAGCGCGGCACTGGTTCCCGTCAAAATTAGAATAGTGAGAAACGTCAGCGCCATTACGAGGGCTATTCCCCGTTGGCGGCCGGGCACATGAGGCAAATCCCTCGGCCGCTTTCTCATAGTCGGTTCCTCACGGAAATCGTCGTAGTAAACGTCTTACGCAACAGCCGATCGGTGGGCGTAGTGGTAGTGCCGTTAAAGGTGTACGTTTGGGGGCTGCTGGTAATACTCTCACCCTGACGGCTAACCATGAGCAGACTAATGCGCACCGTCAGTACACGGGACCAATCGGCAACCGAATCGGCCGCGACATAGGTATCGACCGCCTTATCCTCCGGTGCAGACGTATCAACACCATACGTGATCTGAAGATCTTCGACGCCTTCGGCCAATTCCTCAGCTGTGGTGACGGCATTGCCTCCGCTTGCCCCCAGTTTTTGGCGGTAAAGAGCCGGTTCTCCGGCGGTGTTGTTGCGGAGGTAGTAGGTTACGGCACTCAACCGCAGGATTCGCGACCCCGGCGCAAAGGTATACGCCGTACCATTGGCGGTGCATGGATCCGGCACGGGATTCCCGAGCCCTTTGGTGCAGTTGCCCGGATTGGTGGCATTCCCTGAATTATGAACAATGACATCAATGGAATTGGTGTTGTTCACATTGGTCATTTGAAAGATTGCTGCATGCCGGCAGTCGGTGATGACCAGGATTTCTCCCTGTTTGATGTCGTGGTTGGCCGTCAGTTGTAATTGGGCGGCTGGCGGATTATGACTGGCGACGATGTATTCCTTGGAGTTGTCCGCCCGCAACACCGTCAAAGCATCCCCTCTTAAGACATTGGCGGAGATGTCGACCGGATAGAGGCCGCCCTCCTCGTACCCCACCAGCGGCACTCCGAACAGGTTCGTATCCCAATCCGTAGGGTTGTTCAAAACGTTGGCGATGGTGTTGAAAGAGCATCCCGTAAACCCCGCCATGCGAATGTCGTAGCCGATTTTATCGAAGGTATAGCGGGCATTTTCCTGAATGCGAGATAGTGTCTCCATGACGCGAAATGCTTGCCGACTGCCCAGATAGGCGTAGCCGATGATCACGGTAAGTATCAAGCCAAGGGTCAGAGCGACCATCAATTCGACAAGGGAAAACCCGCGGCAGGATCGCCTTTGGCCAACGCCAAGACTTGTCCGGAGTAAGGGCGCGCGCATGATCAAAGGGTGGTTTGTGTGAGGAGGGACGTTGTGGTGCCGTCGTGATTGTCTTCCCAGCGGATGACAATGGTGACAGTACCGCCGAGATTAACGGCAATCGATCCATCGCCGGCAGGAAGCGCCGTGGACAGTTGGGTTTTCCAGTAAACCAGATCGTCGCCGACCACGGAGCCGCCGCTAGGACTGCTGCCAAGCGCTATGTTGTAGCTACCGTTGATCGCGGCGGCGCGGTTGCCGCGCATACATTCGAGCACGTCATAGGCCAGTACAGTAGCCACACTGCGCATATAGGCGGAATTGTTGTGACTGAGCGTAGTGGTGAGCAACTTGGCCTGACCCAATAGTCCCATACCGATGACAAGCATGGTTATTAGGACCTCGATCATGGTGAAGCCCTGTTGTCTCGCCCTGAAACCGGGCCCAAGCCCCAGCTGAGGTCCTCCCGTCATCAGCAAGTCCCCTTGTCAATGTGGATGTGGCCGGTCGAGTTAACGGTGATATCGCTCTTGATGCCCCCTACGCACACGGTCAGCATTCCGCTGGAAGACCCACTCTCGCCCAGACTTTCTCCGCCAGGAAGATAGCTCACGAAATTGGAGAAATTGCTGTCACCGGTGATCGTGGCCGCGCTGTTGCTCGGTTGTTTGACGCGCAGCCTGGCATCGCTTCCGTCAACCGTGCCTCGGGTGCCGCTATCGGTAAAAGTCAGCCAACCGGCTTGCCAGCCTCCGGATGTCGTACAGGTAGGACTCGCATCATTGGGGTTAGCGGACTTGCACACGGTAACGATTACGCCGCGCTTGACGGCTTCGGAACGGGCAAGGTTCAGCGCTGCAACAAGTTCATTGGTCGCACCGGCAATGCGGGTGCTATTGATGAAATTCTGGAAACCCGGCGCGGCAAGCGATAACAGAATTGCCGCTACGGATACGGTCACAAGAAGTTCGATCAGTGTGATACCGGATGCTGTCTTCCGACCCTGCATTTGACGGTTATGCCCTATTGAATAGCCCTTGAAAAATAAGGGTATCTTTCAGTATAGATAAGCCGTCGAAAATTTCTTGATACAGATCTCTTGATCTGGACTCCGGTACGATCAGCTTACGAGGCAGGGTGACACACCACGGCTTTTCTTTTCGGCATGATCATGAAGTCGAACGATGAGTCAGCCTTCCTCGCCTTAGCCAAGAAAGACTCCCTGCTGGTGTCGCGGCGTTAGGTCGTGGAGTGCACTTTTGGGGGGATAGCCCGCTTCCGGCGTCTGGCCCGAGACTATAAACAGGGCGACTATTCTCGTTGAAGCCGCCAGGTTGAAAGGCCTAGTAGAAACCAGCCGGTCAAGAACGCCAAGCCTCCGAGAGGTGTAATCCAGCCCAGCCAGCGAATTCCGGTGATACTCAAGAGATAAAGGCTTCCGGAAAAGAACACGATTCCGGCGAACATAAACCACCCGGCTTTGGTAAGGAGGCGCGCATCGGGGGATTGTTTGGCCATCACGCCGATCAAGCCGAGACCTAGCGCATGCCACATTTGGTACTCGACGCCGGTGTGGTAAATCGCCAAGTGATGTTCGTCCAAAACCGCCTGGAGGCCATGAGCGCCGAACGCTCCCATGGCAACGCCCAGGAATCCGGCAATGGCGCCAAGAATGAGAAATAGCCTATGCATAATGGCTGCGGATTGGGGTTTTAAAGGACTGAAGGGGTACGGCCAATTGAATGATCTAGCCGTACCCGACAATGTGTCAGTTCAAGACGTTTTGCAGTAGGCCGTTCAAGCGACGAACGAAGGCCGCGGTGTCGTCCAATTGACTGCCTTCGCTCAGCACCGCCTGATCGTAAAGAATATGCGTCAGAGCGTCGAAGCGCGATTCGTCCGCCTCATTCTTGAGTCGCGCGACCAGCGAGTGATCCGGGTTGATCTCAAAGATCGGCTTGCTGACGGGTACGTTTTGTCCCGCCGACCTCATGATTTGCTCCATGGTCCGGCTCATGCCGTAGGTCTCGCCGACTAGGCAAGCCGGCGAATCGGTCAAACGACTGCTGATCTTCACATCGCTGATTTTATCGCCGAGCGTTTGCTTGATTTTATCGATAACGGTCTGAAACTCCCTGGTAGCCTCTTCCGTATGCTGTTTGTCCGCTTCGTCGGCAAGCGTGCCCAGGTCGAGGTCTCCCTTGGCCACCGATTGCAGATGCTTCCCTTCGAAATCGGTGAGATAGCTGACCAGCCAGTCGTCGACCCGATCATGCAACAGCAGGACTTCCAGCCCCTTGCGGCGGAAGATTTCAAGGTGCGGGCTATTCTTGGCCGCAGCGTAATTCTCGGCCGTAATGTAATAAATCTTGTCCTGTCCCTCCTTCATCCGACCGATGTAATCCTCCAGGGAAACATTCTGAACATCGGAATCGTTGTGAGTCGAGGAGAACCGCAGCACCTTGGCGATGCGGTCGCGATTTTTGAAGTCTTCGATCGGACCTTCCTTGATGACCTGGCCGAATTCCTTCCAGAAAGTCTGATACTTTTCCGGCTCGTTTTTGGCCATGTCTTCCAATAGGCCGAGAACCTTCTTGACCGCACCGGAGCGGATCTTATCGAGCAGGGCGTTTTCCTGGAGAATTTCGCGCGAAACGTTCAACGGCAGCGAATCGGAATCGATGACACCCCGGATGAAGCGCAGATAGCGCGGCATCAGTTTTTCCGATCCTTCCGTGATGAAAACCTTGCGTACGTAAAGTCTTACCCCGTGCTTGGCTTCGCGGTCCCACAGGTCGAATGGTGCGTGAGCCGGGACGTAAAGCAAAAGGGTGTATTCGTTGGTGCCTTCCACCCGGCTATGAAGGCGAGTCAGGGGTTCCTGAAAGTCGTGGGAAACGTGTTTGTAGAATTCGTTGTATTGCTCGTCTGAAATCTCGTCCCTGTTTTTGGCCCATAAGGCCGAGGCGCTGTTGACGGTTTCCCATTCGTCGGACGGTTTTTCATCCCCGTACGCTTCCTTTTTCATCAAGATCGGCAGGGAAATGTGATCGGAGAACTTGCGGATAATCGCCCGGAGCCTCCAGCCGTCGAGGAACTCGTCCTCACCCTCGCGGAGATGCAGCGTGATCGTCGTTCCGTGCTCGAGTTTTTCGACGGTTTCCAGCGTATAGTCGCCTTCGCCCTTGGATTCCCAGCGCACGCCATGGGCGGCGTCTAGACCCGCTTTACGGGTTTCCAGCGTGACGTTGTCGGCAACGATGAATGCGGAGTAAAAGCCCACGCCGAACTGACCGATGAGCTGGCTGTCCTTCGCCTCATCCCCGGTCAGTGACTCGAAGAACTGACGGGTGCCGGAACGGGCGATGGTCCCGATATTTTCCCGAACTTCGTCCCGGGTCATGCCGATACCGTTGTCGGTAATCGTCAGGGTCCGGTTTTCTTTATCGTATCCGATCCGAATCTTAAGCTCGCTGTCGCCCTCGTAAAGTGCATCATCGCCCAGAGCAGAAAAGCGGAGCTTATCCGCTGCGTCGGACGCGTTCGAGATGAGCTCGCGCAAGAAGATTTCCTTGTTGCTGTACAAGGAGTGAATCATCAGGTTCAGAAGCTGCTTAACCTCAGCTTCGAATCCCATGGTTACCTTGCTTTCCATTACGGTCATGGCAGTCGTTTTCCTCCGAAAGTTTGAGTTGGTCGATTTTAAAACAACGATGAAATTTGGGGGTGATCCTTTGTATTTTCAAGTCCTGCCCGTATTTCGGGTTAGGCTGTCCTTATTTTCGTCTAGACTTTTTTGAGCCTGTTGCGGCTCGAACCACCGACCACCAAATTTCGACCGGCTATTTTCGTTGCTCCTCAGTCAAGCATCTCCAAAGAGTTAAAGCATGTTCGTCATCATAGGTTACATCATCGTCGTAGGCGCAATTCTGGGCGGATACTTGATGGCTGGAGGCCATATCGGGGTTTTGCTTCAACTTAACGAAGTCGTCATCATTTTTGGCGGCGCCATCGGCGCATTCGTCGTGTCGAACAATCCCAAGGTTTTGAAGGCGGTTGCGGGCGCTTTAGGCAGCACTTTAAAAGGCTCCAAGTACAACCAGGCGCTTTACCTCGAAACCTTGACGCTCTTATACAAGGTTTTCAGCAAGATTCGTCAAAACGGGTTGTTGTCCATAGAGGGCGATATCGAAAGCCCGGATCAAAGCGAGTTGTTCAAATCGGCACCCAAAGTACTGTCCGATCATCATGCCGTGGAATTCATCACCGACTATTTGCGCCTGATGACCAGCGGCAGTCTGGATGTGCATCAGATCGACAACCTGATGGACATTGACATCGAGACCCATCACGAGGAAGGCCATTTGCCCATCCAGGCGCTGCAACGCCTTGCAGACGGGATGCCGGCGTTCGGTATCGTCGCCGCGGTGATGGGGGTGGTGCACACCATGGAGTCGGTCGGTTTGCCGCCCGCGGAACTCGGCAAGCTCATCGCCGCAGCGCTGGTCGGCACATTTCTGGGCATTTTGGTCGCTTACGGTTTCGTTAGCCCTTTGGCAGGCCTTATGGAGCAACGTTTGGCCGAGTCGACCAAATACTATCAAAGCATCAAGGCCGGGCTGATCGCTTCCATGAACGGCTACGCACCGCCCACCGCCGTGGAATTCGCCCGTAAAGCGATGTTTTCCGCAGAACGTCCGGACTTTGCCGAATTGGAAAAACACCTTAAAGAAAGCCGCTAAAAACCCGCGGACTGGGATAAGCCTATGGCTGAGAATTCGAATAAAATCATTATCAAGAAGGTCAAGAAGGGCGGCCATGGCCATCATGGGGGTGCTTGGAAGCTCGCCTATGCCGATTTCGTCACCGCGATGATGGCTTTCTTCCTGTTAATGTGGCTTTTGGGCTCCACGGAGCCGTCGGTTCGGCAGGGTGTCGCCGAATACTTCAAAGATCCCTGGAAACCCTCGCTCCAAGGTGGACCCAATACGGGGGATTCCACCAGCGTGATCAAGGCGGGCGGGGAAGACGTCACCCAGTCCGAAGGTCAGGTTAAGCTGACCAACGAGGGGAAGAAAGACATTGCGGGAGAAGCCAACGAATCGGAAAAGGAGCTGGATCAGTTGGAAGCGCTGAAAGAAAAGATCGAGCAGATGATCGAGACTAATCCATTGCTTCAACAATTCCAAAGCCAACTGAAGATCGACATTACCCAGGAGGGCTTGCGCATCCAGGTGATCGATTCCGAAGGGCGGGCCATGTTCAATTCGGCGAGCGCCAAAATGGAAGGCTACGCGTCGGAGATCCTTCATCAGATTGCGCCGGTCGTCAACGAGCTGCCGAACAAGATCAGCATCGCGGGGCACACGGATGCCAAGCCGTTTCCGGGCACCGGCCAGGGCTATACGAACTGGGAGTTATCCGCCGATCGGGCCAATTCCGCGCGTAAAGAGCTGATCAGGGGCGGGCTTAAGGAAGACAAGATGATGCGGGTAGTGGGGCTTTCCTCGAGCGTTCCTCATGTCAAGGAAGATCCCTTCGCCGCCACGAATCGGCGTATTTCCATTATTGTGATGAATAAGCATACAGCCGAAGAAATCATCACTGGCGGTTCCGGGATCGATATTTCCACGGAAAAACCGCTGGAAAAAGATGTGATTACAACTGAAGCTGCCGTGTCGCCTGTCAACAAGGGCGGAATCTAGACATCAAGCCATAAAGCCATGATCGAAACGATGCCGGTTTGGTTGAGGGGCGTTCTGAGCCAAATCGGTGCCGTTTTGGGCATACTCCTGCTTCTCAAGAGCGGTAGCCTATACAGTCTTTCTTTGCCCCTTGGTCTGTCGTGGTGCTCGAAGGCCTGCTCGCCATGGCCTTCAGTTGGGGATTAAGGCTTCCGACGCTGCGAGACATGGAGCGAGTGAGCGAGCGAGTCGAGTAGTCCCCGGAAGCCCGAGCGCCGGGTGGGTGGCCGGAGGTCGCCGCGAGAGCGGCGGTCGTAGGCGACCCACAAGGCATCGCGACCGGGCGTCGAGTCATTG
>NZ_DASPLO010000043.1:0-68504 GCF_035627495.1 Methylocaldum sp.
TGCAACACATCTCCGAGTCGGTCGAGCTTGGCTTCTCGTTCCTCAGCAGCAAACAGGCTCTCTTTGATCTTCATGGTGGGGCTTCTTGCATGGGTTGAGAGATAGCCATTATCTCAGCAGACAGGTTTTTCGAGGCGCCCAATTGGAGTTCGTAGCTGCCGGATTTCCTCCGGAGAGCGGTCCCACGTATTTTTCATACGCTTTGATCCAATCCGCTACGATGAATACTTTGTTCGGTTCCGGCTCGGCCGGCTTAGGGATTCACTGACCGAACTGTCTTGGACATGCACGCTCCCCCCGCTTGCGAGAACGCTGTGCCGGCGACCGTAGGAGAAATATAGCAGAAGGCCCAACGCCATCCAGACGGCGAACCGCTCCCAGGCAACGGCGGGAAGCTTCGATAGCAGCCACAGGGAAAACCCGACACCAGCGAGGGGTATCCAGGGCACGAGGGGGATTCGGAACGTGCGTGGAGCGTCCGGCCGGGTCCGCCGCAGCACGATCACCGCAAGGCAGATAATCACGAACGCCGAAAGCGTTCCGATGTTCACCAACTCCGCCACCTCCCGGATCGGGAAGAAACCCGCGACCAGGGCCGTGAGCACGCCCGCAATGAGCGTCGGGCGGTGCGGCGTGCGAAACCGCGGGTGCACCTGCGCGAACCATGCAGGAAGCAGCCCGTCCCGGCTCATAGCGAACCCGATGCGTGCGCAGGCCAGCATGAAGGCGAGCATCACGCTGACAATGCCCGCCACCGCCGCCGCGGACACGAGCAGCGTTACCCAGGGCAGGCCGATTGCCGTGAACGCGGTCGCCACCGGCGCCGCATTATTGAGGGTGTCATAACGCACGAGACCTGTGAGCACCAGGGACATCGCGATATAGAGCACGAGCGAGATAGCCAGCGAGAGCAGGACGGCGCGGGGAAGTTGTCGCTGCGGGTCGCGAGCCTCCTCTGCGGCGGTCGTGAGGGTATCGTAGCCAAAGACCGCAAAGAAGACGACGGCGGCCCCCTCGACCACGCCCCCGAACCCGTAGGGCATAAAGGGATGCCAGTTGGTGGTGTGGACGTGGGGGAGACCGGCCACGATCACCAGGATGACCGCCGCGATCTTGATGACCACCATGGCGGTATTGAAGCGCGCACCCCACTCGATGCGCAGCATCAAAAGGCCCGCCACCCCGAGACTTCCCAGCATGGCCGCGAGGTCTACGACGTGGCCAACGCCGGTTCCCGGCGCGCCCATCGCCCAGGCCGGAAGCATCATGCCGAGCTGGCCAACCAGCGCCTGCACATAGCCCGACCAGCCTATCGAGACGACGGCGACCACCAGCGCATACTCGAGCAGCAAATCCCAGCCGATCACCCATGCCACGAGTTCGCCAAGCACGGCATAGCCATAGGTATACGCGCTGCCGGCGACCGGGATCATCCCGGCAAACTCGGCGTAGCAGAGGGCGGCGGCTGCGCTGGCAATGCCGGCGATCACGAACGACAGCGATACGGCCGGCCCTGCTTGGGTCGCGGCGACGACGCCCGTGAGCACGAAGATGCCTACACCGATGAGTCCGCCGAGGCCGATACTGGTGAGCTGCCACAGGCCGAGCACACGGCGGAACTGACCCCGCTGCACGGTCTCCGACTGGAGTTGCTCGATGGACTTGGTACGCATAAGCGCCTGAAGAGACATGGATTTCCCCAATCATCGAGTTCAGTTTCAAGCCGTTCCAGATCGAACGATGCGACGGGCCCAAGTGCTTGTCAACGTTGAAGTCGAGAGGGATTGGCGGGTTGGCACGCACGAAGGGTATTCCGCCCGATGCAGGGAACTCTTAGAAGCCGACTTCGAACCCACTCCGGCCGAAGACCGGACCATCGGAATTTAGCGCTCGCCAGGGTGATTCGGAGCCGACTGGACCTCAGTCGTCGCTACCCGGGCGATCGTGTTGCTGTCCGTGCCGAACCAGAGGGTATGAGTCGGCGGATGGAAAACCATATGGCGTACGCTCCCCCCGCCGCTCTTGATCTCCGTAACGCTGAAAAACTCCCGCCGGGTCGAATCGAAGCCCACCAGCCGGTTGGGTCGCGGTCCTGTCTCGACAAACCAAAGACGGTCGCGATGATCGGCCGCCATTCCGTAAGGACGGGCCTTGGCTCCATCCGGCGCCCGCCATTCGGTGATTTTGCCGTTGACAGGGTCCAGACGTCCAAGATAGCCCCCGGCATAATCCACGTACCATACCGTCCCGTCCGAGGTGATTGCCAGCCGCCGCGGCCGCGCGTCCCGGCGCGGCAGATCATACTCGTGCACCTGTCCTGTCGCGGGGTCGACCGTGCCGAGCTTATTGGACCCGAATTCGGTAAACCAGGGTCGGTCGTCGGCGCTGACGACGATGCCGTATGGCAGTGCGTCAGACGTCGGCACGCGGATCAGTCTGATCTGTCCGGTCCCTGCGGTCAGTTTGCCCACAAAGTTGCCGCCCTGGACGGTAAACCAGATATCGCCGCGGCTATCGAAGGCGAGCGTGTGCGGATCGGCCGCAGCCGGATCGGGCATGGGGTATTTCACGATCTGCCCGGTTCCCGGAGCGAGCCGACCGATGTATCCCTTGCGATTTCCGGCAAACCACACCTGCCCGGCTCGATCCACGATCAGGTTGTGCGGCCCGGTCCCCGGTTCCAGCCCGTAGCGCCGAAACGTTCCGCTGGCTGGATCGAGCACCGCCACATAATCCCCGCCCTGTCCCACGAACCAAACGTGGTGTTCATTCTCCACATAGGGATCCCGCGGGCGGGTATTGTCCCAAGGCACATACCATTCCGTTATAAGGACAGGCGCGAGCTCCGCCACGGCGGCCTGAAGCGACCAGAATAACGATATCAGGGCTAACAGATTGAGGTATCTCATCGACAAACTCCTTAACCGGTATGCTCATGAGGCGACGGATTCTTAATGAAGACCCCTGAACTGACGATGCGGTTCCTTGCCTGGCTTCCGGGTGCGGTCGCTACGTCCGTTTAAGGCTCTTTGCATTAAACGGGTAGAATCGGAACAACGCGCAAGAAACTACAGAGGCCGTTTTCTTTTCCGACAGCGCATCCATACGTGAGCTTCTATGGCGCATCAGGCCGAATTCCGCTTCTACGAGGAATTGAACGATTTTCTGCCGCCTGGACGGCGCAAGCAGACGTTCCCCTATCCTTTTCAGGGCACGCCATCGGTCAAAGACGCGATCGAGGCGCTCGGCGTGCCCCATACCGAAGTCGAGCTGATTCTGGTCAACGGCGACTCCGTGGGGTTCGATTATCGCCTCAAACCCGGCGACCGGGTGGCGGTGTATCCCCTATTCGAGAGCTTCGACATCTCCCCGCTGGTCCGACTGCGAGAAAAGCCGCTACGGGAAGTGCGCTTCGTGATCGACGTGAATCTCGGCAAACTGGCGCGGCTCCTGCGCCTTGCGGGATTCGACGCACTTTACCGGAACGATTTCACCGATCGGGCCATTTGCCGCATCGCCGCCAAGGACCATCGGACGGTCCTGACCCGGGACCGGGGGCTGCTCTGTAACAAGCTCATCACCCGCGGGTATTTCGTCCGATCCGCCGCGCCTGGGGAGCAGTTCGCCGAGGTGATCAGACGCTTCGATCTTTCTGGTCAGCTCGCACCGTTCACTCGCTGCTCGCTGTGCAACGGGAAGGTTCAACCCGTGCCCAAGGAAACCGTGCTGGACCGCTTGGAACCTGAGACCCGCCGCTACTATGACGAATTCTTTCTGTGCACGGGATGCGGCAAGATTTACTGGCCGGGAAGCCACGTCGAGCGGATGCGGGAAAGGCTAAACAGACTTCTCGCATGACGAGCCACGAAGTTCAGCGTTGCCTTACCCCGTGCCACAAGACCCTTGCGCATCCCTGTGATCGGTATGGCCGTGGTACGGGCGAAGTTATAGAAGCCGATACATCGCCCAAGATCCGAGCCTGTCGTTGTGCAACTTCATAGCATTTTGGGGAGTCTTAGCCGCATGTAGAGCGGCTCGTATGCCGAGTTGCGGTTGGTCGATACGGCTATGCATCTTTTAAATCTCTTGCTCTTTGTTCTGGTTCTGTCCTGGCCTTTAGACAAAGCATGGTCAAGAGAAGCGGCTTTTGACTTTGAAAATGCGGAGCTCCGGACGGTCATCCAGAAAGCCAGCGAACTGATCCGCCTGAGCTTCATCTACGATCCCGAACGTATTAAAGGAAAGATTACCCTGGTATCGCCGGGAAAGGTTTCCGAAGGAAAAGCACTCCAACTTCTTCAATCGGCCTTGGCGCTGCACGGCTATAGCCTGCTTCGTCAGGATGAAGTGGTCTCGATCGTGCCCGCCGAACCGGCCGGTTCGATCGAGGTGGTACCCCTGGACTATGCCGACGCCGGGGAACTGGCCTGGACCTTGGCTCACATCGCGCCCGACGGGGTGCGGATTGTCCCCTATTATCCGACCAACAGTCTCATCATTTACGGCGATCCGCGGGCGGTTGAAGCGCTGAATCCTGTGGTTAAAGGAAAAGGCGGCCGAGTGGCTCGATAAAAATGTGGCCGGTTTCTTTGGTGCCCTTCGAAAGCGTTGACCTGGATCTCGTCGTTCAGTTAGCCCAGGACCTAAGCGATCTCGACTTCGCCGCAACGGTATCGACGCCTGTCGAAATTCCAGCCGGCTCTTTCAATCCGAGCCGCCGGCAGTACCGGGCTGAAGCCTTTCTGGCCGCGGTACGTGAATCCTCAGGCGTGCGGGCGCTGGGTATCACCGACGTCGATCTATACGTGGAACCCTTGAATTTCGTGTTCGGTCTGGCGGAGAAGCCCGGCCGGGCGGCGGTCATCGCCTCAAGTCGCCTTCATGCCGGTACGGATGCGAAAACCTATCGGGAGCGGATCCTCAAAGAGGCCGTGCATGAACTCGGCCATACCTTGGGACTGGCTCACTGTGCCGATCCTAACTGCGTGATGCATTTCAGCAACTCGCTGCGAGACACGGACCAGAAGGGCGCCGACTTCTGTGCCCGCTGCCTTCGCACACTGTCGCTCACCCAGTCGTGAGCCTGTCCCCCGCCGGCAGACCGTGCATCCACCGTAACCAAGCGGAGCGAGGTTCTCGGACAGCGGAACTTTAACTCAGCCCGGATATCGTAACGATGAGAAATCCCTACTGCGCAAACTCTCCGTTGAAAAGACGGGGATTTGAAATGCCATGCCTAGCGTTCTCATCACGGGTAGCAATCGAGGTTTGGGACTGGAGTGGTCCCGTCAATATGCAAAGGCAAGCTGGCGGGTCTTTGCGACGTGCCGCCACCCCGAAGAGGCTGACGAATTGAGGCAGCTAGCGGAAACCTGCCGCACCGTAAGCCTTCATCGGCTGGATGTGACGGATGCCGATCAGATCAGCGCGTTGGCGAACGAGTTAGAACATGAGCCTATCGATGTCCTGCTCAACAATGCCGGGGTTTATTACGAAAAATATGCGCCCCTGGAAGCACCGCTCGATTACCAGGCCTGGACCCACACGTTTCAGGTCAATACCATGGCGGCGCTCCGGATGGCCAAGACTTTCATAGGCAATCTGGCTCTCAGCGAGAAACGCCTGGTCGTTGCGATCAGCAGCCATATGGGCTCCATCGCAGAAATCGACCATCCGGGAAGTTATTTTTACCGATCCAGCAAGGCGGCGCTGAACGCGGTGATGAAGGGACTCTCGCTGGAGCTTAAACCGCTGAACATCGGAGTGCTTCTGTTACATCCCGGCTGGGTACGGACGCGGATGGGCGGACCGGACGCGCCTTTGTTGCCGGAAGAGAGCGTCCGCGGCATGCGCAAACTCATCGATGAGTTTACGATTTCGAACACCGCTCGTTTCTTCCGGTACAACGGCACCGAAATTCCCTGGTGATGGAGGGCACGGTCGCATGCGTGTCGTCTCGCTCCTTCCCGCCGCCACCGAGATCGTCGCCGCCCTTGGCCTGACGGACGAGTTGGTGGGCGTTTCTCATGATTGCGATTTTCCGCCTTCCGTTGGTGAGAAACCCCGTGTGACGGCCTGCGAAATCGCCGGCGCTGAAGTCCCGAGCGACCGGGTCCATGATTGGGTGAGCGACCGACTGTCGCGCCAGGAGCCGCTGTTTACGCTCGAGGAAAAACAACTGGCGGCCTTGCAACCGGACCTGATTCTGACTCAGAGCCTGTGTGCCGTGTGCGCCCCGCCTTACGACCGGGTAGCCACGCTGGCGGTCAAACTTCCCGGTCGACCCAAGGTCCTGAATCTGGAAGCCAGCACGCTTGAGCAGATTCTCGAGACGATCCGGCAGGTGGCCGACGCCCTCAGTGTTCCGGAGAGGGGTGTACAGTTGGTGCAGATTCTACGGGAGCGGATCGCCCGGGTCCGACGCACGGCCGAACAGTCTGCCCATAGGCCGCGGGTTGCGGTTCTCGAGTGGCTGAACCCCGTATTCTGCAGCGGGCATTGGACACCCGAGTTGGTGGATATCGCGGGTGGAGTGGAGGTACTGGGACAGAAAGGCCGCCCTTCCGTCCAGAAAACCTGGCAAGACGTCAGGGCGGCTGCCCCCGATCTTTTGATCATCGCCTGCTGCGGACAGAGTGCAGCGCGGGCGCTCAGAGACTGGGCGCGGTTGAAACAGCAGCCCGAGGTTGAGTCGATTCCAGCCGTCCAGGAGAGCCGCGTTTATCTCGTCGATGGCCGCGCGTATTTCAACCGTCCGGGTCCTCGAATCGTCGACAGCCTGGAAATTCTGGCGGAGATCCTCCACCCGGAATTGTTTGGCGGTTGGTTTCCGGATCGCGGTAGGGTGCGGCCCGGATGAAAAACGCTCCAGGGCCGAGCGTTCAGTCTCCCGTCAAAAATAAGAAATTTCCTTACACTCCCCCCACCTATAATCTAGATCGCCACCCAGCACGGTCTCAGGCGCTTCTCTTAGCCTTTGCGCGGTCAGCATTTTCTCAGCGCAAACGACCCCCGTCTCGATGATGGAAATGGAATGCGAGCCTTCGATTTTCCATCCGAGCGGACTTAACCAAGGTTTCTTCATGAAAATCAATCTGCCCGTCACCGAGAACGAATCGACATATCCAGCCGACACACAGCTGATCTCGACTACCGATTTGAAGGGCATCATCACCTACGCGAACAAGGACTTTCAGACAGTCGCCGGCTTCAGCGAACAGGAGCTTCTGAAGAAAAATCACAACATCGTTCGACATCCGGATATGCCGCCGGAAGCATTCGCCGACCTCTGGGCCACCCTGAAAAAGCAGGACCCATGGATGGGCATCGTCAAGAATCGTTGCAAAAACGGCGATCATTACTGGGTCGACGCTTTCGTCATGCCGATGCTGCAGGGCGACAGCGTAGTCGGCTACGAATCGGTAAGGGTGAAACCGTCGCGGGAATGCGTGGCAAGGGCTGAAAAGCTTTACCGGGTGATCCGCGACAAAAAGGTCAAGCTGTCTCCGCTCTTCGGTTTGAGCTTCGCGACACGGGTGTTCATCGGATTCGTCATTGTCATGGCGCCTCTTCTGGCGCTCCATTTCGCCAGTGTCGGCTTGAACCCGACGTTCTACGCGGCAACCGCCCTCAGTGTGGCGCTCGCGGCCTTCATGGCGTGGCGTCTCGCACTTCCGCTCACCCGGGCCGCGGACTTTTCCAGGCAGTTTATCGACAACGGCATCGCCAGACAGGTCTACGCCGGCCGGGACGACGAAGTGGGCCAGATGCAAACCGCCATTATTTCCTTGCAAGCTCGGCTGCGCACCGTGATCGGACGTTTCGACGATGCCGCCGTCCGGCTACAGCGCATGGCAACTCAAACCCGGACCGCCGCGGTCCAGACCAGCAGCGATATCGCCCATCAGCAGTCGGAAATCGCCATGGTGGCGACCGCCGTCGATGAAATGACCGCGACCGTTCAGAATATCGCCCGCAACGCCGCGGAAGCCGCCTCCGCCGCGGACCATGCCACCCAGGCCGCCGGTAAGGGAAAGCATGCCGTCGGTCAGACCAGTGTTGCGATCGACGACCTGGCCCACGAGGTCGAGAATGCCGCGCGGGTCATCGGGCAACTGGAACTGGAAAGCAAAGGCATCGACGTCGTGGTGAGAGTCATCCGCGACATCGCCGACCAGACCAATTTGTTGGCACTGAACGCCGCCATCGAGGCCGCGCGCGCGGGCGATCGGGGACGCGGGTTCGCGGTGGTTGCCGAAGAAGTCCGCAAGCTGGCATCCACCACCCAGAGTTCTACCCGGGAAATCCAGCAAATCGTGGAGCGGCTGCAGAAAGGAGCGGGGGAAGCCACCGCCGTGATGGAGAAAGGCCGCCAACAGGCCCAAGTGAGCGTGCAGCAGGCGGAAATCTGCAACGATACTCTTTCCGAGGTAACGCAGGCGATCGAAGCGATCAAAGACATGAACGTCCAGGTGGCCAGCGCCGTGGAGGAGCAGTCCTGCGTCACCCAAGAGATCATGCGTAACATCGAAAATATCAATCAAAAAACCGGGGCTATCGCGACAGAGGCCGGCCGGACATCCGAAGCCAGCGAACAGGCGTTGGAGTTGGCCGTCGATCTCGAAAACCTCATGAACCGCTTCGCCCGTGCCGAAGAATGAGCGACCAGACCAAGCATCCGGTTGAACTCTCAAAACTTTGCGCACGGGAGGCGTTAACCGATCAACTGATAAGAGCCGGCGCCGACAGCCGACCGTCTCTCCAGGAGCTTCTGCCGGGCGGGGTCTATGGGGTTTTCGATTTCCTTCCCGCCGGTATAAGCCTCTTTCTGGGGCTCGTATCGAGCGAGCAGATCGCCATGAATCCGGAGCGGATTCTGGCAGATCTGGTGCCCGTTCCGATTCCGGCCCCTGTTCACGAAAACACGCCTCTCGAAGTCGTGAAAGGCCGACTGGAAAGCGAGCACCTGGCCGCATTAGCGGTCGTCAACGACCATGCCGATTTTATCGGGGCCGTCACCCAGACCAGCCTGCTTAACGCACTCCTGAACCGCGAACAGGAGCTTTTGGCGGAAGCGCGGCGTTCGTATGCCGATCTGCCGACGAATCGCCGTCAGTCGGCATCCTGGCCCGAACAATTGAAATCGCTCAGCCTGGCGACTCGTTCCTTGCTGCGGATCATGAATACGATAACGCTGGAACGGCATCTGCTGGAGAGCTCTCTCGAATATTTGACCCGTCTGCTGTCGGCGCGCTACGGTGCAATCGGCATTTTGGACGAGCACGGACAGCTCACCGAATTTATCCACACCGGCCTGAGCGAAGAACAGGCGCAGCACATCGGGAAGTGGCCGGAAGGAAAAGGACTGCTGGGCGTGCCACTGGTCCAGAATCAAATCCTGCGGCTGGAGAATTTGAACGAGAGCCCGCACGCGGCGGGTTTCCCGCCGGGCCACCCGCCCATGCGCAACCTGCTCGCCGTATCGATCTCCCACGCCGGACAGATATACGGGCGCCTCTATCTCTGCGATAAAACGGACGGCAGATTTTTCGACGGTGACGACGAACTTCTCGTCGCCACCTTTGCCGATACGCTGGCGCTGGCGATTCGAAACGTCTGGAACCAGGAGGGGCGGCGACGCGCCGAAGAACAGCTCCGGATTGCAGCCAGCGTGTTCGAAACCAGTTCGGAGGGCGTCATCATCACCGACGCCAAAGCCAATATTGTGATGGTGAATCGTGCGCTGACCACCATCACCGGCTACTCGGAGGACGAGGTCATAGGACGCAAGCCCTCGATGTTCAGCTCCGGACGGCACGACCAGGACTTCTATCGCGAAATGTGGCGCAGCCTGGATGAAACCGGCCAGTGGCAGGGAGAGATCTGGAATAAGCGCAAGAGCGGAGAGATCTATCCGGAATGGCTAAGCATCACCGCGTTGAAGGATGATA
The DNA here is from genome assembly GCF_035627495.1 of Methylocaldum sp. GTDB lineage: Bacteria > Pseudomonadota > Gammaproteobacteria > Methylococcales > Methylococcaceae > Methylocaldum. The sequence goes on from NZ_DASPLO010000043.1 coordinate 9,951, forward strand.
GACAGGACGTTACCCGCTACATCGGGGTGTTTGCCGATCTAACCTCCCGTAAATTTACCGATTCCCTCATCAATCAGCTCGTCAGTTACGACCATTTGACCGAGCTTCCGAATCGCTTGATGTTTCGCGAGCACCTGAAGAGAGCCATCCTCCGGGCGCATAGCCATGGCAAACAGGCGGCATTGCTGTATCTCGACGTCGACCGCTTCAAAACGATCAACGACACTTTCGGTCACCAGATCGGCGACCGGCTGCTGCAACAGGTTGCCGAACGGCTGACAAAATGTCTGCGCGAGAATGACCGCATCCGTCGGGGCGACATCATCGCCCGGCTGAGCGGCGATGAATTCGCGATGATCGTCAACGGCTTGAGCCAGCTGGAGGACGTGAAGAAAATCGCCCTGCGAGTATTGGAAACATTCACGGATCCCTTTTTGCTCGGCGACCGTACGCGCCGCATCACCGCGACCATCGGCATCGCCCTGGGCCCTCGCGACGCGGAAAACATCGATGATCTGATCCGCCACGCGGATCTGGCGATGTACGACGCCAAGCACCAGGGCCGGAATACCTACCAGTTTTATTCCGGAAAAATCCACAAGAAAAACAGCACGCGGCTGGATTTGGAGAACGATCTGTACGGCGCACTGGAACGCCGGGAATTCTCGCTTTATCACCAACCCCAGGTGGATCTTCGGAATGGCCGCATCGTCAGTACGGAGGCGCTGATCCGCTGGCATCACCCGGACCGCGGCATGATTTCTCCGGACCAGTTCGTTCCGTTACTGGAAGACACCGGGTTGATCAATCCGGTCGGAGAATGGGTGCTGGAGCAGGCCTGTCGGGATTGCCTGCACTTCCGGAAAACGCTGGGGACCGATCTTAGCGTCTCGGTGAATCTGTCCGGTCATCAATTCCGGAACAACCTCACCAAAGAAATCGGGCGCATTCTGGCGCATGTCGGTCTCCCGCCATCGCAACTCAAGCTGGAGCTGACCGAAAGCCTAGCCATGCACCAAGTCCAAGAGACGATTGCCGTATTGGATCAACTGGCCGACATGGGAATCGACGTACTGATCGACGACTTCGGCACCGGTTATTCCTCTCTGAGCTACCTTAGACAATTCAAGATTTCCGCCCTGAAGATCGATAAATCCTTTATCGCCGGCCCTTGTTTGGAGACCGGCAACGGGGAAATCGTCCGTGCGATTATCGGCTTGGCGCACAATCTCAATCTCCATGTCGTCGCCGAGGGTGTGGAGTCGCACGAGCAACTCGAATTTCTCCTCGGCCACCACTGTCATCTCGGTCAGGGTTATTTGTTCAGCCGCCCGCTGCCGCCTTCGGAAATCACCCAACTGGTCGGCTGGCGCATGGACCATGGAAGCCGGCCGAACTGACGGTAGCGCCGGCGAGCGCCGATTCATAAAGCGCCCAAAGATCATTTCGGGCTGTCGTCAGCCACGGAGCCGATACCAGACCAGACCGATCCACTCGTGCAGCGCCAAGGCGCTGTTTGCCACGGCTCGATAACCGGGCACAAGATCGATTGGCCTAACGCTATCCGTAGACACATATCCTGTTCCGGCGGGCACCACTTCAACCCCTTCCCGCGCGAACTCCGGAATCGCCCGAGGCAAGTGCCAGGAATGGCTGACCAGATAAATCCGACGAATGCCCGCTTGCTTGAGAATCCGGGCGGAGAAGCGGGCATTCTCCCTGGTATTGATAGATTCGCTTTCGACCCAATTGACGGGGACGCCGAACTCTTTCTCTAAAATCGAGTGCATGATCGGACCCTCGGCCGGGTAGCCTTCGGGCGCGCCGCCGGTGACCAAAATCGGCTTTCCGGTCTTGCGGTACAAGGATGCTCCGTATCGGACCCTTTCCAGGGTACGTGCATTGAGGGTCGCGCCGTCGCCATATTCCGGCGCGCTCGATTGAATGCCGCCGCCGAGAATGACGATAGCCTCCGCGTCGTGTCCGGAGACAGGCAAAGGCGGGACCTGGAGCGCAGCCAAGAGGCGATTCGATACGTAGGGCGTCGACAACAGCCCCAGCCCGAGAAGGCTGGCGGCGATCAGACTGCGGCCCAGACGAGGCCGCTTGTCGAGCTGCCGAAAACCGATTGCCCCGATAACGAGCATATTGAGCGGGGGCAGCAGGAATGCGACGATAAGATTGGTGATAAACCAGTTCCAGTTCATGGTGCGGTTGCATCAGAGACAATGGAGGAATTGGCGACGTGGCAAATCAATGACCATCAACATCCACATTTTTCTCAAAGCACATTCCCTATCCACAAACCGACCTCGCCATCCGTCTTCTGCCGGGCTACGGACATCGCGCGATCGTTGAACCGCCCGCCGTCACGGGCGCACCGGGCCGGATGTTCGAGCACAGGGCCGCGCCCTGGCCTACTCTTAAGATCAGGGGCACTACCACGGATAAATCTTCATGAAAGCATTTCGTCCATTTTTTAGGTCTGCTTTATTTTCACTCATCGCGCTTTGGATTGTTCCTGTTGAGTCGGCGCCGCCCGATACGGCGGCGGGCTACTACGAGGACGCGCTTCTTCACTACCAAAAGGCAGATCACAAAGCCGCCATCATCCAACTCAAGAACGCCCTCCAGCTCGACCGCGATTTCCTGCCGGCTCACGTTCTACTGGGCGAAGTCTATATAAAAGAGGGAAACGCACCCGCCGCCGCCGAGGAATTTAAAAAGGCCGATCGACTGGGAGCAGACCGGTCCGTCACGATCGTGGGCTTAGCCAAAGCCTATCTGCTGCAAGGCAAGTACGTCGAGGTGCTTTCGGAAATAGACCCGAAAGGATTACCGCGCCATGCGCAGGCAGAAGTGCTGGCGCGGCGCGGATACGCCCATTTGGAGCTTCGCGATAAAGAGAAGGCTGAACAAGCCTTCACCGAAGCCGATGCGCTCAATCCGTCCAGCGCTGCGCCAAAGACCGGCCTGGCCACTCTCAATCTACGCAACGGTTCCCTGGACCGCGCGGAAGAATTCGCGACCGAGGCGATCAGACTGGCGCCGAACGACCCCGAAGCCTGGAATGCAAAGGCCTCCGTCAGCCATGCCAAAGGGGCAACGGATCAAGCCGTCGGCGAATATGCTCAACTCATATCATTGCAGCCCAATCACCTCGAAGGGCGGCTCGCCCATGCCGGGCTCTTGCTGGATCTGAATCGCATCGACGAAGCGCAGGCGGATTTCGACTATTTCAAACAGCACTTCCCGGCGGAGCCGCGCAGCACCTATCTGTCGTCGATCTGGCTCGCGCGCAAAGGCGCGCCTGAAGCCGCCAGGGAAGACCTGGAACGTGCCGCCGCCGTCGTCGACGGGTTAAAATCCGAGCTTACCACGACCGACGGTCAATTTTTGCTGGTGGGCGGCATGGCCCATGCGGGCCTGCATCAGCCGGAGAAGGCCCGCGAATATCTCACCCGATACATCGCGCTGAACCCCGGCAATTTTCCGGTCAGCCTCATTCTCGGCTCCGTTCTCCTGGAGCAGAAGGATTACAACGGCGTCGTCAACCTGTTGTCGCCGTTTCTGAAGCATGAACCGGATAACCCCCGTTTGTTGGCTCTTCTCGGCTCCGCGTACATGCGGAAAGGATGGCACCAAGAGGCGACCGATCTCCTCACAAAAGCGGCAAGCATCAGCGGCGGCAACCCCGAAATCCGTACGGAACTTGCGTTGACCCACTTGGGCACGGGCGATCAGGCCGCGGCGATCCGGGAACTGCAATCCGTAACCACGGCTGTACCGGATATGGAACCCGCCGGACTTGCCCTCGTTCTGCTGCATCTCAAACGCGGCGAGTACGCCCAGGCAATCGAAGCCGCCCAAAAACTCAGCGCTCAGCAGCCGAACAATCCAACCTTGCTGAACATCCTGGGTTCCGCCGAAATGGCGGCGAGGGATTATTCATCGGCCCGGCGGCATTTCGAGCAGGCCTCGGCTATTGACGGCAAGTTTTTGGCGCCTCGACTAAATCTGGGTAAATTGGATTTGCTGGGGGGGAATGTCGCCAAAGCGGAAGAACGTTTTCAAGCTATCCTGCGCGAGCGCCCGGCGGATATACAAACGATGATCGAGTTGGCCCGGCTGGAAGAAACGAAGGGAGAGATCGATCAAGCCATACTCTGGCTGGAAAAAGCCCGGGCGACGAGCAAGAAGCACATCCCCGCGCGCATCTACCTGACCAATCTGTACTTGCGTAACAAGAACACCGCAAAAGCCCTGGAGGTGGCGGAAGAAACCGCGTCGGCCAATCCGGACAGTCACGAGGCTCTCCTGACCTCCGCTCGCGCGAACCTAGCAAATGGGGATAAAAACGCCGCCCGTATCGTTCTGGACAAGCTGTCACGCATCGCCGGTTCCGATCCCTCGCGGGTCCTCGATATCGCAGAACTCCAACTGGCCGCCGAGGACAGCGGTGGCGCCGCATGGTCTCTAGTGAGCGCGCTCAAGCGGAATCCCGAATTTCTGCCGGCTCAAATCCGCCTGGCGCAGATCCGCTTGCTGCGAGGCGAACTCGAACAGGCGGAAGACGGGGCCGAAGCGCTCCGCAAGACCCTGGCCAAGCACGCCGTGGGCGATATTCTGCTGGGGGACATTCGCATGCGCCAGGGACGATTCGGAGAGGCTGCAGCGTCCTATCGGGCGGCGCTCGACAAAGAGCCATCGGGACCAGTCGCGATTCGACTGTACGAAAGCGCTGCGGCTGGCGGTGAGAGTCAGGGGACCATGAAGATTTTGCAGGACTGGATATCCGCTCATCCCGATGACACGCTCGTTCGGCAGGCTTTGGCCGAGAGCCTCCATAAACTCGGAAAATTGCCGGAAGCCAGAAAACAGTACGAACTCATCCTGAGCCATCGGACTGAAGACCCTGTGCTTTTGAACAATCTGGCTTTTCTTTATTGGCAACTCGACGAGCCAGCGGCGCTGGACTTTGCCCGGCGAGCGCACAAAGCCGCCCCGGAGCATCCGCAATTCAACGATACGCTCGGATGGGTTCTCGTGAACAAAGGCGAGCCCGCCGAGGGCCTGGCATATCTCCGAAATGCCCAATCACGCTTGGCGGGAGATCCGCAGATTAGTTATCACATCGCCGTTGCGCTGGATGCCCTCGGGCGAAGCAGCGAAGCTTTGAAGGAACTCGACATTGCCCTTCAGACCGGCCAAAGTTTCGACGGTCTAGAAGAGGCGCAGGCGCTGCGTAAACGGCTATCGCGTTAAACGTCGGCATCATTCGCTTGAAGCGACCGACGATCGTCGAGGTGCCGGAGCATCTCAGTCGCCCAATACTGATTCAATTCAAGATGGCGCCGGCTTCAATCCGGTACGTCTGCTATTCGTCGACTTGAACAAGCGATCCGGTGTCAGAATTCTTTACAGACGCTCGATCGTTCGAGCAGTTCCGACAGCGGCATATTAGCTAAGCCTATGAGTATAAGCATATTCCAATGTTTGGTCCGAGAATTGCTCAAGGTATTGCATAACCGGCCCGGTCTTTCCGTTTCCGGGATGTACAATCCTGACGAGGCATCCATCATGAGAAAGAAGTTATATCAACCTGCCCTAGCGACATTGGCCGCGTGTGCGGCGCTTTTCGCAGGTCCTACCTTGGCGGGCGTAGTTACCTCCAGTTGGGACACGACCTCACCGGTGAGTATCCCTATCGATCCGATGAGCGGCAGTGGTCCGCAAATCGCGGGCGTATCCGGCTGGTCAAATACGGGCACCGGCGGCAAATTGCAATCAGCGACATCGATAGACTACTCGGGCGGAATGGGGGTCAGGAACATCACCGAGGGAACTTCTTCTCCCAACCATGCGATGGATAATTATGGTACAACCGACTCCATATTGTTCTCGTGGAGTGAGGCCATAACCTTGTCGCAAGTCACGATCGGTTGGGCGGCTTACGATGCGGATATCACCGTATTGGCCTATACGGGTGCGGGCACTCCGACACTTACGGGCATGACCTACGGCAGTTTGACGAGCAACAATTGGGCGCTCATCGGCCACATCGATGGACCTGATTCTACTTATCCGAATACCAGCACGGGTTCTGGCACCGACACCGTACTGAACGTTGCCTCTACCGCCATTAAATCCCAATACTGGCTTGTCGCTGCGTATACGACGCTTGTGGGGGGGACGTCGCTCGGCAACACTACTAAAGACTACGTGAAGATTGCGCAGTTAACCGGGAAATGGGATCAACCGGAGCCGCCGCCTTCAGCGGGAGAGAGCGTGCCGGAACCTGCCAGTCTGCTCTTGCTGGGGTTGGGGCTGTCCCTCATACAATGGAACCGGCGACAAGTACAGAATAATAGCTGAGCCGAAGACTCGGCAGCCCGATACGCACATCCGAGTTATGGCGCATCGGACGCTCGCCGTGAATTGATCCTGAACACAGGAATCACCATCGGCGTGCCGTCTTTTCAAACTGCCCGAGCGATTCCTCGGGCATTTTTTTGGCCGAACGTTGAAATCCAATCTCCCTCATCTTTCGTCCCAAACCTGTAAATTTTCTTTTACAGCGTCTCCAATATGAACATTCGATCTAAAGCGCTTTTTTGTTCCGGCTAAACAACGGCAGGAACTCCGCCGCCGCAAGCTCGGGATCCGGTACTCCGAATAGTGCCTCGATCACGGCCAAAACGTCCGCGCCGGCCTGCAGCAATAATTCGCCATTTTCCGGCGTCACGCCGCCTATAGCGACGATAGGAATGTGCAGATGCCGTTTGGCCTCCAAAAGCGTTTCAAATCGAGCGCAAGGCGCGTTGGGTTTGGTCTTGGAAGGAAAGAACCGACCGAAAGCGACATAGTCTGCACCACGCGCTTCGGCCTGAACGGCGAGCTCGACCGAATCGTAGCAGGATACGCCGATAATGGCGTCGTGCCCCAAAATTTGCCGGGCTTCCGTCAACGACAGATCCTCCTTGCCGAGATGCACGCCGTCGGCACCGATGCGGCGGGCGAGTTCCACGTCGTCATTGACAATCAGCGGCACCCTACCCTCGTGACAGATAGCCAAAAGCCTGGCTGCCTCACCCAGAGGATCGCGAGCGGCTTTGGCGCGGTACTGAACCACAGCCGCACCTCCCCGAACGGCTCCTGCCACGGCCTCGGCTAATGTCTGTTCATTCGGGTAAGCTTCTCGGGTGATGGCGTACAGCCCCGAACGGGGAAACGGCAAGCGGATGTTGTGCATGTTCTGACGGATCGGCTTTGAATCAGGCCGGAACTCCGACCACCTAATGCCGATGATACCGAAATCGCAGGCAAAACCGACACCCCTAACGCTTTGCACCGTTAGTAGGATTCAACGTAAACGAGTTTTTTCGATGCAAGCCTTGGGTATGAATCCACCCCCAAACCCGACAGACCGCCACAATCCCCAGCATGGTGGCCATACCCCAAAGGAAGTCGGGATGCTGTAAGAGCAATTCCCTGGTCTCGGCGATCAATTCGGGCGTCAGTTCTTTATACAGGAGGTAACAGGCAATCGCGATGACGAATCCCCCGAAGATCCGCCGCAATGCTTGTCCGCTGACATGACGGGAGAGCAGTCCGCCGATCAGGCTTCCGACGATGGCGACGCCGGTGACGATGGAAACCAGTTCAAGGTCGATGCTGACGTGACTGATATAGCCTGCGAGGCCCGCGAACGATTTCGTAGCGATGACTAACAGCGAAGTTCCGATCGCGGCGTGCATCGGCAGCCCGCCGAGCAGATTCAGGGCCGGCACTACCAGGAAACCGCCACCGGCGCCGACCAATCCGGTAACGACGCCGACCATAAGACCGTCGAACATGATGGCCAACAAGGGAAGATTGGCCGGGCAGATAGGCTTAGAGGCGCCGGTTTCCGCGCCTCTTTGGCGCTGCCCGCGCAGCATCGCCAAGGCCGTAGCGAACATGATGACAGCGAACAGCAACAGCAACACACCGCCCGGCACATAAGCCGCGAGCCGCCCGCCGCCGTATGCTCCCAACATGCCTGCAGCGCCGAAGATCAGGCCCGTGCGCCAGCAGACCCGCCCGTTGCGGGCATGATTGAGCGTGGCGGCAAGACTGGCAACCCCCACGACGACCAGCGATGTGGCAATGGCTGTTTTGGGCTCGACACGGAGCAAATAGACCAACACCGGAACCGTGAGTATCGATCCGCCACCGCCGAGCAACCCCAGCAGCAAGCCGATCAAGAGCGATAAAGCGACAACCAAGGTCATGGGTTTAGCTCCGTCATATGCCTTGCAGCGAGCCCCGGTCTCTGCGCCAAACGCAGAACAACCGGAGTCCCGGCAATATTCCGCCGGCGAGGCAACCGTCAGCCGTGGCGTACGGCGGGCTCTCGGCCGCAGGCTTGGTTCGCCGGCAGCGCTCGGTCGATGTACTTCGGATAGGGCAGATTGAGTTCATTCATGATGGCGATGAACTCCTCCCGACTCTTGCCGCCACCCAAACGCGGATTTTTAGCTATCTCCTGCTTGATGCTCGATACCGTATTGCCGTTATAGTCGTGGCCCGGATAGACCAAGGTATCGGGCGGCAGGGTGAACAGCTTGTTGGTGATACTGTCGTACAACCGCCCCGCGTCGCCCTGCTGAAAATCAGTACGGCCGCAACCGCCGATGAATAAAGCATCACCGGTAAAGACCCGGTCGCCGACGAGATAGCTCAAACAACCGTTGGTATGACCGGGCGTGTGCCGCACCTCGATTTCGATGTCGCCCACCTGAAGCAGAATGCCGTCGGTAACCAAAAGATCGGCGCACATGGCGCCCGCGTCGCGGTGCACCACGCCTTTACTGCCCAGCCACTCCCGCAAAAGCCCGGAGCCCGTGATGTGGTCGGCATGGACATGCGTTTCCATCGTGTAGAGCAACTTAAGATTCAGCTCTTTCAGCAAACTGATGTAATGCTCAACCTCCGTGGCGACCGGATCAATCAGCACCGCACGACGGGTGCGTTCGCAGCCGAGCAGATAGGTGTAGGTAAAGGTATCGGGTTCGAAAAGCTGTTTAAAGATCATCGCGTCTCTCCTCTGGATTAGCGACCCATCAAGACTGTTTGACTGATTAATTACAAAGACCGTGCCTAAGCCGAGCTGCCCGCTCATGCCCGCGCTGCGCCTGGATTCTCGCCGAATTTCAAAGCTCCAATCGGTCCCGCTGCCTGTCTCAATGTTTCACGAAGCGTTTCGCGTGATACATTAACTGCAACAAGACCCATTATTCTGAAACGCACTGAAACCCTTTGTCCCCTTATGAGTCAGTTCTCTCCTTTTCTGAATCGCTGGTTGAGTACCGTCGGACCCGATAGGGCATTGTCCACATTGGCCGAATTGATGGGGGGCGTAGTCTTCGCGGTCAACGCCGAAGGCGAAATTCTGCTTTGGAGCCGCGGCGCCGAGCGCCTGCTCGGTTTCTCCGGCGACCAAGCGCTGGGGCAGCCTTGTGGCTCCGTCATCCGCTGCCGCGAAAGCGATGTCCGGGATAGCGTCGCCCAGGAAGGCAGGATTGACGGCGTTTCGACTGAGTTCAATCACGCCAAGGGCGGGACTGTCCGCGTCAGACGATCCGCTCGGGCTTTCTTCGATGCCCAAGGCCGTTTTGCGGGCGCTATCGAAGTGCTTTGGCCGGAGGCGGAACCCCGAAGCAAGGGCATCGGGATACAGGCGGTGAACGAAGCCGAGGTTTTTCATGGCCTCATCACCCGCGATTCCGCCCTCAAGCAAGCGTTTCAAGTCATCCGTAACGTGGCCGAGACGGACGCAACGGTGTTGATCCGGGGCGAATCGGGTACGGGTAAGGAATTGGTTGCCCAAGCCTTGCACGAGGAAAGCCACCGGCGCGGCCATCCCTTTTTGGCCATTAACTGCGCCACTCTCAGCACCAATCTGTTGGAGAGCGAGCTCTTCGGACACGTACGCGGCGCATTCACCGGTGCGGTCAAGGATCATATGGGGCTATTCAAGCGCGCCGAGGGCGGCACCCTCTTCCTCGACGAGGTCGCGGAGCTCCCGCTGGAGCTGCAAGCCAAGCTGCTGCGCGTACTGCAGGAAAAAACCTTTATTCCGGTGGGCGGCGATCATCCGATTACCGTGGACGTGCGCATCGTCGCGGCTACCCACCGATCGTTGCGGGAAGAAGTAAAGGCCGGACATTTCCGCGAGGATTTGATGTACCGCTTGCGCGTTGTGCCGATCTTCCTGCCGCCCCTGCGGGAACGACGGCAGGATATCGGTCTGCTTTTGCAGCATTTCATCGACCAGCACAACATCCACGGCCCACGCCGCATCCAGCGCATCGAACCCGATGCCATGCGGATGCTGCTGGACCATCGCTGGCCGGGCAACGTGCGCGAACTGCAGAACGTTGTGGAATACGCCTTTGCCGTGGGACGGGGCGAAGTGCTGCAGTTGGACGATTTGCCGCCGGAATTTCGGGAGGAACCCGCATCGCCGACCGCCGCGGCCTCATCCGCAGGAGAGAATGAGGCCGAGCGCATCAGCCAAGCTCTAACGGCTGCTCAAGGAGCTATCGACCGTGCCGCGCAAATGCTCGGAATGAGTCGGGCGACCTTTTGGCGGAAGCGGAAGAAGTACGGGCTGTGAAGGACACCGGCCATGCGCCGCTCTAATTCGGCCTAATTTCGAATTGGACGGGTCATCGACCAAGCCCCCACCGACAAACCTCTTGTTTGGCCGGATTGGGCTGCGCCGGCCCGACCGCACAGTTATAATTCGCTAGTTTTTTCGTTATTCAACAGGAACATCATGTCCAACCAGAGTGTAAAAAAGGTCGCTCTCGCCTACTCCGGCGGGCTCGACACCTCCGTCATCCTTAAATGGCTGCAGGAGACCTACGGCTGTGAAGTCGTCACTTTCACCGCCGACATCGGCCAGGGCGAGGAATTGGAACCGGCGCGCGCCAAGGCACAGGCCCTCGGCATCAAGGAAATCTATATCGACGACCTCAAGGAGGAGTTCGCCCGGGATTTCGTGTTCCCGATGTTCCGCGCCAACGCGATTTATGAAGGCGAGTACCTGCTGGGCACGTCCATAGCCCGCCCATTGATCGCCAAGCGTCTTATCGAAATCACCAACGAGACCGGGGCCGACGCCATCGCCCACGGCGCCACCGGCAAGGGCAACGATCAGGTTCGATTCGAATTGGGCGCTTACGCGCTGCGCCCCGACATCAAGATCATCGCGCCCTGGCGGGAATGGGATCTGAATTCGCGCGAGAAGCTCCTGGCCTATGCGGAACAACACGGCATTCCGATCGAAATGAAGCGTGGCAAGGCATCGCCCTATTCCATGGACGCCAATTTGCTGCACATCTCCTACGAAGGCGGCATTCTCGAAGATCCGTGGGCCGAGCCCGAGGAAGACATGTGGCGTTGGACCGTTTCGCCGGAAAAAGCAGCGGACAAACCGACCTATATCGAACTGACCTACGCGCGCGGCGACATCGTGGCCATCGACGGCGAACGGGTAACACCCGCTCAAGTCCTGGCGAAGCTCAATCAATTGGGCGGCGCGAACGGCGTCGGCCGTTTGGATATCGTGGAAAACCGTTATGTCGGCATGAAATCCCGGGGCTGCTACGAAACGCCGGGCGGCACCATCATGCTCAGAGCCCACCGCGCCATCGAATCCCTCACCTTGGATCGCGAAGTGGCGCATCTAAAAGACGAACTGATGCCCCGCTACGCCAGCCTGATTTATAACGGCTACTGGTGGAGTCCGGAGCGTCTAATGCTGCAACAGCTGATCGATGCCTCGCAGACGGCGGTGAACGGCCAGGTCAGGGTGAAGCTTTACAAAGGCAACGTGACGATGGTCGGCCGCAAGTCCGACACCAACAGCCTGTTCGACATGAGCATCGCCACCTTCGAGGACGATCGCGGCGCGTACAATCAAAAGGATGCGGAAGGATTCATCAAGCTCAACGCCTTGCGCATGCGAATTGCTGCAAAGAAAGGCTTGAAGTTCGTTTGACGCAAAAAAGCCCGCGGTGGTTTGCCGCGGGCTTTCATGTTTTTCAAGCGGGAGGCGGGAGACCGAAGCCACCCGTCAAGCCATTCTTTTTAGCTGATCCCGTACTTTTGCATACGATAAAGCAAGGTATCCCGGGAAATTCCCAAAAGCCGAGCCGAACGGCTGCGGTTGCCGTTGGTCCGCGACAAGGCCTGACGGATCAGGTCCATCTCGACCTTTTCCAGCTCGATACCCAATTCCGGCAAGTCGAACAGCGGTTTTTGCGACGGCGCCCGATTGACGATCTCCGGCGGCAAATTGCTTTCGTCGATGGTGCGGCCTGCGAGCAGGATGGATAGCCTTTCACACACGTTGCGAAGCTCTCTGACGTTGCCGGGCCAGGCATAACCGGTAAGCCGGCCTAGCGCCGCCTTGCTGAACGAAGCTTCCGGAAGCTTGTGCCCTTCGGCGAATCGCTTCATGAAGTGCTGCAGCAACAACTGGATATCGCCCATACGCTCGCGCAGCGGCGGGAGCTCCACCGGAACGACATTGAGACGGTAATAGAGATCCTTGCGAAACTCTCCCCTCGAAATCTTTTCCTGAAGGTTGGCGTTGGTTGCGGCGATGATGCGGACGTTCACGTTTAACGTGTGGGTTTCGCCGACCGGCTGAATCTCGCCGGTTTCGAGGAAGCGCAGGAGTTTAGCCTGGAGGGCTATCGGCAGCGAATCCACTTCGTCCAGGAATACGGTGCCGCCGTCGGCGGCTTGAAGACGGCCAATCTGACCGCTCACTGCGCCGGTGAATGCGCCTTTGCGATGGCCGAACAATTCCGATTCGGCCAGTGCCTCGGGGAGTGCGGCGCAATTCAGCGTGATAAAAGGCTTATTCGCACGCGGACTATGTTCTCTCAAAGCATGCGCCAACACCTCCTTGCCGGTGCCGGTCTCTCCGACCACCAAAACGGTCACGTCGGTCGCGGCAATCATTCTGGCGCTGCGCAACAACGCCTCGAAATTTGGCGATTGGCCGATCAGCTTATTAAACATAATCTCACCCTCCTCGTTTTTAGGAACCTATCGTATGCCGAACCATCGGGTTGAGCCAAGGGAACGCCGCCAATAGGGCCAAAGCGATCAGGGTGATCCCTGCCGCCTGGCGAAATTTCTTCATATTGGATAACCGCACCATCCAAGAGGTCATTATACCGACGCCCATGACAGCGGGCAAAGTTCCCACACCGAACGCCAACATGGTGAAGGTGCTGCGCACGACGTCACCGGTCGTCGCGGCGAGCGCCAATGCCGTATAGACCAGCCCGCACGGCAGCCAGCCCCAAATCATGCCGAAGACGAAAGCCTTGGGCAACGTCTCCACCGGAATCAGGCGCCGGCCGTAAGGCTCGATCCTCTTCCAAATGAGCCCCCCGGCCTTCTCGATGTAGGCGAACCGCGGAAACCAGCCGGCGATGTGCAGACCCGCCCCGGCCATGATCAATGCCGACACGATCTGGAGGATACGATGCCCATGCCCTTCTCCGAGCGGCATACTAAGGACATGATGGGCTACGCCGGCAAGCAGCCCGCCCAGCGAATAGCTGGCTATGCGCCCCAAGTTATAGCTGAAGACGAAGGGCACGAGCAGGGCCTTTTGCTCCCGAATTTCTCGCCTTAGACTCAGGGTCAGCGAACCGATGATGGAGCCGCACATGCCCAGGCAATGCAGGGCGCTGAAAAGCCCCATCAGCAGAGCAACGAAATAGGATGTGCTGAACGCAGTATCGAGATGATGCATAAGGGGGCGAACGATAGCATAAAAGCTTGCGGATACGACAGATTAGGTTTAGACGATAAGCTGACCCCGACTAAGGACTCGGCGGCACATCCCGGACGACCTTGGTTCGAGCGATGCTCAGCCTAACCGGAGGGAGCGAATCGGCAGTTTTGCCGGTCAGACTAAGAACCGTTATTGCTGGAGAAATTCCGTGAAATTGCTTTTTGCTGCTCTTTGTATTCTTTTCGCGAGCCTGGAATCTGCAGGGGCGACGACCCTTTATCGCTGGACAGATAACTCGGGCACCGTCCGCTACGGCAATCACCCGCCCGCAGGCATGAATGCGGCACCGGCCGAGGACGTGCAGCAAGATCTTTATAAAGGTCCGATCGATGCAGTCTGCCGCACTCTAGCCAAGGAACACCTAGGCCGGATTGATCGGGAAATGGCACGGATAAAGTCGATACCGGCCGGTTTGGGACCGGAATACGAGTTCACGCCTGCCGCCAAGCAAGAGTTGATTCTAGATCTGCTCGCCCATCGAGCGGCCTTGCTGAGCGGCAGGAAGGCGTCCGAATTCCGATCTCCGAGCGGACAGGAAATGGAGCGGTTGAAGGAAAAATACCAGCAGGAGAAGGCCCGTTTGCAGAAAACCGTAGAATCAAAGGACGAGACGATCCACGATCAGCGAAGCGAGCTGGAGCGGGAGCGCCGGGAGGCCGAAACCGCACGACATTTCATTTATCATCGGCCTCCAATCGTGGTCCCCCAGATCATCAAGCGTTAGCAGCGGCCTTAAAAACAGCTTCAATCTGCGCCTGCGCCCGTTCCGCCGCCGCGCGAGGGTTTTCCGCATCCCGGATGGGCCGGCCCACGACGATGTAATCGGCGCCATTCAAAAAGGCTTGCTCGACCGTCACGACCCGCTTCTGGTCGTCCGTCGGACGGTTTTCGACCGGACGAATGCCGGGCGAAATCACCAGCAGCTTATTGTCGACTTCCTGCCGCAGTAAAGGGACTTCGAGGCCCGACGAAATCACGCCATCGCAACCCAGAGCCAAGGCACGCCTGGCACGGGAGAGTACCAAACGCTGCACGTTGCATTCGAAGCCGAGATCGTTGAGGTCGCCTTGATCGAGGCTGGTCAACACCGTGACCGCCAAGATCTTGAGATTGCCCTTGGCTTTCGCGGCGGCCTCCATGATCGCGTCGTTGCCGTGCACGGTGGCGAACTCCACGCCGTGGCTGCTCAGGGCTCGTACCGCCCGCGCAACCGTTTCCGGCACGTCGAAAAACTTGAGGTCGGCAAAGATCTTTTTACCCCGCTTTTGCAGCCATTCGATCATTTCGAAGTAATCGCCGGCCATGAACAGCTCCAGACCGATTTTGTAGAAACTCACCGAGTCGCCCAAGCGTTCGACCAGGCTCTTGGCTTCGGACACGCTCGGCAGGTCCAGAGCCATAATGAGGCGGTCTTGGGAAGGTATGGGTTTCTTTGAAAGAGTATCGGTCATGGCTATTCCTCTATTTTCCGGTCGTTCGACCGTTGTAATCTCGGTGTCGGCACTGCGGTTGTTAGAATAACGCCTCCGCAAATCAAGGAGTCGTGAATGGTTTCCGTGCTGATGCAGATGGCCGTGTTGATCTTGTGCGGCGCAATGTGGCGCATTATACGGCCTGGCGGGCTGGATGCCGATCAAACTCGCTTGGTGCTGACCACGGTGGTGTTCCATCTTCTGCTGCCGGCACTGGTGCTTTCCGTGCTGTGGACGGCAGATTTGGGTATCGAGACCTTGAAGATTTCGCTGTTCGGCGGAGGGATCATTCTGTTCGGCGCCGCCATTACCTGGCTGGCCGCCCGTCTCGTCAAGCTAACTCCGGAACGCTTGGGCGCAGCGATGCTGGGCATAGCCTTCTCGAACGTGACCTATATGGGACTTCCCGTGCTGGAGCAAACCTTCGGCCCTTGGGCGCGTACCATTGTCGTTCAAATCGATTTGTTCGCATCCATGCCGCTGGTTTTCACCCTCGGTATCCTGATCGCCCGGCATTACGGCACAGCGAATTCGGAAAGCGATTCGATGCTCCGATCGCTGCTGCTCAATCCGCCGCTCTGGGCTGCGACGGCTGCGCTAAGCCTGAATTTCGCCGGAGTGGCGCAACCCGCCTGGATGGAACGATTTCTGACGGGTCTATCCGCGGCCGTTGTGCCGCTCATGCTGATTTCCCTCGGACTCGGCTTGCGCTGGAATTCCTGGCACAGTCGTAATCTGCCGCTCGCATTGGTCGTCGTGGCGTTCAAAATGGCTGCGATGCCTTTGTTCGGCCTGGGCTTGGGACTCGCTTTGGGATTTAAAGGCGATACCTTGACCGCACTGGTACTGGAGGCTGCCATGCCGAGCATGCTGCTTGGCGTCGTTTACTGCGACCGCTACCGGCTCGATACCTCGTTTTACGCCTTGGCAGTCTCGCTGACAACGCTTTTCGCCATGTTCTCCCTGCCGTTCTGGCATCATCGGTTGGCAGCGATCCATTCCGGACATTGAGCATGCAAAGACCTGTCGCAGAAATCTTCTCGCAAGGTGATGAAGTCGTTACCGGCGAAATTGCCGATACCAATGCGGCCTGGCTGGGACGAGAATTAACAGACCTGGGCTTCGATGTAGCGCGGCACACTACCGTGGGCGATTGTTTGGAGGCGCTGGTTGCCGCGTTCCGGGAGGTTGCCGGGCGTGCCGATCTATGCCTCTGCACCGGCGGATTGGGACCGACTTGCGACGATCTCACCGCCGAAGCGGTGGGCCGGGCTTTCGGTCTGCCGCTCGAACTGGACGAAAACGCGCTGGCTCAGGTCGAAGCTTATTTCACGCGGCTCGGACGCGCTATGCCTGAGGTCAACAAGAAGCAGGCCCTCCTCCCCGGCGGATCGGAACGGCTCGACAATCTGTGGGGCACCGCTCCCGGCTTTGCCTTGCAGGCCGGTCGCTGCCGCTTTGTCTTCATGCCCGGCGTGCCCGGCGAGATGAAGGCGATGTTCTTGCGCTGGGTTAAACCGGATTTGCGCCGGCGTTTCCGATTGTTTCCGGCTCGGTTGGTGATACTGAATACCGTGGGTATGGGTGAATCGGCCCTACAGGAGCGGCTCGATCGCGTCGTTTTGCCGCTCGAGGTGAAGCTCGGCTTTCGAGCCGAAGGGCCGGAAAACCGGGTCAAGCTGCTCTCTCCGGCGAATTTCCCGGAGGCTGAACTCCACGAAGTCGTCAAACACGCCGCCGACACGATCGGCGATGCGGTATTTTCGATCGGGAGCTCCGACAAACCGGCAAGCGACCTGGCTTCGGTGGTGGGTCGCGAACTCGCCGCGCGCCGGTCGACGCTCTATGCCGTCGAAACCCTGAGCGGAGGCAAACTGGCGAACCGCTGCGCCGGCGAGCCGTGGTTTCTCGGCGCGGCCGTCATCCCGGACTCGGCGGGCTTCTGCCGATATTTCGGCATACAGCCGTCCGACGATTTTGCTCAGGGTGCAATCGAGATTGTCCCGCGGCTACGGGAGGAGGAATGCGCGGATTATGTGCTGGTCCAAGTCGCCCGTTGCGATCGGGATATGCTCCTCGACGAAGCCGGAACGGTCGAAGTCCGTTTCGTCCTTGCAGCACCGGACGGCATTTGGCAGCAAACCCGACTTATCGGTGGCGATATCGAGCGCAAACAATCCACCGCCGCGGCTCTCAGCCTCGATCTCTTACGCCGGTACTTCCTGAAAAAGCCAGGTCTCCAGCCCCTGTAAGGTGCGCTGAAAGCGCGCCATCTCAAGCACCGATCGCTCGTCGCTCGGTCAGCAATCGGTTCAACACGGTGCGATTTTTAAGAAGATCCGCCAACGTATAGCGATTTAGAACTTCTTGAAATGCCAAGGCCGCTTCCTGGAGTACCTTTTTCAGGGTGCATCCCGGAATGATTCGGCACGCACTGTGTCCGGGGTCGAAGCACTCCACAATGTGGAAGTTGCTCTCCATGAGGCGTACGACTTCGCCGATATTGACCTCCTCGGGAGGACGTCCGAGTTCTATTCCTCCATGCTTTCCACGCGTGCTCCTGACATAGCCCTTTGCGGAAAGCTCCTGCACGACCTTCATCAAATGGTTGTGAGACATATCGAACACGGCGGCGACCTCGGCGATGGTCACCATGCGGTCGGTGTGTATGCCGACATACATCAGCACTCTTAAAGCGTAATCGGTGTAACGGGTCAGCTGCATTTAGCACCTCGAATGGACGGTTAGGGCAGTTTTACGACATCAATCGGCTTTGAGGCAAATACAGCAACAAAGTATCGACTCAAAATTTTATTGACTTTTTTAGTCATGCCGCCTTGAAATATAAACATGCATATGAGATACACTAGAACCGTAATCATGCATCTCTTATGCATGTTATAGAAGATGTCATCGAAGAAACATCTATTTTTCAACCGGCATTCAGTCCTTGAGGCGGACTGAAACCCTTCTTTAGGAGTGTGACCATGAGTCTCTCGTGTTTTCTCCGACGAATGTCGTTGTTTCTTTTATCGCCTTTACTGTTGGCCGCCTTTTTCATCCCGATCGCACGGGCGGAGTACGTGTCCGCCAAGGCCGATGCGGGCGCGGGGCCGGTGGCGGGCAATACCCATCACATTACGTTGCGCGCGGCGGCCTTGCCTTCCGGGCAACTGGGCTATCAGATGGTGAGCCATAAGATTCGGGCCGCCGGCGGCCAAACCGAGGATGTCACCGCCCGCTACAGCGACAAGCCGACCATTCCGGGACCCGCCATCGTCATGACCGAGGGCGATGTCGCGGAAGTGACCCTGGAGCAAGGCATTCCCAACACCGATCAGCCGGTTAGCCTACACGTGCACGGAGTGCATTTCGATATCCGCAGCGACGGCACGATGAAAATGCTCAACGGCGTTGCCGACGAGGCCGCCTTCCCGGGCAAGCCCTATACCTACAAGTGGACCGCGGCGCCGGGCACCGCGGGCACCTGGGCTTACCACGACCACACCTTCGGCAACCCCATGCTGGGAGCCGAGGACAAAGGGCTATTCGGCACTCTGATCGTCAATCCCCGAAGCGGAAAGGTGCCGGCACTCATCAACGGCAAAATCGAGGAAGTGAACGTCGGCGATATCAAACGCGAGTTCATCCTGTGGATGCACGAGACGACCTTCTGGGGCATGGAGGTCAATAACATCCTGAAGGGCAAGCAGGTTCCGCTGTGGACCAATCCCACGGTAGGCGCCCGTTTCGGCGAGAAAGTCCGCTTCCATGTTATCGGACTGGGAACGGCCTTTCATACCTTCCATTTGCACGGGCACCGCTGGCTCCAGCCCGGCACCACTCATGTCGTCGACACGGTCAACATCGGACCGATCAGTCGTGACGTGTTCGTCGTCCAGGCCGGCGAGGGCGTCGGCACCGGCGACTGGCACTTCCACTGCCACGTCATTCAGCACATGCAGGCCGGCATGATGGGCGACTTCAAAGTCGTCAAATAAGTTCTATCAAAACCACGCTAAAACAAGAGGTTATGAACATGAATAAGTTTCGCAAATTGACCGCCGCCGTCGCCCTGAGTCTCGGAACGATGACCCTCGTTTCCGCCGTGAGCGCCGAAACCGCATCTTCCGAGGACGTCATTCTCAGCGTTCCGGGCGTCATGCCGGTCGCCGCGCTGGAAATGACCGACGAACCCGGCAAGTGGTTCAAGGACCCTACGGACGGCGACAGCCTGGTCGTGGTCAAGCCCGGCGACGCGGTCTTGATCAAGATGACCGATACCAACAGCGAACACACCATCACCAGCCTGCTCTGGCAACCGGGCGCCGCCAAGTTCCCGGTGGATCAGGACAAACCGTCGAGCGCCAGCGTCACCCAGGGCTTCGACAAACCCGGCTTGTACGTGTTCACCTGCAAGGTCCACCCGTACATGTTCGGCGCCGTCATCGTGGACGATCCCAAGACGGAAGGCCTGGATCTGGGCAGCGAAATTCAGCTCGTCACCGGCGCGAAGGTGCCCACCACCAGCGATATCGCCAAGAAGCTGCTGCGGACCTACTTCGTCGCCACCACGCCTTCGCTGTGGCGGGATTACGCCAAGCCGACCTGGGACGTGAAGCTGCCGGCGATTCCCCTCAATCTCGGCGGTACGGTCATCAGTCTCGACGCGCTCAACGTGTCCGTGCCGAACCAGTTGTCCAATCCGGCCACGCCCGGCGTCGGCGAGGTTTGGGTCAACACCCAGTTCGAAACCGTCAAAGGCAAGACCAAGTGGGGCTCAGCCACCCAGGTCGACGCCGGACAATGGACCATCAAGAAAAAGGTCAAGGGAACCGACATCAATCTGAACAATCCCCACAACATGTGGACGGACAGATCGTACAAATACATCTATCAAACCGAATGGTTCGACAAGCGCCTCGTTACCTTCGACCGCGAGACCGGCAAGGTTTACGGCACGCTGACGGTCGGACAATCGCCCTCCCATGCCATGTCGCGGCCTTCGGACGATAGCCTGTACGTGGCGATCAACGGTGAAGACCGTGTGCTGAAGCTCACCGGCGGCGAACACCCGACGGCTCAGGGCAGCATCCACACCGGCCCGAACTCGGGGCCCCACGGCCACCACGTCACCCATGACGGCAAGTACGTGCTGACGCCGAACGCCCTGGCGGGAGCTGTCTCCATCATCGATTTGGACAGCGGCCAAGCCACCCAGGTGCCAAACGTCGGCGTGATTCCCATCGCCATCTGGGGCGACATGAAGGACCAGGCCTATGTCGCCAACCTGCTCGGCACGCCGCCGCTGCTCAGCACGCTGAGCGTGATCGACATCAAGACCAAGCAGAAGGTCAAGGACATCGATCTGGCCGCGGATTACGATCCGATCAGCGGCAAGACGAAAGGCGAGGCTTACGGTTTGCTGCCGATCCAGACCCCGGTCAGCCCGGACGGCAAATACGTGGTCACGGCCAACACCCTGAGCGCGACCATCACCATCGTCGATACGGCGACGCATAAGGTGGTCAAGAGCCTGCCCTGCGAGCCGGGCTGCCATGGCGCCAACTTCGGCATGAAAAAAGGCGGAGGCTATTACGCCTACGTCGCGAGCAAGTTCGCCAACGATCTCATCGTGGTCGATATGGATAAGCTCGAAATCGCCGGCCGCGTAATGCTCGCCGACGCTAAGGATGCCGATATCGTCGCCAACAACGGCATGGGCGGCCAAGGCGTCCTGCCGCTGCCGGTCGCCGATCACGGCTGGATCGAGCAAACCGCCAAACTGTCCGGTTCCGGCAAGCTCAGCGCCGAAGTCGAAGGTTGGCTAGGGGCTTTGACGACGGCCCAGCGAGGGACAGAACTATCCGGGAAATTGGTGCAATCGGAGGCCAAGCACTGATCCGGACACGGTCCCTCTTTTTCCAAGCTTAGGATCTATCCGCCCGCTCGATCGGCACTATGCCGCTCGAGCGGGCGTCGTTTTCGTTTCGACGACACCGCTTCACCTCCCACCCCGAGTCGTAGACTCGACTTTATTCCCGCTTTCACGGATACCAAGGCTCAGGAGCCCCCTCTAACGGTATGATTGGGCGATCGATCAGGAGGAGATTCCGCGATGCCTTTCATTCGCCGTCTACGATTCTCGATCGCGCTGCTGTGCATCGGCCTCTTTAGCGCGGTGGCTCGCGCCGACGAATATGCCGCCAAACGCCAGGCGCTGATCGACGAAATCCGCCGGGAAACCCGCTGGGTCAGCAGCGAAATCGGCAAATCCGCGCTGGATAGCCGGGTTCTGAACGCCATGGAGAAGGTTCCTCGGCACGAGTTCGTGAGCGAAGATCTGCGCAGCATCGCTTATGCGAATCGGCCGCTACCGATCGGTTACGGGCAAACCATCTCCCAACCCTTTATCGTGGCGCTGATGACCGATCTGCTGCGGGTCGAGCCGGATGATACGGTGCTCGAGATCGGCACCGGTTCGGGTTATCAGGCGGCTGTCTTGGCGGAATTGGCCAATCGGGTTTACTCCATCGAAATCGTGCCGGAACTGACTCAAACGTCGGCGGAGCGCCTGAAACGGCTGGGCTACGCCAATGTCGAAACCAAGACCGGAGACGGCTACTACGGCTGGCCGGAACACGCGCCCTTCGACGCCATCATCGTCACCGCCGCACCCACGCAGATTCCGCCGCCGCTGGTGCAACAACTCAAGCCGGGGGGACGCATGATCATACCGGTCGGTGGGCAATTTCTTCCCCAGTACCTAGTGCTCGTGGAGAAAAGCGAGCACGGCAAGGTCTCGACTCGGCAGATCGTGCCGGTGCAGTTCGTGCCTTTGACAGGCGCTCATTAGGCATGAGCCATTCCGCGATCAAACCGCCCGGCGGTGACGATGAACGCGTTCTTCATGCCGCTCCATCCCGGCTGCTTTTGCTGTCCGTCTCCCTGATTTCGGCCGCCGCGCTCGGCTACGAAATCCTCCTGATGCGGCTCTTCTCCATCATCCAATGGCATCACTTCGCCTATATGATGATCAGCCTGGCGCTGCTCGGCTATGGCGCGAGCGGGACATTCCTGGCCCTAACGCAAAGATTTCTATTGCCCCGTTTCGGCGCTGCATTCGTTCTCAATGCGGCCTTGTTCGGTTTGAGTGCGGCGCTGTGCTTTCTGGCCGCACAGGAGGTGCCCTTCAATGCGCTGGAAGTGCTTTGGAGCCCACGGGAATGGAGACATCTCGTCCTGATTTATCTGATCCTGACGCCGCCTTTCTTTTTCGCCGCCAATTGCATCGGCCTGACCTTCCAGCGCTACAAAGAAATCATCGGTCGCATCTATGCGGCCGATCTCTCGGGAGCGGGAATCGGGGCATTAGCGGTGGTCTTGCTGTTGTTCTTGGTGTTTCCGTTGAATGCATTGGTCGTCGCGAGCGGCTTGGCATTCGCGGCCGCGGCCTTGGCTTGGATCGCACTGGCCATGCGGCCCAGCGGACTTGCCATGGCGTTAATCGCCGCCATCCCCTCACTGTGGCTTCTGGTTCATTGGAGCGACGTGGAGTTGCGGCCGGTGGAATACAAGAGCCTCTCCCAGGCTTTGCGCGTCGCCGGGGCGGCTCGAATCGAGGAGCGGTCCAGCCCACTCGGGCTGCTCAGCGTGGTGCGCAGCCCCGAGGTGCCGTTCCGCCATGCGCCAGGCCTTAGCCTGAACAGCCCGGCTCCGGTGCCGGAACAACTGGCGGTCTTTACCGACGGCGAAGGCATGAGCGCCATCAATCGCTGGGATGGGAGCCAGGGTAGCCTCGGTTTTCTCGATTACGTCCCGTCCGCCCTGCCGTATCACATGCTGCCTCGGAAGCCAAAGATCCTCGTTTTAGGCGCGGGCGGGGGCAGCGAGGTGCTTCAGGCGATTTACCACGACGCGGAACGCATCGACGCCGTGGAACTCAATCCGCAAATGCTCGATCTAGTGTCCCGCGATTATGCCGCTTTCGCCGGACATGTTTACGATCACCCCTCGGTTAGCATGCATGCGGCCGAGGCACGGAGTTTCGTCGCCGCTTCGGCGGAGCATTACGATTTGATCCAAATCGCGCTGCTGGATGCCTTCAACACCTCGTCGGCGGGTTCGTATGCGCTGAATGAAAGTTATCTCTATACGGTGGAGGCTCTGCAGGCTTATGTGGCGCACCTGAGACCCGACGGTTTTCTGGCTATCACCCGCTGGGTACGCTTGCCGCCCCGAGACGAGATCAAGCTGTTTGCCACCGCAACCGATGCGCTGGCGCGCTCCGGCGTTGCCGAACCCGGACGGCGCTTGATGTGGATCCGCGGCTGGCAGACCAGCACCCTTTTGATCAAGAACGGCGACATTACGAATCCCGAGATTACCGCTCTGCGGCAGTTCTGTGACGACCGTTCCTTCGATCCTGTCTATCACCCCGGAATTCAAGCGCAGCAAACCAATGTCTACAACTTGCTGAAAGAGCCTTATTTTTTCGAGGCGGCGACAGCTTTGCTGGGCCCCGAACGGGAGTCGTTCATACAGCGCTACAAGTTCGATGTCCGCCCCGCCACCGACGATCGGCCTTATTTCTTTCACTTCTTCAAATGGCCGCTCCTGTCGGAGGCCTTCAAGCTAAAAGGGTCGGGAGGTCTTTCGCTGCTGGACATGGGCTATCCGATCCTGCTTTCAACGCTGCTTCAATCGGCGGTCATCGGCGCCTTGTTGATCCTCGCGCCGCTCCGGTTCTTAAGATCGGCCAGCGAAAGCAGTATGCGTTACGGGCGAAGGCTTGGCATCTTCAGCTATTTCTTCGCGATCGGCCTGGCATTCATGTTCACGGAAATCGTTTACATCCAGAAGTTCATTCTTTACCTCGGCCATCCGCTCTATGCCGTGGCGGTGGTTCTCGCGGGGTTTCTGGTCTTTGCCGGGATGGGAAGCCGGTATGCGGCGGCCAGCCCACGCCAGACCGGACGGCAGATCGCTTGGGCCGCCAAGGCGATTATCGCGGTCTCGGCGGTTTACCTCGTGCTTCTTCCATCGCTGTTCGACGCATCCATCGCGCTTCCCTCCCCCGTTAAAGTTACGGTGGTTCTCGCTTTGATCGCGCCGCTGGCGTTTTTCATGGGCATGCCGTTTCCGCTAGGACTTTCGCGGCTGGCGGCCGAGGCGGAGCATCTGATTCCCTGGGCTTTCGGAATCAATGGTTGCGCGTCGGTTATCGCCGCCATTCTGGCCACCGTATTGGCCATTCATGTCGGCCAGTTCTGGTTATTGGTCGCCGCTTTGTCGCTTTACGGGCTTGCAGCTTTCGCGGGCTTTCAACGTAGCTGACACGTCCGGCGCTTCAGCCGGCGCAGGAACCCAAGCCTCGCCGCCGCGTCTATATCTACGACCGGAACGTGTTCATCGTTTCGAGAAAAACGATAGAGCGGGTCCGGTTTTTTTGTTTCAAATTCATGTTTTGCCGATACGAAGCCCAAGCTTCGCAAGGACGCGAGGTTCTGCCATGAAGTATCTGCTCATGACCTGGATGGTCTTGTTGGCCGGTTGCGCCCCGACGTTGCGGGAGGTGCCCTATACCTGGCAGGTCTACCCGCCCACTACCCACGTCGACATCCTTGATTCCCGGCCCGAGGACAAGGCATTCGTCGAGATAGCGGAGATCACGGCCCGCGCCGACCGGGACGGCGTCGCCGCAATCGTGGACAGGGCCAAAGAGTCCGGCGCCGATGCCGTCCTCTTCGGGCCGCCCTACCATTACGGCGACGTCGCCATATTGTTTGCCGGCGGCAATATCGGAGGCCACTTGGCGGGGCCGATCAGCACCGTTCCCATGACTCGAATCCGCGCCCGGTTGATCAAATACCTGCCGTGAGGGATATCGCCCTGCGATCGGGCTAGCGGCCGCTCGACCTCGCCCCCCTTCAATTCGAGCAGCATCGCCAACCACCGGCACACGCGGCACGGTCCGTCTTTAGATGTCGGCCGCGGCCGATTGGTCGACCACTGAATGCTCCTCGGGAATGCCGGATAGCAGTGGCAGCCGGACGATAAACTCGGAGCCCTTGCCGATGCCTTCGCTCTTCGCCTCGACGCTGCCACCGTGCAGATCGACCAACTGTTTAACGAGGCTAAGGCCGATGCCCAGCCCGCCTTTCGAGCGATCGAGGGAGCGGTCGGCTTGAGCGAAAAGGTCGAAAATGCGGGGCAACACCTCGGGACTGATACCCAGACCTGCATCCCGCACTCGGATGACGGCCTGCCCATTCTCTTCGGTTGCCGTTAGCCAAATCTCTCTGTTCGGCTCGGAATATTTGGCGGCGTTGTTAAGCAAATTCGACACGACTTGCGCAATCCGGATCAGATCGCCTTCGACCCAAACCGGTTCGGAAGGCAGGGCTAGACTGATCCTGTGGCCGTGGGACTGGATCAGCGGGCGGCTGGTTTCCATGGCGTGATTAACGATGGTGGCCAGTTCGAGCGGTTGCTTGTTCAAGGTGATCTTCCCGCGACTGATGCGGGATACGTCCAGAAGATCGTCGACCAGACGGATAATGTGCCGCGTCTGCCGTTCGATGACACCCTGAGCCCAAGAGAGCTGCGGTTCGGCGCCGCCAGTCCGATGCAATACCTGCACGGCGCTCATAATCGGCGCCAGCGGGTTGCGCAGCTCATGCGCCAGCGTGGCCAAAAATTCGTCCTTTTGCCGATCGGCGGCGGTCAATTCCTGGGTTTTGCGAATTAGGGCGTCCTGAAGCCGTTTCAGCTCCGTGATGTCGAGGTTGATCCCCGCCCACACTGTCACCTTGTCCTCGGCGTTGCGGATCGGGACGCCGCGGCTGAGAATGCAGCGGTAAGAGCCGTCCGCGCCTCGGATGCGGTACTCGTGATCCCAGAAACTGCCGGTTTTGACGCAGTGCCTCCAATGGTCCAGGATGGGCTGCAAGTCCTCCGGATGCAGACGGGACGTCCAGCCGGATTGCCTACTCTCTTCCAGGGTCATTCCGGTCATTTGCAAAAACGAATCACTCAAGTAGCGGATATTCCCGTTCGCTTCGCAAACCCATGCTCCGAAAGGAATCGACTCGCCGATGGCGCGATAAAGCGCCTCGGATTCGGCAAGAGCGGCCTCCGCGCGGCGATTTTCCGTAACATCCCGAAAGATCAGGACCACACCCAATAGCCGGCCGTCCTCGTTGCGAATCGGTGCCGCGCTGTCGTCGATCGGAATCTCGCGCGCGTCTTTGGCAATCAGCACCATATGATTCGCAAGGCCGACGATGGCTCCGGTTCTCAAGACTTTCTCGACGGGGTTTTCGATCGGTTTGAGCATTTGCTCGTTAACGATGCTAAATACTTTTCCGAGCGGCTGACCTCGCGCTTCGTCCTGCGTCCATCCGGTCAGCGATTGCGCCACAGGATTGAGCAGCTCGACACGGCCTTCGGGATCGATGACGACTGCCGCATCGCCGATGCTGGTCAAGGTTACGAAGAAACGGTCGCGCTCGGCGCGTAGTTGTTCTTCCGCCCGTTTTCGTCTGAAAATCTCGTCTTCCAGCGCCTCCCGCGCCGCGAGCACGGTTCGCCACGCATGGGCCAGCAGGGCTATGGAAATGCCCACAACAAAAAAAGCGGACAACCGGATCCATTCTGCCGTGGCCCCGATCCATAAGGAGTCAAGTGAAGGTATGGTGAGATAAATGCCCAGCACCGCGCCGAAAAGCGTTGCGAGCAGCCCCGGGCCGAACCCGCCGTAGACGGCGCCTAACAGCACGGGAAGAAGAAAAGGCGTCAATATTATGGAAGCGCCTTCGTACGATTCCCGCAAAAGCGATACGACAAGCGTTACGGCAATAACCGCGCCGAGCGTGAGGGCATAGGCCGATACGGAAGAAAGTCTCGGGTGAAACATGACGGAGTCCTGTTCATCAACACCGCGGGGTTCTGATGAGCGGACTGCTATGGACTGAATGGCAGCAGCCGTCCTGGGCACTCCGCATCACCGGCCCGATGTTAACATGGTTCAGCCGGTGAAACTGATAAATGGCTAGCCCGTAATGGTCTATCGGGCTGAGCTCAGGAAAATAGCTTGGCGCGGTGGAAGCGGCGAGGACGCCGCTTCCACCGCGCGAAATCGACGGATTAAGCCAAGCCCATCTTCAGCCGCTCCATGGCTTTCTGAAGATTGGCCATGCTGGTGGCGATGGAGAGGCGCACATGGCCCGGAGCGCCGAACGCGGAACCCGGGACCACGGCAACGCCGCCATGCTCGATGAGGTGTTCCGAAAGGCCCAAATCATCGGAAATCCCGGGCATGCGATCAATCACGCCCTGCACATTAGGCAGCACATAGAACGTCCCGTCGGTTTCGAGGCAAGATACGCCGGGAATGCCGTTCAGCTCATTTAGCACATAATCGTGCCGTTCCTTGAAAGCCTTGACCATCTCGCCGATGAAGGACTGGTCGCTGTTCAAGGCGACTTCGGCCGCGACCTGAGAAATGGACGTCGGATTGGAGGTGCTTTGCGACTGGATGTTGGTCATCGCCTCGATCAGCTTAGCCGGTCCCGCCGCATAGCCGATACGCCAACCGGTCATCGAATAGGCTTTGGATACGCCGTTCAAAACCATGGTGCGGTCGTACAGTTCCGGGCATACGTTGAGGATATTGCGGAAGCTGCCGGCTTTCCAGACGATGTGTTCGTACATGTCGTCGGTGGCGACAATCACATCGGGATGGTCTTTCAACACCTCGCCCAGGGCTTTGAGTTCCGCCTCATCGTACGCCATGCCGGTCGGGTTGGACGGGCTGTTGATGACGAACAACCGGGTTTTCGGCGTCAGCGCCGCTTTGAGTTGGGCGGGCGTGATTTTGAACTTCTGCGACTGCGGGGCGTCGATAATGACGGGGACGGCGCCCGCCAGGAGCACCATATCCGGGTAGGAAACCCAGTACGGCGCCGGAATGATGACTTCATCGCCCGGATTCAGAAGCGCTTGCGCCAGGTTGTAAAAGCTCTGCTTGCCGCCGCAAGATACCAATACTTGCTTAACGTCGTAGTCGAAGCCGTTTTCCCGCTTGAACTTTGCGACCACCGCCTTTTTGAGGCTAGGCGTGCCGTCGACCGCCGTGTATTTGGTGAAACCGTCCTGAATGGCCTTGATGGCGGCCTGTTTGATATGCTCCGGGGTATCGAAATCCGGCTCGCCGGCTCCGAGGCCCACGATGTCTTTGCCGGCGGCGCGCATGGCAGCCGCTCTCGCGGTCACGGCCAAGGTAGGAGATGGTTTGATCGACTGTACGCGGTCGGAAAGTTTGATGTTCATTGTGTCGAGTTAAAGATTGATCAAATAGGTCAGGCTCAATGCCGCAAAAAATGATACTCGATGAAACCTTGCCCCTGAATCCCACCAAGGGAAAAAGTTTCAATCTCCATAGTCAATTCAAGCCGTCGGGCGATCAGCCGGAGGCGATCCGGCAACTGATCGAGGGTCTTGGTGACGGCTTGTTACACCAGACCCTGTTGGGCGTCACAGGTTCCGGAAAAACCTTCACCGTCGCGAATGTCATCCAGACCCTGCAGCGCCCGACGCTGATCCTGGCGCCGAACAAGACGCTGGCCGCCCAGCTTTACGGAGAGATGAAGGAGTTCTTCCCCGAGAACTCGGTGGAATATTTCGTTTCCTATTACGACTATTATCAGCCTGAAGCCTATGTTCCGGCTTCCGACACCTATATCCAGAAGGATGCCTCGCTCAACGAGCACATCGAGCAGATGCGCCTGTCGGCCACCAAGGCGCTGATCGAGCGGCGCGACACGGTCATCGTGGCGACCGTGTCCTCCATCTACGGCTTGGGCGAACCGGCATCCTATTTCAGCATGGTGCTGCATCTGGTGCGCGGGGACATCATCAGCCAACGGACGATCCTGCGCCGGCTGGCCGAGCTTCAGTACACCCGGAATGAAACCGAGCTGCGCCGCGCCACCTACCGGGTGCGGGGCGATGTGATCGACGTGTTCCCGGCGGAATCGGAGAAAGAGGCGCTGCGCATCGAGCTGTTCGACGACGAGATCGAGCGGCTGTCGCTGTTCGATCCCCTGACCGGGGAAATCATTTCCCGCACCGCCCGGTATACCGTTTATCCCAAGACCCATTACGTCACGCCGCGGGAGAAAATCATGGAAGCGGTGGACCAGATCAAGGCCGATCTCAAGGTGCGGCTGGAGGAACTCCGCTCCCTCAACAAGTTGGTCGAGGCCCAGCGCCTGGAGCAGCGCACGCTGTTCGATCTGGAGATCATGCTGGAAGTGGGCTATTGCTCGGGCATCGAGAATTACTCCCGCTATCTCTCGGGCCGCGCGCCCGGCGAAGCCCCGCCGACCCTGTTCGATTATCTGCCGGACGACGCGCTATTGGTGGTCGATGAAAGCCACGTCACCATTCCGCAGCTCGGCGCCATGTACCGGGGCGACCGCTCGCGCAAGGAAACACTGGTGGAATATGGTTTCCGCCTGCCGTCCGCGCTGGACAACCGGCCGCTCAAGTTCGAGGAATTCGAGGCTCGCTCGCCGCAGCGCATCTACATCTCGGCGACGCCGGGGCCGTACGAGCTCAAGCATTCCGGGGCCGTCATCGAACAGGTGGTGCGACCGACCGGCCTGGTCGACCCGGACGTCGAAATACGCCCGGCCCTGAGCCAGGTGGAAGACCTGCTTTCGGAGATTCGCGAGCGTATCGCCCGCAAGGAACGCGTGCTGGTGACGACGCTGACCAAGCGCATGGCGGAAGACCTGACCGAGTACCTGTTCGACCACGATATCGCCGTGCGCTATCTCCATTCCGACGTCGAGACCGTGGAGCGCGTCGAGATCATCCGCGACCTTCGGCTCGGCAAGTTCGACGTGCTGGTGGGCATCAACCTGCTGCGCGAAGGTTTGGACATTCCCGAAGTTTCTCTGGTCGCGATCCTTGATGCCGACAAGGAAGGCTTTCTGCGGTCGACCGTTTCGCTTATCCAAACCATCGGTCGCGCTGCCCGTAACCTCCGCGGCAAGGCGATCCTCTATGCGGACACCGTTACCGGCTCCATCCAGCGGGCGATCGAAGAGACCGATCGCCGCCGCGCCAAGCAAATCGAGCACAACACGAGAACCGGGCTTACGCCGACGGGCATATCCAAGCGCGTGACGGATATATTGGAAGTCCCGATACCGGGGGCCTTGCAACCGGGTGCCGGGAAAAAGAAGCTGGCCAAAGTGGCCGAAAAGGGCGCCGATTACCGCACGGTGAAACCGGCGGAAGCCACCAAGCTGATCAAGCAGCTCGAAGAAAAAATGTACGTCCACGCCCGCGAACTCGAATTCGAGGAAGCGGCGCGGCTGCGCGACGAAATTCGGCGGATTCAGGCGGAAGTGTTTTCGGGAGCCTAGGCGTACTTTTAAAAGCCGCACGAATGCGAAAAAACGCGCTTCGGATTATTCGATCCAAATCATCCTTGCCGGCATTACTGTTCGTAACGAAAGTAAAATTACATCGTCACCCCGGCAAGGAAGGGCTGCGGCTAAAGCAACCGTTTGCGATTGGATGCCGGGGTCCAGTTTACAAGGACGTAGACGCCTCGCCATCCTTGGCCTCTGGATTCCGGCAATTCATGCCGGAATGACGGGTAACACTGGCATTTCTTTATGCGCTGTATCTTCCCTCTCGGCGCATTGAGTGCTGCTTTCGATGGTTAAGTCGGGCGTCTCGATCGAATTCTATTACACCCTGGATGGATACCGCGTCGTGGTACGGTCTCGGACCACCAGGTTATTTACGCCAAGACCTACGCCCTGCGTCAGGTTGCGATAAAGGCGTGCAAGCGGCTGGAGAGATCACTGGCCGGCCCTGTGAAAGGCAAAAACCACAAGCCGAGTAACTGAGGTTTTTCTACCTGAAGCGATGCTTCGAAGCAAAAACGCCTGAATAATGCCGTTTGCTCAGGACGAGCGGTCATCCGGCAACAAAAAAAGCCCTATGCTTTCGCGTAGGGCTTTTTTTCGTCGGGAAGGCTGGTGAATCAGCCGTTGCGGACCGCGCGTCCGAATTCCTCGATGGCCTGATCGGACAAGGGATGATCGCCCATCTCAAGTAGCAAAGGCAGAGGAATGGTGACGTGATGAGCGCCCGCGATCACGGCCTGCACCACTTCACTCGCGGATTTCAGGCTCGCGACGAGGATCGTGGTCGGCGTGTCGCAGGCATCGACGACCGCGCGCATCTCCGAAACCAGTCCCACGCCATCGCCTTGCAGCCGAGTGCTGCGATTTACATAGGCGATCGAGTACGTCACGCCCGCCTCGCAGGTGAGATACGTTTGCGCCGCGCTGTAGCTGGCGGTCATGCCGACGTTGATGCCCTCTTTGGCGAACTTCGCAGCCAATACCAAATTTTCCGTAGTCATCGCGATTTTCAGCGCGATATTGGGTCGCAGGGCCAGAAAGCGCCGTGCTTCCACTTCCCGTTCGGCCACGGTCGGCGCGGTCAATTGATAAAAAACCGGGCCGGGACAAATGTCGGCCAATTCGGCGATCACATCCTCGGGCTTGCGGTCGGCTTTCGCCATCAAGGTCGGATTCGTGGTGATGCCGGCGACAAAGCCGAGCGTCATCGCCTGCCGTGCATCGGCGGCCAAGGCTGAATCTAAAAACAGGGACATCGTGTTCTCCGTGAAGGTTGAATCTATCGGTCTTAGCCGGTTCGGCTCTTTTCACGCATTATTGGATCGCCTCGATCACTTCGCGAATGTCTTCCATCACCCAGGTGGGCGCATAATCGAGATCGGCGAGGTGTGCCCGGGTGGAGATGCCCGAAAGCACCAAAATGCTTCGGATTCCGGCGCGAACGGCCCCAAGGATATCCGTGTCCAGGCGATCGCCCAGGACGATGGTTTCTTCGGACGGCACTTGCAAACGCTCCATCGCCAGTTGATACATGATGGGCTCGGGCTTGCCGATGATGGTGGGCACGATGCCGGTGGCAGCTTGCAAAGCGGCTAAAACAGCGCCGTTGCCGTGCGTGAGGCCATGCTCGGTCGGAAGCGAGGTGTCGGGATTGGTACCGATAAATTTCGCTCCGGCGCGGAGGTTGAGGGTGGCCGTGGCGAGCTTGTCCCAAGAAAGGGTACGGTCCAGGCCGCAGACCACATAATCGGCGTCTTTTTCGTAGAGTTCCGCCAGGCGAAAGCCGTTTTCGAGCAGAGCCTGGCACACGCCGTCCTCGCCGATGGGGAACACCTTGGCCCCGGCCTGGGCGTGTTGCTTGAGATAGAGCGCGGCGGCGAGCCCCGAACCGATCACCTGATCGCGGTCGGCGTTCACCCCCATGCGGGCGAGCTTGGCGACGTACTGCTCCGGCGTATTGCTGGCGTTGTTGGTCGCCAGCACAAAGCGGATCTGTCGGGCGCGCAGGGTCTCGAAGAATTCCACCAACCCGGGCATTGGGCGTTCGCCCTCCCAGAGCACGCCATCCATATCGATAATTAAGGCGCGAATATCGTTGAGTGTCATGAGGTCGATTATCCTAGAAACGGCAGTTGGACGCGTCCGAGTGTGCTGCTGGCAGGCCGGATGGCCAGGCGCGACGACGCGGCGGGGTAGCCTCCCGCAAGGAAGAGTCGTCCTGGCGCTCCCAGGACGACCGTTTGCGATTGGAGGAGCAACGCCGCCAGGCGGCCTGCCAGCAGCACACTCGGGTGCGTAGCGGCTTCATCCAAACGGTGAAGTGGATAAAAGCTAGGACAGTCAGGATTCATAGGGCTTTTCGAGTCCATCTAAGCGGTCAACTGCCGTTTCTAGGATTAATAGATTGCCGATCGAAGCGCGCCTAAATTACCCTTTGATCGCCGGCTCGTCGATACTTGGCCGCTTTTCCGAAACCGCAACCAACCCTAAAGAGTATTTCCATGCCAGCAAGCACCTCCGAAATCAAGGCATACATCCAGGCCGCCGCGATCGTCATCCGTGAACACGCCGAGGAAGTCGCCGCGCTCGACCAGGCCATTGGCGACGGCGATCATGTCGCCAATCTGCAGCGGGGCCTCGCCGCCTTGGACTCCTTGGCGGAAGAGCTTGGGCAAATGGACTGGCCCGCCGCCTTCCAGAAAATCGGCATGAGCCTCATGAGCAGCGTGGGCGGGGCTTCCGGCTCGCTCTACGGCACGTTTTTCCTAGCCATGAGCAAGGCTATACGCAACAAGGAAATGAATTTGCCGAATTTGGCCGAAGCCTTCAGCCAAGGCGTCGAAGCGATGAAACAGCGGGGCAAGGCCGATTTAGGCGAAAAAACCATGCTCGATGTCTTGATCCCGGTGGCAAACGCCTTGCAACAGGCGGCGCAAGAATCTTGGGCATTGCCGCAAGCATTGGAGAACATCAACCGTGTGGCCGAGGCCGGCTGCGAGTCCACCCGCGACCTGATCGCCACCAAGGGACGGGCGTCCTTTCTGGGCGAGCGCGCCCGCGGCCATATCGATGCGGGGGCTAGGACCAGTCAGTTGATGATTGGGGCAATCGGAGACGTGGTGGCGAAGAGCTTACAGTAGCCCCCTCCGCGGCTTGTTAGGTATGCCGGGAACCTTCTTATAGCTTATAGCCACTTGATTTCTACCTCTGCCCCCAGGGATTCGAGCACGTGCCGGATTCCCTCAACGCCCTTGTCAGAAGGAAGAGTTAAAGATACAAGCTCTCTGGCCATTATGCGGCGAGCCAGACACTTCGCTTCAAGTCGTGGTTGCTGCCCAAACTCCACAAGCCGGGGCACCAATTGGCAGCGTGCTTTACCATCCCAATCCGTCCATGATCGGTTTGCATCCCAACTCAATACAGTAATTTTGATGCCGTTTTTCACAATTAGGACCTAATTCCATTCGGCATTCGAGTGAACATTAATTGTAGGGTGGGTTAGCGAAGCGTAACCCACCGATTCGAGGTCGCTCGGTGGGTTACGGCCTCACGGCCTAACCCACCCTACAAAAATTAATTCCTTATTGAAAGCGATTTGGAATAAAACGTTCTCAACACCCCCACCGCAACGCCGCCGTATGCACCGGCGCGTCCCACAGCCTGATCATCTCGTCGTCCAGCAGCGTCAGAGTGACGGAGCAGCCCGCCATGTCCAGCGACGTGGTGAAATTTCCGACCAGCGAACGAGCAACGGTCACTCCGCGCTTATCCCAGAATTGGCGGGCCAAGTCATAGACAAGATAAAGCTCCATCAGGGGCGTCGCGCCGAAACCGTTGACATGCAGCAATACCGGTTGGCCTTTACCGAGTTTCAGCTCGCCGTCGATGGCTTGGGCTAGGTGCTCGACGATTTCCGAAGCGCTGGCCAAAGCCATGCGCTCCCGCCCCTTCTCCCCGTGGATGCCCACACCCATTTCCATTTCGCCTTCGCCGATATCGAAGGTAGGTTTGCCCAAAGCCGGGACGGTACAACTGGTCAGCGCCACGCCCATGGAGGCAGTCGCCCGCACGACCCGTTCGCCTAGAGCCTTGCAACCGGCCAGGTCCATGCCCGCTTCGGCCGCCGCGCCGACGATCTTTTCGACGATGATCGTGCCCGCCACCCCACGTCGCCCCATACCCTGGTGTTCGGGGATGGACACATCGTCATGCACCAGCACCGTCTCGTGGGGGCAGTCGAGCATCTCGCCGGCGATCTCGAAATTCATCACATCGCCGGCGTAATTCTTGACGATGAACAACACGCCGCCGCCGTTTTCCGTGGCCTGGGCGGCGGCGAGCATCTGGTCCGGCGTGGGCGAAGTGAACACCTGTCCCGGACAAGCGGCGTCCAGCATTCCGAGGCCGACGAAACCGGTGTGCAAGGGCTCGTGCCCTGAGCCGCCGCCGGAAATCAGCGCCACCTTGCCCGGTACACGAGGAGCGGTACGGGCCATATAGCGGGGTTCGGAATTGAAGCGGACGATGTCGGCGTGTGCCAGCGCAAAGCCCCGCTCGCTTTCCTCCAGTAGGCTGTCAACAGTATTGATGAATTTCTTCATGAGGGTCCTTAATCGTTCGGCGATTCGTTAACCGGAGTGGCACGAACCGCAGGCATAGGTAAACGTGCCGGAAAGCAAACCATCGCGACCTCTTTCGGTCAAGTTTTGTCCGAACGGATTACACGGGAAACATAGTTTTCCGGGATACGGCTTGGGTGTTTTCGAGCCGTAATGCGGTCAGATATCATTACCGTAAGCAGGCTTGTATCTGCGCCTTGCAAGAACAAAAACGAAATCTTAGGAGAGACTAAGCATGAAGAAATCCGCGATTCTGATCTTGGGAAGCATCGGTTTTTGGCTGGGATCGGCGTCGGTAACCTGGGCTGACGATGATCAAAAGCATCCCGGCTATCATTTCGAGCCGGTTGTGGTCTATCAAGATGCCCAAATCACGCAGACTAACAACGCCGCCACAACCAAGGCTGACCCTGAATATCCCGCCGTTTACTTCGAACCGAAGGTCATTTATCAGGACAAGGAACTCATAAAAGCCTACTGATCAGGCTTTTTATAGCGTTTTCAGTTCTGATGTACGGTCTAAGAAGGAAGCCGCCATTGGCGGCAACTTAGTTTGGAGCGGGTCTCGCCCCGCGGGCGAGTTTCGCTGCGAACTCCGTCCGTGGAGTTCGCCCTTCGGGCCAGCGTTCCGCTGTCCCAATTCGCTCCCGGCGAATTGGTCTTTTGCTTGCCCAAAAGAAAGAAACCAAAGGCCGCCCGGATGGCGCGCTGATCCTGTGCGTCACCGCCTGGAGCCGGGGGCGATGCTCGGGCGCGCCATAACGGGACTATACCGAATCGCCATACATCAGATTTGAAAATGCGCTAGCGACTATCATTATGCTTTCCATCAAAATTTGAAGGGGTTGAAGTGGATATGACGGCGTTCAAACTGATTCCCGCCAGTCTGTTTTCTGTGGTCCTATTGGCGGGTAGTCCTGTAATCCAAGCGACGGACGATGCGCAGCATCCGGCGTATGATTTCGAATCCTCGGTACTGTCTCAGAACCCAGACCTTTCCTCGCCCCCCAAATCAGGCGCTAAAGCAATCCCGGACAACAATCCCGACGATTCGGATTCGAAAGGGACTGGCGTTTTTCGCCCTTCTGAAGCAAGCCATGATGCCGGTGAGACGACGACTCGGTTTTCGAAATCGCAGGAAAGCCACTCCAACCAGGACAACTTTCTCGGCTTCGTGGTGCTATCGCTGATCGCATGGGATTTTGGCCGGCGTTTTGCGAACCGATCGAGAAATGGCGCTTCCCAAACCGGCGTTCTGCCATTGATATGGCAGCGGGATCGGAGCGGTTCGTTTGCCCCGGATGTCTTAAGCACAGCGGGTTCCGCATTTTTGGATCACCCGGTCCACGCAAGTCTTTTCGTCATATCCTTTGCCTTTCTGACGTTGGTACACGCACCGCTCTTGATTTCGGTATCGCTGCTCGTATTGCTGGTCTATCTAACGATGTTCTTTGGAGCGCGCCTTCCGAAATCCCCCGCCATTACCGCCCTGCCCGAAGAGATCATCCCCGAACCCGCTACAGTAACCGCGCACAACGACAACGCAGCCCCAGCCAGCCCGAGTGCTCGACGACGCCAATCCGGCAGCGGAAAAACCGCGGCTCCGAGAAATAGAACCCGAAAGCCCGAGGCGCCTTGATGACGGACTCAGATTCGCCGAATGTCCCTTAAGCCGTCCCGCACGGCTGCGGCGAAGAAAGCCTTCATTTCGGTAAGCCTTTTCTCCTTGGTGGGCTCTCATCTATCCGCCGGCTGAAATAAACTCGCAGAGACACCCACTCGCGTCGCATCGCCTTCGGCGCCACCGGTTTTAAACAGGTTCTCATATGTAAAATATATATCGATCGTTGGAGTCTATTTCTCCACCGACACGAATCCTTTACGACCGGGGGCACCTTTTGATCAAGCTACTGCACACCGCTGACTGGCAAATCGGCAAGCTATTCGGCCAGTTCGAGCCCGACGAGGCCGCTCTCCTTGCTGAAGCACGATTCAAAGCCGTCGAGCGGCTCGCGAGCGTTGCAACCGAAAACCGAGTCGACCTCGTGCTGGTCGCAGGGGATGTTTTCGATGCGCAGGGCGTGGCCGACAAGACCATCCACCGCCTCTTCAATGCCATGGCGGGTTTCGAAGGCCCATGGATCTTGCTCCCGGGGAACCATGATGCCGCGCTCGCCGAATCCGTCTGGACGCGCGCGGCGCGTCTCAAAGCCATTCCCGGCAACGTGACCGTCTGTTTGCGGCCGGAGCCCTTGCTGCTCGATTCGATCAACGTCGCTGTGCTGCCCGCGCCGCTGACGCAGCGCAATACCCATACCGACCTGACCGAATGGTTCGCCGCGGCCGAGACACCCGCCGGAATGCCGCGGATCGGGCTGGCGCACGG
This sequence comes from Methylocaldum sp., assembly GCF_035627495.1. Classification (GTDB taxonomy): domain Bacteria; phylum Pseudomonadota; class Gammaproteobacteria; order Methylococcales; family Methylococcaceae; genus Methylocaldum. Next base: position 47,744 of record NZ_DASPLO010000043.1, read on the forward strand.
CAGCGTCCAAGGCATCCTCGCGGAAGGCATCGATTCGGCCAACCCAATAGCCGCCGGGCGCGCGGAGCAAGCGGGCCTCGATTACCTCGCGCTCGGCGACTGGCATGGCATGAAACAGGTGGATGCGCGCACCTGGTACAGCGGCACGCCGGAAACCGATCGTTTCAGGGCGAACGACTCCGGGCAGGCGCTTCTTGTCGAGCTGTCGGAGCCGGGCGCCCTGCCAACGGTAATGCCGGTCGCGACGGGTCAATACCGCTGGCATTCGGAAGCGCTCTTACTTCAGGTGCCCAGCGATGTCGATCAGGCATTACAGCGGATTTCGGCCTTCGGGCCAGCGGATGTCGTGCAACTCGGATTGTCCGGGCGAACCGATCTCGGCGGACACCGGCGTCTTCTCGATTCCATCGAGCAAGCTCGCGGCAAAGCCCGGAGCCTCTTGGCCGACCTGTCCGCGTTGCGGCTCGAACCCACGGTGGAGGACATCGACGCGCTGAAAGCCGACGGTTACCTGGGCGAAGTCATCGCCGAACTTCGCGCGGGCCAGGACGGGGCCGACGCGGAAGTCGCCCGGGACGCTCTTACTCTGCTTGCGGGCATCCTCGATGCGCAACGCGCGAATGCCGGCGTGGGAGGTTCGCCGTGAAGCTCTTTCGGATCCGTATCGAACAGCTCAAACAGTTCCGGCAGCCGATCGAGATCAAGGACCTCGAACCGGGCATCAACCTTTTTACCGGCCCGAACGAAGCCGGCAAGAGCACCATCGTCACGGCCATTCGCGCCGCGTTCTTTGAGCGGCATCGCTCCGGCAGCGTCGATGACCTGCGCCCCTGGGGCGATTCGTCGGCCTCGCCCGCCGTCGAACTGGAGTTCGCGGTCGGCGATAAACACTACAGGCTCACCAAGAGTTTTCTGGGGAAGAAGCGCTGCGAACTGCAAATCGGCGCACAGCGGCTGGATAGTGCCGAAGCCGAGGACCATCTCGCGGAGCTGTTGGGCTTTCGCTACGCCGGCCGCGGTGCCAGCGCCGCCGAGCACTGGGGCATCCCGGGCCTCTTGTGGAGCCAGCAGGGTGCCGTGCAAGACATTCGGGAATCGGTGACGCATGCCACGGACCACCTGCATACCGCGCTGAACGAGTCGCTGGGCGAGATCGCCAGCAGCTGCGGCGACGCGGTGCTGGCGACGATCGAAGCCGCGCGAAACGAGTTGCTGACTGCGGCAACCGGCAAGCCGCGGGGACCGTATGCCGAAGTGATGGAAAAGGAGGCTGCGCTCGCGGACGCCGTCCGGCAACTCGATGCGGAGATCGCCACTTACCGCCAGAAGGTCGATACCCTGGCATCCCTGCGCCGCGAACATGCCGCCGACGAGACCGAGAAACCGTGGGTGAGCTTTCGCGAACAAGAGCAGGCCGCGGCGGACAAGCTGGAAGCCATCCGGCGCATCGAAGAAGCCCTCGCGGCCGAGAAACTGCGCGCAACCCAGATCGAAGACCGGATCAAGCTGCTGCACGATCAACTAGAGACCTTCGGCAGCCAGGAGAAAGAAGTTGAAACACGCCGCGTGGAACTGGAATCCGTCCGTCAAAGGCAGGCGGCGGCCACGGTGCTCGCCGAGGAATGGCAGTCGAAGCGCGCGGAAGCGGAACAGCGCCATGAAGCCGCGCGCGAGGCGTTGCGCCTTGCGCGTCAGGAAGAGACGCGCCGCAGCCTGACGCGCGAATTCGAGGCGATGCGGCTCAAGGCGGAAAACACCGCCACCGCGCTCGAAAAGGCCGAGACTGAACAGACTGCCTTGCTCGAATTGCAAAGGCAAGCAGTCGCCTCCGAGATCAAGCTTCAAGACCTTGAACTGCTGCGCGAGCAACACCGGCAAATTCGCGAAACACAAATCCAGCTCGCCGCAGCCGCGACCCGACTGCATTTCACGCTGGAGGAGGACCGCAGTATCCAGGTCGGTGCCGAGTCTGTTGCCGGCACGGGCGAGCGGCTGTTGCTCGAGGCGACCACTCTCACGCTGCCGGGGCTCGGCCAACTCGAGATCGCGCCGGGCGGCGCGGATCTTTCCCAGCTCCGCCGCCACGAGAAGGAACTCGCCGATAGGCATGAGGCCCTGCTGCAGCGACTGGGTCTTTCGTCGCTGGAGGCCGCCGAAACCCGTCATCAGACTCACACACAAAGGCTCGCCGACATCAAAACGGCCGAGGCAACGCTGCAAGCACTCGCGCCGCAAGGGATCGAGCCGCTGCGTACCGAACTGGCCACCCAGCAGGTCCGCGCCGAAGAAATCGAACAAGCCTTGCGGCAATTGCCGTGCAGAGCCGAGCGCGCGGCGGCGCTCCCCACCGTCGCCGAGGCGGAAGCCACCGAGGAAACCGCCCGACAATCGCTCGCGCGGATCAACGACAGCCTGCACGAAGCGCAACTCGCCGCCGGTAAAGAGCAGACCGCGTTCGAAACCGCGACGCGGGAACTCTCGACCGCGCGGGCACTGCTAGCCGCACCGGACCGGGACGAACGCGTGGCGACGGCAAACCGGGACTTGATTGACGCGCGGGCCGAGCAGTCCACCTTGGCCGCCCGTATCGAAGCACTGGCCCGGCAATTGGCCGAAGCGCGCCCCGAGATCCTGCAGCAGGACGTCGAACGCTTCCGCAAGAGCGCCGAGCAACACGAGAAGCGCTTCAACGAGCGCCGCGACACGCTGCTGCGATTGGAAGTCGAACTCCAGGCGGCGGGCACTCAGGGGTTGGAAGAGCGCCGTTCGGAGCTGGCGCGCGACCTGGCTCAAGCCCAGCGCCGGGTCGAGGAACTGCGGCGGCGCGCCCATGCCCTGGACCACCTGTTGAACCTGTTGCGGGACAAGCGCCGCGCACTGACCCGGAGACTCCAAGCCCCGCTGCAAAAACACCTGAACCGCTATCTCCAGCTGCTGTTTCCGGAGGCCCGCCTGGACATCGACGAGAACCTCACCCCCGGCCCGCTGACGCGCACCGGATCAAACGGAACGGAATTGGGCGAATTCGAAAGTTTAAGTTTCGGCGCGCGCGAGCAGATGGGCATTATCAGCCGGCTCGCCTATGCGGGGCTGCTGCGGGAGGCCGGGCGGCCCACGCTGATCATTCTCGACGATGCACTCGTCCACAGCGATGAGGAGCGGCTGGCGCAGATGAAGCGGGTGTTGTTCGATGCGGCGACCCGGCATCAGATCCTGCTGTTTACCTGCCATCCGGCGAAGTGGCGAGACCTCGGGGTGGGGGCGAGGTCGTTGGAGGCGATTCGGGCGGAGGCGTAAGTTCCGGGTAGATTTTCTGCTGGTTCCTGAACTGCCGCTTGGGAACCAGCCAACCGGCAAAAATTATCTCCCGACTGCCACCAGTTAATATTAAAGTGTTCTTCACCGCCATAACTCGGCTTCTTTCAGCCGGCGCACCAGTGCCCCGCGCTTCCCGTGCCGCTCCATGAAGCCGTGTAGACGCGCGTCGAATTCGCCCCGGCTTGCATGGATCGTATAGGCTTCTGCCAGATCGACTAAGGCGCGGGTCGCCTCCTCATAAGACGAAGCGATGCCACGTTCCGCCTTCTGATCGATGCCACACCAGCAGCGGTCGAAGTCGGCCGCGAGGGTGGCCAGGTAGGCTTCCCGCCGCCGGCGCTGCTCGGCTTTCAGTTGGGCGAGTTCTTCCGCCACCCGTTGCAGGCGTATTTCCTTCGCTCCTTCCGCCAGTTTCCATAATTCGGCCACGGAGCGACGTTCCCTGAATGCCGCCGAGCGCGGCGCCCGCTCCCGCTGCCAAGCCAGAAAGCGCGCCTTGAGTTGCCGTTCGGCCTGTTGCGAGTGTCCTTGCAGCAGCTGTTTCAAGCTTAAACGAGCCTCCTTGACGGGCACCCCGGCCAGCCATGCGTCCATCTCGCGGTCGGAATCGACGGCCGCATCGGTCGCCTCCGAGTCCGTCGACGCCGCGGCTGCCAGCAAATCGGGATCGATCTCGAGGAACTCGACAAGGGCCTGCTGGGCACCGGTCAAGCTTGATAAACCCGGCGGCGGTTCCGGTTCGAGACTCGCCTCGTCAACCTCGCCCGCGGTGACTCCGGCAAGCCAACCGAGGTACAACGCTCGGCCATCGCCCCGGAGCAACTCGTCGCGCAACGGCACCAGGCGCCCCATCCAGCCGCTTCCGTTTTCGCTGCCGAAGCGGTCGTAGTTCTCACTTTCGTGCAGCGCCCACTCGATGATCCAGTGATCGAACGATTCGTCGATTGTCAGGGTGCTCTCCGTTTCAAAGCCGGCCAGTTCGCCCGCGGTGAACACGGAGTGCGGCACCCGGAGGGCAAAGCGGCAACTGCACCAATTGGCGACGTAGACGAAGGCATCGAAGTAACGCCGCATCCAGTCGGTCGGATCGCCCTTGAGGTCGCCCCAGTGGTATTCGTTGACGAAGGAGGCCGGCGTGATCGACGCCCGCGACGAACGGGTACGCAGTTCGGCCATTTGTGCCGGAGTCAGCGGCCTGTCGATGGTAACGAATTCGTAGTATTGATATTCGCTCATGCTGGTTTGGATCGTTGCTTGGAAAGACCGTTCGCGTTCCCCGCTGGAGGGATTCGGATTGTTTTATTTAAAGTGCCCATTGATAAAATCAAGTGCGCGATTATGGAAGCAAACAGCCCGAGCAACCGGACGAACCCACGGCGGGGTATCGGCGATGATTTCTACGGGCGACGGCAAGACGCGGGGTTGAACGAATGACTAAACGGAAAGCGAATCCCTTTTTAGGTCGGTGGCGCATTGTTTGGATGGAGATGTGGGACCAGGATTTCATCGATATGGAAGTGCCAGGCCACTTCACTTTCGAAAAGGATGGCCAGGGCAATTTTCAGTTTGGCCTGGTACAGGGTGACATGGACTACCGAGTCGATGGCAGCCGTGTCGAATTTTCGTGGATCGGCAATGACGAAATGGACGAGGCCTCGGGTCGCGGCTGCGCACGTATCGAGCATGGCGAACTGATCGGTCGCATCTTCTTTCATCGGGGCGACGACTCCGAGTTTCGCGCCATCAAAGCCTAAGAGGGTGTGTGGGAAGCGTCACGAGCGGCCCGAAGGCAAGCCTGTCCTGAGCTTAGTCGAAGGGGAGCCCGGCGCGCAGAAACCGGAGTGTACAAGTGCTACATGAGAATTTCGAGCACCGCGCGACGCCGCCATCGGGCCACGCAGTAGCTTCTCGCACACGCTCTAAGGCCAGCTGCCATGGCCGCCGCTACTGATAGCGCCGGGAATCCAGCACGGTCTCCACCGCTTTCGGACGGGTAAACAAGGGTAGCCATTAATTAAGACGCACTGAAGAAACGCCGCGCCGCCAAAGTCTGAAGGCGCGACCGGTGATGAGCACCGGGGCATGACGATAAAGTCACCGAGAACTTCGAGGTCAATCTCGAAGCCATCGAGGCCTTCTGGTCCGAGAGCGATTTCCCCCAAGGCTATGGCCGCCTCCTCGACGAACTCGGCGATACGGTCATTCCCAATCTGGAGCGGTTGCCGATGATGGGATAACCGTTTATGGCGCGCCAGCCGGAATCGGTTGAGGCCGTGTCAAAACAAGAGAAGTTGCGAGCGCAACTGGCCCGCTTTGGAGACAGCGGCGATATCCGCGAGTATGTGATGGACGACTACTTGCTCCTCTACGTGATCATCAATGAGGTGGTTTACCTGCTATCCATTCGCCACCACAAGCAACTGTCCTTCGACTTCGCGCATCTTTGGCTGGATCGGACCTGAGAATGCACCAGCCGTACCGAGGACGGAACGGCAAAAAAAGCTTAAGACCGTAAGGGCGGGTTAGCCCTTCGGCTAGGCTCAGGACTGGCTCCCTCGCGTAACCCGCCTTTCCGCGGTGTGCGGCGGGTTACGGTGGAAGGGGGGCTCTGGTGCTCCCAGAGACGCCGTTTGCGATTGGAAGGGTTACGACTCAAGCAACCGTTTGCGATTGGAAGGGTCGCGGTTAAAGCGACCGTTTGCGATTGGAGTACTGCCTAACCCGCCCCACCGTGCTAAATGTTGGTCGAAGGGCTTCCACGCAAGTACCGGCATGGAAAGTGGTGTCTCATAAGCGGCGGAACGCCATGGCGGGCAGGAACAAGCGCTCGGGGCGTCCCGGCAAAGGCGTGAAGCCGAAGTGGCTGTAAAAAGACGCCGACTGTTCATCCTTGGCATCTACGACGATTCCAGCTACAGCGAGTACCGCGCTCGCCTGCACCACTTTTTGGCAAGCGTCGGCCAACAGGATCGAACCTAGTCCCTGGCCCTGGAAGTTCTGATCAACCGCCAAGCGGCCGAGCAAAGCCACTGGCACCGGATAGCGGGGCAGCTTGCGCGCCAACGCTATCGGCAAGTCCAAGCAATTCACGCTGCCGGCACTCAGAGTAAAGAAACCTGCCACGCATTGGGAATCCTCCGGAGTGGCAACAAAGACGCGCGCCACATCACGTCGAACATCCTGGGACGCATAGCGCCGGATATACTCATCGAGAGCGCCCGTCCCACAGCAAAACCCGGTCGTATCCACCGCTACATCGAGCGGCCCGATACAATAATCCGTCACCGGCGGACCCGCTTCGCGTGACGATCGAAAGCGCGGTTGAGCGCCGCATTGGGTTCGACGGGCGAATCAAGGGCGGCGAGAAAGGCTTGAAAGTCTTCCGGCATCAAGGTGATGGACTCATGGGCCTGCACGACTTGCTCGGCCGAAGCCAGAGCGTGCGAGAGCACGAATTCGGACACGCTGACATGCGTATAGGCGGCGGCCTTATCGAGCACCTGTCGGGTGCGAAGGTCGCAGCGAATGTTGAGGCGGCTGTCCTTAGTCGTTGCGGTGTTCATAACTAACTCCGAAAATCTGATTGCCGCTTATTGTGCGCCGATTGTACGTACGTAACAAGCTCTGCCGGAGTGAACAGCATCTCCGTCTCCAGGGTTTCCAGGCGGGTGAACAAGGGCTGTAGGGCGGGTTAGCGTACTCGCGTAACCCGCCTTTTCGCGGTGTGCGGCGGGTTACGCGAGTACGCTAACCCGCCCTACAGTGCTTCAAACTCGGCCTCGTCGAGCACGGAGAGTACGACCGGAACGCCTTGGCGGCGGTCCGGAAGCATCCGGCGTATCGAGGGACGGTTATTTTCCTGCTGCCCGATGCGGGGCGATAGAGTGAGATATTCATGCGACAGCACCAACCTGAACGCTCGCCGGCAGATCAATCTCGCAAAGCCATGGTCGATTGCTCGACGGCATGGTAGAAGACACCCGTGTCCTCGATAAAGTAGTTGAAGAAGCCTCGCTGCACCGGAATCTCTATAGGGACCAGCTCGATTTCGTGGAATCCTTGCTCCTCCAGAGACCCTTTCAGCCGTGGGTTACGCAGCAGGCGGTTGACCAACTCGATTCGGGCGAGTTGCTGAGCATAGGCGCCGTTGAACCAGAGTTCCGTCTCCAGGTCCTGAACCTCGATAAAGCTTTCCGGCAACTCGCCCACCCACTGGTACCGCTGTGGCCGCGGGATATAGATCACATGGGCGGCGCTCAGTTCCGAGAGAATGAACTGGCGCGCATAGGCGCCGTCGATGCGCTCTTGAGGTTTGCCATCGCGCTCGAATCCGTAAAGGCTTAGCCACAATGCATCCCGAACCGCCTCCGCCGTGATTTTCTCCGCCTTGACCGACGGCAAATCACCGCTCTTCCGCATCGCCTGCGCGTGCGCATCGTCTGGACGCCGTTCCCGGCGCTCCTGCTGGACCACTCGGTACGCCTCCCATGCGGCGGTATTCATGTGGAGGTGCTCGGTCCCTAAACGCGGGCTGAAGCTATTGAAGAAGATGGCGATATCACTCGCATTGAACGCCTCTGCGATCTGGTGATAAATCTCTTCCGACCGTGTGGGCACGAGGAGTTGGGCTGGAAACCAGAGATCCCACCACTGCTCGGGGGGTGTCCGATACCATCGGGAGACGAGACGGGTGAAATACTCCGGAATCGCCGGCCGGAACACGCCCTCGCCGCCGTACAGATAGGCCAACCACGATCGGAGCATTGATGGCGGCAGCTGGCGCCAGATCGCAGAGCGGGTGTCATCGGCCGATCTCTTGAATTCCTGCTCGATGTCGTGCCCTTCCAGCCACCTCCAGGTCCAGTAAATCATTCCGGACGTGCAGGAGAGATGGGTCGGTGTTTTCCCTTCCTTTCCGGAGGCGTGCAGGAAGCCGACCCCATGGGCGTTTGAGCCGCCTATCCCGCCTAGAGCGAATGCGATGTTCCTTTGGCCGTTGACAGTCATGTCCTATCCTCCATGTTAAGCGAGATATAACCTACGCATCCTTTGGCTATCCACTGGGCGCGATGCTTTCAGCAGCGTGCGCCAGACCTTGTCGTAACCGGCGCAGAGGAGCCCGCTTCCAGAACGAGCGTCGGCACAGACGTTCCGCCACCGTTTCGCTAGCGAGCTATGGCCGGCGAACTATCCGCACCCTTCAGGAGTTATTGTGGCACAGTCATGTGAAAACAATGATGAGTTAGACCCATACGGTGCCGAGTGTCACGGTCAAGAAAGACTTACCGTAGCGCCGGGTTAAGCGAACGACTTCGGCTCAGAATTGATACCCCTGCCGAACCCAATAGTGCCAGTCTTCGATTGCTTGAGCCGTTTCCTCGTCGGCGGCCATCGGCATCAACTGAGCGAGGGGCACGGCCAACTCTTCTTTTTCCCGGCGGATCAGGACAAACATCTCATGCTCACATTCCTCTTCCGGAGCCATCTCGATCACTTCCACCGCCTCGTTGATGTGCAGTGGAGAAATGGTCCGCCGGGCGACACAGTGGGCCGTGAACGGAAACCGGAGCTTATCCTGAAGGTAGTAATACCAGCCCATCGCACGCTCGGCTTCATCGTAGCAGTCGACGATGATTTCCATAATAATCCGCTCCTCGCGTTCGGGATCACGCTTCGCCTCATTCATAGGCCGCTCCGTGGGTTTGCCTCAAGATCACTTTCTTCGACCAAACCTGACCGTAAAGCGTTTAACCATTCCCGTAATGAAAACTACGGATTGGGCCCTTGTGTACCGCCCTCACAGAAGGTGTCAGGCTTTTGTTGTTTGACAATGCTAATGATGGCGAGGATTTAGGCATTCGGCTTTACGCACTTGCCACCCCTTGGCCATATAGTCGGTTAGCGGCCACAACGAGCCGGCCACAGGATATTGCGGACAGCTGAGGGCGCCCTCATTGCAAACGCGAATCATGGCTGCAACATGGGCGCTATAGGTCGGATTCAACTCGTTCGCGCTGTTTGGAGACTTGCGCGTATTCATCCGAGTGATCTTCCCCGCCGATTTGCGGCACAATGAGCTTTTTATTCGGAACATCCGACTTTCGACAGCGATCCTCGCATGGACTCCATCAGCGCGTTCGACATTATCAAAGTGGGTATCGGCCCTTCGAGCTCCCATACCATGGGGCCGTGGGAGGCCGCGCGGCTGTTCGTGCGCGAGTTGCCCGACCCGGACGCCGTCGTCTCGGTCACCGTCAGGCTGTATGGGTCTCTGGCCAAGACCGGCGCGGGCCACGGCACCGACGTGGCCGTGCTGATGGGACTGTCCGGCGAGGACTACACGCGCATCGACACCGGCGCCATTCCGGCTAAGCTCGACAAGATCAAATCCGGCGGGCGCATCGCTCTGGGCGGCCGCCGAGAGCTGCCGTTCGCGGTTGAGCGGGACCTGATCTTCGATCATGCGACCACGCTGCCCTACCATGCCAACGGGATGAGGTTTCAGGCTAGGCTTCTGGATGATTCGGTCGTTACCCGGACTTACTATTCGCTCGGCGGCGGATTCATCGCAACCGAGACGGAAGCGGACCCGTCGGCGGAACGGAGGATCGTCACGCCCTACCCCTGCCATAGCGGTGGCGATCTGGTCCGCAACTGCCGGATGCTGGGTCTGTCGGTTTCCGAACTCACTTATCTGAATGAGCAGGCATGGCGAACCCGCCGCGAGATCGATGCGCAGGCGCTTGGGCTTTGGCGGGAAATCCGCGCCTGCGTCTTCCGGGGCGTGAACCGCGAGGGGTATTTGCCCGGCGGGCTCCGAGTCAAACGCCGGGCCGCCGCGATCAACCGCAAACTCTTAGGTGCCGCCGTTTGCGAGAGCGTCGACTCGTGGCTGGACCTGCTCAGGCAGCAGCCCCGCGACTTTACCCGCGTCAATATGTGGATTTCCTGCTTCGCCCTGGCGGTCAACGAAGAGAACGCCTCGTTCGGGCGGATCGTGACGGCGCCCACCAACGGTGCCGCCGGCGTCATTCCGGCGGTGTTGATGTATGCCTGGTGTTTCGTCGACGGGTTCGACGAGGATAAGGTCATCCGCTTCCTCCTGGTCGCCGGAGAAATCGGCACCCTGTTCAAAAAGAATGCGACCATTTCCGCCGCCATGGGCGGCTGCCAGGCCGAGATCGGCGTGTCCTCGGCCATGGCGGCGGCGGGGTTGGCCGAAGTCTTGGGAGGCTCGCCGGAACAGGTGCTCCAGGCTGCCGAGATCGCCATGGAACACCATCTGGGGCTGACCTGCGATCCGGTCGGCGGATTGGTGCAGATTCCCTGCATCGAGCGCAACAGCATGGGCGCGGTGAAAGCCATCACGGCCGCGAATATGGCCCTGCAGAGCGACCCGGCGGAAGCCCGAGTGAGCCTCGACGCGGTGATCCGGACCATGTGGCAAACCGCTCAGGACATGAACAGCCGCTACAAGGAAACCGCGGAAGGCGGCTTGGCGATGCAGATCCCGGTTAACGTCCCGGAATGCTGAACGGCGAGGCGTGGGCGCCAGTCGTTAGGGACAGACTCACGGATTCAAAATCGCTTTCGCCTTCTCAGGCTTTGCGCCATACACTGGCCAGCCAGGGTTGCTGCTCGCGGGGCAGGCCGCTGGGGCGGTAGTAATGGGTCAATTCCGCGAACCCGGCGGACGTCAGGAAACGGCGCCAGGTGTCGAGGTCGTGGAAGGCTCCGTACCGCCCATGACTCCACCCTTCCTCGTTCCGGCCCCGCGGATTCGAGCTGAACAACACGCCGTCCGACTTTAGCGTCGCATGCAGCTCTCCAAGGATGCGCGGCAACTCGCGGCTAGGCACATGAAAGAGAGAGGCATTGGCGAAAACCCCATGAAAGTACTCGTCCGGCAGATCGAGCCGGAGAAAGTCCTGGTGCCAAGCTTCGCAGCCGCTGTAAGCGCGGGCCAGTTCCACAAACCGAAGGGCGCCGTCCAATCCTATGGCTCGATGTCCCAAGTCGGTAAACGCCTTGAGATCGCGACCCGGTCCGCAGCCGAAATCGAGTATGGTGTACGGCGGCTCATCGCGGAGGTAACCCAGCAGGGCCGCGATGTTCTGACTGACGTCGTGGTTGCGGGTGCCTTCGAAAAAGGCTTCGGCATTCCGATCGTAATGCGCCAGGGTAATGGCGGAGATTTCTTCCAGCGTTTGAGGATTTATGGCCGGCCCGATTCATGTTGAGTTTTGGCGGATGAGGATCGCATGCTAAGTTGCCGGGTTATCGGGAAACCGTTCGCCATCCCCGATTGCTTCCCCGTTACCCCTTACTTCAGCGCTTCCGGGTTGACCTCGACCCGGCCGATCCACCACCGGTTGATCCCCCATAGCGCAATGCCGACGCCCAGCAGAGCAAGCGCGATCACATAGTCGCTGGCCGGCCGCCCGGACAGCACCGGGAGGGCCAGGTAGCCGCAGAAGAGCGCGCCCAGCACGGGCGCTGCGGTAGGCGCCCGGAAGTGTGTGTGCTCGACTTTTTCCCGGCGCAGTACCAGGCACGCGATGTTGACCCCCGTGAAGATGCACAGCAGGAGCAGGGCCGTAGTGCCGCCGAGCTTCCTCACGCCGTCCTCGCCGGCCGCGACGAGCAGCCCCACCGCGATCACGGTGGTGAACAGGATCGACACCCAGGGCGTGCGCCGGGACGGGTGCACGGCGCCGAACACTGGAGGCAAAATCCGCTCGTTCGCCATGCCGTACAGCAGCCGACTGGCCATCAACATGTTGATCAGGGCCGAGTTGATCACGGCGAGCAAACCGATGCCGGCGAACACCTTCAGCGGGAACGCGGGGGCGCCGATGGCGACCACTTTCAAGAGCGCATCGGACCTTGCGGCGGAAAGCTCTTCGGCCGGGACCAGCAGCGAGGCGGTGAGCGCCACCAGCCCGTAGATCAGGGCCGCGACGGCCAGCCCGGACAGCAACGACCGCGGAAAGATCCGCGCCGGGTCCAGGCACTCCTCGGCCATGTTCACCGAGTCCTCGAACCCGACCATTGCGAAAAAGGCTAGCGAAGTGGCCGCCGTGATCGAGAGCAGCAGGCTTTGGTCCGCGGTGCGGATCTCGAGAAGCCGGCTCGGCTCGCCCTGGCCGCTCCCCACCGCGTACACGCCGATTGCGATGATGATCAAAAGGCCCAATAACTCAACGCCGGTGAGCACCGCATTGGCCTTCACCGACTCGGCCACCCCTCGAAAGTTGATCAGCCCCAGGGCGATGAGAAACCCGACCGCCACCGGCATCACCGGACAGGGGACGAACGGCTGGAGGTAGGTGGCGCCGAACGCGCGGGCCGCCGCGGCGGCGGAAGCAATGCCCGAGCACATCACGGCGAAGGCGACCAGGAAGGTCAGAAACGGGATCCGGAACGCCCGCTGGGTGTACAGCGCCGCGCCGGCTGCGCGGGGATATTTGCCGACCAGTTCCAGATAGCTGAACGCGGTGAGGAACGCGACCCCGAACGCCAGCAGGAACGGCAGCCACAGCGCACCCCCGATCTGGCCGGCCACGCTGCCGATAAGCGCGTAGATGCCGGTGCCGATCACGTCGCCAATCACGAAGAAGAACAGCAGCTTGGGGCCGATCGCCCGCTTCAGCGCCAGCGGGGCCGCAACCGCGCGCCGGGTGGTATCGCTCATCAGATTAGGCCGGGCGCGTGAGGGGCGATCCATGAGCCGATGGCATACGTCACGATGCCGGCCATACCGCCGATCAGCACCATCCGCAGCCCGCCCAACAAGGCACTCCGGCCGGTGAAAAGGCTTAGACAGGCGCCGATCGCGAACAGGCTGACCCCGGCCAAGAGGCCGGCCATCCGCACGCCTTGGTGCAGGTTCAGATGGAGGAGGAACGGAATGAGCGGAATGATCGCGCCCGCCGAAAACGCCAGGAACGAAAGCAGCGCGGCGCCCCAGGGCGAACCCAGATCGTCCGGGTTCACGCCCAGCTCTTCGCGCGCCAGGAGATCCAAGGCGTTCTCCGGGTTGCTCATCATCTGCCGGGTGGCGCGGCGTGCCTGCTGCAAACTCATGCCGCGGGCGGCGTAAATGACCGCCAATTCCTCCACCTCTTCCTCGGGAAACATCGCCAATTCGGCACGTTCGAGATCAATCTGGTACTCGAACAATTCCCGTTGTGACCGCATCGACACGTATTCCCCCGCCGCCATGGACAAAGCCCCGGCCAACAAACCGGCAATGCCGGCCATCAACACCACCCCGGTCTCGGTATTGGCTCCGGCCATACCCAAGATCAGGCTGGTATTCGACACCAGCCCATCATTGATACCGAATACGGCCGCCCGGAGGTTGCCCCCCGCCATCCCCTTGTGCCGGCGCCCCACGTCCTCGGCCGCGGTGGGCATCGCATGGCGTACCTCCAGCCCCCGGCCCGCATAGGCGGAAAGCCCCCGGATCTTCATACTGGCCAGAACCGGGCGTAGAGCCTTCGGCCCGAACATCCGAACCAGACGGCCGATCAGTCGTGCCCGCAGCGTCGGCTTAAAAGGCCTTAACTCCGTGCCTTCCGCCTTCAAACGGTTCTCCCAGAGTGCGGCTTGAGCCTCGGCCTGCTCGGCGAGCGTGCAAAACAAACGCCGCATCCGACGGTCGCTCTCAGAGGCAACGATAACCCGATACAACCAGGCCGACTGCTTTTCCTGAAACCAACTGTCGAAAAGGGACATGGATAGTGTGGGATGAGGGGAAGTTGAGTGTGGTAGGGATGTGGGCATGCAACCTTGTGTCGTTACCCCCAGTGGAGATCTTAACGATTTTGGCGACAAGAAAACATAAGGGTTGGTGGGTGAACCGACGGTCTGATCATGTCCAGCGTGCCCCCTTACCCTCTCTCGCGAAGATTAGCGGAAGATTCTAACCGGTCGCGCAGCCAAGCCATGACGCGCAGCATCTCGTCGGCGTTCAGGTTGACGTTCTGCGGCCCCATCAAGTCCGACCTATTCGAGTTCGACCGGCGGCTCGGGGGCATCCGCCTCGGCAATCCCAAGTTGCGCCGTAAGAACTTGGTGTTCGTCGGAGGTCGGGGCAGGTTGCCGTCATCATCAATGCGCATCCTCAGAAGCTGTCATCAAACTACTGCGCGCCGCCATGCCGGCGTTGCTCAAGGGCTCAAAATCCTCATGTACACCTCTGTACACTCCGGTTATTACTCGCCCCATCCCTGGGGTTCGCCCTGCGGGCCAGCCTACGGCTGTTCCCTTCGCGTGTCCCGCGCTCCGGGTCGCTCTTTCGCGCCTTGTCCTGACATCGCTCGTGACGTTTGAAGACAGCTTCTTAGGGCTGAAGGGACCCGCGATTATAGCCAGGCTTCGCGTTTGGCTAAGGGATGATGCATGAAATCGACTAGACTGACGGAGACCCTCGGGAGTACCGGCTGGGCGCCTTAATCCCCGGTCTATCACATTTTCGTTCACTCAACCGAACCCTTCTCAAAGAAAAAGAACATGAAAAATATCCCGGTTACCCATTCCACTCCCCCATTAATCACCCGCCTCATGGTGTGGGGCGCACTCGCGAGCCTTCTGCTCTTAACCGTGGGGTGTGCCACGAACATCAAGCCCACCACCGCGCAAAATCCGCCGCCCAAGGAGAAATTCTCGGCATTCAACCGCTTTGAGCTGCACCCGCTGCTGGCGGCCAATGCCACGGTCGCCGAGGAAAAGGCGGCTTTGGCAAAGATTCAGGAGAACCTCGATGAGCAGCTCAAAAGTCGGCTCGATCAATGGAATGCCAAACCGGTTCGAGGGCCATCGCGGACGCTGGTGATCGAGCCCATCGTGACGGATCTCAAGTTCGTCGGAGGCGGCACCCGCTTTTTCGCAGGCGCCTTGGCCGGCAGCTCCGCAGTCGTGATGCGGGCAAGATTTAAAGACAAGGAAACCCAAGAAGAGGTGGCGTATCCGGAGCTCTACGCCCACGCCGCGGCAATGGGGGGCGCCTTCTCGGTCGGAGGCACGGACAACGCGATGCTGGTCCGCATCGCCAACTCGCTCGCCGCCTATGTCTTCACCAACTACAAGCAGGCCGTTGGCGGACCCGTAATGCCGCCCGAAGTAGAGGCCGCCTCGATCGCGACCGAATAAGGCCAATCCGGATCCTTTATAAGATTTCCGTTGGCCGGCGATAAGGCCGGCCAGTACCGCTCGATTGCGTCGCCATTTTTTACAAAACTTTCGTTCGACCGATCCCGACTCAACCAAGGATCGAGGCCTGGCTCGACAATGGCTCGACGCCCGATCGCGATGCCTTGTGGATCGCCTGCGACCGCCGCTCTTGCAGCGAATGTAATGGAGAGACTCAACGTGCTGATTTGATCGAAATTTCTGCGACCGGCTCACACCAGCGTTGTTAACGCCATTTCCCTTCGACGCCATCGCTCGGCATCCCGTCACCCCGCGTTTCGTATCCCGGAGTCCGTCAACATCAGGCCGCATAAGCCGACCCATATTGTTTCCATATAAAAGCATTATATTAAAATAATAAAGCGATTATTTCCTGATTTTATAACAATATTGCTAACAAGCCCTTTGAATTTTAGTTATGATTATTTCCGTAAATAAAATTATGGAGGTGTTCATGAACGCTTTATTGCTCATTTTGGTCATCCCGTTTTTGGTGCTGCTCCTAGTACTGAGCCTTCTTGCACTGATGCTGGTGGCCGCCGCCGTTTTTGAATTCCCGCTGGTCATGCTGATTGCCGTGGGCCTTGGTTTATTAGTTCGCCAAGTCCTGCCAAGCCTGGGCAAAAAGCAGGACGTTTTATGCGAGCAGCTGTAACGCTTCGGTCTCCGTCGACTTCAAACGAATCCCAGTCCCAGTGGCTGGGATTTGTTTTTTTGCCGCCCGGAAAATTACTCATCGGCAGCACGAGGCCGATCATCGAGCGGCGAATCAGGGCGCTGCGTACGACCCCCACGCTCGGCTAAGCTTTGGGAAGCTCCCCCAGCTTCCGGATGAATCCCATAGACCGCCCCGATCTTTCCGATCAAGGCAGAATCGCTCCGGTTCAAAGGCTCAACACCGGCAAGTCACTGGTAACAACATTGACGTGCGGATCTAACTAAAAGCTGGGTCTACGTTAGCGTGAAGCCCCCGGTTGAGCGGCATACCTTCCTTAATTCCTCTGTTCTCCTTCTCAGACCAGAAAGCCAAGAGGCGATCACCAGCCGCCATTCGGGTAACCCCATGGCAGTAGATGACACCGGCGATGTCGGTGTGGTCCGGTGGGTTACACAAATGATGGCTTTTCCTACGCTCGTCCGTCCCTTTCGAGTGCGGCGGTCTCAAGGAAGGCGTCCTCTTGATCTTTATTCCAAATCAAGAAAGCTTCTAAGCTGATCCGAGCGGGTGGAATGGCGAAGTTTTCGTATAGCCTTGGCCTCGATTTGCCGGATGCGTTCACGCGTCACGGCGAACTCTTTGCCCACCTCTTCCAGGGTGTGGTCCGTCGGCCGGTCGATCCCGAAACGCATCCGTAACACTTTGGATTCACGCTCGGTCAGGCACGACAAGACCTGCCTGGTTGCCTCTTGCAATCCGGCCAAGGTCGCAGCCTCGACGGGCGATACATCCCGGGTGTCTTCGAGCATCTCTCCGAGTTGCTTATCGCTGTCGTCCCCTACGGGGGTCGCCATCGAAATAGGCTGGCTGGCAATCTTCAGGACCTGGCGAACCTTGGCTTCGGACATTTCCATGCAGTCGGCAATCTCTTCCGGGGTGGCGGCGCGGCCGGTCTTCTGAAGCGTTTGATGGGATGTCCTGTTGATCTTGTTGATGGTCTCGATCATATGCACGGGGACTCGAATCGTGCGCGCCTGATCGGCGAGCGCTCGGGAAACCGCCTGGCGAATCCACCAAGTCGCATAGGTCGAAAATTTATAGCCGCGCCGATAGTCGAATTTATCGACGGCTTTCATGAGGCCGATGTTGCCTTCCTGGATCAGATCCAAGAATTGCAGGCCGCGGTTGGTGTATTTTTTGGCAATCGATACCACCAGCCGCAAATTGGCTTCGATCATCTCCTGTTTTGCCTGCCTGGCTTCTTGGTTGCCCACCGCCATGTGGCGATGGATGTCCCTGATTTCCAGGATGCTCAGGCCGTGTTCCGTCTCGACCTCCGCAAGCGTGTTTTGAGCGGCCCGGATCGCCTCGGCGTGGCCGGACAAAGCCGGGGCATGGCTTTTTCCCGACAGGATCTGGCGATCAAGCCATTCCCGATTGGTCTCGTTGCCGGGAAAGCTTTTGAGGAACTCGTTTTTCGGCATCCCGGACTGATCGACTGCCAGGCTCATGATGAGGCGTTCCTGCTCACGAATCCGATCCAGTGTGGCATTTAGAATATCGGCCAGTTCCATGAGGAACAGCGGGGTCTTCCTGAATTCGAGAAAACCCTCCGCAAGCACGTCAAAAGCTGCTCGAGTGCGCTCGCCATCGTGGCCGTACTGTTTTCGAGCCGCGGCCGCGGTCGCATATTGACCTTTGAAGGCAGTCAATTTTTCTTGGACCAGCGCCAGATCCGGACTGCCCTCAGCTTCGTCCGGCACGCCGGAAGCCGATGCTTCCGCGGCAGGCTCTTCGCTGTCGGGCACGGGTTCACCCATCTGATTCGAGTCGACCACCCCGATAATCAGGTCGGACAGATCAACCTCTCCGGCTTCCACACGTTCGAAGGCCCGGATGAAATGCTCCATGGCGGCGGAAAATCGAACCAATTCCCGAGCGGCCTGATCGAGACCCGCCTCGATACGTTTGGCGATCGCCAATTCGCTCGCACGGCTCAACAACTCAACCGATCCCATCTCCCGCATGTACATGTGCACCGGATCCACGTTGACGACCTTGTCGGCGTTCGCCAGCATCAGAGCGGCGGCTTCGGCCACCTCCTCTGCTTCCTCCTCGACATTCCGGCCGCCCCCCGCCACGAACTCGGCGAGGGTATCGAGATCCGGCGCCTCTTCATGCACCTCGATGCCCATGCTGTTGATTACGCCAATGATGTCGTCCATGACCTGCGGATCTAGGGCATCCCCGGGCAGATAGTCATTCACTTCCGCATAGGTGAGAAATCCCTGGGCCTTACCCTTGGCCATGAGTTCTTTGAATTGGGATTGCTGCTGTTCAAGATTCATGAAATGCCCCTGGTGAGAGTCGCCCATTTAAAGGCTTAAGATGGTTGCAAAGAATTCCGTTGGCAAATGGGTTTACGAGATCCTCCCGCAAAATCCTGCGGGGTAAAAGCTTCCGGTTCAGGAGGATTTTCGTGAAATCGGCTGGTTATGGTGAAGCCAAATCCTCAAGCTGCTCGATAAAAACCGGACATCGGAAGCCCTTAAAATCCCGAATCCCTGCACTCCCGGCACGACCCGGCGATAGTCCAAGCGCCACTGGCGGACCGCCGACGCGAAAAGAGGTAATCGGAGGGCAAGACCCATTGCTTGCACAAAGGACATCAGTACTCGGAAGACTGAAGATAGGTTTTCTCGGCTTTTTTCATGATGAATCACCTTTTTCATTGAAAATGGGAAGAGAGCCAAGAAGGCGCTGCGCCACTTCCGTAAAGCTGGATTACCCGCCATGACTGGCCGTTGCCCGGCCTATAGCCGCCGGCTTTTCGCCATCGCGATGCCGCTGCCACATCGTTTCGTAAAGGACTTCCAGGTGGTGCGTATAGGTCCGGATATCGAACAGCGGCGTGCTCAGCCGATTCGCCGCAAGTTTGCTTTTGATCCGGGACAAACGCTCCGGACGGGTGGCCAGATCGAAAGCCAAGTCGTAGTAGCCTTCGAGATCGCCGGCAATCAGCTCCGGCAGACCAATCGCACGCAAGAGACTCCCTGCCACTCTTGAGGGAAAAGTCTCTCCCGCGCAAGTCACGAGGGGTACGCCGGTCCACAAGGCATCGCTGGCCGTCGTGTGCGCATTGTAGGGCAGCGTATCCAACATCAAATCCGCCAGTCCCAGGCGGCCCAGGTGCTCGATTTGCGGCCTGTCTTCCGCGAAAACGAACCGGTCCGGAGCAATGCCTCGTTGATAGGCTTCGTTGCGGAGATTGCCCTCCGCCCTTGAATTCCTGAGCAGCCAGAGCATGCTTCCGGGAACGTTGAAAAGCAGCCTGCACCAAATGTCAAAAACGTCCGGTGTAATTTTGTAAGCCTGGTTGAAGCAGCAAAACACGAACCCCTGTTCCGCCAATCCGACCTCGGAGCGCGTGGGCTGCTCGCCAATCGTGCCTTGGCGGCCATGAGGCTGATAGGTGTCGGGCAGGTACGCGAAGGCTTCGCTGTAGTCGGCCGCGCTGCCCGGCGGCGTCAGAAATGGATCGGTGATGATGTAGTCGCAGAAATCGCCGCCCAAAGTGCCGGGATAACCCAGATAATTCACCTGGATGGGCGCTGGGCGGAACGTGAGAATGGCGGTGCGGGTGGCCTGGGTATAGCCCTTGAGATCAATGAGAATATCCACCTGGTCGCGATGGATTGCACGGGCGGCTTCGGCCGTCGATAAGGTCTGGATGTCGACGAAGTGGTCGAAACTTTTCTTGAGACGCTCCCGCATGCCTCTGCCATCGTCCGGACCGTAGGAATACGCGAATATCTCAAACCGTTCCCGGTCATGGGATTCGAACAGTTCCACCAGCAGCAGGGAGGTGGCATGCTCATGAAAGTCACAGGACAAGTAACCCAGACGTATTTTCGCCTTATCGGCGGAGTTGAACCTAAACGCCAGATCGGCCCGCTCCACAGCGGACGCCTCGATGCGCGCCTTCATCCAGAGATCGGAACAGGCGCGTTGCTCGCTCGCACTTATGCCGGGCAGGGACAGCAAGTAAAACGGCGAAATCTTGCCTGCTTCATGTCTGGCGAGGGTATCGCGCATCTTCCCGCGCCATTCGTCCAGACGCTCCCATTCGCACATGCTCCGGCTGAGGTCATAGAACTTCATGGGAATTTCGCTCCGGAACCGGCGTTAAATGTCCGCCGTAAAATGGGCTGGGTTTAGCCGTGATAATGTTTTTCAATTAGGCGGACATGGACCTGTGCGGCCGTCGATGCGTTTGAAAAGCAAAGTAAGCTGCGGCGCGCTGGAAGTTTTGATTCGGGAATCGCGCCGGCACTTCGGGCAGGATAGGCTTGTGTTTCCTAGGTGGCCTTGTAGGAATATGATCTACACCATGTAATTTCCACACGGAACACGCAACCGCAAAACCCGCGGGTTTATTGAAAATCACTAAGTTAGGACTTACGCAAAAACTGGGATTGGGAGGGCACTTGTTGGAGCGGAGCGCGTCAGAGCGGGATGGAAAAGAAGCCCATCACACGTCTGGATTACTGCCAATACTTGCTGGTGACCCAGATCAACTATACGTTGACG
>NZ_DASPLO010000044.1:0-15157 GCF_035627495.1 Methylocaldum sp.
ACCTGACGCGCGAAGTCGCTGCCTGGGAAACCCGCCGGAATACCGTCCGCGCCAAAATCGATTGGCGTTTCACCACCGACAATGCGCGCATAAAGCTCAAGCATCTTTACCCTTCAATTCAACCTTGATGAAGCAGTAGGCCAACCGGCACCACGGGTCGGCGACCTGGTGATCAGGGGTTATTTCGTAGCCGTCGACAAAGGCAGCGCCGGCGAGCGTGTGCTGGTCGGGTTCGGCTCCGGGGCCGCCGAGCTGAGGACGGTGGTCGAGGGCTATCTAATGACGGCTCAGGGTCTGCGCCGAGTCGGATCGGGCCAACTCCAGGCCGGGGGTAGCAAAACACCGGGTATGCTGGTGGGCGTTGCCGCCCTTGCCGCAACCGGCAATCCCATCGGCCTTATCGTCGGCGGTGCGTCGAAACTAAGGGGGGAAAGGAAAGGCTCGGAGACGATCGAAGGCGCCGCCCAGCGGACCGCCAAGGAAATCGCTGACCAACTGCGGGTGAAATTCAGGGAGCAGGGCTGGATTTAAGTGATAACTTGCGAGACTGGACGATGCCCAAAGAACGCCTATCGCCGAACTCCTCCGGAATCTTCAGCCTCGACCGCTGCAAGGCGCTGGCCGATGCCGTCGTTGCCATCGTCATGACGCTGCTGGTGCTGAGCATCGACGTTCCTTCCGATCACCGCTTTTCCGAAGACGGGCTGTTTGCGTTTCTGGAGCGTATCGGCTTCGACCTGTTCATCTACGGGGTCAGCTTCTGGTTGGCCGGCACGTATTGGGTCCAGCACGCCGCGATCATGCATCATTTCCGGCAAGGCAGCCGAATGCTCGCCTGGCTCAACCTGCTCTTCCTGTTCCCCGTCACGCTGCTGCCGTTCGTCACGAAACTCAAAAGCGTCTATCGCGAGGAGGCGTTGGTGATCCTGCTGTTCGGCGCCGTGCAAATCCTCATCGGGCTCGCTCTCATCGCGCTGTGGACTTATACAGTGTCCCATCCCCACTTGCTGATCCGCCCGGTCGAAGCCGCCGTCCGGCGCCGCGTGACCCGGCGCATGTTCATGAGCCCTGTCATGGTCAGCGTGGCGGCCATCCCCATTTCGTTCGTGAATGTGCATCTCGGCACCCTGTTCTTTCTCAGCATCCCGCTGTATTACCTGTCCCACCGCGTGATCGACCGAAGTGGGTCCGATCCCGGCATGAACGGAGAATGACCGATGGCCAAGCCCTGCCGGTTTTGCCGCCGAAGCCAGGCCCAAGACGCCACGGTCGCGCGCAATGCGGAAATGGGCTTCGAGAAAGGCAAGCTGGTCTTCATTCTGGAAGACCCCGACGGCATGCCTTGGGCCGATTCTGTTGAAAAAGTCATTCAAAGCGGCTCATCGGCTCGAATCCGCACAGATTTGATTTTTTGCTCATTGCAAATTCAAGAGCTTACGATGCGCGAATCGTTCAGGATGACCTGGAAAGCACTTATGATGCGTGCTCTGAGACAGCATGTCGCTATAAACCGTAACCGTTTCTCCGCGAGGGCGGCAGATGATCCCATCGTTTGCCCACGCGGACCAGCACCGGCAAAGCCGGTGAGTTAAGCCGCGCGATCGCGGGCAAACGACAAGGAGTGGTATGAAGGCTTCGAAGCATTCAGCCAAGCAGCAATGGCTCGTGCCGACCGTGCTATGGATTCTGAGGCTCACCTGCCTCGCGTTGGTCCTTTCCGGATGCGCGACGCCGGTTGGCGTGAAGCACGTGGACATCCAGACCGCCTATCGCATTCATACCGAAAGTGCGCTCTCGGCGGAGCAGGCGTCGGAGCCCTCGAAAATGGTGCTCAGGCGCTTAGACCTCCTGGATCGGTTCGGCGCGGAACCGGCCAAGGTGCTCGCCGAACTGCATCGCGGGCTGAGCCCCAAGGGCGACGACGACCGCCTGTTCGCGCTGGCGGAGCTGTCCTTTCTCCATGCCGACCGCACGGGCGATCGGGCGTATTTCCTGGCTTCGGCCGTGTACGCCTGGGCGCTCCTGTTTCCGGACGACGCCACCGGCACGCCTCTCCAGCCCTCGGACCCTCGCTTCCGGCTGGCGTACGATCTCTACAACCAGGCGGTCGCGAAAGGCTTGGCCGCCGTCCGCGGCAAGGGCGTGGACAAGAACGAGGTGCGGCTGGCGCCCGGCGTGCACAAGCTTCCATTCGGGACCTTGGCGGTCACCCTGAACGAGTCAGGGCTGTGGTGGGGCGGCTACCGGCTCGAGCGATTCACCCCGACCACGACCCTGGAAGTCCGGGGCCTCCGGAACCGCTACCGCAGCCCCGGGCTCGGCGCCCCCTTGGCCGCGAGCCTCGCCGCGGGACCCGCGTCGATGAAGGTCGTCGGCTCGGAACGCCTCGGACCCCGCATCAAGGTCCCGGTCACCGCGCTGCTGCGTTTCGAGCACGCCCGCGCCAGTCTGGCCAGCGGGCAAGTTCTTGGGCGTATCGAGGTTTACGCGGCGGACCAGGCCTCGACGGTGACGGTCAACGGACGGGAACAGCCCCTCGAATCCGACCCGACGGCAGCCCTCGCCTATCAGCTCGAAGGCAGCCCGATGTACGCTGCGGAGATCGCCGGGTTCCTCCGGGGCGGCGCCTTCTCGGGCATGCTCCCGCGCGATCGGGCCCAGGACGGACTGTTCATGATGCAGCCTTACCGGTCCGGGAAGATTCCGGTGGTGCTGGTGCACGGGACGGCTTCCAGCCCCGCCCGCTGGGCCGAACTGTTCAACGAACTTCAGGGCGATCCGCGCATCCGCGAGCGGTTCCAGATCTGGCTCTTCCTCTACGATACCGGCAACCCCATCGCCTACTCGGCGGGGCGGCTGCGGGCGACCCTGACGGCCGCGGTGCGGGAGTTCGATCCCGAGGGCAAGGACCCGGCCCTGCGCGACATGGTGGTGATCGGGCACAGCCAGGGCGGGCTCCTGACCAAGTTCACCGCCATCGACAGCGGTACCCGGTTCTGGGACCGCATCAGCAGCAAGCCGTTCGATTCGATCCAGGTCGGTCCCGGAGCCCGCGAGCTCCTGCGGCAGTCGGCGTTCTTCACCCCCCTGCCCTTCGTCGGGCGGGTAGTGTTCGTGGCGACCCCCCATCGCGGCGCCCTGCTGGCCTCGGGCCGGATCGGCGCCATCGCGGCCTGGTTCGTGACCTTGCCGGTGGGAGTGGTGAGCCAGTTTGCCGAGGTGGTCACCTTGACCGGGGATGAGAAGCTGATCGCGCTCCTCCGCCGGCCCCCGACGGCGGTGGACAACATGAATCCGAACAACCCCGGTCTCAAAATCCTGGAGACCATCCCCGTGCCGTCCCGGATTCCGGCCCACTCGATCATCGCGGTGGAGGGCGATGGCCCGAAGGAGGAGGGAGACGACGGCGTGGTGGCCTACCGCAGTGCCCACATCGAGGAGGCAGTCTCCGAGTTGGTGGTCCGATCGGATCACTCGTGCCAGGGAAAGCCCGAGGTCATCGAGGAGATCCGGCGCATCCTGCTCGAACACGCGGCGGCATTCGAGGGGAGTCGTCCATGAGGCGCCGGATCGGCACGATCATCGTTCTGGTCTTGGCCGGCCTCGTGATGGCCGGCGCCACCGGCTGGGGAGCGCTGGTCCTTTATTATCTTGGGCCGGGATCGGCCGAAGTCCGCACGGCGGCGGCCTGGAGCTTTGCCGCCATCGGACTGGTGGCTTTGGTCGCCCTGTTCGTCCGGCGGACGCGCCGGCTCGCGGGAGTAGGCTTTGCCGCGGCCCTCGCGCCGGTCCTGGTCGTCTGGGGCGGCGCGACGCCCTCCAACGACCGCGATTGGCAACCCGAGGTCGCCGTGCTTCCCTATGCCACCCTCGACGGCGATCTTGTGACCGTCCACAACATCCGGAATTTCGACTACCGCACGGAGACCGATTTCACGCCCGCCTACTATGACCGCACCTTTGACCTCCGGCGTCTGGACCGGATCGATCTGGTCGCCTCCTACTGGATGGGTCCGGCCATCGCCCATTTGTTCCTGACCTTCGGCTTCGGGGGCGATCACCTGGCCATCTCCATCGAGGTACGGAAGGACCGCACCAGGCCCTATGCGACGCTCCCCGGCCTCTTCCGGCAGTACGAGCTGGTGTACGTCGTCGCCGATGAGCGCGACGTCATCCGGGTGCGGACGAACTACCGGAACGATCCGCCGGAAGACGTTTATTTGTTCCGGGTGATCGGGCCGATCGAGAACGGCCGCCGCATCTTCCTGGACTACATGCGCGACATCAACGAACTGCGTGAACATCCCCGCTTCTACAACACGCTCACGACCAACTGCACCACCATGATTCTCACCCATGCGGCCGTGAATCCCGGCCACATCCCTTATTCATGGAAGGTGCTGCTGAGCGGGTATGCCCCGGAGTACGCCTACGAGAGGGGACGCCTCGACCGGAGCCTGTCTTTCGAGGAACTCAAGCGGCGCTCGCATATCAATGCCGCGGCACGGGCGGCGGACCAGGCGCCGGACTTTTCCCGGCGGATCAGGGCCGGCTTTCCGTGACAAGGAAACTGCTTCAGAATGCGGGAGTGAGGATGAACGCAGCGGCGAAGGCGCCGGGATCCATCGTCACGATGAACCGATACGCTCCCGCTTCTCTATGCAATGAAAATTTCACAACCACCCAAGGATAGGAGTAACGCATGAAAACCAAACTGTTGTCCCTCGCATTCGCGGTCGCAGCGATCAGTCTGCCGGTGATAAGTCACGGGGCACAAGCCGAAACAGCCACAACCGCAGCCCCCGCCGCCGAAAATACCGGGCAAGACGCACTCGCCCTGTTTCGCGCCAGTACCCGTATAGACAGGCGGGATTTCGTCAAGCAGTCGATGAATCTGAGCGAAGAACAAGGCAAGAAGTTTTGGAGCCTGTATCACCAATACGAAGCCGACTTGATGAAGCTGAACGACAAACGCTTAGCCGTGATCAAGGATTATGCGGATACCTTTGAAAACATGAGCGAGTCAAAGGCCGACGAACTCGTCAAGCGTTCCCTCGATTTTCGCAAAGCGCGGACTGCGCTGCTCGATAAGTACTACGGCAAAATCGCAAAAGCGACATCGAAGGTTGTCGGAGCACGGTTTCTACAAGTGGAAAGCGTCTTGCAGGGAGCCGGGGACGTGGTTGTCGGTTCCTCAATCCCCTTGATGCCGAAAGAGCGCTAGAGCCGCAGGGCGGGTTGGGTGCGCGCCATGAAAACCATGGCCGGGCTCGGAAGCTCGACGCGCACCGCAACCCATTTTTGGGGATGGTCGAGGAATAGCCATGGGTCTGCAGGTCGAGGGGCCGACAGGCGCCGATTCGCGTTCCCAACGCAGACCTTGCATATCGAGAGCTTTCCGGAAGCAAACCCGGCCATCCCGCCCGATCAATGACAGCCTCCCTGCGAACCTCGCGTAAATCCCGGGAAAGCATGACCGGTTCTTCTGATCCGGTTGGACTGGGGCCAAGCTCGGAAGGACCCATCCTGTCGCAAGAAGCTGCCGGAACTTCAACGCGGCATCCCGCGAAATCCCGATTCCGCAGCGTCCTTGCCATCCGGCTGGGCGCGGCATCGCTCGCCGCCGCGGCCTCCGGCGCAAACGGACAGGACCTCGAACCCAGGACCTACGCCAACACCCCGGTCGGCCTCAATTTCCTGATCGTGGGCTACAGCTACCTATGGGGCGGCGTGACCGTCGATCCCACGATCCCTCTGGAAGACGCCAAGCTCCAGGCCCACGGCGCCGTGTTCGCCTATGCCCGTTCGCTGGACGTATTCGGCCAGTCCGGGAAATTCGACGTGATATTGCCCACCGCCTGGCTGTCCGGCACCGCCAGCTTCGCCGGCCAGCCTCGGGAGCGCGATATTTCCGGGTTTGCCGACCCGAGATTCCGTTTCTCGGTCAACCTCTACGGTGCCCCGGCGCTGACCCTGGCCGAGTTCGCCAACTACGAGCAGGACGTCATCGTCGGAGCCAGCGTGCAGGTATCGGCCCCCGGCGGCCAATACGATCCCGAGAAGCTGGTGAACCTCGGCACCAACCACTGGTCGGTCAAGACCGAACTGGGCGTCTCCAAGCGCTGGGGACCCGTGACCTTGGAGCTGGCCGGCGAAGGGACCTTCTATACCGACAACACCGAGTTTTTTCCCGGCCACCAGACCCGTTCCCAAGATCCTATCTATGCAGTGCAGGGACATCTCATCTACAGCTTCGGCGCCAACATCTGGGGCTCGCTGGACGGAACTTACTATGCCGGCGGCAGTACCAGCATCGATGGTGGACCGCACCGGAACCTTCAGGAAAACACGCGCATCGGCGCCACGCTGGCATTGCCGATCAGTCGGAACCATTCGGTGAAACTGTACGGGAGCACCGGTGTCTCGACCCG
Organism: Methylocaldum sp.; assembly: GCF_035627495.1. Taxonomy (GTDB): domain Bacteria; phylum Pseudomonadota; class Gammaproteobacteria; order Methylococcales; family Methylococcaceae; genus Methylocaldum. The sequence goes on from NZ_DASPLO010000044.1 coordinate 6,432, forward strand.
CACCGGCAGTAATTTCGATTTGGTGGGTATCGCCTGGCAGTACCGCTTCGGAGGGGGACTTTGAGGCTGCCGCGCCGAGTGAGCAGGTACCTCAACGCTGATGGATTTTGGTTCGACACGTCTTTGCAACAAAAGGAGAACACGAATGTTTCCGAAAGCCAAATACGTCCCAGATCCAAACGGCCCGGCCAAAACACGCCTACTGCTCGCGCTGCTCGCCACGGCGGCCGCGAATTCCGTGCTCGGAGCGGAACCGCCGAGGCCGATCCCTGGGCCTTCAATCTCAACCTCTACATGTGGCTGCCCGGCGTGGGCGGCAAGTTTTCCGCGAGGCCTTTGAACAAATCTGTCGACGAGACCTTCATCGACTCGTCGACGCCTCGCATCGCTTCCCCTTGGGGTTCATGGGCTGGTTCGAAGCTCATTGCGAGCGTTTCGGATTCTATCTGGACGGCAATTACGTGGATCTGGATTTCGAGCCCCGGTTCGATCGGGGAATCAGCAAAGGCTTGTCGAGCCAGTTGAGCGTCATGGAGTATGGCGCGATGTACCGCCTGTTCGGCCCGGCCGCCTCGGAACGCATCGCCCGCTGGGACGAGAAACCGCGTTCCAACACGATCGAGCTTTATGCTGGCGGGCGCACCATCTGGCTGGACAACCAGGTCGAATTCAGGGGCATCGGCAGCGCCTCGGCCAGCAAGAGCCTCACCAGTCCGGTCATCGGCGGCCGGTTCACGGTGCAATTCAGCCCGAAATGGTTCGTCTTGGTGGACGGCAACGGCGGCGGCTTTGGCGTGGACAACATCGACTTCGCCGGGTCCGTGCTGGGGCTGGTCGGCTACCGCACCACCCTATTCGGCGTGCCCGCCTCGATTGAGGCCGGCTATAAGGCCCTGCGCCTGGACGTGAGCAAGCGCATCATTGAAACCGATGTGACCCTGAGCGGTCCGTTCCTCGGGCTGACGGGCTATTGGTCGAAATCAAGACAAGTTGGGCAAGTACTCATGCCCGATTCAGCGGGCCTGAGGAATAATTGGAGAAGCCACCCATGCGCATCGTTCTGTCCTTCCGGACCATGTTTCGGCCGTTCATTGTTTTCCTGGGTTTGATCCTGTTGACGAGTGGAGTCGCTCTCGCCGAGTGGAAGGCCGCCGACCCGCTGCCCTCCTGGAACAACGGCCAAACGAAGCAAGCTATCCGGGCCTTCGTAAAGAAGGTGGCCGATAGGGGGAGCACCGATTACGTTCCGCCCGCCGAACGCATCGCCGTGTTCGACAACGACGGCACCCTGTGGGCCGAGCAGCCGCTGTATTTCCAGGGACTGTTCGCGCTGGACCGGGTGAAGGCCCTGGCGCCGCAACATCCCGAATGGAAGGAGCGGCAGCCTTTCAAGACCGTGCTGGAAAATGATCTGACGGCACTCGCGGCCGGCGGCGAGAAGGGACTGGTCGAACTCCTTATGGCCACCCATGCCGGCATGACCACCACCGAGTTCGAGGCCATCGTCACGGACTGGCTGGCAACGGCCCGGCACCCCAGGTTCCGGCGGCCTTACACCGAGCTGGCCTACCAGCCCATGCGGGAACTGCTGGCGTATCTCCGCGCCAACGGGTTCAAGACCTATATCGTCTCCGGCGGCGGGATAGAGTTCATGCGGCCATGGGTCGAAAAGGTCTACGGCATCCCACCCGAACAGGTGGTGGGGAGCAGCATCGAGACGAAATTGGAGCTGCGCGACAGCAAGCCGGTGCTGGTGAGGCTGCCGGAGGTGGATTTCATCGACGACCGGGCGGGCAAGCCGGTGGGCATCCACAAGTTCATCGGGCGACGGCCCATCGCCGCCTTCGGCAACTCGGACGGCGACCTTCAGATGCTTCAATGGACGGCGGGTGGCGAAGGGGCGCGGCTCATGGCGCTGATCCACCACACCCACGCTGAGCGCGAATGGGCCTACGACCGCGAATCGTCCGTCGGCCGGCTTGACCAAGCACTCGACGAGGCGAAGACCCGCGGCTGGATGGTGGTGGACATGAAGTGGGACTGGAAGCGGGTGTTTCCGTTTTCCGAGTGATCCGAGAAAGCTTTGGATGTGCACGCATTCAAGACACGGACCGAGGTCAAAAAGCTGTGTTCGGAGTATCTAAGTGGGTATGTACAGGACCAAAGCCAAGTAGGGGCGGATGCCGGGTCTGGCTATAACTCCCAAGCGGAATGCAAGATAAAGAATTAAGGAGTACAGGTATGGTCAAAACTGGAATAAGACCGGAAAGAAATCCTCTGAATCCAAGACTGGGTTTGAGTCTGCTGTGGCTTGTAACGGCGCTGGTGGCCGCCTGCGTGACGACGCACCTCAAGAATTCCTGGAAGGACCCGCAGTTTAATGATGTACCGTTTCGCAACGTCCTGGTCATCGGGGTCAGCCGCAGCGACGCGAACCGACGTATGTTCGAGGACGGTTTAATACAGGCGCTGCGCGCATCCGGAACCGAAGCCTCGGCGAGTTATTCCCTGCTGCCGGAGCAAGGTCCCCTGCCGAAAGAGAGAATCAAGCAGGCGGTCGCAAAGACCGGCGCCGATTCGGTATTGGTCACCCGGGTCCTCCGCGCGTGCAACGCAAGGTGGACGTCAGCCTCGGTTACGTCGCCCCCGGTGGCTACGGCGGACGTTTTTACGGTTGGTACGGGGCGACCTGGGTGGCCGCGCCGGAAATCCACGCGTATGACGTTCTGACCATCGAGTCGACGCTGTGGGACATCAGGCGCGAGCAAGCGGTGTGGTCGGGAATCAGCGAGTCGACCGACCCGAAGGATGTCACCAAAGTGACCCAGGAGTTGGCTGAAGCGCTGATCGCCAAGATGAAGGAGGACAAGGTGTTGTGACCTACGCCAAAGCGGTTCCCTCTCGAAGGAACTCGACTTCACGAAGTCTTCTAGCCCATCGAACCGTTCGCCCGACCGGGCACGGAGGAGTGCACGCATGACCGCATCCCCAAACGGCGCCGCATTGCCTGTCCATTCGCTGGCGGGATTCCTGCGCGAGAGCGGCGAGGAAAAAGCGATCACGGGGAACTTCACACAGGAATCGGAGCGCATACTCAGGATCGAAGTGGATGGCGGTGTCTGGCTCAAGCCGGGCGCCGCCATCGCTTACCGCGGCGATCTTCGCTTCGAACGGCTGCCTACGCTCCAGGGCCGGAACCTGAAAGACATGATCCGGCGCGAGCTGGTGCCCTTGGAGCGTGCGATTGGCCGAGGGCGGCTCTACTGTGCGTACCGTGGATGGCATCTTCGAGTGCTGCGTCTCGCGGGCGAAACCCTGTGCGTTTCGGCGAAGGAATTTCTCGCCTTCGAGGAAACCCTCGAACACGAGATATTCCTGGTCGGCAAGAGAATCGGCCTCACCGCGGGCGGTCTATTTGGAGCGAGGTTCTCCGGAACCGGTGCCCTGGCGTTCGCCGTCCACGGCAGTCCGCTGACGCTGCCGGTGACCCCGGCGAATCCGGTAAGTACCGATCCGCACTCCACCCTGGCCTGGTCGGACGGGCTTGTACCGGAGTTGAAGATGGATCTGAGTTGGCGCTCGGTGTTCCGGCACGGAGGTCGCGAACCCTTCCAGATGTTCTTCCAGGGCGAAGGGTTCGTCGTCGTCCAACCGGCTGAAGACCCGGCCCGGTTCCGGCTGAAAGGAGGCAGGTGGCTGAAAGCCCTGCTCAAGGTGTAATCGCTCGGCGCTGCGCTCAAATCGGGCAAGACATCGGTGCAATCCGAGGCCGCGCGGCCAAGGTCGGAGGCGGTCAATCTGGATGACCTTGTACCGCGCCGCTCCCCGTGACAATCGCCTAGCTTCAAGGAGGTAAGAATGGCGAATCAAGGCACACCCGCGAAGGACAGACCGAACATTCTCGTCATCTTCGGCGACGACATCGGCATCACCAATCTCAGCTGCTACAGCGACGGAGTGATGGGCTACCGCACGCCCAACATCGACCGTATCGCGCAAGAAGGCATGCGCTTCACCGACTCCTACGGCGAGCAGAGCTGTACGGCGGGACGCTCCGCCTTCATCACCGGGCAGAGCGTCTTCCGTACCGGACTGTCCAAGGTCGGGGTCCCGGCCGCCACCGTGGGTCTCCAGGCAGAGGACCCGACTATCGCCGAGTTGCTCAAGAATCAAGGCTACGCCACCGGCCAGTTCGGCAAGAACCACCTCGGCGACCGCAACGAGTACCTGCCCACCGTCCATGGCTTCGACGAGTTCTTCGGCAACCTCTACCACCTCAACGCCGAAGAGGAACCGGAACTGTCCGACTATCCGAATCCGAAAGACTTCCCGCACTTCCACGAGCGATTCGGCCCCCGCGGGGTCCTCCGCTGTCACGCGACCGACACCGACGACCCGACGGTGGACCCTCGCTTTGGTAAGGTCGGCAAGCAGAAGATCGAAGACACAGGCCCTTTGACCAAGAAGCGCATGGAAACCTGCGACGACGAGTTCTGCGCCGCCGCCAAGGACTTCATCAAGCGCCAGCATGGAGCCGGCAAACCCTGGTTCTGCTGGTTCAACACGACCCACATGCACCTGCGCACCCATCCCAAGCCCGAGAGCATCGGACAGGCCGGCCGGTGGCAATCCCCCCTACCACGACACCATGATTGATCATGACAAGCTGGTGGGCGAGATGCTGAACCTCCTGGACGAACTCGGCATCGCGGACAACACCGTCGTCATGTACGGCACCGACAACGGGCCGCGCATGAACACCTGGCCCGACGGTGCCATGACCCCCTTTCGCAACGAGAAGAACTCCAACTGGGAGGGCGCCTTCCGCATCCCGCTGCTGCTGCGCTGGCCCGGCAAGATCCCGGCGGGCGTGGTCTCCAACGAAATCGTCCAGCACCACGACTGGCTGCCGACGTTTCTCGCGGCGGCGGGCGAGCCGGATGTCGTGGAAAAGTGCAAGAAAGGCCACCAGGCGGCGGGCAAGACCTTCAAGGTCCACATCGACGGCTACAACCTGCTGCCCCACCTGACCGGCCAGGAGCCGAAAAGCCCGCGTCAGGGCTTCATCTACTTCAACGACGACGGCGACCTGGTCGCTTTGCGCTACGACAACTGGAAGGTGGTCTTCATGGAACAGCGGGTTGAAGGGACCCTGCGCATCTGGGCCGAGCCGTTCGTGCCGTTGCGGCTTCCCAAGCTCTACAACCTCAGGACCGATCCGTTCGAGCGCGCCGACATCACCTCGAACACTTACTACGACTGGTTCCTCGACCATGACTACATAGTGTTCGCGGCGCAGACGATCGCGGCCGAGTTCGTGGCGACGTTCAAGGACTTCCCGCCGCGCCAGAAGGCGGCCAGCTTCACCATCGACCAGGCCCTGGCGAAGATGAACGAGGTTGCCGGCGGCGGCGGACGCTGAGCGCCTGCGTATGCTGAAACTACCCCACGGACACGGCCGAAGAACGCGAGAGAGACGGTCATGAGCGTGGCCGCACTGCTATTGCTCGCGGTGAAGGTGAGCATCGTGCTCATCGTCTTCGGCCTCGGTCTCGCCGCGAGTCTCAAGGACGCGGGGTATCTGTTCCGGAGACCCGGGCGGCTGGTTCGGTCGCTGCTGGCGATGAACCTGGTCATGCCGCTATTCGCGGCGGCGCTCGCGGCCAGCTTCGAGCTACATCCAGCGGTGAAGATCGTCCTCATTGCGCTGGCGGTGTCGCCCGTTCCGCCGCTCCTCCCCAAAAAGGAGCTCAAGGCGGGCGGGAGCGCTCCCTATACGGTCGGATTGCTGGTCGCGACGGCGCTGCTCGCGGTCGTGTTCGTGCCCATCGCCGTGGCGCTGCTCGGGAAAGCTTTTGCGATACCCGCGCGAATGCCGGCGGCCGCCATCGCCAAGCTGGTGCTCATCACGGTGCTGGCGCCGCTTGGCTTCGGCATGGCGGTCCGGCACTGGGCGCCCGGGTTCGCAGAGCGGATCGCCAAGCCCATCGCCCTGGCGGCGACGGTGTTGCTCGCCGTCGGCGTCCTGCCGGTTTTGTTCACCGCGTGGCCGGCGATCGTGTCCTTGATCGGCAACGGGACGCTCGCCGCCATCGCCTCTTTTGTGGCCGTGGGACTGCTGGCAGGCCACGGACTCGGCGGCCCGGACCCGAACGATCGCACGGTGCTGGCGCTGTCCACCGCTTCCAGGCATCCCGGCGTCGCCTTGGCAATCGCCCACGCCAATTTTCCGGACGAGAAGCTGGCACCCGCCGTGGTTCTGCTGTATCTGATCGTGAGCGGGATCGTGTCGCTTCCCTACCTCAGGTGGAACCGGCGCCGCCACGCCGGTATCAAAGCGTGAACCGGACCGAGAGGAATCAACCGGGATAGATTCCAAAACCTTAGATCAGCCGAAGCTCCAACTAGGGATATGACCGAAAACAATGTTCCGATTCCTGCCGATTCCTGTGTCTGGCGTAGGGTGGGTTAGGCGCGCATCGCACGGAATCGGCAAAGTTCCTGTGGTGTTTCCGTGCGCCGTAACCCACCAGGCAAGGCCGCGAAACCGGTGGGTTACGGCGCGCAGGGAGGCCTGCGGGCACGGAATGGTTTGTGACGGTGCGCGCCTAACCCACCCTACAATCGTTTTTGAGTAAAACGGGATTTATTGGCGACCAAATCCTAGGAGGGTCATCATGCGAGTTAAACCCCTGAGACGCCACGGAATGACAGTACTAGTGAGCCTGATTCCCGTTTCGTACGCCTCGGCCGTTACGGAGCAGGACTTTCTGGCTCGAAATACCCAGGAGCTGATCAATCTTTGTACGGCTCCTGCAGACGATCCGCTCCGCGTAGCCGCTGTCCATTTTTGTACCGGTTACCTGGTGGGCGCCTACCACTATCACGAGTCGATCTATTCGGGACCCGGCAGCCAACCGCTCGTGTGTCCTCCCAATCCCAAGCCGACTCGCCAGCAGGCCATCACCAATTTCGTTTCCTGGGCAAAAGCCCACCCGGAATACAACCAGGATCGGCCGGTGGATGCGATGTTCAGATACATGATCGAAAAGTGGCCCTGCCAGCGATGAGCCGCTGCGAGCCGATCATCGAAAAGATCTTAAGAGGTCCGTTATGAAACGAAGAATTATTTTGAGTTTTTGGATAGCCCTCTCCGTGTCGGGCTGCGCCGATATGACATCGACCCAGCAGCGGATGCTCAGCGGCACCGCCGGTTCTACGGCGGCCGGTGCGGCGATCGGCGCCATTGCCGGGAATGCCGGACTCGGTGCCGCGATCGGTGCGGGCACAGGCCTGGTGGGAAGCTATTTGTACGACCAACACAAACAGGCCGAACAGCGCGCTTACCAGCAGGGTTATCAGCAAGGTCGCCAGCCGCAGCCGCAAACTCCGACCGGGCCGTGAGTATGGCGTGTTGGTGCAATCCGGTTCGACGCCGATCGATGACGCGCCGCCAGCGGAAGCGACTCTTGCTGTTATTGGGCCTGATCGCGCTGCTGGCGTATTTCATGAGTCGGAGAGCGCCGACGCCGACTCCGTCCACCGCACCCATAACTACCGTACCCGCGCCAACAGCGCCCGGAGTCTCCGGGTCGATCTGGGGGCCTTCATGGACAAGAAATTGCCCAATGGCGTGACGCTTCACATCCCCGCCAACGGCGTCGAGAACAAGTTGCTCGCCTTCATCGAGGACAAGAGCAAGCAGGTCAGTCCGAATACGTGGTTCAGCTTCGACCGGGTGGAATTCGACACTGACGCGTCCACGCTCAAACCTTTGTCGCAGCAACAACTGCGCAACATCGCCGAAATCATGAAGGCCTATCCACAGGTGACGATGAGGTTTAGCGGCTACACGGACAATACAGGCAATCCGGAGCGTAATCTGCAGCTGTCGCGCGAGCGCGCAAACAGTGCGATGAATCAGGTCGTGGCGCTCGGGATCGATTCATCGCGGCTGGCGGCCGAAGGGTATGGCGAGCAGCATCCGATAGCCGACAACGCCACGGCCGAGGGACGCCAGCGCAACCGGCGGGTCGACATCAATGTGAGTGCGAAGTAGGTCTCAATAGCAAGGAGTCTCATCATACTGCGCTCGGATCCGTTTGAGGCGGGCGATGACGGCACGCTGTACTACGACAGACGGTTTGCCGATCACGTCTTTCCGCAGGTGCCTGCACAACAGGTCGCGGCGAGGTGGCTCGAGAGCTTCAAGGAGTTTCCGATCAGGCAGAGGCCCGCGAGCTTCAACCTGGATCAAGTGATCGAGCAGCTCATGCCGAAGACTTAGCGCTCGGCAGTCTGCACAGCAGCGGCGGTTATACGGCCGCCGCCCCTGTGATTGGAGACTGCAAGACGCAGTGAGTACGAAACTAGTAAAGCATCTGAAGCGGGAGGCATATGAGATCGCCAAGAAGGCGCGAGAAATGATTAGGGGTGTCAAGTTAAGTGTGTAACTGGGATTAGTTCATAGGGTGACGCGATCGCCCAGCAGGATCACGAAGTGGTTCAAAGCCCGCTTCCAGTCCTGGATCGGCATGGTCCATTTCTTCTCGATCCGCTGCAGCCCAAGGTACAAGACTTTCAGGATCGCCTCATCGTTCGGAAACGCGCCGCGGGTTTTAAGCAACTTACGCAGGCTGAAGTTAAGCGATTCGATGGCGTTGGTGGTGTACAGCACTTTGCGGGTCTCCGGCGGATAATCGAAGAACACGGTCAAGCGCGTCCAA
>NZ_DASPLO010000045.1:0-41110 GCF_035627495.1 Methylocaldum sp.
GCTCCGCAAGGCTGGGCAACGCACCGTCGAGGCGATTGGGGACGCCATCGGCGAACTGTTGAATCAGCTGACTCCGGCCGAATGCACGAACTACTTCCGGAACGCCGGTTATGCCGTATAGCCGACGTGAAAATGCTCTAGGCTTGATGCATCGATAATCCATGCGGATGTGGTGGTGGTCTGGTGGCGCTTAGAAATGCGTGCATTCTGATTCGTACGGGAATGCATTTCACAAAGCATCTACCCGGACGGGTTAGAAGTGCAGGACCCTTGCGGGAACTTTGCGTGGATCAGTAGATTGTTCTGCATCTCCTCCAAGGTGTCGCTCAAAGCCGGTGCCACGGAGGGTTTCACCTGGTCTTGGAATTCTATCGACGGCCTCCGCGCGGGGATTACTCAGGGACAGGGCGGATGGCGGGGCTCTGCATCTTCAGATCCGGAACGTCTTAGAAGCTGTCTTCAAACGTCACGAGCGACGTCAGGACAAGGCGCGAAAGGGCGAAAAACCGGAGTGTACAGAGGCGTACATGACCATTTCTCCAGGAGAGAAATGGGACCGCGGCAGCGCGCCCGTCAGGGTGAAAAGCAGGGATGCTTTTCATCAGCATTTTGAGCCCTTGAGCAACGCCGGCATGGCGGCGCGCAGTAGTTTGAAGACAGCTTCTTAGAACTTTAGCGGAACCGAGCCTTCCTGCTCCCACATGACTCCACAGTGCAGCCTTACCGCATCCTCAAGCAATTTGATGAGCGGAAAGGCTCGGTTCCGTAGTGATACCAGCACCTCCTTGTCATCGGTTTCATTCTCCACCGACTCCTCTATAACCTTCGTTGAGTCTACGGCCGCCAAGGCGCGTTTGAGATTCGCCAGCGCCTCGGGGACATCCTCAGCGAGCACCGCACTTGGTACCGTGCCGCTGTGTCCCATCATCCGGATAAGTTGAGCGGCGACATCACCGAACATGGTGACACGCCCCACTGGGCTATCAAAGGTCACAAGCATACTGTATCTCCTACATTACCAATGTGCCTTGAATTAAAGTGATGTTCGGGCACCATTTGGGGATCATCCGCTATAGCACTCCGGAGGGAGTGTCTGCGGCCATAGTACTGGACGCTATCCTCTCGGTATGGAAAGAGAAGGTTTGGTGACTCGTTATCAGTCAATCTTTACCCGCGCTGCCGCAGATTTCGGCAAACTTCCCTACGTTGATGCTTACTGAATTAGGCTCTTAAGCCATCTTTAAGTGCCGCGTCGAAGGATGATACTTGAGGATGCTCTTTAAGCCGGATACTGGCTCATAGCTCGATCAATGCGTGCTGCAAAGCCAGGTGGGCGAGCTGCACCGTATTGGGGACACCCAGCTTTTTCAGAATTCGGGTTTGGTGAACGCCGATGGTTTTAGGGCTCGTATGGAGAATTTGCGCGATTTCCGCCACGGAACGTCCGATCGCGAGATGACGCATGACTTCAAATTCGCGGTGGGTCAGTACGGAAAAATCGGCGGAATCCAAAGTAGGAAAAACTGCCTTTATCGCTTTCTTGGGCGCGAGCGGTTGGCTGAAGAACTCATCGCCCTCGGCGACGGCCTGTATCGCCCGCAGTATGACCTTCGCTCCGCTCCGTTTGGTGACATATCCTTTCGCACCGGCTTGGCGGCTACGTTCTATCAATACGCCGCTTTCATGCATGGAAAACACGAGGATCTTCGCACTCTGATCTCGCTTCAGAATTCTGCGCGTAACGTCGAGACCGCCGATGCCGGGCAGGAACAGGTCCATAATAACGACGTCCGGCTGGTGCTCGACGAAAGCGTGGTAGCCTTCCAGTCCGTCGGATGCCTCGGCGACGACGGTCATGCCCGGGCTTTGGTCCAGCAGGCGCCTGTAGCCGCTCCGCACCACGGGATGATCATCGATCAGCAGCAGCCGGATCATCCGTTGCGTATCCATCGGGTTTGATTGGTATTTCGATCGCCATAACCGTGCCGTTTCCCTTCCGACTTTCCAAAGAAAACGAGCCGTCCAGAGATTCGACGCGTTCCCGTATTCCTAGGAGTCCTAAACCGCCGTTCTTTTTTTTGCCCGCGAGGCCCTTGCCGTTATCTTTGATCAGCATGCGGACCGTGTCTTTCTCCCGATCGGGCGGGCTGAAATAGGTGCGGCACAGATGACCCGTGCAGGCGGCGGAACGGCATACGACGACCTGGGCTTCCGATGCACGGGCATGGCGGACAATATTGGTCAACGCTTCCTGGACGATGCGGTAAACCGTTATTCTTAAAGCCTCGCCGATATCTTGGAGATTGCCGATTATCGTCAATTTCCAAGCGATGTCGGCGTGTTGCTCCCGGTACTTCTCGAGCAATTCCTGCAAAGCCTCGACGAGACCCAGTTGATCGAGCAAAGCCGGGCGCAGATCTTCGATCAAACCGTGTACCACACCGTAAAAGTGGTGAAGCAAGACCTCCAGTCCCTGCGCTCTATCGTAGATCTGGGGTTGGAAATCCCGGCTGAGCGTCTGGATCAACTCGATGTCCGCGTACATCCCGGTCAGATGTTGGCCTAGCTCGTCGTGGAGTTCGCGAGCGACTCTCTTCCGTTCCTCCTCCTGAGCCTTGAACAACTGCTTGGTCAGCCGACGATTTTCCTTTAAAAGGCGCAAGGCTCTTTCCTCGGCTTCCCGCCGCTGAACATGCTCTCTCGAATGAATGAGCGCCAGCGCCAGGCTGTGGGCGAAGGTGCTAGCCAAGGTTTCATCTTCGGCGCTGAACGGGGCGTCGTCGAGTTTGTCGCACAGATAAACCCGACCGTACACCTTGCCGTTGTCGGAAACCGGTACCGCCAGCAGGCTTTTCATCGGCGGATGGCTGGGCGGAAAACCGGCCGATCGAGGATCTTCGCTCATATTGTCCAAGCGCACAGCCTGGTTCTCTCTCACCACAACGCCGAGAAGTCCCTTACCTTCAGGCAACTGTCCGATGCGGTCGGCTTGTTCCTTACTGAGCCCGGTATAAAGAAACCGGCTGAGATTGCCTCCATCATCGATGATGCCGACCGCTCCGTACTGTGCGCGGATCAGCGTCGTGAGTACGTTTAGGCCGTTTTGCGCCATGTCGTCTTCATTCTCCGAGTGGGCCATGAGCTTCATCAGGGCTCCGGATGCCTGATTCAATTCGCTCAGCCGACTCGACCAGAGCCGCAGGCGCTGCTGTTCCTGTCGCAGGGCATTCGATAGCTGCTTGTGCCGTTCGAGCAGAAGCTCCAGGATCCTTGCTCGCGTAACGGCGCCGAGAAGTGTGCCGCTGGCGCCGGTGACCGGAAGAATCCGGCAGTCACGCTGCTCCATCAATGCGAAAACTTCATTGAGCGGGGTTGAGTCATCAACGGCCGAAAGGGTCGTGTCTACGAGCAGGTCGGCGAAAATACGGCCGGGTGTTTGGGCAATCTGCTCGCTGGTCACGAACCCCAGAAACAGGTCTTGTTCGGACGAGAAAACCGCGAATATGGCATCAGGATGGGCGGCCACCGTGCCGGGGCGCTGCTCGTCGGTGACCCTGACCAAGCGATCGCTCAATGCATCGCGGGCGGTTAACAGCATTAAAACTGTTCCTCGATGATAAGTTCGGTTTCCAGGTCCAGGTGAAGAATCTCGGTTTCGTCCATGAAGGGCTTTATCCGCTGCAGCACGAATTCGATCAACTGCTGCTGCGGCACGCGCCGCAGCACCGATTCGCGCACGATGATGTCGCTGATGACTGGATCATCCAATTCTATGTGAGCGAATGGCGTAACCATCAGTAAATCGAGCGATTTTCGAATCGCATGACAGCCTATGGCAGCCCGGCGCCCCACCACCAGCCCTTCCCGTATCGGGGGAATTTTGAACTCGCGGATGCGGACGCGCAGCCTATATTTGGTAACGGATTCATTTTTCTCCATATAAGACTCCGGAAATCATTTTAAAGCGAATCGGTATCGATAGCCGGAAACCGGTTTCGATAAGCTATTCGGTAATTCCTGTTTTGGCTTGCTCCGCGTTGCACGCTACCGGAGATAAATTCCGCATTGTAACAGCGGCGATCCAATCTGTGATCGAATCAAGCGCAGACTTAGAGTCGGTGGATCACCGGCCGCCCGATTCGCATATTCCTCGACCTGGTCTAATTTTTAGGTCGGTGCTCCCGGATTTTTTATCTGAATGACAGGATTAAGACGGGTGCGGGTTTGGAGCTGGCCGGAGCGGTCTATTAGAGATCCCGGGGTTTTTACAGGATGCCTTCGATTCAAGGGCCGGAGCATCGCAGAAAGATTTTTTAGAGGTCCATCATGTCTGAAGAAACCGATACGCTGATTGGTCATTTATTGGAGGTTCGAAGCGGCCAATTCGTGGCCAAGCTGCTGGCCGAGGAGGAAGGCTTCCGCCCGATGGTGTCGGTGGGCGGCGAGCTCGAAGTAGTCGGGCAGGTGGGATCTTATGTGTCGATCCGCCAGCACGGTTGTCGATCATTGGCGCTGATCAATCATGTCGAGGCGGATCGGTCCGATGCCCGAACAAGCCGTTCCGCCGCCGGCTGTCTTGTGACGCTTACGCCTCTTGGACAGATTGCCGAAAAAGGTTCTTTCCAGCGCGGCGTACGGCAATTTCCCACGCCCGGCGCCGAATTGCACGTAGTAGCCCAGGACGAAATCAATTCGGTTTTTGCCAAAGACCAGCGGTACCGGCTCAATCTCGGCTATCTTCGCAGTTATCCGGCGACCGGTGTTTGCCTGGATCCATCGGCTTTGTGCAGCCGCCATTTCGCCATTCTGGGGCAGTCCGGTTCCGGTAAGTCATGGTCGGTGGCGAGCCTGATCCAGCGCATGGTCGATGCCATGCCGAACGCTCATATCATCCTGCTCGATCTGCACGGCGAATATTGCTGGAAGGATCGAAACAGGGTTTTGCATTCGGCCTTCAAGCCGGAACAGACTCGCTATCTCGATGCCCGGGCCTTGGAAATTCCCTATTGGCTGATGACTTTCGCGGAGCTGATCGATTTGCTGATCGATCGCAACGACCAGGGAGCTGCCGTACAGACCGCGTTCCTGCGCGAGACGATCTATGGCCTCAAGAAAAAATCGGCGAAATCCTTGGATTTGGAAATGATTTCGCTCGACTCGCCGATTTACTTTTCGTTGCAGGAGGTTTACGACAGCTTCAAGGAAGCCAATGAGTTCCGAACCGATTTCGGCAAGAGCAAAGGTCCGCTTTTCGGACAATTCGATGAGTTCCTGGTCAAGCTGCAGAGCCGGCTTCACGATGTGCGCTACGATTTTCTGCTCAATCCGGTGCGGCGGAATCGCTCGGAAAGCCTGCCGGGCCTGCTCCGCGATTTTGTCGGCTTGGGCGATCCCAAGTGCCAGATTACGATCATCGATCTGAGCCCGGTGCCCTTCGATGTGCGTCCGACGGTTTCCGCTCAGATCGGCCGGTTGGCCTTCGAGTTCAATTACTGGAACCCGTTCAACCGCGAGTTCCCCATTCTGCTGATCTGCGAGGAGGCCCACGCCTACATCCCCCGGGAGGCCAGCACGCAGTTCGAAGGCACCCGCAAGACGATGGAACGAATTGCCAAGGAGGGGCGCAAGTACGGGGTTGGGCTGGGGGTGGTCAGTCAGCGGCCCCACGAGCTGTCGGAAACGGTATTGTCGCAATGCGGCACGTATATCTGCTTGCGCATTACCAATCCGGATGACCAGGACTATGTGCGCAAGCTGGTGCCGGAGGGTGAATCCAATTTGGTAGATGTCTTGACTTCTCTCAGTCGCGGTGAGGCCATGATTCTCGGCGAGGCCATACTGCTCCCCACTCGAACCCAGGTTTTTAAGCCCGATCCTACGCCGAACAGTAATGATGCGGATTTCTACACGGCATGGATATCGGGTCCGGAAGATCTGGACATGGACGGCATCGTCGATCGCTGGAGGCGGCAAGGACGATAAGCTAAATAAATGGCCGAATGGCTGATTAGATTTCCGCCGCTTCACACAAGGTCTTATTTATTCGATGCTTAGGCCGACTATCTAAAGTGCACCCACAAAGTTATGCACAGGAACGGTGGATAACCGAGGTTTCGGCTTTAGTGGAGTGACCACGCCTCAGCGGTTATAATGCCGGCTGGTTATTTGCGCCGCGCATCCCAAGCGGCGCCGCTCCCTTACGGTACAGCAATCCCTCATGACTTCCTTCGCCAAAGAAATTATTCCGGTCAGTCTCGAAGACGAGATGAAACAGTCCTATCTCGATTACGCCATGAGCGTGATCGTGGGACGCGCCTTGCCGGATGTTCGTGACGGTTTGAAACCGGTGCACCGGCGCGTGCTTTACGCCATGCACGAACTGAGCAACGATTGGAATAAGCCTTACAAGAAGTCCGCCCGCGTAGTGGGTGACGTCATCGGTAAATACCATCCCCATGGCGACGCGGCGGTGTATGACACCATCGTGCGCATGGCCCAGCCGTTCTCGCTGCGTTACATGTTGGTCGACGGTCAAGGCAATTTTGGCTCTGTCGACGGCGATCCACCGGCGGCCATGCGTTACACCGAAGTCCGGATGGCCCGCATCGCGCACGAGCTGCTCGCAGACCTCGAGAAAGAGACGGTCGATTTCACGCCGAACTACGACGAATCCGAAAAAGAGCCTTCGGTTCTGCCGACCCGCATCCCGAACTTGCTCATTAATGGTTCGGCGGGCATCGCGGTGGGCATGGCGACCAATATCCCGCCCCACAACCTCACCGAAGTCATCAGCGCCTGCTTGTTGCTGATCGAGAACCCCGAAGCCGGCATTCCGGAACTGATGGAGCACATCCCCGGCCCGGATTTCCCCACGGCGGGAATCATCAATGGGGCGAGCGGCATCCGTGAAGCTTATCTGACGGGACGGGGCCGCATTTATATCCGTGCCCGCTGCGATTTCGAAGAAGACGGTGGACGCACTAGTATCATCGTCAGCGAGCTGCCGTACCAGGTGAACAAGGCCCGGCTCATGGAGAAAATCGCGGAACTGGCCAAGGAGGGAAGACTGGAGGGCATTTCCGGGCTGCGCGACGAATCGGACAAGGACGGCATGCGCATGGTGATCGAACTCAAGCGCGGCGAAGTGCCGGAAGTGGTGCTGAATAATTTGTATCAGCAAACCGCGATGCAAAGCGTTTTCGGCATCAATACCGTGGCCTTGCTGGACGGCCGGCCGCGCTGCCTGAATCTCAAGGAACTGCTCGCGGCCTTCATCGACCATCGCCGCGAAGTCGTAACCCGGCGCACGCTGTACGATCTACGGAAGGCGCGCGAACGGGCGCACATCTTGGAAGGCTTGGCCGTCGCGCTGGCGAATATCGATGAAGTGATCGAATTGATCAAGACTTCGCCCAGCCCGGCCGAGGCGAAGCAGCGGCTGTTGTCGCGCACCTGGCGTTCCGGCGTGGTTTCGGAGCTTTTGGCCAGGGCGGAAGACGCGATACGTTCCCGCCCGGAAAGTCTCGCGGCCGGTTACGGTCTGACCGAACAAGGTTACAACCTGTCGCCGGAACAGGCGCAGGCGATTCTGGATCTCCGTCTGCACCGCCTGACCGGTCTGGAGCAGGACAAGATCATCGACGAATATAAGCAGCTTTTGGCGCAAATCGATGAGCTCCTGGAAATCCTGGCAAGCGACAAACGGCTTATGGAGGTGATCCGTGACGAACTCATCGCCATTCGCGACCAGTTCGGCGACAAGCGCCGGACCGTGATTATCGAGGATCGTCTCGATCTGTCCGCCGAAGATCTGATCACCGAGGAAGACGTGGTGGTCACGGTCTCGCACGAGGGCTACGTTAAATCGCAGCCGCTCACAGCCTATCGGGCACAGCGGCGGGGCGGGCGCGGCAAGGCGGCGGCGACCACCAAGGAAGAGGATTTCATCGAAAAACTCATCGTGGCCAACACCCATGACACCATCCTGTGTTTCTCCAGCGTGGGCAAGGTGTACTGGCTCAAAGTTTACGAACTACCCTCGGCCAGCCGAACTGCGCGAGGCAAACCTTTCGTTAATCTGCTACCGCTGGAACAGGGCGAGCGCATCAATGCGATTCTGCCGGTGCGGGAATTCGACGAAAGCCATTACGTGTTCATGGTCACCGCTTCCGGTATCGTGAAAAAGGTCACGCTGCGAGAATTCGAGCGTCCGCGTCCGTCCGGGAAGATCGCCATCGATCTCCGGCAGGACGACCACTTGGTGAATGTGGCCATCACCGACGGCAAACAGCACGTCATGTTGTTCAGCAATGCGGGCAAGGCCGTGTGCTTCGAGGAAGAAGACGTTCGCCCCATGGGCCGCGGCGCGACCGGCGTGCGTGGCATCACGCTGCACGACGGTCAAAAAGTCATCGCCCTCATCATCGGCACCGAAGGTTCGGTACTCAATATCACCGAGAACGGCTTCGGCAAGCGCACGGCGCTGAGCGATTTTCCGATACACCGTCGTGGCGGCCAGGGCGTGATCGCCATTCAAACCAGCGATCGTAACGGTTCGGTGGTCGGCGCCGTGCTGGTGCAGGATTCGGACGAGCTCATGCTGATTACCGATGCCGGCACTCTGGTGCGAACGCGCGTCGAAGAGATTCGGGAGCTTGGACGCAACACCCAGGGTGTAACGGTAATCCGTCTCAGTCCGGGCGAAAAAGTGGTCGGAGTAGATAGGATTCCCGTCCTCGAGGGCGAAATCGATGAATCGGTGGAAACCGATGAAGACCAGGAGGGTGAGGATGGCTAGGGTTTACAATTTCAGCGCGGGACCGTCCGCGCTTCCCGAGGCGGTATTGCAGCGTGCGCGGGACGAGTTGCTGGATTGGCGTTCCACCGGTATGTCGATCATGGAAATGAGCCACCGCGGCAAAGATTTCGTCGCCGTCGCCGAGAAGTCCGAAGCGGATCTTCGGGAGCTCCTGGCAATTCCCGCGAACTATAAGGTTCTGTTCTTGCAAGGTGGCGCTACCGGGCAATTCGCGGCGGTTCCGATGAATCTCTTGCGGGGAAAGACCAAGGCCTGCTACGTCAATACCGGGCTCTGGTCGGAAAAAGCCATCGGCGAAGCCAAACTCTTCTGCTCGCCTGACATCGCGGCGAGTTCCAAGGAAAGCGGTTTTACGATTATTCCGTCTCGCTCGGACTGGCGTATCGATCCGGATGCGGCTTATCTCCATTACACCGCTAACGAGACCATCGGCGGAGTCGAATTCCAGGATATCCCCGACTCGGCCGGCTTGCCGCTGGTTTGCGACATGTCGTCCAATATTTTGTCGCGTCCGCTGGACGTCGGCCGATTCGGTCTTATTTACGCTGGCGCGCAAAAAAATATGGGGCCTGCCGGCATCACCGTGGTGATCGTGCGGGAGGATCTGGTCGGGCAGGCCCTGCCGGGCACGCCGTCGATCTTCGACTATAAGAAACAGGCGGACAACGGTTCCATGCTCAATACGCCGCCGACCTATGTCTGGTATCTGCTGGGCTTGGTGCTGGAGTGGCTGAAGGAACAAGGCGGATTAGCCGCCATCGAAGCGCGCAATATCCGTAAGGCGGAAAAGCTGTACGCCACTATCGATGCTTCGCGGTATTACTCAAATCCGATAGAACCGGACTGCCGGTCTCGCATGAACGTTCCGTTCCGTTTAGCTAATGCGGATTTGGAGAAAGTGTTTTTGGCCGAGGCAAGAACAGCGGGATTGGTGAACTTGGAGGGGCACCGGTCGGTAGGCGGGTTCCGGGCGAGCATCTATAACGCCATGCCCGAAGAGGGAGTCGACGCCTTAATCGAATTCATGGGCGAATTCGAGCGGAAACACGGATAGCCCCATGTTCAAGATTCTCACCTACGACAACATCTCGATAGCCGGTTTGGAGCGACTGCCCCGCGACCGTTACGAGGTTGCTTCGGAAATTCAGCATCCTGACGCCATACTGCTGCGCTCCCACAGCCTGCACGGCGTGCCGATTCCGAAATCGGTGAAAGCGGTGGGACGTGCGGGCGCCGGAGTGAACAATATCCCCGTTGCGGACTACTCGAAATGCGGCATCCCCGTGTTCAACGCGCCGGGTGCCAATGCCAATGCCGTGAAGGAGTTGGTTATAGCGGGTATGTTGCTGGCATCCCGCAATATTTGCGCGGCTTGGGACTTTGCCCGCCAGCTGGAAGGTGATGACGAGACCATTCATCACCGGGTGGAAAAAAATAAGAAGCGGTTTGCCGGTTTCGAACTGGCGGGCAAGACCTTGGGTGTTCTGGGGCTAGGCGCGATTGGTGTAAAAGTAGCCAATGCGGCGGCGAGTTTGGGCATGCATGTGATCGGTTACGATCCGCTGCTCACGGTCGAAAGCGCCTGGCAGCTGTCTTCGTCAGTCGCGAGGGCCGCGAGTATCGACGATTTGGTCGCTAAGGCCGACCTCGTT
Source organism: Methylocaldum sp. (assembly GCF_035627495.1). Lineage (GTDB taxonomy): Bacteria > Pseudomonadota > Gammaproteobacteria > Methylococcales > Methylococcaceae > Methylocaldum. The sequence goes on from NZ_DASPLO010000045.1 coordinate 10,471, forward strand.
ACCTTGCACGTGCCCCTTAACGATCAGACGCGCCACCTCATTAATGCAGCCCGGATTAATATCATGAAAAAGGGAGCGACCTTGCTCAATTTCTCCCGCGCCGGGATCGTGGATGAGGCTAGCGTGTGCGGAGCCCTGGATGCCGGTCGGATCCATGCCTATGTGTGCGATTTCCCCGGCCATGGCATGTTGAATCATTCTCGCGCCATCGTACTCCCGCACCTTGGTGCCTCCACGGCCGAAGCCGAGGAGAATTGCGCGGTGATGGTGGCCGATCGGGTGCGGGATTTTCTGGAAAACGGCAATATCCGGCATTCAGTGAATTTTCCGGATGTAATCATGCCGCGTACGGAGGGCGTCCGACTGGGGATAGCCAACGAGAACGTGCCCAATATGGTAGGACAGATTTCCGGCGCCCTGGCCGACGCCAACCTTAATATTCTCGACTTATTGAACAAGTCGAGAGGCGAGCTTGCTTATACACTCGTCGACCTCAATGCCGATGTGCCCTCCGAAACGTTGGGGCACATCCGCACCATCAAGGGAGTGCTTTCCGCCCGGGTCATATGACGAGCTGACATGGAGAATTCGAAGAATACATTGGCTGCCGATACATCCTTGCTTCATCTCCGCAAGGAGATCGACGCGATCGACGATCGGATCTTGGAACTACTGAACCAGCGTGCCCATTGCGCTCAGCAGGTAGCCAATATCAAGACGGCGGCGGGCGAGGTCGATTGCTTTCACCGTCCCGAGCGGGAGGCGGAGGTGCTGCGTCGTATTGCCGAAAACAACCGCGGTCCCTTAAGTCGGGAGGCGGTCACTCGTTTCTTCCGCGAACTCATGTCGGAATGCCTGGCCCTCGAAAAGCCATTGAGCGTGGCGTTCCTCGGGCCCGAAGGCACATTCACTCAGCAGGCCGCCTACAAACACTTTGGCCACGCCATTCAGTCGGTGCCCTTGCCGGCTATCGACGAGATTTTCCGGGCCGTCGAAAGCGGAGCTTGCCAATACGGGGTAGTGCCGGTTGAAAACTCCACCGAAGGGGTGATCACCCACACCTTGGACAGCTTTCTGCGATCCGTTTTGCTCATAGCCGGCGAGGTGGGGTTGCGCATTCACCATAACCTAATGAGCAAACTGAGCAGTTCCACCGCGGTCCGAGAGATTTTTTCTCATCAGCAATCCCTCGCCCAATGCCGGGAATGGCTGGAACGTTATCTTCCGAACGTTCAGAAAACCGCGGTTAGCAGCAACGCCGAGGCGGCACGTTTGGCCGCCGTCATGCCTTATAGTGCGGCTATAGCGGGAGAAGTAGCCGCCGAACTGTATGAGCTGAATATCCTGGAACGCAACATCGAAGACGAGCCGGACAATACCACGCGGTTTCTGGTTGTCGGGCGCAATCCGGTAGGCGCGACCGGCAACGACAAGACGTCGCTGCTCCTGTCGACCCGGAATAACCCGGGCGCTCTTCATAGTGTCCTCGAACCTTTCGCAAGACACGGCATCAGCATGACCAAAATCGAGTCCCGGCCCTCCCGCCGGGGCGCCTGGGACTATGTTTTCTTCGTCGATGTGGAAGGACACCGGAGCGATTCCCGATTGGCGGAAGCCTTAAAGGAACTTGAGGAAAGTGTCACCATGCTGAAAATCCTGGGCTCTTATCCTCGGGCATCATCTTGACCCTTCAATCAGGCCGATTCGCAAGCGTAGTTTTTCTAGTGGTCGACTCATCTCCATGAAAGCAGAACAATTAGCCGTTCCCGGAGTCCGGGCGCTCACGCCTTACCTGCCCGGAAAACCCATCAGTGAATTGGAGCGGGAGCTAGGCATACGCAACATCGTTAAGCTGGCATCGAACGAGAACCCTCTCGGACCGAGTCCGAAAGCGCTCGAAGCAGTGCGTCGCGTGTCATCCGAAATCCACCTTTACCCGGACGGCAGCGGTTTCGAACTCAAGGCCGCGTTATCGGGCAAGCTCAATATCCGTCCCGAGCAGATCACGCTGGGCAACGGTTCCAACGACGTACTGGAACTGGTTGCCCGTGCTTTTCTGTCCCCGCAGTTGAAGGCGATTTATTCCGAGCATGCCTTTGCCGTTTATCCCATCGTGACGCAAGCCATCGGTGCGCAAGCCGCGGTCGCGCCGGCCCATGACGGCTCGCGCGGACCCCGTTACGGCCATGATTTGCAAGCCATGGCGCAGCGGGTGGACGAATCGACGCGGGTCGTATTTATAGCCAATCCGAACAACCCGACCGGGACCTATCTGACGAAATCGGAATTGAGCGGCTTTCTCGGCGATCTTCCCAGGCATGTCATCGCTGTTGTTGACGAGGCTTATTTCGAGTATGTCGAAGCTCCCGATTATCCGAATAGCATGGAATGGTTGTCCGATTTCTCCAATGTGATCGTAACGCGGACTTTCTCAAAAGCTTACGGACTCGCCGGATTGCGGGTCGGATATGCCGTTTCGAGCCCGGCGATTGCCGATCTTCTGAACCGCGTGCGGCAACCGTTCAATGTTAATTCGGTGGCCTTGGAGGCTGCCAAGGCCGCGCTCGACGACGACAATCATCTAACCCGCACAGCGAACTTGAATCGAGACGGGTTGCGTCAACTAAGCGAAGCCTTTACTAAACGCGAGTTGAATTTCATTCCTTCCGTCGGCAACTTCCTTACGGTTGACGTCGGAAGGTCGGCTGCCGCGGTTTACGATGCGCTGCTTCGCCAAGGCGTCATTGTTCGGCCGATCGCCAACTACGGTCTGCCCAATCATTTGCGCGTAACCGTCGGTACGGAAGAAGAAAACCGGACTTTCCTCGATGCACTGGACCGCGTCTTGGAGCCATGATCAAACGTTTGTGCGTTATCGGCGTAGGTCTTATCGGCGGGTCCGTGGCTCGTGCTGCGCGCGCCAAGGAACTCTGCCATGAAATCGTAGGCGTCGATGCCGATACCGATAACTTGCGAAAAGCATTGGAATGCGGTGTCATCGACGTCGGGTTTTCCGATGCAAAGCAAGGCGCTGCAAATGCCGATTTGGTGATGATCGCGACCCCGGTCGGGGCCGTTGAAACAGTCTTTGGTGCGTTGAAGCCGGTGTGGTCCGACCAAACCGTAGTTACCGACGCTAGCAGTACGAAGTGTAACGTCATCGAATCCGCTGAGAGAGTTTTCGGTGGAGTCCCCGAGAACTTTGTGCCCGGACACCCGATTGCGGGAGCCGAACGTAGCGGTGTGGATGCATCGACCGCCAATTTGTACCAGGGCAAACGCGTTATTCTGACGCCTCTAACAAACACTTGTCCACAGGCTCTGAAGCAGGTTGAGAGTTTCTGGCAATCCATGGGCGCCAAGATCTCCGAAATGGAGCCCGCCCATCACGACGAAGTGTTGGCCGCGACCAGTCATCTACCTCACGTCTTGGCTTTTACGCTGACTTACATGCTGGGCAAAAAAGACGAGCAGCAGGAAATCTTTCAGTATGCGGCTGGAGGGTTCCGGGATTTTACCCGTATCGCGTCGAGCGATCCGAAAATGTGGCTGGATATTTGCCTCGCGAATCGGCGGGAAATCGTGCTCTTGATTGATCAGTTCCGCGAAGAGTTAAGCGTGGTCGCCGGCCTGATTTCGAGAGGAGCCGCGGACGACCTTTACTCTCTATTCTCCGATGCCCGCAGTGCACGACAACGATTCTTAGATCAACTTGAAAAATAACAGGTCCATGCAGAACAACACGATCAGCTTTCGGGTGCAGCCGGGCGGCACGCTTCGCGGAGAAGCCCGCGTGCCCGGCGATAAGTCCATCTCCCATCGATCCATCATGTTGGGCGCACTGGCCGAAGGCACGACCCGCGTCACCGGCTTCTTGGAAGCGGAGGATTGCCTGGCCACCATGAATGCGTTCCGTGCTATGGGTGTCGAGATCGAGGGTCCGGAAAACGGGCGGGTGTGCATTCAGGGCGTGGGGCTGCATGGCTTGCGAGCGCCCAAAGATCCGTTGTACTTGGGCAATTCGGGCACATCGATGCGCCTACTCTGTGGTTTATTGGCGGGGCAGCATTTTGACTCGGTATTGACCGGAGACGTCTCTCTCTCCCGCCGTCCTATGAAACGGGTTACCGAGCCGCTGCGTTCCATGGGGGCAGTGGTGGAAACCACCGAAACCGGGACCGCTCCACTCAAGATCAAGGCTGGCGGAGGACTTAGAGGGATTCGTTACGACATGCCGGTAGCCAGCGCCCAGGTTAAATCCTGTCTGCTTTTGGCTGGGCTCTACGGCGTCGGCCAAACCTGTGTGCGTGAGCCGGCTCCGACCCGGGATCATACCGAGCGGATGCTGGCCGGATTCTCCTATCCGGTAGACCGAAAAGGCGATACCGTGTGTATACAGCCGGACGGTAAACTTGTAGCCTGCGACATCGATGTACCCAGTGACATATCATCGGCGGCTTTTTTTATGGTCGGCGCAGCGATAGCCGAAGGAGCTGATGTCACCCTTCAGCACGTGGGTATCAATCCGACCCGCACCGGTGTTCTGGACATTCTGCGTCTCATGGATGCGGATATTCAGGTCCTTAACACCCGAGAGATGGGCGGCGAACCGGTTGCGGATATCCGTATCCGTTCGAGTCGCCTGCGCGGAGTGGAGATTCCGGAAGAGTTGGTGCCTTTGGCGATCGATGAATTTCCGGTTCTATTTGTCGCCGCAGCTTGCGCGGAGGGAGAAACTCGATTGACCGGTGCAGAGGAACTGCGAGTCAAGGAAAGCGATCGTATCCAAGTGATGGCTGATGGTTTGCGAATCTTGGGCATTGACGCTCAGCCGACACCCGACGGTATGATTGTCCGAGGCGGAAAACTGTCGGGTGGCCGGATCAATTCGCACGGGGACCATCGCATAGCCATGGCGTTCTCCATGGCCGCGCTACGCGCCGGAGGCTCTATAGAAATCGAGGATTGCGCGAACGTCAATACGTCCTTCCCGGGCTTCGTGGAGTTGGCGCGAAAGATGGGTCTGAATATCACTGCCATTTGCGGCGAAATCCTATGAGCGGGAATGTGCCGGTGCTCACCATAGATGGACCGAGCGGCGCCGGCAAGGGAACGGTTAGTCGCGCGCTGGCGAAAAAGTTAGGCTGGCATTTTTTGGACAGCGGTGCAATCTACCGTTCGCTGGCTGTCGCGGTCGTACAGGCGGGGGTCGATCTTCACGATATCGAAGCGGTCGTCCATGTCGCCCGGTCGATGGATCTTCAGTTCGATGCGAACGATTCCCCGCGTATCCTTCTGAACGGTCAGGATATTACCCATCGGATCCAAACGGAAGACTGCGGCAACACCGCATCACAGATTGCCGGTCACGGCCCGGTGAGGGCGGCGCTCTTGCAGAAGCAGCGGGACTTTCGCCGAGAACCGGGTTTGGTTGCCGATGGGCGCGACATGGGTACAGTGGTTTTCCCGGATGCCCCGTACAAGATCTTCCTTACCGCCGGCGCCGAAGTGCGCGCAAATAGGCGCTACAAGCAGTTGAAAGAGAAGGGGGCTGATGTTACCCTTGACCGCTTAACGAAAGAGATTGAAGAACGGGACCGACGCGACAAAGAACGTGCTGAGGCACCGCTGATGGTGCCTAATAGTGCTATTGTGGTCGATTCATCCAATCTCACGATTGATCAGGTTATCGCCAGGTGTCTCGATGTTATAGGCGGTAGGTGAGATCTCAATCGGTACTTTTTACGGGGTTGTCGGTGCTATCCGGCAATATTTTTAACCAATCAACCAAAAACGGCCGAGGAAACTTGGCTGTTAGAACCAAGATCGTCTTATGAGCGATAGCTTTGCACAATTGTTTGAAGAGAGTCTGGCCAAGGCGGAAATGCGCCCGGGCAGCATCATTACCGGCACCGTAATCGATATCGGACCCGATGTGGTCGTGGTCAATGCGGGATTGAAGTCGGAAGGCGTCATACCGAAATGGCAGTTCCTGAATGCCGACGGACAGATAGAAGTGCAGATCGGCGACACCGTCGAAGTGGCGCTCGATATGCTGGAAGACGGTCTGGGGGCTACCCTGCTGTCCCGCGACAAGGCAAAGCGGTTGAAGGCATGGCAAGATCTCGAGCAGGCACACGAGAAGAACGAAACCGTGGCGGGCCGTATCACGGGTAAAGTACGCGGAGGGTTCACCGTCGCCGTCGGCGCGCTTCGTGCCTTTTTGCCTGGGTCCTTGGTTGACGTGCGTCCGGTACGCGATACTTCCTATCTGGAGGGCCGCGATCTTGAGTTTAAGGTCATTAAAATTGACCAGAAACGCAACAACGTTGTGCTTTCTCGCCGCGCGGTGGTGGAATCTGAATTCAGTGCCGAGAAGGAAGCGTTGCTTGAAAACCTCAAGGAAGGCGCGATCGTCATGGGCGTGGTAAAGAACCTTACCGATTACGGTGCGTTCATTGATCTCGGCGGTATCGACGGCCTTCTCCATATTACCGATATGGCTTGGAAGCGAGTGCGGCATCCTTCGGAGGCCGTTCAGATCGGCCAAGAAATTCAGGTCAAGGTACTCAAGTTCGACCAGGAAAAAAATCGCGTGTCGCTCGGCTTGAAACAGCTCGGAGAAGACCCGTGGCTCAATATTGCACGTCGTTACCCCCCAGGCACGCGCCTCTTCGGAAAGGTCAGTAATCTCACCGATTACGGCTGCTTTGTCGAGCTGGAGGAGGGCGTGGAAGGCCTCGTTCACGTATCCGAGATGGACTGGACTAACAAGAACGTCAATCCGGCTAAGGTCATCCAGTTGGGTGAGGAAGTCGAGGTCATGGTGCTCGATATCGACGAGGAGCGCCGCCGCATTTCTCTCGGCATGAAGCAATGCAAGCCTAATCCGTGGGAAGAATTCGCCGGGAGCCATAAGAAAGGCGACAAGATTAAGGGCAGCATTAAGTCGATCACCGATTTCGGTATCTTCATCGGACTGGAAGGCGCCATCGATGGCTTGGTGCACCTGTCGGACATTTCTTGGTCCGTTCCGGGCGAAGAAGCCATTCGACAGTACAAGAAAGGCGATGAAGTGGAGACTATCATCCTGGCCATTGATCCTGAGCGGGAGCGGATCTCGCTCGGTATTAAGCAGCTGGAGCAGGATCCCTTCCAGAATTACTTGGCGACCTACGAGAAAGGAAGCGTCGTCACTGGCGTTGTCAAGGAAGTCGACGCGAAGGGAGCGATCATCACGCTGGCCGACAGTGTGGAGGGATATCTTCGTGCGTCCGAGATTTCTCGCGATCGAGTCGAGGATGCTCGTACCCAGCTGAAGGTGGGCGACGAAGTCGAAGCGAAGTTCATCGGCGTTGACAAGAAAAACAAAGCCATCACTCTCTCAGTCAAGGCTAAGGATCAAGAAGAAGAGGCTGCTGTAATTAAAGGGTATTCACAGCAATCTTCATCCGGCATGCCTACTTTAGGGGACATCTTTAAGGAACAGATGGAAAATAAGTAGTCAGATCAAGCAAGAGGGGGACAGTACTTGTCCCCCCACTACTCATGGAAATGACGGTGACAAAGTCAGAACTGATCAATCTCTTGGCAGAGAAATACGGCCATCTTGCTTTTAAGGATGTCGAGGCGGCGGTAAAAGGAATGATCGAACATATGACTCATGCTCTTTCATCAGGCGAACGCATCGAAATTAGGGGATTTGGCAGTTTCTCATTGCATTACCGTCCACCGAGGATGGGGCGCAACCCCAAAACCGGTGACTCAGTAGAATTGTCCTCCAAATTTGTTCCTCATTTTAAGCCTGGTAAGGAGCTACGAGACAGAGTCAACCAATCACGGGATTGAGATCACGCCTTAGATTTCACGATACCTGCGTTGGTATCGATCCGGAGATTCGTTGCTTCGTATCCTGTCTCCATTCGTTCCAGGGCTGTGATTTTGATTCGTCCTATTTATAGCGCACCGGCCGGTGCAAATTCTCTTTCATTAAAGCGGCTAGCTAGCCGTGATGCGGTCTTAGGTATTAGAATAAGACCGTCGATATCCGTCTTAGGATAGTGGACATCTTCTTTGTCCTGTGATGGTTCGTCACTAAAAGCTGCGGAAAGACTTTATGCCGCTGTGCTGATCCCTCAGACGTCACAATTCCATCAGGTAAAAAAGGCTATTGATGCTGGAACTATTGGCATTACTGTTGCCAATTGCCGCTGCGTCCGGTTGGTATGCGGCGAGACAGCACTTCACGAAGAAATACCTGCTTAATCAGGCTCAGCCATTAAGGCGAGCCTACTGCCGAGGACTCAATTACCTGCTTAACGAGAAAACGGATAAAGCAATTGATGTTTTCGCCGACATTCTCGAGCGGGATTGTGAAACCATTGAAACCCACATAGCTCTGGGCAATCTGTTCCGGCGGCGAGGTGACGTGGACAAGGCGATCGATGTCCATGAAAAATTGGTGCAAGATCGCGATTTGACGGAGGAGCTAAGAAATCAAGCCTATTTCGAATTGGGCTTGGATTACATGCGCGCCGGCTTGTTCGACCGCGCAGAAACGGTATTTAGTACCTTGGTTTACATAGATTCCCACCGACAACCCTCGTTAAAACAGCTTTTAGAGATTTATCAGCACGAGAAAGATTGGGATAAGGCCATCGAATGCACAAGATTGCTCACGGTGCTCTGCTGTCGACCACCCCGCGGAGAAAGTGTTGCGCACTTTCTGTGTGAGATAGCCGAAGAGGCTGTTTTAGCCGGCCAGCGGTCACGAGCAAAAGACTGCTTAAAACAAGCCCTGCGCGAGGATCCTTCCTGTGCAAGGGCAAGCCTGCTGAGGGCGAAGCTTGAGATAAGCGAAAAAGACTTTCACGAAGCTTTGAACACCCTGAAAAAGGTTGAGTTGCAACAATCGGCATATCTTTCGGAGATATTGGAGCCACTTCAAATCTGCTATGAAAGCCTGGGGAATAAGCAGGAGCTCATGGCCTATTTACAGGATTTGTATGGGCGATATGCATTGGTAGCCGCTACAGTGCGAGTGACCCAACAGATTCATGAGCGCAACGGCCTAGCTGATGCGATCGAGTACATGTTGAAAATCCTCGAAGAGAAGCCAAATTTGACAGGATTGAATCATGTGATCGGTTTGTTGGCCCATGCTGCGGAAGCAGCGGATCTTCGTCTGGCTTTAGACCGGACATATCAGATTACGGGTTGCTTACTGTCGTGGAAACCTCAATACGTTTGCACGCAGTGCGGATTTAGTGGTTTGGATCTGCATTGGAGATGTCCCTCTTGCCGTTATTGGGGCTCTATAAAGCCCGTCTAATTATCGTTGTTGGCTAGTCAGCGAAAGCTTACGCAAAGTTCCGAAAATGCTTACATCTATTTCAATTGAATATAAGACATTGGCTGCTAACTTTAAATTTGCCGAACAACACAACTATAAGGAGGAACGATGTTCAGGCTCACGAAAGTTATTTTCGCCTTGATCCTTTTCAGCTGCGCTTGGTGCGTATCAGCCGAACCTGTGGATATAAATTCCGCGACGGCGGATCAGCTTGCCGAAAGCTTGAACGGAATAGGGAAAGCGAAAGCGGATGCGATTATTCAGGATCGCGACAAAAATGGTAAGTTTAAGTCCGTAGAGGATTTGGCCCGTGTCAAAGGAATTGGCTCTGCTACAATCGAAAAAAACCGCGATAAGATCACGGTGGGTATAGACGTGCCAAGTTCGCCAGCGGCGCCTCCAAAGGCCAAATAATCAAGATCTACCATTAATTCAAGGGCTCCAGAGTGGAGCCCTTTTTTTTGAGGGAAAAATAAATTCTCATACTTTGGTGAGTGCAAGCGATCTCAACGCTAAAATATGCTAGGCGAGTCAAATTGAGTGAAATTATTTCTATGAGTTCAAATATCGTTTGGCATCACGCGTCTGTAACACGCGAAAAGCGACAACAGCTTAACAGCCACGAAAGTTTTATTTTATGGTTTACTGGGCTTTCCGGGGCAGGCAAGTCAACCTTGGCCCATTGTGTAGAAGAACTGCTGTTCGAGCGAGGGTGTCGTACCTACGTGTTTGACGGAGACAATGTAAGGCACGGACTTTGCTCAGACTTAGCATTCAGCATAGAAGACCGGAGGGAAAATATCCGGCGCATCGGTGAGATGAGCAAGCTATTTATAGATGCGGGCGTTATAGCATTGACGGCATTCATCTCTCCGTTTCGAAGGGATCGCCAAATGGTGAGGTCATTGGTGGGAGAGGGAGATTTTATCGAAGTTTACTGTAACGCATCGATAGACGTTTGCGAAAATCGTGACGTAAAGGGACTATATAAAAAGGCTCGCCTAGGCGAGATTCCTGATTTTACGGGCATCTCCTCTCCTTATGAGGAGCCTGAGAATCCCGAAATTACCGTGCATTCAGGCCGCGATACTTTAGATACATGTGCCCAACTAGTACTTCGATATCTTGAGAACAAACACAAGATTTAACCTTAGTCAGTAAAGAGCAAGACAAACAATGAAAAGGATCGTAAGAAAAGCTGTTTTTCCGGTTGCAGGCTTAGGAACTCGCTTTCTCCCGGCGACGAAGGCCAGCCCGAAAGAAATGTTACCCATTGTGGATAAGCCATTGATCCAGTATGCCGTGGAAGAGGCAGTTGCGGCTGGGGTCGACGTCATGGTGTTTATAACCAGCCGGACGAAAAGAGCGATTTCAGACCATTTCGACAAGGCCTATGAGCTTGAAACCGAGTTGGCTAATCGCGGCAAGTCGGAGATTCTCCGAATCGTTCAAAACATCGTCCCTCCGCACGTTACTTGCGTTTATATCCGTCAGGCAGAGGCACTGGGCTTGGGGCACGCTGTCAATTGCGCGCGGGCAGTGATCGGAGATGAGCCGTTCGCCGTGTTGCTGGCCGACGACATGATCGATGATGGGCACACCGGCTGTTTGTCGCAAATGGTCAACGTCTTCGACGAATGGCAGTGTTCCATACTGGGAGTGGAACGGATTGCTCCTTCGGAGACACAAAGCTACGGCATCGTAAAGGCTAACCCGATTCAAGGTAATATCGGGAAGCTTGAACAAATCATTGAGAAGCCAAAGCCGGAAAACGCACCTTCGAATTTAGCCGTAGTTGGCCGATACATCTTGACTCCCGCCATTTTTGACAAGCTGGACAATGTAGCTAAGGGCGCCGGCGGCGAAATTCAACTTACCGATGCTATTGCGATGCTCCTGCACGAGGAGCCGGTCTTAGCCTATGAATTCCATGGTAAACGGTATGACTGCGGCTCGAAGCTCGGGTATTTGATTGCGACCGTAGAACAGGGCCTGAAACACCCCGAATTGAGTGAAAGCTTTAAGGATTATTTGGCAAATCTTGACTTGGCGCAGGTGCGTACGTAAGACATTTGGTGAAGTAACTTTATTTTACTCGGGCTAATCCTTCGCCACGGGGATCGCTGGCTGCATAGAGACGGTTCGTGTTTTTGTCCCACAGGATGGCCTGCATGTCCCCGTAGCGGCGGTCGACTTGTTTCAATTCATGCCCCAGCTTTTTGAGGCCTGTATACTCCGTTTCGGTGAGGCCGCCCGGCTCATATTGGATGATATCCGGCAGGTATTGATGGTGAAACCGGGGGACGGAAACCCACGAATCGGGCTTGCTGCCTTTGGCGAAGTCCAAAACGGCCAACAACACCATAGATACTATGCGGCTTCCGCCGGGCGTGCCGATGAGACCGACGCGCCACTCGTCTTCGAGGAACGTCGGCGTCATGCTGGACAGCATGCGTTTGCCCGGAGCTATCGCGTTGGCCTCACCGCCCACTAGTCCGTAAACGTTCGGCAAGCCCGGTTGAGTGGCGAAATCGTCCATCTCGTCGTTCAGCAATACGCCAGTACCAGAGGGCATGAATCCCGATCCGAAGGGATAATTGATGCTCAAGGTGGCGACGATGCGGTTGCCTTCTCGATCCAGGACTGAAAAATGGGTGGTATTTTCGCCGTCCGGTTCGATTCTGTTGGCTCGACTCAAATAAGCGCTGGGTAGCGCCCGATCCTCACGAATCGAAATGCGTAAGCCTGCGGCATAATTGGGGCTCAGCAGCCGCCGGAGCGGCATCACCACGAAATCGGGATCTCCCAGGAATTGCTCGCGATCACGATAGGCTCGCCGCATGGCCTCGACGATAAGGTGCTTGCGAGTGATATCGTCGACGGCGTCCAGATCGTAGCCCGACAGAATGTTCAGCATCTCGATCAGCCCGACACCGCCGGCGGAAGGGGGCGGGGGCGCGGTAACGCGTATCCCGCGGTAGAAGCCGCGAATGGGCTCCCGCTCGATTACCCGATAATCGGCTAGATCGCGCAAGGTCCAGATGCCGCCAGCAGCCCGAATTCCTTCGACCAGCTTTTTAGCAATACCGCCACTATAAAAACCGGCTTTACCGAACTCGCCGATCTTCTTGAGAGTTTTCGCAAGATCCTTTTGAACCAGGAGTGCACCGATGTTCGGCACTTTTCCTTCGGCTAAAAAAATTTCGGCGGCCGCTGGCGATCGACGCAGTACATCGGCGCGAAATGACAGCGATCGGTGATGCCGCGGGCCAAATTGAAATCCCTCTTCGGCATAACGGATAGCCGGAGCGAGGTCTTCAGAAAGCGGAAGTCGCCCGTAATATTCCGCAAGGTGCGCGAGTGTTGCCGGCATGCCTGGAATAGCGGCGGAAAGAGTTCCATTGATTGATTTCTCGGGCACAAGTTTGCCGTTCTCGTCGAGATACAAGCCGCGCCATGCCGCCAACGGAGCCCGCTCTCGCCCGTCCAGCATGACCGTCTTGCCGTCGGAGGCTCGATGAAGGAGCCAAAATCCGCCGCCGCCTAGACCCGATCCTGCGGGTTCGACGACCGCGAGTGCCGCGCTGATTGCCACCGCGGCATCGAAGGCATTACCGCCTCTTTTCAAGACTTCGAAACCGGCTTGCGTGGCGAGTGGGTGCGCGCTGGCGATCGCCGCTTGAGGCGGGGCGGCGGTTGCTACGGGCAAGAAAGAAATGAAGCAGAGGAAGAGCCGGAACAGCCTCAACTTGAGAAACGAACCGCTGAGGAGGCTAAACGCGTTGATTGGGCAGTTGAAGCCTAACGAGCGTAAACGATATCGATTATCCATCACCATTGTGTCGCTGCAAGACGCGAGAAAGAGGATATGTTCTTTTGTTGCAGCGAGTCCCGGTTTCAGACTTCTCTTTGAGAGCCTTACCGACCGAAGCCGCTATTCGGACGGCTACGCCGCCCAGCTACTCTTTGATACGGAGAATCGGGAGGCGCTTTCGGCAGGGCTGCTATTAGAATAGTGCCGTCAAGCTCGGAGCCCCAGCACATCCTGCATATCGTAAAATCCGGGGCCTTTGTCCATGAGCCATGTGGCAGCCCGCATGGCACCTTTCGCGAAAGTCATGCGGCTGGAGGCGTTATGGGTAATTTCGACGCGTTCGCCTTCGTCGGCGAACATGACGGTATGCTCGCCAACGATGTCGCCGGCCCTGATCACGGAAAAACCGATGCTTTTGCGGTCACGCTCTCCGGTGTGGCCTTCCCGTCCGTAAACGGCGCATTCGCGTAGATCTCGGCCGAGTGCAGCGGCCACGACCTCGCCCATGCGCAATGCGGTTCCGGAAGGCGCGTCGACCTTGTGCCGGTGATGGGCTTCGATAATCTCGATGTCGGTTTGCTCACCGATGACCTTCGCTGCGATTTCCAACAGCTTAAGGCAGAGATTTACGCCCACGCTCATGTTCGGGGCCAGCATAATCGGGATCGTGAGTGCCGTATGTTCGATGTTCGCTTTTTGTTCCGGCGTGAAGCCGGTTGTCCCGATAACGAGCCGCTTGCCGTGTTCCCGGCACACCGCTAGATGTTCCATGGTTGATTCGGGGCGGGTGAAGTCGATGACGACATCGAGATCTGCGATGACGCTGGCCAGGTCATCGATCACAGGGATGTCGAGCTTGGGCAGCCCTGCGAGTTCCCCGGCATCTTTCCCGACCGCAGGGCTGCCTTTTCTCTCCACTACAGCGGTCAAGAGCATTCCGTGGGTACTGAGGCAGGCGTGTATTAAGGCGTGTCCCATGCGACCTGCGCCACCGATAATTCCGACTTTGATCATTATGGCTTTCCTGATGAGCGGCTTTGGTTCTTACGCGTTGATCCGCTATCTTTGCAGCGTTCCGACATACCCGAAAGCTAGAGTCCGAGTTTGTCAAAGAACTGTTTTACACCGTCCAGCCAGCCATGGGCTTGCGGACTGTGATGGCTTCCGCCCCCGCTCAGGGAGTCGTCCAGCTTCTTGATGAGCTCGATCTGATCTTTATTGAGGTGTACCGGCGTCTCGATGCGGACTCGACACAATAAATCGCCCTGCGGACCGCCACGCACCGGTTTTACCCCTTTGCCTCGCAGCCGGAACAGTCGCCCGGTCTGGGTTTCCGGAGGGATCTTAAGCATCACTCTGCCGTCGAGCGTCGGCACATCCAATTCGCCGCCCAAGCAAGCCGTCGGGAAGCTGATCGGGACTTCACAATAGAGATTGGCGCCGTCCCGGGTAAAAATCGGGTGTTCCTTGACCGATATTTGCACATACAAGTCCCCCGGCGGCCCGCCGCTTTCCCCGGCTTCGCCTTCGCCCGCCAAACGGATGCGGTCCCCGGTATCCACGCCCGGTGGAATCTTGACCGACAGTGTCTTGGTTTCCTGAACACGTCCCTGCCCGTGGCAGACGCGGCAAGGATCTTTTATCTGTTGGCCTGTGCCGCGACACGTTGGGCAGGTTTGCTGCACGGCGAAGAAGCCTTGCTGCATTCGGATGGCACCGTGCCCCTGACAGGTAGAGCAGGTGGTTGGACCGGTGCCCTTTTTGGCACCCGTGCCGTTGCACTCTCCGCAGGTGACGTAAGTCGGCACGCGAATCTTGACTTCGGTGCCGGCCACCGCTTCTTCCAGGGTGATTTCCAGGTTATAGCGAAGATCGGCGCCGCGCTGTACACGGCTGCCCCGTCTTCGGCCTGCGCCGCCACCGCCACTGCCACCGAAGATGTCACCGAAAACATCGCTGAAAATGTCGCTGAAACTTTCGCCGGTGAAGCCGAATCCCCCAGCCGCGCCCATGGATGGATCAACTCCCGCATGGCCGAATTGGTCGTAAGCGGAACGTTTCTTCGGATCCGAAAGCACATCGTAGGCTTCCTTGATCTTCTTGAACTGCTCTTCCGCCTCTGGATTGTCGCGGTTGCGATCCGGGTGGTATTTCATCGCTAAGCGGCGAAAGCTCTTCTTGATGTCGCTATCGCTCGCGTTGCGCGGCACGCTTAAAAGTTCGTAATAATCTTCTTTCGCCATAACGTAAAGAGCCGCAGGACCCTGCCTGCGGCTAAGTTAGGAGCGGTGCACAGGACGCACCAAATTGCCTGATATTTTCAAGCGTTGATTTCTAGCCATCAATGTTGCCTCACCCAAAACCTCGTCCGCTTTAGACTCATGGTTAAGGGTGAAGGCGAATGAGCGCCCTGTCTCCGCTCATCTGCATTCATGGCTCAGTGCCATATCAAACAAAGGATCGCTTTATTTCCGGTCCTCTTTGACTTCTTCGAATTCGGCATCGACGACATCGTCGCCGGACTTGGCTTCCGCCGTTCCTTCGGATTCGGCACCGGGAGAGCCCGCTGTTTCGCTTTTCTGTGCGTACAAGCGTTCCGCCAGTTTACCCGAAAGCTCGGTTAGATGTTCAGTCTTCCGCTCGATTTCCGATTTGTCGTCGCCGTTCATAGCGGTCTTCAGTTCGCTGATCGCGCGCTCGATCTTGCTGCGCTCGTCGTCTTGCACTTTATCGCCAAGTTCGTGCAGCGTTTTGTTCGTCGCATGGATCATGGCGTCGGCGTTATTGCGGGCGCTTACTAGCTCGTGCAGTTTCTTGTCTTCTTCGGCGTGCAGCTCCGCATCCTTGACCATCCGCTTGATCTCGTCCTCGGTCAGACCGCTGGAGGCGGTGATGCGGATCGACTGCTGTTTGCCGGTGGCCTTGTCCTTGGCCGATACATGCAGGATACCGTTGGCGTCGATATCGAAAGTCACCTCGACCTGCGGTATGCCGCGCGGTGCCGGAGGAATGTCGCTCAGGTCGAACTTGCCAAGGGACTTATTGTCCTTTGCCATCTCGCGTTCGCCCTGAAGGACGTGAATCGTAACCGCGGTTTGGTTATCCTCGGCCGTTGAAAATACCTGTCCGGTCTTGGTCGGAATAGTGGTGTTCTTCTCGATCAGCTTGGTCATAACGCCGCCCAGGGTTTCAATACCCAAGGACAACGGAGTTACGTCCAGAAGCAGTACGTCTTTGACCTGTCCGCCCAAGACGCCACCCTGAATCGCCGCACCGAGTGCTACCGCTTCATCCGGGTTGACGTCCTTACGCGGCTCTTTGCCGAAGATGTCCTTTACGAAGTCCTGAACTTTCGGCATGCGCGTCTGGCCGCCGACTAGGATAACCTCATCGATCTCGCTGGGTTTGAGGCCGGAATCTTTCAGCGCGGTCTCGCACGGCACTTTGGTCTTCAGGATCAAATCCTCGACCAAAGATTCGAGCTTGGCGCGGGTCAATTTCAGGTTGAGATGCTTGGGACCGCTGGCATCGGCTGTGACATAAGGCAGGTTGATATCCGTTTGCTGACTCGACGACAGCTCGATTTTTGCCTTTTCCGCCGCTTCTTTCAGACGCTGCAAGGCCAACGGATCATTGTGCAGGTCGATGCCGTTCTCTTTTTTGAACTCGTCGCAGATGTAATCGATGATGCGCAGGTCGAAGTCTTCGCCGCCTAAATGGGTGTCGCCATTGGTGGACAGCACCTCGAATTGGTGCTCGCCGTCGACTTCGGCGATTTCGATGATGGAAATGTCGAAGGTGCCGCCGCCGAGGTCGTAGACCGCGATTTTGATGTCGCCGTGCTTTTTGTCCAAGCCAAAGGCCATGGCTGCGGCGGTCGGCTCGTTGATGATGCGCTTGACGTCGAGTCCCGCGATGCGGCCTGCGTCTTTCGTCGCCTGGCGTTGAGAGTCGTTGAAATAAGCCGGCACGGTGATCACGGCTTCCTTGATCTCTTCGCCGAGGTACGCTTCGGCGTCCTTTTTCAGCTTCATCAAGACGCGGGCGGAGATTTCCGGCGGGGCCATCTTTTTGCCGTTGACTTCAATCCAGGCATCGCCGTTATCGGCTTCGACGATCTTGTACGGCACGAGATGAATGTCTTTTTGGACTACGGAATCCTTGAAGCGGCGTCCGATAAGGCGCTTGACGGCGTATAAGGTGTTCTTCGGGTTGGTGATCGCCTGGCGCTTAGCCGATTGACCCGCCAATACCTCGTTATCGGGTGTGAAGGCTACGATGGAAGGGGTGGTGCGAGCGCCTTCGGCATTTTCGATGACGCGCGGTTTGCCCCCTTCGAGAATGGCCACGCAGGAATTGGTGGTGCCCAAATCGATGCCAATAATCTTCGCCATTTAATTCTCCAAAATAATCAATAGCTTGTGGTTGAGATGTGCGTATAGCGTTAATATGGGGGCGCCAATGCTGATTTCAAGCTTGCTCGTCGATGCGCGTGGATTCTGCGGCGGCTTGGGCGATAACCACCATCGCCGGGCGCAATAGGCGATCATGGAGGAGATATCCTTTTTGGAAAACCTTTACCACCGTATTGGGTTCAACGTCTGTGGTCGGCTGCATTGCCATGGCCTGGTGTAAGTCCGGGTTGAACTTTTCACCCATAGGGTCCACTACCCGGACACTGAATCTCTCCAGCACCGAATTCAACTGCTTTAGCGTGAGTTCCATGCCTTCGCGCAATTTCACCACGTCCGGGGTCTCTCCCACGGCCGCTTGCAAGCCGAGTTCGAGGCTATCAATCACGGTCAGCAATTCTTTCGAAAACTTCTCCAGAGCGTACTTGTTGGCATTCTGGAGTTCTTTTTCGGAACGTCGGCGCAAATTCTCGAGCTCGGCCTGGGTGCGTACGAATTTGTCCCAGTTTTCCTCCGCTTTCCGGGCTGTTTCGGTCAGTTGCTGCGCGAGCTGTTCAATCGGGGTTGGTTCATTGGCGCCTTCCTCGGTCGCGAGTGCGGTATCGATAGAAGCGGGTTGTTCCGCTTGATCCGGCGTCATTGGCGTCGATTCGGGCGAAGCCTGGTCTTTGCTCATATAACGTGCTCCTTAAACAAAAAATAGGTAAGCCCGATGCGTCTAAGCACGCATGGCGGGCCGTCGATTTCTAGCAAATATGGGTTAAGATGGGGTCAGCGATTTCTGATTCAAGGCAGCCCCCAGTAATTTCGCCGTGATATCGACCAAGGGGATGACCCGTTCATACTCCATGCGGGTGGGACCGATAACGCCGAGGGTGCCTACCACTTCGCCGTTTAAGGAATAGGAGGCGGTCACCAAACTACACTGGTCCAGCGCGCGGTAGCCGGATTCCTCGCCGATAAAGATTTTGATGCCTGGAGTCTCTAAGCAACGATCCAAGAGATGCACTAAGTCTTCTTTCTGATGAAATGCTTCGAATAAGGAACGCAGTTGCTCCATATTGGCCAAGTCGGCAAAATCCATCAGATTGATTTCGCCCGTCAAAACAAACGGTTTTCGACGTCTTCCTCTATCTTTAAGGGCCAAATCCGCAATTTCAGCGGCGTCTATGATTTCTTGGCTCAAGCGATCGCGCATTTCCTGCAAATCATTGAATAGAGTTTCGCGAATCGTAGTTAGATCCTTGCCGGCGTACATCGAATTGAGAAAATTCGCTGCCGCTTGCAAATCGGAAGGGGAAAACGGGCGCGACGTATGAATGATCTTGTTATGAACTTCCTGCTCGTTAGTCACCAGTATGACCAGCAGGCGCTGATCGGACAGCGGAAGAAATTCAATGTGCCTGAAGGCTATGGTTTCCCGGCGCGGCAACATCACGAGGCCCGCCATATGCGTTACTTCCGAAAGGACCCGGGAGGCTGTTTCGAGCAGGTCGTCGGGGCTGTCCTGAGTATCCAAATCCTGGCGAAGCTGTCTGACGACGTGTTGCTGTAAAGGCTTGACCGTTAACAAGGTATCGATGAAAAAACGGTAGCCGGTCACCGTGGGCATGCGTCCCGCCGATGTGTGTGGCGACGTGATCAGCCCTATGTCTTCAAGATCCGCCATGATGTTGCGGATCGTCGCCGGGCTCAGATTCAGCCCGGTATCGCGAGCCAAAGCCCGCGAGCCAACCGGTTGGCCTTCGCCGATATAGCGCTCTACCAACACTTTAAGTAAGTGTTGGGCTCGGTCGCTCAACTGGGGATATTTGGACACCGGCATCCTCGGATGGTGGGATTTTTAGCACTCGAAACCATCGAGTGCTAAAAAAGTAGCAACCCCTGGATAATGTGTCAAGAAGCTCATACCATATCGAGCAAAGCGGCGTCTTGACAGGGTGTAATCTTAACAACCGCAGGGCGAACGTTCCCACATCCAAGGAGAGAATCATGCAAGGCGACTCAACCGTTATCGATTATCTGAACCGCGTGCTCGGCAACGAACTGATCGGCGTCAACCAGTATTTTCTTCATGCCAGGATGTATAAGAACTGGGGGTTGAGCAAGCTCAACGAGCACGAATACGATGAGTCTATCGATGAAATGAAGCACGCCGATAAGTTGATCGAGCGTATTCTGTTTCTCGAAGGATTGCCTAATTTGCAAGATCTCGGTCATTTGAAGATCGGGGAAAATCCGGAAGAGATGCTCGGCTGCGACCTTCAATTGGAACTCCAAAGCACGTCTTTGTTGCGCGAGGCAGTCGACTTTTGCGAGAAGGCCGGCGATTACGTGTCTCGCGATCTTCTCGAAGAGATACTCGAAAGCGAAGAAGAACATATCGACTGGATCGAAACCCAGTTGGGGTTGATTCAAAAGATTGGTCTGCAGAACTATTTGCAGTCTCAAATGTAAGCTGCGGCATAGGCCGGTCGATTTTACAGGTCGCTGGAATTTCACGGCTCCAGGAACGCATGTCATCTACCTTCCGGAACGTAGCCCTGATCGGGAAGCCCGATGCACCGCGCATTGCCGAAACTCTTTCCGCACTTTACCGGCATCTCACCAAGAGAGGACTGCGCGTCTTGGTGGAAAGGGACTGCGCCCATTTTGTGGCCGATTCCTCGCCGGAAACGTGCACTATTGCCGAAATAGGCCGGTGCTGCGATCTCGCTATTGTGGTAGGCGGCGATGGCACGCTGTTGTCCGCCGCGCGTGTTCTGGCGCAGTTCGAGATCCCATTGATCGGGGTGAATCTGGGGCGATTGGGGTTTCTTGTCGATATATCTCCCTCGGATGCCGGCGCGATCCTCGATGAAATTCTCGACGGGCGATACAGTGCCGATGAACGCTTCTTGCTGCGTGCGAAAATTTTCCGTAATGGCCGCGCGTTGTATGAGCAGACTGCAATCAACGAAGTGGTTGTACGTAGCTGGAACGCCGCCAGCATGATTGAAATCGAGACCTCAATCAACGGCGTTTTCCTGAATTCGCAGCGTTCCGACGGGCTTATCGTATCGACTCCCACCGGCTCCACGGCTTATGCTCTTTCGGCCGGAGGTCCGATTCTTTATCCCACGCTCAGGGCCATCGTATTGGCGCCCATCAATCCGCATACCTTGACCAATCGCCCGATAGTAGTGGATGACGACAGCGTGATCGAGATCGCCTTCAGGCCCAGCAAACAGTTCAAGGCGCAGGTCGTGTGCGACAACGTGTCGATTCCCGACGTCGAGATGGACGACCGTATCGAAATCAGAAGAGAACCTAAAACCTTCCGCATTCTTCATCCGCTGAATTACGATTTCTTCGAAATTCTCAGGGCGAAGCTCAATTGGAGCTCCGGTTATCGTAGCTAACTATGCTTGCTCACCTCAGCATCAGAGACTTGGCTGTCGTCCAATCGCTCGATTTGGAGTTTGAGCGCGGATTGACCGTGCTTACCGGTGAGACCGGCGCCGGGAAATCCATACTGCTCACCGCTTTGGGATTGGCTTTGGGCGAACGCGCCGATTCCGGCTTTATTCGCCCCGGGGCGGCCCGTGCCGAGATCAGTCTTTCGTTCGGTCTTAATGATGCGCCAGATGCGCGTCGCTGGCTGGAAGAAAATGAATTAACGGAGGACGACGAATGCCTGGTCCGGCGCGTGATTAGCCAGGACGGCCGTTCGAAGGCTTTCGTCAACGGCCGCCCGGTCACCTTGCAAGCCTTGCAGGAACTGGGCTCTAGTTTGGTCGAGATACACGGCCAGCATGCCCATGTGCATCTTCTAAAGTCGGCGGAACAGCGCCGGTTACTGGACGAGGCGGCGGGGAACGAGGCGTTGCTGACCCAGATAGGCACCCTCTATGAGCGTTGGCGAAGCACTCGGGACGAGTTGGAAGAGCTTACGAGTGCAGCTAAAGATCAAGCCGCTCGCGAAGAGTTGTTGCGGTACCAAATCGACGAACTGGAGCAGCATGAGATTCCAGAGCTCGACTATCCGGCTCTGGTCGAAGAGCAGACACTCCTGGCCAACGTCGGCAAGATACTTACCACGGGCCAAGTGCAACTAGAACTCCTCTACGAAAACGAAAGTCACTCGGTCAGCGCGCGTCTAGCCCAAGCTATCCATGCTTTATCGGACTTGAGTCAACTGGCTCCCGAATTGGAAGAAACGGCCGCTCTCTTAAACGAGGCGCAAGTACAGGTTAAAGAAGGGGCGTTGCAACTCCGCCGTCAACTTGAGCGTATTGAGGCCGACCCTGGTCGTCTGGATTGGCTTGAACAGCGCCTCGGAGACATCCATCGCCTAGCCCGAAAACATCAGGTCCGGCCGGAAGAGTTGCCCGAGCTACTCGAGTCGCTACAGTCGGAAGTGAGCGGTATCACTCGCGGGTCGGAAAGAATTGAGGCCTTGCAATCGGACCTTCGGCAGATTTTTGCGGATTACGGGAAAGTTGCGGATGTCTTATCTCAACGCCGGCAATTAGTCGCTAGCAAGTTGCAGTCACGTATTTCGGAGATGATTCAGGAATTGGGTATGCCGCAGGGGCAGTTTCTGGTGGAGGTGCGTACTGAAAGCACGAAAGAACCGGCCCCCTTCGGCGTGGATCAAGTTGAGTTCTTGGTAAGCGCCAATCCCGGTTTGCCGCCGCGCCCTTTAGCCAAGGTCGCGTCGGGCGGCGAACTGTCACGCATCAGTCTGGCCGTTCAGGTGGCGGCTACCGATTCCAAAACCATTCCGAGCTTGATCTTTGATGAGGTGGATACAGGAATCGGCGGGCGGGTGGCCGAAATCGTCGGGCAGAAGCTGCGTACGCTGGGACATGGACGACAGGTATTTTGCGTAACCCATTTGCCTCAAGTTGCGGCTCAGGGCCATCGTCACTTGTTAGTGGAAAAAAACAGCGCGGGCGGGATCACGCAATCGACGGTCCGAAAGCTTTCCCTTGAGGAAAGGAAACAAGAGATCGCCCGTATGCTTGGTGGAATTCGAGTCACTCAGCAAACCTTGGCTCATGCTGAGGAGATGTTGAACAGCCATTTGCAAAGCGAGTTGGAGGTTTAAAATCTCGCTGAAGATTGGTTAGGAGAGGACCGTCGAAGCCATTTGTAGTGCGACAACGGTTCGCGGGCCGCAGTGGATGAAAGTAGAGTAAGGGTATTGTCGGGCGGTTGTCTAGCCGCCCGACAATTTACGATCAAGTCGTTTCGTTCCTCACGGTTCAATATTACTCTGTGCCGTCTTCGGTGCCCGGTTTATCCGGCACGGTGGCGCTGGTGATGTTCCGGCTTTCTTCGCTTGGCCGATGCTCATCAGCGGAACGGCTGGCAGGAGCCGTCGAAGGCATTTCATCCGTTTCTCGGGTATCTTCATGGGTGGTATCGTTTTGTCCCTCGCTGGACTCGCCTCGCTTGGCGACAAATCTCTTATCCCGTCTTCCGCGCCCCCGGCGTTTGGCTAAGGAACGGCGGGGCGGGTTGCGAAGTGAAGGGTCTTCGGCGCTCAAATCTTCCGCTTCGGTCTCCGTTTCTTCTCTATCGCCCGAAGAAAACTCAAACTCAGAAGATTCGATGGCCGGCACACTGACTGAGCTTCGATTTTCGTGCTCGACACGGGATTCTTCCAATACAGCAGGTTTCGGCAAATAGACTGCTGGAATCTCGGGTTTTTCCTCTTGCTCCAACGATGTGCGAGCCGGTTCGGTTAGGACCGGGATCTGATTGTCGGAAACAAGTGCGGACATGATGGCTTGGGTTGGTTCCTCACCGGCAGATCTGTAATCTGCCGCTGGACTTTCCGGTATCGGCAGGTTGGAGTTCTCGGTTTTCTCCGGTGAAATCTCTCTCGGCTGGCCTTGTTGGCCGCCGCGCCCAAAGCCGGGCTCTCCTCTCCTTGAGCGCCGCCTTCGTGATCCTCCCCGTCTTGACTGATCTCGGGCTCGCCGATCGCCGTTGCTGAATTCCTGCTTCTCCGGAAGTGGAGTGCGGGCTTCGGTTTCTCGAACCTCGGGCATTTCTCCGCCGGCAGGGCGTTGGCGCTGTTTAAAGTCAGCTACCCGATGAGGCCGTTGCTGCACAGTGCGGGGGGGTATCAATTGCGGTCTCTCGGTACCCGTCTCCTCCTCGTCCTCCGGCTTGCCTCCGGTCAGAATTGACCAGAATCGTTTTATAAACCCCCCTGCGGCCTGTTTGCCGGCCGCAGTCATAGGCGCGGGGTGACTCGGTAGGAATTCCTTAACGGCAGGCTCTGCGCTGATTGATGCGACTTCCCTCGCAAACCTCGGGAGTTCAGGCTCCGTCGATCTGAGTATCTGGTAGCTTGGTTTCCTTTCTCCCTCATCCTCGGTGCCGGAGCTCCGTACACGCTGGATTTCATAGGCCGGCGTTTCCAAGTGTTTGCTAGGTATCACGATAACGCTAACCTGGTGGCGTTTTTCAACGTCCTCGATAGTCGAGCGCTTTTCGTTGAGAAGGTATGTGGCCGAATCGATAGGCAGATGAGCGATAACCTTGTCGGTATTTTTCTTCATCGCCTCTTCTTCGATGATCCGCAGCACCGACAGTGCCAGCGACTGTACGCTACGCACAGAGCCTTGGCCGTTGCATCGTGGGCAGGTGAGCAGGCTGGATTCGCCGAGCGACGGACGGAGACGCTGGCGGGACATCTCCAGCAAGCCGAAGCGTGAGATACGGCCGATTTGTATCCGGGCCCGGTCCGATTTGATGGCGTCGCGCAAACGGTTTTCCACGGCGCGCTGATTACGCGCCGCCATCATGTCTATGAAGTCGATCACGAACAAACCGCCCAAATCCCGGAGTCTGAGTTGGCGTGCGATTTCGTCGGCGGCTTCCAAGTTAGTGTTCAGGGCCGTTTCCTCGATATCGCCACCTTTGGTTGCGCGGGCGGAGTTGATATCGATTGCTGTCAGGGCTTCACTGTGATCGATCACGATGGCTCCGCCGGACGGTAAGGGTACTTCCCGGCTGTAAGCTGTCTCGATTTGGCTTTCGATCTGATAGCGGCTGAACAGAGGCACCGTATCCTGATACAGTTTCGCTTTCTGGATGAATTGCGGCATGACTTGCTGCAGAAAGCTGCGTACCACCTTAAAGGTCCCGGCGTTGTCGATCAGGATCTCATCGATATCCCCGCGGAGGTGATCCCTCAATGCGCGGATAATCACGTTACTTTCCTGAAAGATCAGGAAGGGAGAGGGCTTCTCTTTAGCCGAGCGGTCAATCGCCTCCCACAGTTGCAAGAGGTAGTTGAGATCCCATTGCAGCTCTTCGGCCGACTTGCCGCCCCCGGCGGTCCGTACGATAAGCCCCATGCCATCGGGAATTTCAAGCTGACTCATAACTTCACGCATGTCGGAGCGAATGTCGCCCTCGATACGACGCGAAATGCCGCCGGCACGCGGGTTATTGGGCATCAGAACCAGGTAACTGCCAGCCAGGCTGATGTAAGTCGTTAGCGCCGCACCTTTGCTCCCGCGTTCCTCCTTCTCGACCTGAACTATTACTTCCTGTCCCTCCTTGAGCAGATCCTTGATGTCGCGGCGGGAGAAATCCTCATCCGGCGACTGCCCGAAATAGCTCGGTGTAATCTCCTTAAACGGCAAAAAGCCGTGGCGCTCCGCGCCATAATTGACGAAGGCCGCCTCTAGACTGGGTTCGATGCGGGTGATAGTGCCCTTGTAGATATTGGCTTTTTTCTGTTCTTTGGAAGGGATTTCTATATCAAAGTCGTAAAGTTTCTGTCCGTCCACCAGTGCGACCCGAAGTTCCTCGGGTTGAGTGGCGTTGATTAACATTCTTCTCATTCGGCTGGTCCTTTAGCGTTTCCCCGAAGGAGTGGGCAAGCGGTTTCATGCAGCCATTTTTCTTATCAATCAAAACGTGTTCTTAATTGATGTTAATGCGCCTAGCGCGTTGAAAACCGAATCTTGACGTTGCGAGGTACACCCTGCCTCAGTGAGAGCGGGGGTCTTCCATTCCTCGGGTAACACGATACTCGCTCATCATGGGTCGAGCGAAAAAACCCAGTTCTTGTCGTTCTTCCGGTCAGATTTCCCTAAGCGGTACTCTTGACCCAAACAATGTTCTGTCTGTCGCAGTAATTAATATCCGTTCGGCAAAACGGTTGTCGGCTAGGCCCGGCTGTTGCGCGGGCAGCAATTCCCGACGATCGGATTATTTCTCGTCGATCATCTTCGGCGCGTTCGTCACCCAGCCGTAAAGTTTACGATTTCCCGCCCGTCAACTGTGTGACCGCCGGAAAGATCGGCTTTATAAGCCACTGAATCGACTCGCGACTTCAGGTCGATCCAAACGGTTCATGTGCTATTGAGGCCGAGCACGGTTCGGATAACTACTTAGCGTTCGATTGCTAACAACTAACTATAACAATCTTAAGGAGAACCATCAATTTGGGCGGTTAAAGCTGCTATCATGTCGGCATGAAAGAAGCATCAAGCGGCGTCTCCGTTCAATGGATCGAGATCGATGAGGAGAGTGCAGGCCAGCGGATCGATAATTTTCTGTTCGCGCGTCTTAAGGGAGTACCGAAGAGTCATGTGTATCGAATTCTGCGTACCGGCGAGGTTCGCCGCAATGGGGGGCGCATTCAAGCTCGGGAGCGCCTGGATACGGGTGATTTGATCCGTATTCCACCGATCAGGTTAGCCTCCCGTGATCATGATGGGGTGCCCGAAGCTTTCGTGCGGGCCCGTTTGGAGCCTCGGGTATTGTACGAAGACGACGATCTCTTGGTACTCAACAAACCAGCAGGGATGGCGGTGCACGGTGGTAGCGGTTTGAGTTTCGGCGTCATTGAAGGCTTGCGGGAAATCCGTCCGGAAGCGCGGTTTTTGGAGCTCGTGCACCGTTTGGATCGAGATACCTCCGGTTGTTTGCTGATCGCCAAAAAGCGTAGCGCCTTACGAATTCTGCACGAACAATTTCGCAACGACGAAGTAAAGAAGGTTTATCTGGCCTTGCTTGCGGGCCCATGGGCCAGAACCCGATGGATAATGGATGCGCCGCTGAAAAAAAACGTCCTGCAGAGCGGCGAACGGATGGTTAGGGTGGCGCGTGAGGGCAAGCCGGCAGTCACGGAATTCAGAAGGAAGGACCGCTATGCCAATTCGACTCTGGTTGAGGCCCGCCCCGTCACCGGCCGTACCCATCAAATTCGAGTTCATGCCCAAGCCATGGGGCATCCGATCGTCGGCGACGAGCGCTACGGCGACGAGAAGATTAATCGGGAGTTTCGTCAGCTCGGTTTGAAGCGCCTATTTCTTCATGCTCTGGAAACCGCTTTCCGCCATCCGCGCACGGGCAAGTCAACAGAAGCTAAAGCTCCGCTTGATCAGGACCTTTCCGAGTTCCTCGACATTTTGTCGCGATGAACAACCGATTCGATCTTTTGGTATTCGACTGGGATGGCACTCTGTTCGATTCGGTCGGATGGATTGTGGAGTGCTTGCAGCTAGCAGCGCATGACTGCGGTTTGTCCATGCCGTCTAATCACGCGGCCAAATCCGTTATAGGTCTCGGGCTGAAGGAGGCGATGGAGACTTTGTTTCCCGAATACCCTTCCGAAATGGCATTCCGCTTGGCTGAAAGCTATCGCCGCTATTACGGCAGGAAAACGATTGGTGCCGACGGTCTGTTCAGAGGGGTGTTCGATATGTTGGCGGAATTGAGGGATCAAGGTTACCGCCTTGCCGTCGCTACGGGGAAAACCCGCAGTGGTCTGGATCATGCCCTCGCCGCGACCGGAACGGGCTTATTTTTTCACGCTACTCGCTGCGCGGATGAGACGGCATCCAAACCGAACCCGGAAATGCTCTTTCAACTCATGCGTGAGCTCGATATCACCGAAGAAAGGACCTTGATGGTGGGTGATTCGCTCCACGATCTGCGTATGGCTCATAATGCCGGAGTCGCCGCAGTCGGCGTCGGATGCGGTGCGAATGATTTGGTCGAACTGGCCGGGTTTGACTCTTTGGCGTGCCTGGACCGGACCGCCGACCTTCTGAAGGTTCTAAACCGACAAACTGATTTGATTTAGTTTGAGTACAAGACAAGCGGCGAGAAACTGACTGAGATAACACTATGGACCAACAAAACGTGAGTGAAACCGGGCAAGAAACGGAGAAGCAGATGCCTTCACCCGCATGGGAACGCGAAACTCTGGAAAAAGTGCTGTTGGCGTCGGTTACGGAGCAGCGGCGGGCACGGCGCTGGGGAATATTTTTCAAGCTATTTATGCTGGCCTACTTGGGCGTCGCACTTTGGTTGATCGCCCAGCCGTTATCGGAACAACGGAACATGGGGGGGAAGAGTCATACCGCCGTCGTCGATGTGGCGGGCATGATAGCCGCCGGGGAAAAAGCTAACGCCGACACCATAATCGAAGGCCTTAGGGCAGCCGTTGAAGCGGCCGGCACCAAAGGCATCATTTTGCGCATGAATACGCCGGGCGGTAGCCCCGTTCAATCGGCTTATGTTTATGAGGAGATTCGGCGGATCAAAAAACTTAAGCCGGATCTTCCGATCTATGCGGTGGTCGCGGATATGTGCACTTCTGGCGGCTATTACATCGCGTCCGCCGCCGATAAGATCTTTGTCAACCAGTCGAGTATCGTGGGATCGATCGGCGTGATCATGGATAGCTTCGGATTCGTGGACGCGATTAACAAACTCGGCATAGAGCGCAGGGTGATGACGGCCGGCGAGCATAAGGCGATTCTCGATCCTTTTTCGCCGGTCGACCCAGTGGCAAGAGAGCACGTGCAAACGGTGCTCAATACAATCCACCAGCAGTTTATCGAGGCTGTCCGTCAGGGGCGGGCAGGGCGCCTGAACGAGAATACTCCCGAACTGTACTCGGGTCTGGTCTGGACGGGCGCGGAAGGCATTAAGCTTGGATTAGTGGATGAACTCGGCGATGTCCGTTCGGTGGCGGAAGCGGTAATCGGCGCCAAGGACGTGGTCAATTACACACCGGAGGAAAATCTATGGGATCGAGTCACGAACCGCATCGGTACCACCTTTGGCCATATGTTGCGCGGCGCTGTGTCGGCCGGACTATATCCGAATTAAGTGGCTTTTTATGAAGTCAACCGGGAAGATGTTCGAGGTTATCGAGGAAGAGCCGATTTATCGTGGTTTCTTCAGCCTGTCACGCATCCGATTCAGGCATGCCTTGTTTCGTGGAGGCTGGAGTGAGCCTTTGGACAGGGAGTTGTTTCATCGTGGCAAAAGCGTTGCGGTTATGCCCTATGACCCCGTAGCAGACCGGGTGGTGCTTATCGAGCAGTTCAGGGTCGGAGCCATGCAGGTGAGTGGGGATCCGTGGCTTCTAGAAATCGTGGCCGGCGCCGTCGAGGAAGGGGAAAGTCCAGAGGACGTCGCTCACCGCGAGGCCCGCGAGGAGGCCGGTTGCGAGATTCACGAACTCATTCGCATCGCTGAGTTTTTCCCGACGCCCGGCGGGTGCTCGGAAAAAATCACGCTATATTGCGGAATCGTGGATTCCCACGGCTTAGGCGGCATACACGGTCTTGGTGAGGAACACGAGGATATTCTGGCTAGCGTTGTGAGCTTCGACCAAGCGATCGATTGGCTTGATCAAGGCCGAATTGAAGCCGCTATTCCAATCATCGGTCTTCAGTGGCTGGCGTTGAATCGGGGCCGCTTAAGAGCGGTGCGAGAATAATAGCCCATTGGTGAAAGTCTCCCAGGTTTTACCTCTTTGACTAAGGATTCGTTAGCGCTTCGGCAATCTGCAAGGCGATGTTGTCGGCGGGTTCGGGCTTGATAAGCAGGAGAGGATAGGCCCCAGGCTGCGGCGATGAGTTTCCCTGAAGGACTGTTTGGGGGATCAGGCGCTGACGACGATGCGAGACCGCACCTTATTTGAAGCGCGATTTGCTTCTGGCGGGCGTGGCAAGATGGTTGAAAGGCTTTGCCAGTTCCGAGGGATAAATTCCATTGGCGTGGCCGACTCCGCAGTCATTTGGGAGAGCGCTGCTTCTCTTGATATCAATGTAAAGAGTGAAACCCGTGTCCGGGATTTCGGTGATGCTCGCATCGGCAACCGGCGTCCACAGCCGGTAATCGCTGGCCAGCTTGTCTTCCTTCTTTAGTTTTCTGTCCTTCACGAAGGGTTTTAGTCGTTTGCCGGTGTCATTCAGGCAACATTGAATGATCGCCATGTATACGCGCACGGTTTTTACGCGGGAGGTGAGCTTGATCTTGGGCAGAGTTGCTTTCTTTTATTTTAAATGACAACTCCTCGCGCATATTGTCTGGTATATAACCAGAATGCCGGTGTATGGCGCGTGAGCCAGTTGTAGATCCGGCGCTGCCGAACGGCGGTATGCTACCTTTTTGCTACGCTCTCCTTCTAATCGCCATCGACTTCCGGCTGGCAGACATGATGGCGTTTACCTTGTCGAGAACATCGCGCAGATTTCCGCTAAAGGGTATTCTTTGTTCAATGGGTACTTTGCCGCTTGCGATGTTGCTGCCATCGAAAGGTAACTCATAGATTTCATTATCGGCTCCATTCGGGAAATGAATGGTTGCGATTACTGTCGAAAGGGGCGATTCGCTCGTCACCGGTTTTTTGCGCCTGTGGCTCAGATTTATTTTAAGGTCGACGGATGACAAGCTTTCTTTATGGCGGCGCGAGTTCGGTGTTTGAGTGAGATCCCTGCCGTCATATTGGAGTGAGCGAATGTGCTGATTAGCACGGGCAGCGCGACTATCATTTTTTGGTTACTTTTCTTTTCCGTTGTGGGTTGTCTGTAAGTCGGTCCTGCTGAGTGCAATTATTCTGCAGGTATTCGATGGTCAGATTTCTTCCGGCTTTACTGTGATGGGAACTAGTGCTTCGCCACGGTAGCAGTGCAATGTTTGGTCATGTCTTGGGTCT
This sequence comes from Methylocaldum sp., assembly GCF_035627495.1. GTDB lineage: Bacteria > Pseudomonadota > Gammaproteobacteria > Methylococcales > Methylococcaceae > Methylocaldum. The sequence goes on from NZ_DASPLO010000045.1 coordinate 41,022, forward strand.
GATGATTGTCTGGAAGCCAGGAGACGATCATGCGAACCCAGAAATACGCAGTGAAACTGACGGCCGAGGCGCGCTCGGCCGTGGAACGC
>NZ_DASPLO010000046.1:0-15737 GCF_035627495.1 Methylocaldum sp.
CGCCGATATATACATGTTTTTGAGCCGCCAAAATCGGAAAGAGGATACGCCATTCATTCTCCGTGACTGCTAATCGGTTCGCCATTTCGTAAATGGCGAGCGACATCGCCGGAGAGCTCCCGAAATGTCAACAGAACCTAACCCACGCCACCGCTATACCGTAGCGAAAACGCCCTAGCATTACGAAGAACGAACTTGCCCTGAATCTTCCGGCATCGATGACGGCTGGGCCAGAATGAGATCCCGCAGCGAACAGCGGGCCTCAGGGGTTATCGCGGCGGCATTTTCCAAATCTTCCGCAATTTTCGTCAGTTTCGGCAAGGCGAAAGCGGCATGGGACGAAAGGGTGGCGTCCTCGCGTGTCGTGCGCATGGCCGCCAAAATATCCCAAACGGTGATCCCGGCAATGTCGCGGGCCGGAATAAAACTTTCGTCGCCCTTGCCCGTTTCCACCACCAACTCGCCGGCCTGCAGTACGCTCAGGCTGTCTTTCACCGTTTCCCACGGGATTGACAAGCGTTCGGCCAACTCGTCGATGGTCCAGGGCTTACCGGCATGGACGAAACGCTCACCGACCAAGTACATCACGGCGAGCCCGAGCCTCTCTTTCAAACGGTTGCTGAGCTGAATAAACCGGCTCTTTCCCCGCACGTAGTGGGGATGTTGGAAATACAGGGCAGCTTGCCCGCCAACCAAGAGGATGAGCCAACTGAGATCGAGCCAGATCATGAACAAAATGACGATAACCAAGCTCGAATAAATGGCGTGATAGCTGGTCGAACCGGCCACGAATTTGGCGAACAGCAAGCCGGCGAACTTCCACAGCAATCCCCCCACGGTACCGCCGAATAGCGCAGCCCGCCATTGAACCCGCGTATTCGGGATGTAAATGTATACGAACGCAAACGCCACGATGATCATCAAATAAGGAAGCAGCTTGCCGCCCAGGTAGAACAGGGTACCGAAAGGCTCTTGGGCGATCAGTCGCCGAACTACGCCCGCATGGGACATGGAGGCCGTGAGCCCGATGGCGGAAAAAATCAGTACCGGGCCGAGCAAGATGACACTGAGGTAATCGCTCGCGCGCCGGGCTAGGCTTCGGGCCTGGCTCACCCGCCAGATATGGTTGAATGCCGCTTCTATTTTTTCCAACATGGAAATAATGGTGTAAATGAGCACCACCAAGCCGACGAAGCCGAGCACGCCCACGTTCACCTTCGTAACGAAGCCGAGAATGGCCTTCGTCAAATCGTCGGCTTTGTCGCCCAGCGGCGCGAGCATTTGCAGCAGAAACGGTTCCAGCTGATTGTTGACGCCGAAAGTTTTCAGGAGCGAAAAGCTCAGGGCGAGACCCGGCACGATGGCCAGCAGCGTGGTGTAGGCGAGACTCGTAGCGCGGTAGTCCAGCCCTTCGTTGCGAACGGCCCCAGCCAGCGCTCTAACCCAGGCCGATACCAAAGCCGCCAAGGCGCGGAGGCGGTCCAAGGAATCGAATTTTTGCCGCACGCGCTTGATGGGGTTGGAGAGCTTGATTTCCATGCTAAAGACGATATTTGTTGAGCATTAGACAGTTTGAAGCAACCGGGAATAAATTGGTATGGCAAATGTCCGCGGCGATATTGTGGTTCGGATAGCCGCCGCTCTACTCGCGGTAATTCTGTCCCTCATGCCGTCGTCGACGCTCCGACAGCCTTCGGAGCACGGTTCGCCCGGCGATGTCATGCCTTTTGTGTCTTTCTCGAAGACCCTGCAAAAAATCGCGGCAACTTTTCCGGGCGACAGCTCCAATCGGCCTCTGTCTTTTCCTTTCGATCACGGCGTCCATCGGGACGCACCCATGGAAATTTGGGAATTCACCGGGCAAATGAATGCCCCGGACGGTTACCGGTATGGCTTTCAGCTGAGCCTTACGCGACTCGGTCTTCAGCCCGATGACCCCGAAAGGGTATCGGCTTGGGCTACGCGTGACGTGTACCGGGGGCTGTTTACATTTCTCTATGCAAGTAACGGCCAATATCGGGCGTTCGAGCGTTTTGCGAGAGCGGCGCTGAACATGAGCGGATACGATCCCGCGTCCGGTCTCGTCTGGCTCGATAACTGGAAAATGCAGGTACCATCCGGAGAAAGCCCATCTTTCGCCTTGCAAGCGGAGGCCGAAGAGACGCGACTCGATCTTCGATTGGAACCTCAAAAGGCCGTCGTCGTTCCGTCGGCAGAGAGCTTCCCGGCCGCTGCCGGCGGACGCCTTCGTGCGTATGTTCTGAGCCGTCTGGCGGTTTCCGGCACGGTTCAGTTTGGCGGGCACCGCCGCAGCGTGACCGGGCACGCTTGGCTCAACCGCAGTTGGGGGAAAATAGCCCCGCCGGGTGGACAGGTAGCCTTGAATCGCTATCAACTGCAGCTCGACGATGGACGTGAGCTTCTGATTTTCCAATTAAGGCGCAAGGATGGAAGCTCGTCGCCGCTTTCGAGCGGGCTCTTGATCGAGGCCGATGGCCGCGCTCTGCCGATTTCCCGAAACGAAATCTGGCTCGAACCCGGCGATTATTGGTCGAGTGACGCCGGAACACGTTACCCGGTAAGCTGGATCGTGAAGCTGCCGGGCATCTCGAACGAACTGCGCTTGTCCCCTCTAGTCGAAAATCAAGAAGCCGTCCGGTCCGTTCGCTCCTGGTCCGGCTCGGTCTCGGTCTCCGGAACCGGTCCACGCGGTGAACCGCTTTCCGGACAGGGTTTCATCGAATTGACCGGCTATTGATGGCTCGATACCGGGGATAAGGATCATCAAAACGTGCAATTTACACCTGCTCTTGAGTCGAATATGCGGCACGGCAACTCATTGATTACTTTGTGCTTGATGGTGGTCTTGGCTATTTTGCTGGCGGCCTGCGAATCAAGAGAGCAAACCGATGCCGTCAGCTATTCGCCCGTCGGCCCCGTTCCCGCCGCTCCGCAACGCCCCGGCGATCCGCGGAAAGGTTATGAGGCATTGCTCAATGCACCTTACATTACCTGCGGCATACCCGATTCTGCCTACAAGCAGACGGCCTCCCCGCCGCGTGCCAGTAGCTTGATTCCGGGAAGATCCGGCCGGAATGCCGAGCTGCCCTACGCCTTGACCGCGTACACGACGCCTCAAGGCGTGGAACTCGTGGTAAACAATTGCCTATCCTGCCATGCCGGGTTTTTCGACGGAAAGCTTGTCATCGGCCTCGGCAACGAAAATCTCGATTTTACGGAGGACTATGCGGCTGCCGCGGAGAGCGCCGGAGCTTACGTGGAGGACGAGGCCGAAGCCGCGGAATGGCGGCGTTGGGCCGACCGGATACGCGCCATGGCGCCACACATGATTACCGACACGGTTGGTGCGAATCCGGCCATCAACACCACGCTCGTGCTCATGGCGCATCGCGACCCCAAGACTCTGGCGTGGTCGCAAGAACCGCTGATCGAGCTCCCGTCGAAAACGGTGGCGCCGGTGAGCGTTCCGCCCTGGTGGCGCATGGCGAAGAAAAATGCTTTGTTCTACAACACCGAGGGACGGGGCGATCTCGCTCGCGCCATGATGGTGGGCGCCATACTCTGCGCAGACGACGTAAACACAGTGAAAAGAATCGATGCCTATGCGCCGGACATCCACGCTTACCTGGCGTCGATCAAGCCGCCCCCATGGCCGTTTCGTCTGGACCCGAAGCTTGCCGAGCAAGGGCGCGCCGTGTTCGAGCGGACTTGCTCCGGCTGCCACGGCACCTACGGCGAGCATCCGAGCTATCCCAATCTGGTACTAGGTTTAAACGAAATCGGCACCGACCCTGTTTTAGCCCAAAACGCCGCCGGCGGCGCGTCGGATCGGTTCATTCGTTGGTTCAACCGATCCTATTACGGCGAGCTGGCCCGCGCCGCGCCGGCGCCAGGTTATATCGCCCCTCCCCTGGACGGAATTTGGATAACCGCCCCTTATCTTCACAACGGTTCCGTTCCCACCGTCGAGGCCTTGCTCGATAGTTCCAAACGATCGAAATATTGGACGCGATCCTACGAGTCATCCGCAGCCGATTACGATCCGGTTGGCCTGGGATGGCGCTACACCGGACTGGCACAAGGGAAAGCAGGCGCGAGTGATTCGAAGGCGCGGAAGAAAATCTACGACACTACCCTGCCCGGCCACTCTAATGCAGGGCACGTTTTCGGCGACAGCTTGAACGCAGAGGAGCGGAAGGCCGTGCTCGAATACTTGAAGACACTGTAGCAACCGGGAACGCCGTCACATTGAGATCGCCGAAGTTGCAAAACACGTTATCGGCCGCCCTTTTGCCTCATCGGAAGCTCGGAATGCTTCTGATTGTTTTTTCAGTCCAAGGAGTGCATTAAATAAGAATTCAAACGATCGCAAGAAGGATTGGCGAATCTCGATACCGAACCAAGCTATCGGCGCGCGGGATGTCAACCGGGAAAAATATGGAAAGACAATCGCGAAAAAAAGGAAGTGAAACTATGAAGATCTATTCCATCGGCCACAGCAACAGAAGCTCCGGCGAACTGGTCGAAATGCTCAAGGCACATGGTATCGGGTGCCTGGTCGACATACGCAGCAAGCCCGACTCCGCGCGTTTTGCGCAATTCAACCGCTCCACGCTGGAATGGGCATTAATCCAGGCCGGCATCCAATATCGATGGGAAGGCGAAAGCCTGGGCGGACGCCGAACGGCGACACCGGACGACTCGAAACATAAGGTGTTGGCCTCGGAATTCAGAGCTTACGCTGCCTACATGGAGACACCGCATTTCCGCGAAGCCGTGGAACAGATCCTGAGACAAGCACGAAGCTGCCGAACCGCGCTCATGTGCGCCGAGAAAGATCCGTCGCGCTGTCACCGTTTCCTGATTTCGGATTACCTGACGGTGCGCGGACACAGTGTCGAACATCTCATCGTGCCGAACGAGAGCTGCCGGCACGACCTACATTCGGCCGCACGAATTGTCGGTTCGAGATTGGTTTATGACCGAGCGCTGGAAAACCTGGAGTTATTTGCACGGGATGCTAATTGAGCATACCTGGGGGCTGACGCCGACGAGTGGACGGGTACTTTTATCCGCCTCGTCCTATCTGTTGTCGGAGATGTTCAAAATAGCGCCGGAAGAACGAGATCGCGGCATACACCAGCACCGCGAAGAATATCCACTCCTGGAGCGACACGCCGGTCGGATCGTCGTCGAACACGACGATGCCGATGAAGGCGACCAAAGAAAGGGCAAAATAGTTGTACATCGAACGCACCTCGCTGAACTGGTGAAACTGCAGTGAATTTATTATCGGGACCGAAGATGCATCGCCGCATCGAGAGTCACAAGTTTGTACTACTCCAATGCCCGTCTTTTCTGCCACGAGAAAAAAACGTATACCGTCAACCCGGTCACGGATCAAGCGGCCCAGCCTGTGCCCACACTTTTTGGACAGTTCGCCCGCCGGTTTATTCCCTTGCGGGATTGCACCGAAAAATACGAACGCGACCGCTTTAATTTAAACGACACAGTGAACCCGATGGAGAAGATGTTCTCTGAGAGTGCCCGCCCCCCGATCCTCCTGATCCACGGCGGCGCCGGCTCCCTCGAAACCGATCCCGAATTGAGAGAGAAACGCCGGGCTTATGTCACGGATTTAGTGGAATGGGCGTGGCCCGAGATTTGCCGAGGGCAGTCCGCCGTTGACGCGGTGACGGAGATCGTCAAACGGCTGGAGAAATCGGCCCTGTTCAACGCGGGTTATGGCTCGGCCTTGCAAAGCGACGGACTGGCGCGGCTCTCCGCCTCCCTGATGGACGGCGAGCGCCTGAAATTCTCCGGCGTCATGCTCGCGACCCACATGATCCACCCCATCGAGCTTGCCCGGGCGCTCCAAAGCCGAACCGAATCGGTGCTTGGCCCCTTGGGGGCCCAGCTTCTCGCCCGCGAACTGGGGATGGCTCCACAAAATCCGGTTCCGCCGGAACGGGCGCGGCGCTGGGCCGAATACCTGGAACAACAAACCGGGACGTCGAGCGGCACCGGTACGGTAGGCGCCGTCGTCTTGGACAAACTGGGCCGTCTGGCGGCCGCCACGTCTACCGGCGGCGGCCGGTTCAACTTTCCCGAACGGGTATCCGATTCGGCGACGGTCGCGGGCAATTATGCCTCCGGTCATGCCGCCGTCAGTTGCACCGGCGTCGGCGAACAAATCGTCGACGACGGTGTCGCGGTACGTTTGGAAACCCGCGTGCGGGATGGCCGCAGCATCGTGGAAGCTTCGGAGTTGACCTACCGGGAAGCCGTCAATCGAAACCGTGAATACGGTTGGATCGCCGTCGACCGCAACGCCGCGTGGAGCATGTGCCGGACTACCGAAGCCATGCTGTGCGCCGCGATGAGCGGCGACCGCCAGGGCCCGGTATTGGGTTGACCATGCTCTCTCCCCTTCGCCTACTCCGTCGGCGGCGTCGCAGGAAACTTCTTCAGCGCGGACTGATACCCGAATCGACCTGGCTTTCGTCGCTCGCGGATTTGCCGATTTTTAAGTATCTGAGCACCGGCGAGCGGGAGCGCCTGCGCCAATTGTCCACCTTTTTTGTGCACGAAAAGATCTTCGAGCCGGCCGGCGGGATGAGGTTGGACGACCGGGTGCGCACCCGAATCGCCGCGCTGGCTTGTCTCCCGATTCTTAACCTGGACTTCGACTGGTACGAAGGCTGGCGCACGGTGGTCGTGTATCCCGGCGGATTCATACGGCCTCGCTCGGCGTTCGACGACATCGGCGTCATGCACGAATGGGAAGACCTAGTGACTGGCGAATCCTGGGAGCGCGGGCCGGTCATACTGTCCTGGGCGGACGTCCGGGGTTCCGGGCATTGTGAGGGCTACAACGTCGTCATCCATGAAATGGCCCACAAGCTGGACATGCTCAATGGAACAGCCGACGGTTTTCCTATCTTGCATCGCGGGATGGACCGGCAGGTCTGGACCGACGTTTTCACGGCCGCGTTTACCGATTTCAACGCTCGCGTGGACCAGGCGGAGGACACTCTCATAGACCCCTATGCCGCCGAGGGGCCGGGCGAATTTTTCGCGGTGCTCAGCGAATATTTTTTCGAAGTGCCAGGCTTGGTGCGCAAGGAATATCCGGCGGTCTACGATCTCCTTGCGCAATTCTACGGACAGGACCCGGCTGTTAGGTTTCCTTCATCATTGCCGACACTCGAACAGAAATGTCAGACTTGAGACGCACAAACACCCGGCGAATTCCGGCAAGCCAAACTGAACTCACTTCGCAAAGCGCTTGCCGGCGCCGCATCAGGAGACGACCATGGACGATTTGAAAACAATCAGCGACAGACAGCTCCTCCGCTTGAGCAGCGAGGCCGCGGCCTCTCCCAGGCTCCGGAAAAATCTAAACATTCACCGCGTCCCGGATGACCCGATCCAACGCCTGTTCAATGCCGTGGAGCCGGGCACTTACGTCCGCCCTCACCGGCATGCGCGTCCGGAGGGATGGGAGTTAATGCTGGCGGTGCGCGGCGCTTTTTCCATCATTACCTTCGACGAGAACGGAACCGTCTTGGAGCGAATCGACCTGAGTGCATCGGGAGGCGACATGGCGGTAGAAATTCCACCGTACACGTGGCACGCCGTGGTGGCTCTGGCGCCTGAAACGGTAATATTCGAGGTCAAACTGGGCCCCTACCGGCCCGTCGAGGACAAAGACTTTGCCGCATGGGCTCCGGAGGAAGGCGAGCCGGAAACGGAGCGGTTTGTAGCCTGGTACGAAGTTGCCAAACCCGGCGATCGTCCACCGTTTCCAAGTACCGGAAAAGTGAAATAAGGATGCTGGACATGAATGGTCCGATACTGGTAAACAGAATCCATTTTAGGAAATTCCCGGCACCCTAATTTTGGGGCTTCATATCCGGAAATGTTTTTGAATTCTTTCGACAAGGAAGATACCGTGAAGTCAGGTTCGATCTATCCCGTGGCCGCCCTCGCTTTAGTCATGTCTGCCGTCACCGTGCAGGCGCAGAATCCCGAATCGCCGACTTCGTCGGGTTCAAGAAATCAAGCTCATCCCGAGGCTCATTTCGGTCATGGGACATCTGCTGCCGGTCAAACCGGCAAACCCGACGAAGTAACGCGCACGGTCGAAATCAAAACGCTCGACAGCATGAAATACGAACCCTCGTCGTTTACGGTAAACCGCGGAGAAACGGTACGCTTGGTCGTTTTCAACCCCGGCCGATTGACGCATGAGGCGGTCATCGGCACTGCTGCGGAACAGCAGACTCACGCCGCGGAGATGATAACAAATCCCGGCATGGCCCATGACGGGCCAAGCTACGTAACCGTGGAACCCGGTGAAACGAAGGAGCTGGTTTGGCGATTCGATCAGTCCGGGCAATTCGAGATCGGCTGCCATATTCCCGGACATTACCCGACAGGGATGGTCGCGGAAATTACCGTTCGCTGAAGTCGGACAAACGCAACGGCGTCGCCCGAAAGGCCAAGCGTCGCAACGCGTTCACTCCGTTCCGCTATGAAAATGGGTTTCCGTTTTGCGGGAAGCATCCGCGATCCGCCCAAATGCGTCCAACGCTCGCTTACGGCTGAGCTTCAAGTCAACGATGTGATCGATCAGTGCCTGAAGACTCCGCAGAATCAGCCCGCGTCGGATGACACGGCGCGAACCGAGCCTATGTAGCGAAGCGTCCAGTGCCGCGCGGGCTATGGTGCAACCACCACCGGCTGGCGCGGCCGATAGGCCATCCGCAACCCTCATCGGGAGCGTCGATGAAGACAGGGATGACCTGCTCGGCTCTATCTAACTAATGCCTCATGGAGCGCAGGGTTATCCGCCAGGCGGAGATCCCGGCGAAACCAAACGATGGCGGTACTCCTCACTGGCGCAATCTCAATGGCAGATTCCCTCCCCGCAACGGCGCTTGAAATGCCAACGCGCAAAGCGGTCGTAGCCCCATTGGAGAAACGGAATCAGATGGAGCGCCCGAAAAAGTTTCGCCAACCAGCGGTAACGCGGGAACTCGTCCCACAAAACCAGGAATCCGCGCACGCCTTTGTGCATTTCGCCGGACCGGTCGACGACATGAAACACCGCCATCGCCTCCGATTGCGTTACGCCATAAGCTTCGAGCCCGGCTCCCGGCTGGGTAATATCGACCCAACGGATGCGCTGCGCGCGGTCGATTCGTCGATAATGGGCGATTTCCCGGCTGCACATTGGGCAGCCACCGTCATAGAGAACCGTGAGATGTGAATCATTCATGTTGTAAGGTTCACCGGATTCGGGGAGTGGCTTTCGCGCCGGGGGTTAACAACAATTCGACAAATAGCCAATAACGGTAACTCAAACGAGATGAAAGTGTACCGCCTGAACCGCAAGCAAAAACTCCCCATCAGCCTGCAGGAAGCTTGGCCGTTCTTCTCGACGCCCCGGAATCTGGAAAGCATCACGCCGGCCTTTCTCAAGTTTCGGATTACTTCAAGCGTACCGAACGATATCCATTCCGGCCTGATCATCAGTTATCGCATTGCCGCGGTGGCAGGAATTCCCATGACTTGGGTAACCGAAATCAAGCACGTCGACGCCCCGTATCGGTTTGTCGATGAGCAGCGCGTCGGCCCTTTTCGCTTCTGGTATCACGAGCACTGTTTCCGGGAAACGGATGGCGGGATCGAAATGGAGGATACGGTGTACTATGCGATGCCCTTCGGCTGGATAGGGCGGCTCGTGCATGCCCTGTTCATCCGTGCGCGCTTAGAAGCGATCTTCGATTTTCGCCGGATATATCTGGACCGACATTGGCGCAAGCGCATGGAGCGGGTCGAGAATTGCGCCGATCAGCCCGATTTCTCGGCGACCAGCATGTAGTTGACGCCCATACCGGAGCTTAGCCGGAATTGCCGGGTGAAGGGGTTAACTTTGACGCCGGTGCGGTCGAAAACACGCAGGCCGCCGTCCCGCAGCAGGTCTTCCAGTTCGTTCGGCCTAGGGAACTTGCGCCAACGATGGGTCCCCTTGGGAAGCCAGCGCAGCACGTATTCGGCGCCCACAATCGCGGCGAGGAAGGACATCGCCGTGCGATTGATCGTGCCGATGACCGTGAGCCCCCTCGGCCTCACCAGTTCACCACAAGCCTTCATGAACAGCGGCAGATCGGCCACATGCTCGACGACTTCGAGGTTCAAGACGGCATCGTAGGATTCGCCCCGTTCGATCAAAGCTTCGGCGGTTCCGCATTCATAACGGATTTTCAAGTCGCTTTCTTCCGCATGGCGCTGTGCGGCGCGGATATTCTTCTCCACCATATCAACGCCATGTATCTCCGCGCCAAGCCTCGCCATCGCTTCGCTCAATAGCCCTCCGCCGCAACCGATGTCCAGGATGCGAATCGCCCGAAGAGGCTCGGCTTGATTTGCGCTGCGGCCGAATCGCGACAGCAAATGGTCGGAAATATACCCGACCCGCAATTGATTAAGGCGATGCAAGGGCCAGAATGGACCGTCAGAGTCCCACCAGGCATGGGCCAATCGGTCGAAATGCGCGGCCTCGGCAGGATCGATTGAAGTCTTTGCGCTCAATTTTGATATTTCCACGAAATTTAGCGGCGGCGATTCCGACGATTGGGATAATGGTGCCCGGTTAAAAAGCGGCGATCTGTCCGTCTTAGCGTACGAGAAGGAATCGGGATAAAATCTTTAGTTTTTGATTGTATAGAGCGGATATCCAATGGTTCACGTCGGCATCGTCATGGGTAGCAACAGCGACTGGGAGATCATGCAGCATGCCGCCCGTCAGCTGAAAGATTTTAATATCCCGTTCGAAACAAAAGTGGTTTCCGCTCATCGGACACCGGATTTATTGTTCCAGTACGCCGAAACAGCGGCCGAGCGCGGCCTCAAATGCATCATCGCCGGCGCGGGCGGCGCGGCGCATTTGCCCGGTATGATGGCGGCAAAAACCATCTTGCCTGTGCTGGGTGTTCCCGTACCCACAAAATACATGAAGGGCCAAGACTCCCTGTACTCCATCGTCCAGATGCCGAAGGGCGTGCCGGTTGCGACTTTCGCCATCGGCGAAGCGGGCGCTGTGAATGCCGGTTTATTCGCGGTCGCACTGCTCGCCGCCCACGATTCGGACTTGGCCGCTAAACTCCGGGATTTTCGTCTTCGGCAGACGGAAACCGTCTTGGCGCTGACGCTGCCGGAAATCGAGTGATATAAGCGCCCGCAGCGAACCGTTAATTTTCCGAGAAAAGCTATTCCTGGGCTAACCGAGAACAAACACGGTTGGCCGATGTATATCGCCCTGCTCCTGTAAATCCCTCATTAACCATATCGACGATGAAACATATTCTACCGAATGCCATGCTCGGCATCCTGGGGGGCGGCCAATTGGGCCGCATGTTCACCATGGCGGCGCGAGCCATAGGCTATCGAGTTACCGTGCTGGACCCCGATACCGACAGTCCGGCCGGCGGATTGGCCGATGCGCACATCCGGGCCGCCTACGATGACCGGGCGGCGCTCGACCGGTTGGCGGAGACCTGCGCCGCGGTCACCACGGAATTCGAGAATATCCCGGCCGATAGCCTCAACTACTTGGCGCAGCGCGTACGCGTAAGCCCCTCGGCTGAATGTGTTTCGATCGCGCAGGACCGTATCGTAGAGAAGCGTTACATTTCCGGTGCCGGACTTCAGGTGGCCCCGTTTCTTGCCATAGAGCGCGCCGCAGACCTCGATCAAAACCTGGAGGGGTATTTGCCCGGAATTCTGAAGCTGGCGCGGCTAGGATACGACGGCAAAGGGCAAATTCGGGTGAAAACGGCTGAAGAAGCAAGATCCGCATTTGCCGAACTGGGCGGGAAGTCTTGCGTGTTGGAGCGGCAACTGAATCTCAAGACCGAGATTTCGGTCATCATCGCGCGTTCTTCGCCGACCGAAGTGAGGTGTTTTCCCGTGGCGGAAAACCAGCACGAATCGGGAATTCTCGATGTCAGCATCGTGCCGGCCCGGGTAACGCAGGCCATTGCGGCGCGCGCGCAGGAGATGGCTCTCCGGCTCGCTCAAGCGATGGATTACATCGGCGTATTGGCCGTGGAATTCTTCGTCCTGGACAACGGCGATCTGGTCATCAACGAAATCGCGCCGCGTCCTCACAACAGCGGCCATTACACCCTGGATGCCTGCGCCGCCAGCCAGTTCGAGCAGCAAGTTCGGACTTTGTGCGGATTGCCGCCCGCGGATACTCGCTTGTTGAGCCCGGTGGTGATGGTCAACCTCTTGGGCGATATCTGGCGGGACGACGAACCGGCTTGGGACAAGCTTTTGAGCCAGCCCAACGTCAAGCTTCATCTTTACGGCAAAAAGACGGCCCGCATCGGCCGCAAGATGGGACATTTCAACGTGCTGGCCGAAGACGTCGAAGCCGCTCTGTCCCAATCGCTGGAACTGAAACAGATGCTGCATTCTTAGCCGAATAGACGGTGCTTACGGCAGCGGAACGGTTCATGCCGAAAGACCCCCTTCAGGTTTTGCGGAGTGTCTTCGGCTATGACCGATTTCGCGGCCAGCAGCGCGCCGTCATCGATCACCTGACGGCCGGAGGCGACGCGCTGGTGCTCATGCCCACCGGCGGCGGCAAGTCGCTCTGCTATCAAATCCCCGCCCTGATCCGTCCGGGCACGGGCATCGTCGTCTCGCCCCTGATCGCCCTGATGCAGGATCAGGTCGAAACCCTGCTTCAACTGGGTGTTCGAGCCGCATTTCTGAACTCTACCCTACCCTATGAAATCCAGCGCCAGGTCGAGCAGACATTTCTAAACGGCCAACTGGACCTGCTCTACGTTGCGCCCGAACGCCTCTTGACCGAGCGCGTGCAGGCGCTCATTGGGCGGGCTGAAGTCAGCCTTTTCGCCATAGACGAAGTGCATTGCGTGTCGCAATGGGGGCATGATTTCCGCGCGGATTATTGGCAGCTGTCTTTGCTGCACGAACGTTTTCCCCATATTCCCCGAGTCGGGCTGACAGCCACCGCCGACGAGCGAACCCGGCACGAGATCGTCGAGCGCCTCGGTCTGCAGGATGCCAAGGTCTTTTGCAGCGGTTTCGATCGGCCGAACATACGCTATAGGATATCGCCCAAGCAGGACGCGCGCCGGCAACTGGTTCAGTTTCTCCGAAACGAACATCCCGGAGACGCTGGAATCGTTTACTGCCTGTCGCGAAAAAAAGTGGAATCGACCGCGGAATGGCTCCGCACCCAAGGGTTTTCCGCTCTGCCCTACCATGCCGGTCTTTCCGCCGAGAAACGCCAGAAAAACCAGCGGCGATTCCTGATGGAGGAAGGCGTTATCGTCGTGGCGACGATCGCCTTCGGCATGGGCATCGACAAACCCAACGTCCGCTTCGTCGCGCACCTCGACTTGCCCAAGAGCCTCGAAGCTTATTATCAGGAGACCGGGCGCGCGGGACGCGACGGCTTATCGGCCAATGCCTGGATGGTCTACGGCCTGCAGGACGTGATTACCCTGCGGCAGATGGTGGAAGGCTCCCAAGCCGATGAATTGCATAAGCGGGTCGAGCGCCACAAACTCGATTCGATGCTCGGCTTCTGCGAGTTGACCGGTTGCCGGAGACAGGCTTTGCTTCGTTATTTCGGCGAAATCGCCGACAAACCCTGCGGCAACTGCGACAACTGCCTCAACCCGCCGGACACCTGGGACGGCACCGACGCCGCCCGCAAGGCGCTGTCCTGCGTCTACCGTACCGGCCAGCGCTTCGGCGCTCACCACATCATCGACGTATTACGCGGCAAGCTCAACGAGAGAATACCGCGCCTGGGCCATGATCGGCTCAGCACCTTCGGCATCGGTCAAAGTATGGACGAGAAGCAGTGGCTCTCGGTATTCCGCCAGATCATCGCCCAAGGCTATTTGACGGTGGATTGGGAGGCCCACGGCGCACTGCGCCTGACCGAAGAATGCCGGCCGGTGCTGCGTGGCGACGTCGCAATCCGGTTAAGGCGGGATAGTTACAAGGAGGTTTCGAGCGGGCGCCGCCAGACCGTCGCGCGCTTTTCCAACCCGGCCGACGAACGCCTTTGGCAGGCATTACGCACCTTACGGCGCACGCTCGCCGAGCAACAGGACGTGCCCGCTTACGTGATTTTTCAAGACGCCGTTCTGATGGAAATGGTCCAATCGAGACCCGCAAACCGAACCGAACTGAGCCGGCTGGCGGGCATCGGCGAGCGCAAGCTGGAGCTTTATGGCGACGAATTTCTGTCGGTCATTCTGGAACACGGAAGCAGCGACGGTTCGGCCTCGACCGCCAGTACGACGGCGGATGAAAGCCTGGCGCTATTCCGGCTCGGCATGAATGCCGAACAGATCGCTTATCAGCGTGGGTTGACGGTCTCCACCGTCTATGGCCATCTGGCCCGGGCGATTGAAAGCGGGGTCGTTGAACTCAGCGAAGTGGTGGGCTTAAGCGATTCGGAGGTGGGAGCAATAGAAGCGGTTTGGCAGACTCTGCCGGAAGATCAACGGCGCGCACTCAAGCCGCTGTACCAGGCCCTGGACGGCAAATACAGCTATGAAGTGCTCCGTTGCGTGCGCGCCTATTACGACAGGCGGCGGAATTCATCGGGCTCTGGAGCTTAGAGTGTGTGTGAAAAGCTGTTGTGCGGACCGCTCGCAACGCTTTTCACATATTATTTTTAGGTCGTGTAGGGCGCATTAGCTTTAGCGTAATGCGCCGAACGGAACGCCCCATGCGGCGGAATACGCGGGTAAGCTATTGCGCCCTACGCAGGCTAATTAGAATATTTCTTAAGATCATAAGCGCACAAAAGCTTCCTGTAAGGTGTATCCGATTTATTTTCAAACGACTTCAAATAGGCTTCGGTGTCAGCTAGCGATATTTTTCCATTCATCAATGACCATAGAATTGCATTATTTTTATTGCTTGCGGTAATAGACTCATCTCCAAGTATGTCATCAATCGTTGATTTATCTGTTTTGCAAGACTCACTAATCGAATTAAGTGCTGACTGCACCTTTTCCATTTGCTGCTGCTTAAGCCTTTCAACTTGCTCTATTTCGCTTGTTATTGAGCTAAATCCAAATACAGGAAAATATTGCTGACCTTGAATAGTGTACTTATTTATCAAAGCAAGAAGCTGAGAATTAGACTCATCAATAATACTAAAATAATTAGCCATCATCTCGGCAGACGTATGATATTGATAGCTAATAGTCTTATGCGAGCCAATAGCGATTATTCTGTCACCATTATTCAAAGAGTCGAGATCTTCGGTGATGTTTACTTTTATATCTCCGCCAGCATATATCTCTTTGACAATACTTTGAACCTTCCTTACATCCATCGCAGATATAGGCAATGTAAGCTCAGCTATTGATCTATATATTGACGAGAAGTCGTCAGTTTTAATTTTATTAATTCTAATAGTTGAGAATCCCTCCAAATCTATATCGTGCTCAGAAATTTCTTGTGAGATCGAGTCTTCTTCATACTCAATCAACAAGAAATTATCTCTTATAGGACTTACGCAAAAACTGGGATTGGGAGGGCACTTGTTGGAGCGGAGCGCGTCAGAGCGGGATGGAAAAGAAGCCCATCACACGTCTGGATTACTGCCAATACTTGCTGGTGACCCAGATCAACTATACGTTGAC
>NZ_DASPLO010000047.1:0-2408 GCF_035627495.1 Methylocaldum sp.
GCTCCGCAAGGCTGGGCAACGCACCGTCGAGGCGATTGGGGACGCCATCGGCGAACTGTTGAATCAGCTGACTCCGGCCGAATGCACGAACTACTTCCGGAACGCCGGTTATGCCGTATAGCCGACGTGAAAATGCTCTAGAGTGCCAACCATCGGTTCATCCCCACAGGCGTGGGGAACAGCGGGTATTCCCTCCAGCGGGAGCGCATTAACCCGGTTCATCCCCACAGGCGTGGGGAACAGGTACGGGACAAGAGCGATTCCTCGCCCATGACTGGTTCATCCCCACAGGCGTGGGGAACAGCTGCCTCCGGCTCATCGCTCATCCAAGCGCAACGGTTCATCCCCACAGGCGTGGGGAACAGTTCAGATAATAAATCTTCCGTTCACAATCCCACGGTTCATCCCCACAGGCGTGGGGAACAACCATTTCTAACTCATTGTTAGAACTGGCAAAAAACACCGGTCGAAATTCTACCGGCGAATCGCCGCTTTGAAAACGCAAAATCCGGGTTGTTAAAGAGCATCTTTTCCCTCCTTGGGATTGGGGGAGAGCTGTCCTGAGCCCGGTCGGAGAGGCCGGGGCGGGAGCGAATCCGGCGGGGAGCGTTGCGGTTCAGCACCCGATCTCGCCGCTGTTTTCCGCAAGAAATCCCAGTTCTTCTTTGATGCCGTCCGGATCCTGCAGCGGCTTGGCCTTGTTTGCCGACACGTCCATCATGCCGGCCACCCGCTGCAAGCTGGACAGGATCAGGGTCTGCTCCCAGTCGGCCAACTGCCGGAACGCCGCCAGAAAGTTGACGTGCAGCAGCGAGGGGGCGTGCTGGAGGGCATCCCGGCCGGCGGCGGCGAGGGTGATGGTCAGGCGCCGCTTGTCTTCCGGGCTGCGCGCGCGCCGGATTAGGCCCTTCAGTTCGAGGCGGTCCAGGATCGAAGTGATGGTTCCCTGGCTGAGGCTGACGGCTCGGCTGAGTTGGTAGGCCGTCAATGCCTCCCGTTTTTCCAAGGCGCGGAGCACCAGCAGTTGCGAGCCGGTCAAGCCCGCCTTCTGCAACTGCTTGGACTGTAAATCGAGCGCCTGCACGATGCGTCTGAGCTCCACCAGCACCTGCTCGTGAATTTCCATTGGTGCGCCGGTGGGTGGTTGAGCCTGGCTCACGTTGTTGCTCCTGCTAGTCGGTGAAATTGCAGGCTGCGGACCACCTGCAAGTAGGTTAGGGCATCCCTGCGTTCCGGGCAGCTGACATGCCGCCGGAAGGCGGGGACGGTCGTTGCGAACTCGGCCGCGCGCCTGAGCGCCTCTGGTCCTCTCCGAGCCGATGTCCCGTCATTATATCCTCCATGACTCGCGTAGCCTTCGATAAAAACCAAAGTCGCGTTTGACGGCGCCCCGTACACCGCAAATGAAACCGGCCAGATCTCGAGCCCGCTCCAGGGTGTCCTGCAAAGGCCAGCGCCAAATCAGGCCGAGTAGCAGCGCGGCGCTGAAGGCGTCCCCCGCCCCGACGGTATCCACGACGGTTACCGATGCGTCGGCGCGCACCCGAGCAACGTCTCCAGCGGCACAGACGGCGAAAGCCCCTGATTCGCCCTGGGTCACCACGATGTATTCGGCGCGGCAAAGGGCTCGCAACGCTTCGGCCCGCTCTTCGGGAAGCTTGCCGGGCAAGCGGTAGATATCCGCTACCACGTCCAATTCCTGCGCGTTCAGTTTGATCCAGTTCGCCCGTTCCAGCAGCGTCCGCAATTCCTCGGCCTGCCACCAGGGCGAGCGCAGGTTGACATCGAGAAATACCGGGGGGCGATGACGTTTGATGAGGTAATCCAGCGCCTGGCGTGAAACCGGATTTCTCACGGCCAAGGTTCCGTGGTACAGGATGGCGCCTCCCATCGGGAATTGAGGGACGTCGTGCGCTTCGATGAAGTCGTAAGCCCGGTCGGGTTCGATGCGGAATACCGGTTCACCTCTTTCGAGCTGTACTTGCACGGCCCCCGTGATGCGTTCGGGGTCGGTTTGCACGCCTTGTTCGTCCAAATCCCAGAATTGGAGCGCCTCTCGAACGAGCCGTCCCTCTTCGTCGTCGCCAATCCGGCTTACCAGCAGTGGTTGTATGCCCAATCCCCGGAGGTGGCAGGCCACGTTCAATGGGGCTCCACCCAGCACAACCGAGCCGTCTGGAAAGTGATCAAGCAGCAGCTCGCCGAAGAGGATAGGCCTCAATGATGCAGTAAATTCGGTCATGTCTACTTTGATGTCAAAATAAAATAAATAGGACTTACGCAAAAACTGGGATTGGGAGGGCACTTGTTGGAGCGGAGCGCGTCAGAGCGGGATGGAAAAGAAGCCCATCACACGTCTGGATTACTGCCAATACTTGCTGGTGACCCAGATCAACTATACGTTGACG
>NZ_DASPLO010000048.1:0-1089 GCF_035627495.1 Methylocaldum sp.
CGCAGGCTGCAACTCGCCTGCGTGAAGCCGGAGTTGCTAGTAATCGCGGATCAGCACGCCGCGGTGAATACGTTCCCGGGCCTTGTACACACCGCCCGTCACACCATGGGAGCTGGTAACACCCGAAGTCGGTGAGCTAACTCGAAAGAGAGGCAGCCGCCGAAGGTGGGGCCGGTGACTGGGGTGAAGTCGTAACAAGGTAGCCGTATCGGAAGGTGCGGCTGGATCACCTCCTTTCTAAGGAAGAGCAGGGGGCTGTCGCCCCCCGCACCTACCCCCCACTGTCCAGTGGGGCGCCGATGTGGCGCACATGTCGCCACATCGTCACCTGCCTAGCAGCGGGAGTGGTGCGACTTCCTGGTCGATACTCGGGGCCACCAAAACGGTCACGAGGGAAACCAACAAGCGTGCGAAACGCTCCAAACTCTACACTTCTAGTTTTGAGGGTCCGAGGAAACTCGGGCTTCTTGTACCTTGAAAACTGTACAGTGGTGAAATGTGAAGCATTCACAGGTATGTGTTTGCCGAGTAGAACACCTCGAGAAGAGGTCAAGCTACAAAGGGCACACGGTGGATGCCTTGGCGCCAAGTGCCGAAGAAGGACGCGGTTAGCTGCGATAAGCCTCGGGGAGCTGCAAGCGAGCGTAGATCCGGGGATTTCCGAATGGGGCAACCCGGCCAGGGTAATGCCTGGTCACCCATGCCTGAATCCATAGGGCATGAGGAGGGCACCGCCTGAACTGAAACATCTCAGTAGGGCGAGGAAAAGAAATCAAAAGAGATTCCCCCAGTAGCGGCGAGCGACCGGGGATGTAGCCTAAACCGTCTTCACGCAAGTGAGGGCGGGGTTGCGGGACGTCATCGTGCGATGTCAGAGCTCTAGCTGAACAGGCATGGAAAGGCCGGCCACAGGGGGTAACAGCCCCGTAAGCGAAAGGGCGAAGACCGCAGACGGATCCCAAGTACCACGGGACACGAGGAATCCCGTGGGAATCCGGGGGGACCACCCTCCAAGGCTAAACACACTTGGCGACCGATAGTGCACCAGTACCGTGAGGGAAAGGTGAAAAGCACCGCGAAGGCGGAGTG
>NZ_DASPLO010000049.1:0-18666 GCF_035627495.1 Methylocaldum sp.
TGCAACACATCTCCGAGTCGGTCGAGCTTGGCTTCTCGTTCCTCAGCAGCAAACAGGCTCTCTTTGATCTTCATGGTGGGGCTTCTTGCATGGGTTGAGAGATAGCCATTATCTCAGCAGACAGGTTTTTCGAGGCGCCCATTAGGCCGTAATCGAGTCGCAGTTCTTCAGGTATTTGCTCGCCGGCGCGGCGATATAAGCCTTGAACCGCGAAGCGGATATTGTTGAAGGGACGGGTCGATGCGTTCAACCCGACTTGCGTCAAATCGAAGCTTCCGTGCGTGCTGTTGCCGTAAAATCGATTCCCGGAAGTGGCTACGAAACCTTGCTCGAGAAATCCGTGAACCTGAAAGGTCTCTGTCCAGTTGCTGAAATTCCCCGCGGCATGCGCGCTAAAGGGACAAACCATCAGGAGCAAAAAAACTAAAAGATCGGTTCGGTTTTGCATGATCCGTGTAGCGTGTGATGGCAACTGTGACTTGCGGACTAAGGCCCCCGCTTGATGTGGCGCCTGATCGATTCCCGAGCGTAGTTCTATCCCAAAGTTTTTTTGCTGATTTAGTTTAGATCATTTGTTTCCGGCCGTACTTCGAAGCGTCGCGACCTGAAAAAGCGTATCTCGTGGGACGGAGAGTCCAGTTATGGAGGGATTCGGCCAGGGGTACTCGAAGACCGCTCGGGACCATGAATGATTCAGAGTTGGTAGCGGAATAGCGAGGCGTAGTCCGCCGCAGCTTAGAGCACTCGTTCCCGGCGTGCTTCGATAGGACTGCGGCGCGAGCAAGCCATAGCTTGTGGCGCCCGATGATGGGTCTTCGGCCGGGAGTATTCGGAGACCGGATTCAGGAGCATGGAGAATTCAGGCCGAATCTGATTATTTGCGCGAAATCACAGGCCTTTAAACTTGCCCCGCCCACCAGGGCGCCGTCCACTCCCGCAAGACTCATGATGTCGGCGATATTGTCGGGTTTCACATTGCCGCCATACAGAATCCTGATCGACGAAGCGATTTGCTCGCCGTACAGGTCCATTATCAGATTCCGGATAAAGTCGTGCACTTCGCTGATCTGTTCCAGTTTGGCGGGTTCTGCGCCCTCTCCGACAGCCCATACCGGCTCGTAAGCGATCACCACCTCGCTCACGGTTCTCGGCGAAACGACCTCAAGCGCCATTCTTAACTGCCGATCCAGCAGATTGAAGGTTTCATGGGTTTCCCTGGCTTCCTTGTTCTCGCCGACGCAGAGGATTACCTGAAGACCGTGGGCCAGGGACGCCTGAACTTTTTTCTGTATGGTTTCGTCGCTTTCTCCGGCCCGCTCGATTAGCTCTTCTTCCAGAAATCTTTGTATTCCCGCAAGAACGTCCTGGTTCTTTTCGGCAGCCAGATGCTCAAGGGCCGTCAGAATTTGCCGATCCGCGTCTTCTTTTGCTTTGAGCTGTTCCAGCTCTTGTAAAAGAAAACTTCTGGATAGCCGTTTCGCGATACTGGGCCCGAACCCAAAATATTTCCCGAGGTTGGTCCGGCGGTCCGAATGTCCGATGATGACGCGGTCAACGCCGATCGCCGCGAGCATTTCGGATGAGATTTCTCCCGTGAACGCGCCCTTGGCTTCAAAGAACGTATCCTGCGCCAGCAGGAACACGTTTCGTCCAAGACCGTATTCCGTCCGGAGAAAATCCGGTTTGATGTAATCGGCGAGGGTAGAGAGCCCGGTGAAGGGAGGGGCCAAGCCGATATCGACATCCTTTACGCCTTTGCAAAGGTCGAAGATTCTTGCAGCGAGTGCGACCCCCGATCTTGGAATCATGTTCATTTTCCAATTGCCGGCGAGGAATGGCCTGATTGCGCCTGGATCTCCGACTTCGGTTTCGGCTTTATGCCATTGATTTGCCGTTCTTTGGCGATAATAGTTCCGATATACACTTGCCGTTTTCATGGTTTGTTTTTTCCTTTTAATCCGGTACCTCGGCTTCATCTGCCATCCGCGTAACAGAGCGCCCCGTGCGATGTAAAATGGGGACTACGGACACATGATACAACTACAAACTATTGTAGTGCCTGGCTCCATTCTCGTGGTTTGCGCCCGTGGCACCTCACCAATTCTTCACCTTGTCTCCCGTAGGCCGACGCCGCACCCTTTTCGAGGGTTCGCAAACTTCGCCTCTTGGCTTTTCTTTCCGAGTTATCCACTGTCAATACTTGACAGGTGTGTTCGATGTCAGTTCATGCTTACACGCTCATTGTAAGTAATTGATTTATTAACTCGATCAAGATGGGCAATACATGGATCGAAGGCCGGGACAATGTCGAATCGCCCTTCCATGCCGGCATGACGAGGTAGGGCTTGACTTAACGGCATTGGGCATCAAACCGGACGGTAAGAACCCGTTCCCGGCTAATCGGACTCGATCTTGCTGCCCGCTCGCCGCGGCAATTCGATGCCGGAGGCGTACAGCATATAGCCGACGGCATTACGGATATCCTGTTCGCTCAGTTCGGGATGTCCGCCTTTAGGTGGCATACCTTTGAAGCCGTTGAAGGCATGGGCAACCAGAGTATCCACGCCTTGTTCCATACGTTTCAGCCAGGCGGCTTTGTCCCCGGCGCGCGGCGCCTCACCGAGGCCTTCACCGTGGCAGACGATGCAGACGGATACGTAGATGTGTTCGCCGGAAGCCGCATCGAAAGCTGTAGGGGCAGGCGTCGGCGCCGGTTGTAGCGGTGCGGGTGAGTAGTCCGATTCGGCCAGGGGATTCGGCACCGCGCCGACGGGCGGCGACTCCCAGCCGGGTTCGGGCAACAGACGGCCGAGGGCGATGTCTTCGAAGCGGGTTTGGTAATCGGTCATGGTCAAGGCGATCATCAGAAATAGCCAGAAGAAACCGATTGCGGCGGCGATCCTCGGCACCGGTGCGGCGGACCGCATATACATGAAGAAGGTGACGATGACAAAGGCCTGGAGGGCCGCGATGGCGATCGTCAGGATCGGGTTTAAAACACCCAGGTCCAGGAAGGACAGAACGATGTTCAGTCCCAGGAGACCTAAAAGGACTAGCCAAACCCCGAGGTGATTCGGGCGTTTTCCCTCATCCATGGCGGGCGGCCAGATAGAGCAGCGGGAACACGAACACCCAGATCAGATCCACCAGATGCCAATAGAGTCCGGCGATGATCACCTTGGCTTCGAGCCCCGGAGCCCCGCGGATCGCCAGCACCAGCATCACCAGAACCACCACGATGCCGATAAAGAGGTGCAGGGCGTGAAGCCCGGTCAGCGCGAAATAGAAGCTGAAGAACAGCCGGGCCTGCTCGGTATGAGGCTGTGGAAACTCGAAAGGTCGGCCGAATAGCGGGGCGAGTTGTTCGCGGAATTCGTGGACATATTCGACGCCTTTGATGGCCAGAAAAACGGCGCCCAGAAGCGCGGTTACGCTCAACCATCCGATCAGGGCCTTCCGGTTTCGCGGCATAACGGCGTCGTCGGCCAAGGTCATGGTCAGGCTGCTGGTCAGCAGAATCGCGGTATTGAGTCCTCCCAGCAGAAAATCGAGACGGCCGCTGGCGGCTTCGAAAGCCTCCGGATAGGCCGCCCGGTAGATGGTATAGGTCATGAACAGACCGCCGAAGAAGAGGATTTCCGAGGCCAGGAAAATCCACATGCCCAGCGTGTCCGCCTCATATTGCTGGCGCAGGCTGTCGAACTGAGGGGCGGGTTTCGCCTCAGCCTCGGGCGGCGTCGGGATCACGCTTCGGTAAGCCATAGGCGTAGGGCTCCTCGGTGACGACCGGCAGTCGGTCGAAATTATGCTCGGGCGGCGGCGATGGGGTTTGCCATTCCAAGCCCTTGGCGTCCCAGGGATTGGAACCCGCGACGGTACCCCATCTCAGCGAGTACAGAAGGTAGACCAGCGGCAGCAGATAGCCGAGCGCCAGAACCGGCGCACCTGCCGAGGAAAGCACATTGAGCAGCTGGAATTCGTCCGGATAGGTGTGGTAGCGGCGGGGCATTCCGAGATAGCCCAGAACGAACTGCGGGAAAAAGGTCAGGTTGAAGCCGACGAAGATGGTAATGGCGGCAATGCGGCCCCACACGTCCGGGTACATCCGGCCGGTCATCTTGGGCCACCAGAGGCGTTTCGAATGCAGTCCGCCGAAATAGGCCATCACCATGCCGCCCACCATGATGTAGTGGAAATGGGCGATAACGAGACGGAACCTTTGTAGAGCGTGGCGGCCCAGTTGAACACCTTGATTCCCGAGGGCACGGCGACCATGAAACTGAGCAGCGAAAAAATCACGCCGGCATAGACCGACTCGCCAGCCACGAACAAATGATGGCCCCACACCAGGAAGCCGATCAACGCGATGGCGAGGAGCGCGAAGGCCATTCCGTCGTAGCCGAAGATGCGTTTTCGGGCGAAGCAGGTGATGATTTCGCTCACCACGCCCATGCCCGGCAGGATCATGATGTAGACCGCCGGGTGCGAATAGAACCAGAAGAGATGCTGGAACAGCACCGGATCGCCGCCGGCTTTCGGATCGAAGATACCGATGCCGAAGATCCGCTCCAGAGCGATCAGAAGCAAGGTAATGGCCAAAACCGGCGTCGCCAGAACCATGATGATGGCCGTGGCGTAGTTGGCCCAGACGAACAGGGGCAGGCGCGTCCAATAAAGCCCCGGCGCCCGCATCTTGTGTATGGTGACGATGAAGTTGAGTCCGGTCAGGATGGACGAGAAACCGGCGATGATCACTCCGACCACGGCTAGCACCACCTGGCCGTTGGCGAACAGGCTGCTGAAAGGGGTGTAGAAGGTCCAGCCGGTATCCACGCCGCCCGCGATCGCCATGGCCAGCGTGAATAATCCGCCGATGACGTACAAATACCAGCTCAAGAGGTTCAATCGCGGAAACGCCACATCCCGCGCCCCGATCATCATCGGGATCAAAAAATTGCCGAGCGTTGCCGGAATGGACGGGATCAGAAAAAACCACACCATCGCGATGCCATGGAGGCTGAACAGCCGATTGTAGGTTTCCGTTTGGACCACATCGCCCGCGGGCGTGGCCAGCTCCAAGCGGATTAGTGTCGCCGCCGCGCCGCCGAAGAAAAAGAACGCCGTGATCGAGACGAGATAAAGCCAGGCGATGCGTTTGTGGTCTATGGTGGTGAGCCAGGACCTAAGGCTGTAGTCATGATTGAGATAATGCTTGGGCAGGCTGATGTCGGCGCTCGTCATGGGCGGGCTTCCTCCCGGGAAAGAGACTTGATATACGCGATCAGCTTGGTCAAATCGGATTGATCCACGCGCCCCACGAAACTCGGCATGATCGGCTCGTAACCGGAGACCACCTGTTCTTCCGGCATCAGGATCGAATCGCGGATATAGGTCTCGTCGGCGACCACGGTCTGGCCGCCTGTCAGCGGCACCGGTTTCCCGAAGATTCCGGCCAGCGAGGGCGCCGCGACCTTGCTGCCGGCACCGTGACAGATGATACAGCCGAGGCTGGAAAACAGCTTTTCGCCCTGGACCGGCAACGACTCGGCGCCGCTATCGCCCGCCAGCCAGGCTTCGTACTCGGCCGGTTCCATCACGATGACCTGGCCGCGCATCCGGGAATGATCCAATCCGCAATATTCGGCGCAGAACAGGTGATAACGGCCGATCCGGCTAGGGGTGAACCAGACCGTTCGGTAGCGCCCCGGCACCACATCCTGCTTGGCCCGGAAAGCCGGCACGAAAAAGCTGTGGATCACGTCCTGGGTCGCCAGGACGACCTTCACGGGCAGGCCCAGGGGGACGTGGAGTTCGTTGATTTCCCGCTGTCCGTTCCGGTGTTCGAATTTCCACATCCATTGCTTGCCGATGGCGTGAATCTCCAAAGCATTCCTGGGAGGATTTTCTTCCGTGACGTAAAGATGAGCGGCCCAGACGAAAATGGCGAGAAATATCGTCAAAAGCCCGAGGCTCCAAATGATCTCCGTCTTGGTTTCCGGGACGTTGGTGGTGCGGTTCACGCGGGCGCTGCGCCGGTAATAAACGGCGAAGCCGATGATGAGTCCGCTCAGGACCAGGACCATGAGCACGTCCACCCCGACCAGGGTAAAAAACAGCGCATCCACCCGCTCGGCCAAGGTGGAAGCCTGCGGCAGTAGCGGGGTATCGGAAACGGCGTCCGTGCCGGCCATGGCGTCAGTCTCCCGGATTGCCCATGCGCGGTTCGTCTTTCCGCTCGGTGCGTTTGACGAGTAAGGCCATGGCTTCCTCGATCGGAATACGGGCGATGCCGGCGTCGCGGTCGATCCACTCGGTGCTCTGAAGCAGCCGGTCCTCCCGTGCCCGCAAGGCCCGAAGGTCGAGCGCCGGTGCAATCTGAAGCGGCGGCCCGACCTTGGCCGTGGCTTGCGGCGAGGGAGGCAGGACAGGCGTCGGTTCGATGTGGGCCCAGCGTTTGATCAACAGCCAGGTGCCCGCACTGGCGACGATCACCACCACCATGAAAATCACCAGGGCGGCGATCAGTGCCTTGGTGCTGATGTCGGCTTCGCCCGCTTCGGGGGCCAAGATAGGGGGGATGCCTCGGTCCTCTTCAGCCATGGGGCATTTTCTCCGATTCGGATTCGGCCAGGGCTCGCGGCAAGGCCCAGAGAAAGGCCGAAAGCCAGAATCCGCCGACCGCGATAAAAGGCAAGGCATCCAGAGGGCTGAGCTCTTCCGGGGTCCGATAAAAGCTCGGCAGCACCAGCCAATAGGTGTCGAGCGCATTGCCCGCAAGGACCAGCCCCGCTGCCCAAATCAGGCGCCTCGGGTTGCGTTTGAGAGTGCGGGACAGTAGCAGAGCAAACGGCAGCGCACCGTAAACGGCGGCCATGACCCAAGTCCACCACCGCCACCCCGCCGCGTTAAGCCGTTGCACATACCAGATCGTCTTGTCGGGCAGGTTTTCCGACCAGATCGTCAAATACTCCTGAAACGCCAGATAGCTCCAGAGCAGCACGAAAGCCAGCAGCAATCCGCCGAGATCCTGAAATAGCGAAGCCGAGTTCCCGACGGTATCGCGGCCGGTTCGTGCCAGAAGGCACTTGGCCATGACCGCGAACGCCAGGGCAGCGACCATGGGATTGACGGCCGAAAGGAATCCGAAGTTGGTCGAGGTCCAGCGGGGTTCCAGCGACATGATCCAATCGATGCCGAATACGGTCACGGTCAGGCCGTAGACGATCAAGCCGAGCGCGCTGCGCCGGTTGAGATTGGCTTCGGCGGATCGGTTGCGCCAAAGCTCCAAGGCGGACGCAAGTCCCAGCCAAAGCATGAAAACCGTTCCTTCGCGGATCAGGAAGAATCCCGCCTGCAAATAGGTCGCTTGTCCTCCGGGAATATTCAGAGCCATCCAATCGGGTCTTGCCCAGGCATAGAGGTGCGCGAGGCCAAAGGGCAGAGGAAGGAACAACACCGCGTTGACCGGCAGAGTTCCGGCACCGGTCTCGAGAACGGGGCGGATGAAGACGCCCCATCCGCCTCCCGTCAACCGATGGATCATCAGCAGCGCCAGGGAACCCAATGGCAGTCCAACCCAGAACAGGCAGGCCGGAAGGTAGCTGCGGAAAAAAGCCTCCGGCGCCCACCACAGTCTAAAAAGGCAAACGCACAAGGCAGCGCCCGCGATCAGCAGAAGCAGGATAGGGGGCATCCGTCGGTGCGAACGCTCCGTCATTTTGCCTCCCGGAGCCGGTCCGCCAGCCCCGCGCCCTGAACGTCTTCGAGCGTCGCATTCTGGCTGAGCTGCAAGGCGCGGATGTAGGCGGCGATAGCCCAGCGGTCGTCCGGCGCGACCCGGTTGGCGTAGGAAAACATGACCCCGTATCCGTTGGTGATGACGTCGTAGTAATGACTGTCGGGAGCGTTCCGCAAACGGTCGCTATGGTAGGAGGGCGGCCACGGAAATCCCCGTTCCGGAATCATGCCCTGTCCGTCGCCGGTTCGACCATGGCAGGGGGCGCAATAAATGTCGTAACGCTCCCGGCCCCGATTCAGCACCGTTTCGGTCATCGGCAAAGGGGATTGTTCGGGACGGGGTTCGAGGACGGCATCCCGTGCAACCGTGCCGGCGACGACGGGGCGGGCGGATTGGTCATCGGGAAAAATGCCGGCTGCTTCCAGCGGTTCGTATTTGGGCTGATCGGCCATGTCCCGTTCGCAGCCGATCAGGAACAATGGCATGAGAAGCCCCAGAAAAATCAAGAGATGGTGGCGGAAGCCGCGCTTACCCGGATCCACGGCCCACCTCCGTGACGGCTACCGGACTCAGCGAATCCAAAAACCGGCGGGTCGAATCCGGTTCGAACTCGGGATCGTCGGAATCGAGCAAAAGGAAAAACCGGTCCTGACTCGCCCGGTCGAAGCCCTCCGCATCGAAAATCGGGTGGTAATGCCGGGGCAGACCGTTGAGCGCCAGCATCCCTAAGAAACCCGCCACCGCCGCTCCGAGCACGGTGAACTCAAAGGTCAACACTGTAAAGGGCGGCCAGCTGAAATAAGGCCGCCCGCCCGCGTTGAGGGGATAGTCGACAGCGGCCAGATAGGCTTGCAGCAGAAAAGCCAATACTCCGCCGAAAATGCCGAAAATCAGCATCCAGTGGGTCAGGCGGGGCGTCAGCAGATCCAGTGCCTCGTCGAGGCCCGGAACGGCGAAGGGCGCATAAGCCTCGATGCGGCGGTAGCCCGCGGTGCGAGTCCGGACTATGGCGTTCAGAAGTTGCTCCGCGGTCTCGAATTCGGCCAGTAATGAGGGATTCGGATTCATGAGCGCTCTCCCATTTCATGGGCGAGTTTGCGTACCTCGTGCATGGGAACCATGGGCACGAACCGGACGAACAGGAAAAAGAACCAAAGAAACAGCGCGAAGCTGCCGAGCATCGTGGCCCAGTCCCAGATAGTCGGAAAATAGAGCCGGAATTGGGAAGGAATGAAACCGTGGCTCAGGATGTTGACCACGATGACATAGCGCTCCAGCCACATGCCGATATTCACCAGGATGGCGACAAGGAGCAGCACCGGAATGCTGCGCCGAACGCGCGCCGACCAGCACAGTTGCGGTATCGCCACGTTGCAGAACAGCATGCCCCAATAGGCGGGGGCATAGGGCCCGGTTGCGGTCGCGACGGTTTGGCGCCATTCGTCCGCGTCGGTGCCGTACCAGGCCATGAACGCTTCCATGCCGTAGGAATAGCCCATGATCAGCGATGCCGTGAGAAGTATCTTCGCCATGGCGTCCAGATGACGGAGGGTCACGAACGCGTGCAGCTTGAATGCCGCGCGGAGGGCGATGGTGATGACGATGACCATGGCAAAGCCGGAAAACATCGCGCCGACTACGAAATAAGGCGCGAAGATGGTCGAGCGCCAGCCGGGCATGAGCGCGGTCGAAAAATCGTAGCCGACCACGCTGTGTACCGAAACCACCAGCGGCACGGCGAGTGCCGCCAATATGACGTAGGCTTTTTCGTAATGCTTCCAGTGTGCCGCCGACCCCCGCCAGCCCAAAGCCAGGGCGCCGTAGACCAGCTGGGCGGCGTGGCTCCGGGCGCGGTCGCGCAGGGTGGCCAAATCCGGAATCAGTCCCGTATACCAGAACAAGACCGACACGATGATGTACGTGCCGATGGCGAACATGTCCCAAACCAAGGGACTGCGGAACTGGGGCCAGACGCCCATGACGTTCGGATAGGGCGCCAGCCAGTAGAAGAGATAAGGCCGGCCCAGATGGAGCAGGGGAAACAGGCCGGCGATGGATGCGGCGAAGATGGTCATGGCTTCGGCGAACCGGTTGATCGAGGTGCGCCAGGGTTGGCGGGCGAGGTAGAGCATGGCGGAGATCAGAGTCCCGGCGTTGCCGATGCCGATCCACCAGACGTAGTTGATGATGTCGAAGCCCCAAACCACGGTGGTGTTGATTCCCCAGATGCCCACCCCGGCCGAGAAGAGATAACCGGCGGCAACGATGAAGAGCAGGACGCCCAAGCCGCTCAAGCAGAAACCCAGCCACCAGGCTCCGCTCGTGGGCTGCAACACGATATCGCTGATCTCGCGGCTGATGGAGGCATAATCCTCGGCCGGGTGCAGGATCGGCTCGCGCTCCGGGTCCGTCTGCCGCTCAACTTTCCGGCTCATCGTCGAACTCCGGATTGGGATTGCGCAGTCTTGCGAGATAGGTGGTGCGCGGCTGAGTGTTCAGTTCCGCCAGCAAGGCGTAATGGTGCGGCTCGGTTCTGAGCGCGGCGACCTGGCTGCCGGGTACGTTCAGATCGCCGAAGATAATGGCTTGGGTCGGGCAGGCGGCCTGACAGGCCGTCTGCACTTCGCCGTCTCGAACGCGGCGGTTTTCCTGTTCCGCCGCTATCCGCGCCGCGCTGATGCGCTGGACGCAGTAGGTGCACTTTTCCATCACGCCGCGGCTCCGCACGGTCACATCCGGATTCCGGACCGCCCGGACACTGGGCGCGCCCTCGTTGATTCCAAGCGCTTCCGCGTAGCCGAAGAAATTGAAACGGCGAACCTTGTAGGGGCAGTTGGATTGGCAAAACCGGGTGCCGACGCAGCGGTTGTAAACCTGGTTGTTGAGTCCTTCCGAATCGTGAATCGACGCCTGCACCGGGCAGACCGGCTCGCAGGGGGCCTTCTCGCAGTGCATGCAGGGGACCGGCTGAAAGTAGGTCTCGGGGTTGTCCGGCTCCCCGGCGTAATACCGGTCGACCCGCAGCCAGTGCATTTCCCGTCCTCGCCGCACTTCGTCCTTGCCGACGATGGGAACGTTGTTTTCGGCCTGACAGGCGACGACGCAAGCATTGCAGCCGATGCAGGCGTTCAGGTCGATGACCATGGCCCAGGCATAGCCTTCGTAGCGGTATTCCGGGTAGAGGGAGGCTCTATGCTCAGGGGATTGTGCGCCGGCCGATGCAAGCGTCTTCGGGGTGAGTACCTTTACCAAATCGCGGCCGTCCAGCGTGTGGTGACGCTGCGTCGTGGCCAGCTCGGCTCTTCCCGTCGAAGGCAGCAGGTTCAGCCAGTCAAGCGGTCGTCCGGTTTTCCGGATTTCGAGGCCGTAATCGAACCATGGCGCATCGGACGCCCGGAGCCGATAGGCATCGAAACCCGTGCGATTCCCCACGTGTCCTGCCCGGTTGCGTCCGTACCCGAGGTAAAGCGTGGCGGAATCGTCGGCATGTCCGGCCATGATCCAGACCGGGGCTATCAATTGGCGCTCGCGGTAAAGCAGTTCCGCCAGGTCGCCGTTCCTGAAATCCAGACGCTTCGCCGTTTTGGGACTGAGCAGTACGGCGTTTTCCCAGGTCAACTTGGTCAGGGGTTTCGGCAATTCCTGAAGCCAGCCGTTGTTGGCATAGCGGCCGTCCCACAGGCTCGGGTCCTGCCGAAATCGGATTTCAAGCGTCGAGTCGGAAGTCTCATGGGACGGCAGCAGCGCCTTCCCCAGATCGCCGCGGGCCGAGACGGTCTTTGGTGCCCCGGCGGTATCGGGGACCACGCCATCTCGCAACGCCTTCTTCCAAAACATCTCGAAATCGGGACCGCTATGACGGGTCCGCCAATAAGCTTGCACCAGGTCGTGGTCCGACGCTCCGGTCTGCCCAAGCAACAGCGCCATCAATTCGTGCACCGACCGGCCGCCGTAGAGCGGCGCAATCAGCGGCTGCACCAGAGAGACCGTGCCGTCGTACGCTTTGGCATCGCTCCAGCTCTCGAGTTCGTGCAGCGCGGGAATATGCCAATGGCAGAGTTCGGCCGTTTCGTCGGCATAGAGACCCCAGTGGATGCGCAGCGGCACCAGGCGCAAAACCCGTCCGAACTCCAGGTCGGCCGGCGTGGCGTAGACCGGATTGCCGCCGAGAATGATCAGGGTCTGCACCCCTCCGGTAAGGATGTCGTCCAACAAGGCGGGGAGAGAGCCCCCGTTATCGGCGGGTGCCGAGGCTATGGGTTCGATATGGAACACGGTCCGGCCGAAGTTTCCGAGCTGCTGGTTGATCGCCTGAACCAGGGCGTGCACCGCCGGCGGCAGGTGCTCCCCGGC
The DNA here is from genome assembly GCF_035627495.1 of Methylocaldum sp. Lineage (GTDB taxonomy): Bacteria > Pseudomonadota > Gammaproteobacteria > Methylococcales > Methylococcaceae > Methylocaldum. Next base: position 12,092 of record NZ_DASPLO010000049.1, read on the forward strand.
GATCACCACGCTGTTGCCGCGATGATTCGAAAGATCGCGGGTCACGATGTCGAGCCACCGTTCCGGCACCGGCACTTTCTCGCCGTCCGGACGGTCGGCACGGCCCAGTTTGGCGGCCAGCGCCCGCGTCACGGCTTCCATGCGGCCGGCTTGCACCGGCAAGCGATGATCCGCCATGGCCCCGGCCAGGGTCGGCGTGGACTCCAGCACATAGAGCCTGTTCATGGCGACGTTGCCGCGCCGGACGCGCCGGCTCGCGACGAAATCGTGGCCATAGCGGGTGCGGGCCGGGGTATCGGTCAGAAAATCGCAGTCCAGGGACAGGATCACCGCCGCTTGGTCAAAGCGGTATAGAGTGTCCACCTCTTCGCCGAAAGCCAGCCGCGCGCCTTCACGGATATTGGTGTGGCCGACCGGATCGTATTGGTGCCAACGCGCTTCCGGGTAAATTCGGAGGAAATCATTTAGCTGTTGACCAAGCGTCGGAGACGTGAAGGTTTCGGTGAGGATATAAAGCCCCGCACCGCGCCGCGCTGCCCATTGGTCTTTTTGCGCCGATAGGTGTTCGACGAAAGCCTGCCAATTGCTGAGTTGCCCGCCGTTGGTCACGGTTTGAGAGCGATCCGGGTCGTAAAGGCTCAGAACCGCTGCCTGCGAAAAGATATCGGTGGCGCCGAGACTGGCCGGATGCAGCGGATTGCCCTCGACCTTGGTTGGGCGTCCCATGTGGCTTTCCACGACGACCCCTTGGCCGAATCCGCCATGAGTCAAGGCCGTGGCGAAATACAGCGGTTTCCCCGGTACGATTTGTTCGGGCTCCCGGACATAGGGCACGATTTCCTCTCTCGGTTGCCTTCCGCAGCCGCCGAGTCCGCCGAAAACCAGCGAAGCCGCCATCAGTTGGAGCAATCGTCGGCGTTTCACGGGCGTCAGCCATGGGTCCGTCCATTCGGGGAATTCCCGATCCGCGAATTCCCGGAACGTATCGGTATCGGCCAATTCCTCCAGGCTGCGCCACAAGGGGCGGTTGTCGCCCGGCGTCAGCAGTGCGTTTAGCGCGGCGAAATTGTCGTTGATGCCGGGCGTTTTCATACTCATCGGTGGCACTGGTAACAATCGGTGAGCTTTCCGACTCGGATCTGGTATTCATGCACCAGTTCCCGGCCCTGAGCCAGTTGATTTTCGGGTGGCGTCCAATCGGGATCGAACACGTGCTCCCGAGGCCGGACGTAGCGCTCGGGCTCGCGATGACAGTCGAGACACCAGGACATGAACAGCGTCGTGGCTTGCCGGGTGAGCGGCATCCGGCCTATCGGGCCATGGCAGGTGGTACAGCCGATGCCATGGCTGACGTGGATGCCGTGATTGAAGTACACATAGTCGGGCAGGTCGTAGACCCTCGTCCAGCGGAGCGGGCTGCCGGTCCGCCAGCTCTCCCGGACCGGCTCCAGCATGGCGGCGTTGGTCCAGATTTGGGAATGGCAGGTCATGCAGGTTTCCGTTGGCGGGATGCCGGCGAAGGCCGAATGTTCCACCGAGGTATGGCAATACCGGCAATCGATGCCGAGACCGCTGACATGATGCTCGTGGCTGAAGGGTACGGGTTGGTGCGGAACGTCGCTGACGCCGGTCGAATAGGGCGAGCGGACTAGGGCGAAGCCGATGCCGAAAGGTAAAACAATGAGAAGAATCAACCCCAAAAGAGCGATCCTTGCGAAACTGTTGGCTCTCGGTCGGAAGATCTGTCCCACTAGCGCGCAACTCCGTTTACGGCAGCCGGCCGGCGACTGATAGTCTGGGACCTTGTGACGGTCGTGAAGGATCCTAGGAGAATCGTATACTCGGACTTATCCAATACTGCATCATGGAAGTCCCGCGAGCTATAGGTAATATCCTCAATGCGCAGGGTGAAGCAGGGTTTCGAGCTCTATAGTATTTTCGGATTGTTTGGATGGTCCCGTCATGGCGCGCCCGAGCATCGCCGCCTGGAGCCGGATCAGCCCAAAGGGGCGCGGCACGATGCCGCGCGGCGACAAAGGCACACGGAAGTGCCTTTTGTCGCCCCCGGCTCCAGGCGGTGACGTGCAGGATCAGCGTGCCATCCGGGTGCCGTTTCTTTTGGTTCCTTTTCTTTGGGCAAGCAAAGAAAAGGAACTCGCCCGCGGGGCGAGACCCGCTCCAAAACTAAGCGCCGCCCACAGCGGCTTCCTTTTCTTTACAATGCCTCACGCGATTAAACCCATACATCAGATTTGAAAATGCTCTAGAAAACCGTGGGGGGATAAATCGGATTGCAGCTCGATCCAAGCCCCCCGGCAGTGTGTCCGTGGTCGAACATATATGCCGGCGGATTTCCCTAGGCCTACAATCCCGGTCTGAATTGCTTTGGGAACCAGCGGGAGGCGACGGTTTTCATGAACTCATCCACGACTCACCGGGCGCGGATCGTCAGCGCCGTTCCGGGGCGGCTGCGAATAACATCCCGCCGCACCCGTCACAATGGTCCGCTTCTGGATCGGATAAAGGGCAACTTGGAAGCAAAGTCCGAGGTCTCCCGGGTTCACGTGAACCCGACCACGGGAAGCGTCACCGTCCATTACGATTCCGGCCGCTGCGATAAAGCCGGAATCCTCAAGTGGCTTCAAGACGTCGATGTCATCGTGGAAGACCTGACGCATGCGCCCTCCGTGGCTCCGCCGCTTGCGGCGACTTTGACGGTGAACGAAGCGATCTACGACTTGAATACCCGCATAAGCCGCTGGACAGGACTTCCGATCGACCTTCGGACGGCATTGCCGCTGGCGTTCGTCGGGGCGGGGCTCTGGTCGATGCTTCGGAACGGGCTCATGATCGAAAAAGTGCCCGGCTGGTTTTTGCTCTGGTTGGGTTTTGACCTGTTCGGCAAAACCCGGACGCACGATGTGGCGGAACGGAAATCAGAAGCGTCAAAGCCTGAGCCCGTTGGTAAGCGGGGGCATTCAGGCAGTCCCTTCTAATCGGCTCTGCAGAGGTCGTTTTGCCGCGCGAAAGGCCGTTTCCGATTCTGCCCTCCGCACCGGTTGAAGCCGCCGCGTCTTCTTCAAGAAGCGAACGTATAGATAAACAACAACGATCGTTGAATCAGAGAATCGAAGCTCATTTCAACGCAACCATTCCACAGAAGTTGTACCAGCGGAAAAAGACGTCGCACGACTTGAAACCGTTTCGTAGCAGTAACTCCCGGTTTTCGTCGAAATGGTAGGGGATTAAAACGTTCTCCAAAGCTTCCCGCTTCTGGGAGATTTCAAGCTCGCTGTAGCCGTTGCGCTTCTTGAACTCGTAATAATGCTTGATAAACAGCCGGTTGATCGTTGAGTCCTGGCTGAGCACTTTTTCCACCAGGATGAGGCAGCCGCTGTCGTTCAATCCATGGGCAATGCCTGAAATAACGCGGTCTCGGTTAAGCGGGCGGATAAACTGCAGCGTCAAGTTCAGGATGACCACCGAGGCATTCAGGATGGGAACGCCGTCATCCAAATTAAGGCAGACAAGCTCATAAGGGCGTGAAAAGCCGCAACCCTCCAGCTTTTTCCGAGCCTTTTCCAACATATCGGGGGAGGAGTCCACCCCGATAAAAGTCACGTCAGCCGCAACGGCCGGGTCGAGCCCAATGAACGTCGTGCCGGTCGAACAGCCCAGGTCGTAAAGATTGGTCCCCGCTACGGCGAAGTCCCCCGCAATTTCTCCCATCATGCGCTGAATCTCCGCATAGAAAGGGACGGAGCGGTCCAGCATGTCGTCGAAAACCTCGGCAGTATCCTTGCCGAAATCGAAATCCATCACCGTGGAACGTTTGTCTTTAAATAAATCGTCTTTGGTCATCGTCTTCAAATGGACTCTTTCGCAAATCCGTCCGGCGATTTCCGATCCTTTTCAGGGCCGGAGCGGCGGCGGATGCGGATCACGAGCAGCAGAATCAGAACGCTCATCCAGGCCGCTGTGAGATAGCCGATCATTCCATCGTAAGACCCGGTCAGAAACGACCAGTATCCGCTCGGAACGCCGTTGGTTGCCGCTTTGGTGGTCTTGATGATGCAGACCCACCCGGCATGTATGCCGATGCAATACCCCAAACCCACCGGAAACGCCGTCCGAATCCAGGCTAGAAAAACTCCCGCGAGGAAGAGTGCGAGAAAGGAGGAGGGGTCCAGCGCCGGAAGATGGCTCAAGGCATCCCCCACGATGCGAAAACCCGTATTCCACTCGACATCGGTGGGTGCGGGTTTCAAGTCGCTGCGCAGGAAATGCAGCAGGGCAAAATAAAAGGAACTGACGAGGACGGCTGCTACGGTTCCGGCCGTTTTTCGGAGCGCGGCGAACAGAACGCCGCGAAAAATCGTTTCTTCGATAATCGCCACGATCAATCCGATGCCGAGCGCCTTCAGGGCAATCGATCCGAGGCGATTAATGTTCGACCAGGCATCCATATCGATCTCGCGGACCTCCAGGGCGATCAGTGCTAATGCATGAAGGGCGAGCATGGCGGCGCCCAAGGGGATCCCGATCGCGACTTGACGGGACAGCTCCGACTTGTTTCCCACCCCGATATCCCCGCGGCGCAGGCTGAAAAACTTCGCGGCCGGAATGATGCTGAGAAGGAGAAACAAATGACCGCTGCGGTTTACCAGCGTATGAAACCTGATGCCATCGCCCGCGATCAAAAAGATCGGATAGGCCAAAAGCGCCGCGAGCGAGGCGCAAAGAAGTACGACGAGTAAAGGTGTCAGTGCCGCTAAAGTAAAGGTTCTTAGAGAAAACATGGCAAATTTAGGGAATTGATGCGCTAAAGTCGATGGAGCGTTAAATGCTCGAAAGTCTATCCCATATGGTGCGCGGTTGGTAAAACGGACGGGGTCGAGGGAAACGAATGCAACAGAATGGACATCAACACGGCATCGTTTTCGTCCTGTTCGGTTTTGCGGGCGATCTCGCGTGGCGTTTGATTATGCCGGCGCTTTACCAGCTTTATTCGAACCAGGATCTGCCGGAGCGTTTTCTCCTGGTCGGTATCGACCGGCTGGAGTTGTCGAACGAGGAATTGGCCAAGCGCTCCGAAAAATTTCAAGGCAATAGACGATCCGGAGAGAGATGGCCGGAATTCATTCGCGGTATACGCTCTTTGCGCGGCGACCTCAGCGACCCCGCCATATACCAAAAACTCCATGAGTTGATTAAAACTCAGGAGCACGAGTGGAAAGAGCCGGCTCAGCGGGTTTATTACATGGCGACGCCGCCGTTCCTGTTCAGTGCCATCGCCAAGGAGCTCGGGGCGGCCGGGCTACATCGGTATCCGCAGCGGTCCCGGATCGTCGTCGAAAAACCGCTGGGCCACGATATCGAATCGTACCGCGCCATCAACGAAGCGCTTAAGAAAAACTTCCAAGAGAACCAGATATTCCGAATCGATCATTTTTTGGGCAAGGAGACCGTCCAGAACATCCTCGCGCTACGCTTTGCCAATCCCATTTTCGAGCCCATTTGGGACCGGCGCTATATCGACCATGTGGCGATAACGGTAGCCGAGACGCTCGGCGTCGAGCATCGCGGGGGCTATTATGACCGGGCCGGAGCGCTGCGCGATATGGTGCAAAACCATTTGATGCAACTGTTCTGTTTGGTGGCTATGGAACCGCCCGCCGCCTATGAGGCCGACGATATCCGCAGCCGAAAAATGGATGTCATGCATGCGCTGCGTCCGATTTCTTCGGACCAAGTCTTTCAGCGCGCGATCCGGGGGCAGTATGGGGCAGGGTGGATCAAGGGGCGCGAAGTCAAAGGATATCGCGACGAACCCGGGATCGCGCCGGATTCCAGTACGGAGACCTTCGCAGCCTTGAAGTTATATGTGGACAACTGGCGCTGGCAGGACGTGCCGTTTTATCTGCGGACCGGCAAGCGCATGGCGGCGGATGTTTCGGAGATTTCCATACGATTCCGGCCGGTCCCTCATCGGGCCTTTCCGGCCTCCGCCAGTGAAGACTCGATTCCCGTGAGCCTGGTTTTACGGCTGCAGCCAAAAGAGGAAATATGTTTGAATTTTTATGTCAAGGAGCCCGGTTCGCGGCGGCGTCTGCACCCGGTCCAAATGAACTTCAATTATTGCGAAACGTTTAAGATCGAGACCCCGCCCGCTTATGAAACCTTGCTGCGGGATGTGATGGCCGGGGATCCCGGCCTATTCATGCGGGCGGATCAGGTCGAGGCATCCTGGCGTTTGCTGATGCCGGTGTTGGATGTCTGGGCCGAAAACCGGCCGGCCAATTTTCCCAATTACGCGGCCGGTTCAACAGGTCCGGAATCCGCAGACACTTTGACTGCGATGGACGGCCACAGCTGGCTGACGCCGCTCACCACGGGAATGGGTCAGACGTCTTGCTAGGGTTAAAAGGCCGAAGCACTAGTGCTTCATCAAGGTTGAATTGAAGGGTAAAGATGCTTGAGCTTTATGCGCGCATTGTCGGTGGTGAAACGCCAATCGATTTTGGCGCGGACGGTATTCCGGCGGGTTTCCCAGGCAGCGACTTCGCGCGTCAGGT
>NZ_DASPLO010000050.1:0-24491 GCF_035627495.1 Methylocaldum sp.
CAGCATGCCAGCCGGGTCCTTGGCGACTGGATTAATTTCTACAACAACCGGCGCCCGCATCAGGCGCTCGGGAGGAAAACGCCTGCCGAGGCTTATGCTTTAGCGGCTTGAGTTGAGCAGATTCCGCTGGGTCAATACAATTGTTGCTTCGCGGGACGCGTTCACCGTTATCGCCAAGGTCGCCGGCCAGACGACTATCGCGGTGCTGAGCAATAATTTCGGGCGTCAGGGCAATCAGAGAGTATTTGCCAACCTTATCGACCAGAATTGCCGCTCTTCGGCGCTCTCCGGCTTGCGTTGATGGCCGTTTTGTTGGGGTCACCTCGGACACAGGTATCGCTGCGGGGCTGCCTGCACCGTCAGGCGTTCAGCGGGGGCGCGTTGGATATGGATGCCGCACACCATTTCATCCTCGGTGCGCCGCGACCAATCTTCGGCATCTCGCTTGGTGCGGAAGGTCTTGGCCGTCGCCGGCCAACCTGCCTTTCAAACAACTGCTTTCCAGGTGCATGAAGGGGTCTTGACGATGGTTGCCATAAGTCTCTCGGTACGGTGTCTCGTACTGCGCACTGTACCGAAATTGTACCTTGGCAACAATCGCGGGAAATAAAAAAGGCCTGCATCGCTGCAAGCCTTTGTTTTACTTGGTGGGCCCTCAAGGACTTGAACCTTGGACCAAGGGATTATGAGTCCCCTGCTCTAACCAACTGAGCTAAGGGCCCGGGAACATGGTCACTAATCCATGTCGAGGAAACTACGTAGTTGTTCGGAGCGAGAAGGATGACGGAGTTTCCGCAATGCCTTGGCCTCGATCTGACGAATACGTTCACGAGTCACATCGAACTGTTTACCGACTTCTTCTAAAGTGTGGTCGGTATTCATATCAATTCCGAAGCGCATACGCAACACTTTCGCCTCCCTAGCCGTCAACCCTGCCAGCACTTGCTGGGTAGTTTCGCGCAAGCTTGCAACGGTTGCATGCTCGATCGGGGACATCACTCGAGAGTCTTCGATGAAATCCCCTAAATGAGAATCCTCATCATCACCAATGGGAGTCTCCATGGAAATGGGCTCCTTAGCGATCTTCAGAACCTTGCGGACCTTGTCTTCCGGCATGTCCATGCGTACCGCCAACTCTTCTGGAGTAGCTTCGCGCCCCATTTCCTGCAACATCTGACGCGAAATGCGGTTCAGTTTATTGATCGTCTCGATCATGTGCACCGGAATACGGATGGTGCGCGCCTGATCGGCAATCGAACGCGTAATCGCCTGGCGAATCCACCAGGTCGCGTAGGTCGAAAATTTATAGCCGCGCCGATACTCGAATTTGTCGACCGCCTTCATGAGGCCGATGTTGCCTTCCTGGATCAGATCCAGGAATTGCAAGCCACGGTTAGTATATTTTTTGGCAATGGAAATCACCAGCCGCAAATTGGCTTCGATCATCTCCTTTTTTGCGAGACGTGCCTGGTTCTCGCCGACAGATACACGCCGATTAATTTCTTTTATGTCGGCGATCGACAGCTGATTGTCCTTTTCTACCTGTGCTAGTCTGCTTTGCGCACGTCTCAACTCGTCAGCGTAAGAGACCAATACTTCGGCCTTGCCCGACTCTAATCGTTTCTGGAGCCAATCAGGATTACTCTCGTTACCGATGAAAGAAGCGATAAATTCCGCACGCGGCATTCTTGCTTTGACGACACAGATATCCTGAATGATTCGTTCCTGCTCACGGATTTTCTCGACCGCGCCGTGCAACAGATCGGTCAACTCCTTGAAAAATTGGGGCGTTTTCTTGAACTCCATGAAGCTCTCCGCAAGAGCGTCGAAAGCCTTCTGCGTGCGTTCATGGTGATAACCGTGCTTGTGATGCGCATTGACAGCCGCTTTGTGCTGTTTATTGAAAAGCCCAAGCTTTTCCTTTACCAGTTCGGGGTCCGGCCCACTTTCAGTCTCTTCGAGAATGTCGGTGTCCGATTCTTCGTCTAACAAGACCTCTTCGGACTGACCCGGATCAAAAAAGTCGGATATCAGATCCGACAACCGAGCCTCTCCGTTTTCCACGGCATCGAAGGCCTTGATGAAATGATCCATGGCAGCTGGGAAACGAACCAATTCGTTTGCCGCTTGATTCAGCCCTTCCTCGATGCGCTTGGCAATGCTCAATTCGCCTTCGCGGGTTAATAGCTCGACTGTTCCCATTTCACGCATGTACATGCGCACGGGATCGGTGGTTCTACCTAATTCGGTGTCGACAGATGAAGCAAGTGCCGCCGCAACTTCCGCCGCCTCGTCCTCGTCTTCCTCGGTAACAACGGTGGGCTCGGGAATTAAATCCGCATCCGGCACATCCTCATGCACCTCGATTCCCATGTCATTGATCATGCAGATGATATCTTCCATCTGCTCGGGATCGACGATATCACTGGGCAAATGGTCGTTCACCTCAGAAAAAGTGAGGTATCCTTGCATTTTGCCCTTGGCGATAAGCTCTTTAAGCTGAGATTGCTGCTGTTCCAGATTCATCAACTGACTCGTGACTGCTGTATGGCCGCAAAACAATACAGTATATTAAAAGTTTGAGAAAAAAGGAAACTTACGAATGCCAACCTCATAGACTCATGAGCACTCGCATTTCCTCCCGCTCTTCGGCACTGAGCTGCATTTTTTCCGATTTTTTGATGAGCTCACCCAGACGCTCTCGCTTGAGATGCTGCTCGAAACGCATTAAAGCATCCGAAAACTCAACTCGTATACCGTCCTGGGGCAACAAAGTATCCCAGCGTATAAGATTAGCGATAAACGATTCCTCCGGCGTGCCGCGAAAATGCTCTAGGATACCGCCGCTGGTTATGCTCGGAGTTACATCCAAAATCCCGAGCACCTTTTCGATCAAGTACCCATTTTTTTTGAGGGTGTGCAATCCCTTACGCAGCTCAGCGCCAATCATGACCGCAAGCTCCGGATTTTGCACCAGGAGCGCCAAAAGAATACGCGATGCAGAGGGCCGCATTCGACTTACGGATACAAGCCTTGCTTCCGACGCCCCTACAAGCTTAGCCGATTTATCGGATGATTCGACTACCCCATGCCCCGCAAGTTCCGCCAGACGTTTCTCAATCATTTCACGAAAAACACCTGCAGGTAACTTACCAATCAATGGCTTGGCTTTTTTAACCAAGGCGGCGCGCCCCTCCAAAGCCCCCAAATCGAGCCGCCGCACTAGACACCTGAAAAAATAATCCGAGAAAGGCAGCGCGCTGTCGAGGCGATTTAAAAAAGTTTCCGCGCCCTCAGCTCGCGCCAAGGAGTCGGGATCATGCCCTTCCGGCAGAGCGAGAAAACGGACTTGTCGCCCATCCTGCAAAAAAGAAAGGCTTGCTTCGAGCGCTTTCCAAGCTGCCTTCTGACCCGCAGAATCTCCATCGAAACAAAATATCAGCTCATCGGCATAACGAAACAGCAGCTCGACATGATCGCTGGAAGTGGCAGTACCGAGGGTCGCAACCGCATTGGAAATACCATTTTGCGCCAAGGCGATGACATCCATATAGCCCTCAACCACCACGATGCGCTCCGGTCTTGAAGACTGCTTCAACAGCTCGTACAAACCGTATACTTCCTTGTGCTTTTTGAAAACGATGGTCTCGGGAGAATTAAGATACTTCGGCGTTTCGTCGCCCATCACCCGCCCGCCGAACCCCACCACCCGGCCTCGCCGATCTCGAATGGGAAAGATAATGCGATCCCGAAATCTATCATAGGCCTTATCACCTTTTACGATCATAAGGCCCGCTGCCTCCAGCAGCTCCTGTGAAAACTCGGACGGCAGATTCCGCCAACCCGGCGGCGCATAGCCCAAGCGATAACGTTGAGCAAGCTCTCCACTGACTCCTCGCCCCTTCAAATAAGCGACTGCGCGCGACGCTTCCGGATGGACTTTAAACTGAAGCGCGTAGAAGCGGGAAACAGCCTCCTGTAACTCGTAAATTGCATTCGTGATTTTAGACTGCGGATCGACTGCTACGCTTTGGGCATCTGTCGGAACTCTCAGCCCCACCGATTCTGCGAGACTCTCCACCGCCTCGACAAAGCTCAGATGGTCATAATCCATCAGAAAGCCAATAGCGTTGCCGTGCGCGCCACAACCAAAGCAATGGTAAAACTGCTTATCGCGACTTACGGTAAAGCTAGGCGTTTTTTCGTTATGAAAAGGGCAGCGAGCCGTAAAATTGCTGCCGGCTTGCCTAAGAGGCACGCGCGCATCGATCAGATCGACCAAATCGATACGGGCAATTAGTTCTTGAATGAATTGACGGGGAATCTTGCCGGCCATTGCTTATACCGGCAGGTTCGGTTCATGATGCGCCGCTTATAAGAAACAAAGGAAGGAAACTCAACATTCTAGGCGCTTAACAGGCTTTTGACCCGTAAGCTCACCATCGACATATCGGCCCGTCCCTGCATTTTCGGCTTTAGCACAGCCATAACCTTACCCATATCGCCGATTCCTGAAGCACCCGATGCGGCCAAAGCCTCCCTAATCAGAGACTCCACTTCCTCTTCGCTCAAGGCTTGAGGCAAATACTCCTGAATAACACTTAGTTCCGCGCGCTCCGCAGCAACCAAATCATCCCGCCCCGCCGACTGGAACTGCGTGATGGATTCACGCCGCTGCTTAACCATCTTATCCAGAACGGCAAGGACCTGTGCATCATCCAACTGAATGCGCTCGTCCACCTCGCGCTGCTTGATGCCCGCCATGATAAGCCGGATGACGCCCAGCCGCTCCTTTTCTCCAGCCTTCATGGCGGTCTTCATATCCGCCTGGAGACGTTCTTTCAATACATTCATCGAAAGCAACTATCAGGTCTGCGGGCGCCCTTTGCGGAGATTCTGCAGAGCAAACCGTTCGCGGGAAAGCTTTTTCAAATGCCGCTTCACTGCCGCAGCCGCTTTGCGCTTACGTTCTTCGGTAGGTTTCTCGTAGAATTCGCGACGGCGCACTTCAGAAAGAACGCCGGCCTTCTCGCAGGCGCGTTTAAAACGACGGATAGCAATTTCAAAGGGCTCGTTTTCTCTAAGCTTAATCGACGGCATGTAGCTTCCCAAAATTGACGACTAAAGTGACAAGATTTCCAAGGCGAGATTATCCCGCCAACTTAAAGGATCTAATTATACCCACTACAAACCGCAAGGTAAAAGTCAAATTGTATGTATGTACTCGGTATTGAAACATCCTGCGATGAAACGGGCGTGGCGATCTGTCACACCGAGAAGGGACTTTTAGCCCATCGCCTGTACAGCCAAGTGAAAACTCACGCGGAGTATGGGGGTGTGGTGCCTGAACTGGCATCCCGTGACCACATAAAAAAACTGGTTCCGCTGATTCGGCAAGTGATCGCAGACGCCCGCATCTCCAAACGGCAAATCAACGGGATCGCTTACACAGCCGGTCCGGGACTAATCGGCGCACTGCTGGCCGGCGCTTCCGTCGCCCGCAGCCTAGCATGGACCTGGGGGATTCCGTCCATTGGCGTACACCACATGGAAGGCCATTTGCTCGCACCCTTATTGGAACCCGATCCGCCGGAGTTTCCGTTTATCGCGCTCCTCGTTTCCGGCGGCCATACCCAGTTGGTTGAAGTAGAAGCAATCGGCTTCTACCGAATCTTAGGGGAATCGCTAGACGATGCCGCAGGGGAAGCCTTCGATAAAACGGCCAAGATGCTTGAGCTTGGCTATCCAGGCGGTCCAGCAATTGCAGAACTGGCGGAGGAAGGCATTACGCATCGATTTGAGTTCCCTCGCCCCATGACCGACCGGCCAGGTCTTGACTTCAGCTTTAGCGGCCTTAAAACCCACGCCCTGCAAACGTTCGGCTCCACCGCCAAAACGCGACAGGATAAAGCGGATATTGCCAAGGCATTCCAAGACGCGGTGGTCGATACACTGGTAATCAAATGCCGCCGGGCACTCAAGGAAAGCGGGCTTACTCGTTTGGTGGTTGCCGGCGGCGTTAGCGCCAATCGATCCATGCGCGAGAAGCTTCACCACATGGCACGGGAAGAAAACTGCCGGGTCTATTTCCCGAGACTCGAATTTTGCGGCGACAACGGCGCCATGATCGCATTTACCGGCTGCCGGAGACTGCTAGCGGGCCAAACAGAACCGCCGGAAATTAACGCCTATCCCCGCTGGCCTTTAAGTACGTTGACTCCGCTTAACCCAGCATAAGACCGATAACCTAAACCGGCTGTGGCCGTGAGATTATCAGGCTTTGCGCCCGATCCGAGCTTCCTGCCCTTGGAGCAAACGCTCGATGTTTCCGCGATGCCGCCAAACCAGAAACAAAACCATCACGGCGGCCGCCCCGGTTAAAACTTCAGAGCCGATCAAGAGCCAAACGTAAACCGGCGCAAGCACGGCCGCAACCAAAGCGGCAAGCGACGAGATTCGCGAGACGAAAGCAGTCGCAATCCATGTTGATAGAGCAGCCAGCCCTACCATCCACGAAAATCCGATGAGTATGCCCAAAGCGGTAGCAACGCCTTTTCCGCCCTTAAACTGGAAGAACACCGGATAAAGATGTCCGAAAAACGCCGCCAACCCGATCAGACCCACAATAAACGCATCAGCGTCTAGAGCCTTGGCCAATAGAATCGGAATTAAGCCCTTGGCGGCGTCCCCCAGCAAAGTAATTGCAGCAGCTTTTTTGCTGCCCAAGCGCAGCACGTTGGTCGCGCCAGGATTTTTCGAGCCTTGTTCGCGGGGGTCCGGAAGGCGGAACAATCGGCTTACGATCACTGCGCTGGATAGCGAGCCCATAAAATATGCAAGAGGAACTAAAAGCCATACCGCCATGCGCTTAATGCATCCTGGTTGTCAGGTTTGTAATTTTTGTGTTACCAATTCGCGAAATAGCGAAAACCGATCGGATTAACGATGGACATTATATTTCTACGCGGCCTGCAGATCGAGACAGTGATCGGCATCTACGATTGGGAAAGGAAAATCAAGCAGACCATCCTGATCGATTTGGAAATGGGCACCGACATCCGCAAAGCGGCGGCATCGGACAATATCGAACACACGCTTGATTACAAGGCGGTTTCCAAACGCGTCATTTCCTTTGTCGAGGAGAGCGACTTTTTTCTCGTGGAAACTCTAGCCGAAAAGGTCGCTCAAATTGTTATCGATGAATTTAGGGTGCCCTGGCTCAGATTGACGCTCAACAAGAAGGGCGCGATTCGCAAAGCCAGCGATGTGGGAATCGTTATCGAGCGGGGAGAGAAACAAGAATATGCCTGATGTTTTCCTGAGCATCGGCAGCAATATCGACAGAGAAAAGCACATTCCTTCCGCCTTGAAAGAGCTGGAAGAACGGGTGGGCTCATTAACTGTCTCCAGCGTTTACGAAAGCGAGGCGGTGGGGTTCGAAGGTGCCCGCTTTTACAACTTAGTGGCGGCATTCTTCACCGAACTCCCAGTGTCCGATATCGCGAAAATCCTGACTGAAATCGAAAACAACCACGGACGCACGCGAGACTGCAAAAAGTTCTCCTCGCGCACGCTCGATATCGATTTAATTCTTTACGGCGACGCGGTGCTCCAGGAAGGAAAACTCAAATTGCCGCGCGAGGACATTACCCGTTACGCCTTTGTACTCGAACCGCTTGCGGAAATCGCAGCGAAAAGAAAGCATCCAGTGATCGGCGAGAGCTATGGTGAACTGTGGGCCAAATTCGACAAAACCGACGTGAAACAATGGCGGGTCGGCTCGGTGTCGGATCTTAGCTGATCAGGCTCCGCCCGCCGTCGACAGACAGCATCTGCCCGGTCACGTAAGGCGCATCCTCGACCAGAAACACTACCGCGCGGGCGATATCCGAAACATCTCCGGCACGCTTCATAGGTATGCGGGCAAGGATTTCCGCCTGCTTTGCGATATCCACATCGTGCTCGGGCCATAATATCGCTCCCGGCGCGACTCCGTTGACGCGAATGTCAGGCGCCAATTCCTTGGCAAGGGCGCGGGTCATCGCCACTAAACCGGCCTTGGCAAGACTGTAGACGGAATAGTCCTTGAGAGGATGCTCCGCATAGATATCGCCGATATTGACGATGCAGCCCTTCCGCTTGCGCAGGAATGGGCTGGCTGCCTGAGCCAGGAAGAACGGCGCCTTGAGATTGCTGCCCAAAAGGTCGTCCCACTGAGCCTCCGCGATCATCCCAAAGGGCGTGGGATAGAAACCGGACGCATTATTCACCAGTACGTCCAAACCATCCCAAAACTCCGCCGCTTGGCGGACCAATTCGCTCAGCTTACCGATTTCCAGCAAATCCGCCCGCAACAAACGAACCGAGTCCGCGCGCGTGGCATTAAGCTCATGGCACAAAGCCTCCGCGTCGACCGCCGACCGGTGATAATGCAGCACGATATTGTATCCGGCCGCATGTAGCCGACGCGCAATTTCCGCCCCGATACGGCGCGCCGCGCCGGTCACGAGCGCCGCTTTCATCATCCGACTCCCCATAGCTCTAAAACAGCCTCTATGAGTTATTGCTTTCGAATTGAGCGAACCACTGCCCCGCCCCCAACGGCGAGGTAGGATCGTAATACAAGGACAGCAGCTTGAGATGCCCGAACGGACCCAGCTCCGGACCGGGCAGCAGGGTGCGAAAAACCTCTCCACCCATCAATTGATGGGTGATGGTCTGAAACAGCCGTCCCAGACGTCCGCCCCTGACCATCGTATCCAACATGTGCGGTCCGGCGATGAGGTAAATGGTGCGGTAACCTAGCTCGCCCAGTCTGCGCGTCAGCAAGTCGCCCTCCACCATTTTTCCCTTCCCCGCGAGAATTATCTCGTACCCTTGATTGCGCCAGTGATCAACCCTGCCGGGATCCGCTTGTTCTCCCGTAGCGATATAACACGTCTGCCCCTGCTCCCTGATTGATGGCGGCATGGGAAAGTCCAAGCTGGCGCTCGCGATAATTACGGACGGCTGAGCAGACAGGCCCTGCTTCTCACGCCATTTCGCAAGATCGCGAGTGGTATCTGTCAGGCCGACTTGCAAAATATTGCCCAGGCGTTTCTGCTCCAGCGAGCGGAGATACCCGCCGTGCGTAATCAGGCAATCCGCCTGGCATTCCAGCTCCAGGAACAATCTGAAATCATCCGGCGTGGTCAAGCTCTTGGGAAGGTATGTCTGCCCGCTCGAATCCTCCAATGCAATCCGTCCATCCAAGCTCGTGAGGAAATTGGCGTAGACGAACGGTAAATCAGGCGTACCCTGCCGATGCAGATTCAATTGAAGATAAAGCCCTTCCAGAGTCACTTCTTCAAAAGGCGGAGGAAATAGGCGAAAAACACTTTTGGCCATTTCAGGATGACATGCTAGTTATATGGGTCCGCAGCGGGCAAAAACAATCCTGCATGTTCGATGCAAAACATCCGGAATGTCCTAATATCGAGGCCCACAATTACGGAAAAGATAAACGCCATTCTTAGAACAGACCTAGCCAGCCTACGTCCCTTGGCAACACCGGATTGCCGCCGCAAACGAATGCCTTGATCCAAGGCCCACCATCCCGGATTAAAGCTGGCCGGGGAGGATTGATATGCTAAAATGCCGTCAAAATTTATCACAGCCATTTTTATTCAAGCCGGTACTTCGCGGCTTTTGTTTTTTTGAAGGGGCTCCCGACCTACCGCGGAGACTTGGGCGGTAATAACAACTCCCATCGGTCCGGCCCGGACAAAAGGTTTTTAGCTTTAGCTTGGGAAGGAAAAATACGCATGAAAATAGATCTTATTTTGGCGAAGACGTTCAAGTTCGTGATATTTGTGTTATTCACCTTTATGACACTCGTCTACTTCGGCGTCTTGCTGCTGTTGCCACTGGACATACTGACCCAGATCATCCGCATCTTCCACGGCATCGGCTTGCCGACTGTCCTCGCCGCCGGACTTGGCATCTCGGCCTTGGGTTATATCGGCTATCTCGTCTCCCGCATGCCCGAACTTTACAAACTGGTTATCGATATCGGTGTGCAATTGGTCTCCTTCGGATACAGCCAGATTCAGCGCTTCGATCCGCTCATCAATTCGGCAAAACCGACCGAGACCGGCAGCACCACGACCGCTTAAGGATCTCTCGATCGATCGCGGGATTACGCCATGCATTCCTAAAAAGCGTTCACCCGACAGTCGAAGCTGACAAAAACCCCGCGATGCGGGGTTTTTACTTTGCGCCCCTCGATGCTGTAGCCTATTCCGCAGTCCGCTATCCGTTCCGCCTACACATCGATCAGCCCGCAACCCATGCCTCACTACGACAAAGACACGCTGCTCGCCGACTGGCGACGACGCGCCCTGAACTTTGAGCAGGAGATCGGAAAGGCTGTAATAGGCCTCGATCGCGCCATCCACCAAATAACTCTGGCGGTTTTTTCCCGCGGTCACGTGATGCTGGAAGGCGACGTGGGGGTCGGCAAGACCACGTTGCTGCGGGCGGTCGCGCGCGGATTGGGCGGCGCTTACGAACGAATCGAGGGCACCATTGATTTGATGCCCAACGATCTCATCTACCATACCTACATCAACGAACTGGGCAAGCCGCAGGTCGATCCGGGGCCTATCCTCAAACATGGCGAACAGCTTTCGGTATTCTTCTTTAACGAGGTGAACCGGGCTCGTCCCCAAGTACACTCGCTGCTGCTGCGGGTCATGGCCGAGCGCAGCATCACGGCCTTCAACCGGGAATATTTTTTTCCTCACCTCCAGGTGTTTGCCGATCGTAACCGGGTCGAGAAGGAAGAAACCTTCGAAATCCCCTCGGCGGCGCGCGACCGCTTTCTGATGGAACTGCATATCGAGACGCCGCAGGACTTAGGTTTGCAACGCGACCTGATGTTCGATCCCCGCTTTCACGACACCGATAGATTGATCGACGACGTCCAACCGGGTGCTCTACCCTACCGCGACATTGCGGATATCGCCCGCGTCATTCAGGGCGAAATCAAAGCCAGCGACACGCTGCAACAATACGCACTCCATCTCTGGCAGGCCACTCGAAAGCCTCAGGATTACGGCGTCAAAATAGATGGCGTGGACATGCAGCGGCTTATCCTTGCCGGCGCCAGCCCTAGAGGAATGAGCATGATGATGCGGGCGGCCCGTGTCTCGGCCTGGCTGAATGACCGGACTAGCCTGATCCCCGAGGACGTCCGGCTGGTCTTCATGGACACCACTGCTCATCGGGTCTTCTTCAATCCCGTTTATGAACTTCGCCGCAGCGAACTGGTCGGGGAACTTATGAGCCGTATTCTGCAACGCGTCGCAGCACCTTGATCCCCGAGTTCCATTACCAGGTCGACTGGCGCTCGCCCGGCGTCCACCCCGGACCTCATCGCAGTGCGCAATACGGCGGCGGGTACGAATTCGCCGGTCATGTGCCCTTAACGGCCAATCCGGACCCGCGAAATTTGGACATACGCGCCACGCTGCACGACCCCTTCGGTCAACTCATGGTGCGCACCTTTCGGCAGCGGAGCGCGATTCCTGTTTACGTGGTCGCCGACCTTTCGGCATCCATGGGCTTTCGCGGCACGACATCGAAAATCGAACTGTTGGCCGGGTTTATCGCATCGGTAGCCTATGCCGCTTATCGCACCGGCGACTCCTTCGGCTTTATCGGCTGCGACAGCACGATACGCTGGGACTTTTTTCTGCCGCTGCGCTGGCACAAAGGCGCCGTTCCCGAACTGTTACAGGGCCTACAAAACCTCCGCCCAGAGGGCAAATCCGCCGCCGGGCTGGATAAGGTCGCGCCCTATCTCGGCAAGCAGAGAGCCTTGGTGTTCCTCGTCTCGGATTTCCACTTCGCGCTGGACCGCCTCGACGCGCTGCTAAACACTCTGGTCCGCCACGACGTCGTTCCGGTGGTGTTATGGGACAGCGCCGAGTACGAACGGCTGCCGTCCTGGGGGCTCGTTCATTTCGTAGATCCCGAAACCGGGGTGCGCCGGCGATTATTCATGCGCCCCGCGCTTCGCGATAAAATTCGAGCGTCGTTTGCAAAGCGGCGCGACGACCTGGGAGAGTTATGCACGCTTTACGGGCGAGAGCCATTCTTTCTGATCGACCGCTTCGACCCGGATGCGCTGACCCGTTATTTTTATCAGACTTGAGCGATGCGTCCGTCACTTAAAGTGAATTTCGGCGTGAGCCTGGCGCTCCTGTTAGTTCCCGCCCTCGCCTACGCCACCGAATCGGCGCCTCGAATCCAACTATCGGCACCACGGAATTTCGGTTATGTCATGGGGGATCTTGTCGACTATGACGCCCTCATTACGGTGCCCAACTGTTATGCATTAGAAACCGAATACCTGCCCAAGCCCGGCGCGGTAAGCGAATGGCTGGATATCCGTACCGTCAATTGGACAAAGACCACCGATGAGCGCGCGGTACATTATCGACTGCGACTGACTTATCAGGCGTTCAAAGGCGTACGGGAACCGGAAAAATTGACCATCCCGGCACTGCCGATCCGTTTTCGGGGCCAAGAACCCCTGGAAGTGCAAACGCCGCCCTGGGATATCATGATCGCACCGATCATTCCGCCCGGTGTCGCGGACGAAAAGGTCGAAATTCGCGACTCCACTGTTCCCGAGCCGCTTCCGATCCAGCCACGCCTTCTGAGGCTCATCGCCTACCTCGGCGGTATCTTAGTCGTACTTCTGCTTCTCGCTTGGCGATACGGCAAGTTACCGTTTGCGAGTTCGGCCAGGCCGTTTGCGCACGCCTTACGCGACCTCAAGAAACTCAGCCGCAAGCCGGCCGATGCCGATGCGTACCGGACTGCGGTTAAGGCACTACACCGGGCCTTGGACGACACCGCCGGTTTTCGTTTATTCGCCGCGGAATTGGAGACATTCCTTGCAAACCGCCCGGCGTTTACGGAACTTCGAGACGAGCTGAATCATTTCTTCGCCTTGTCGCGGAAAGTCTTTTTTACAGTTCCCGATGTACCGATTCCGGCGGATTATCCGCTCACCCGGCTAGAAACCTTATGCCGCCGGTGCGCTGCCGCCGAAAGGAGCAGGGTTTGAACATCGGGTTCTCCGCACCTTGGGCGTTGCTGCTCGGGATTACCGCCCTGCTTCCTTTATTTGGAAGCGGACAAGCTGCAATTTCCTACTCCACGACTTTGCTGATCCCAAACGATCCGCTGTCGACAGCACTCGACCGGCTGCTGCGGTTCAGCGCCGCCGCGGCGGCGCTGTGCCTCAGCCTGGGCATCGCAGGTCCCTATTTGCACGAACAATGGGTGGAAAGAACCGGCACCGGGGCTCATATCGTGCTGTTGCTGGACCGTAGCAGCAGCATGAACGAGAACTTTTCGGGCCGCTACATGGGTGGCGGCGCGCAGCAAACCAAAGGCGCCATAGCCCGCAAGCTGCTGGCCGAATTCGTCGGGCGGCGAGAACACGATTTATTCGCCATGATCGATTTTTCGGCCGCGCCGATGTATGTCATGCCCTTCACCCAGGATCGAACGGCGATCTTGGCGGCCATCGAGGCCGCCAGCGGCCGTGGTCACGGAGTGACCAACATCGCGCCGGGATTGGCGATGGCGCTCGATTTTTACAGCGGAAAGCCTTTCACCGGCTCCCGGATCGTCCTGCTGGTTTCGGACGGCGCGGCCCGCATCGAGGAGGAAACCCGTGACCAGCTCCGGCAGTGGTTTCAGGAAACGCAGGCGACCCTTTACTGGATTTACCTCCGCAATCCGAGGAGCGTACGCCTTTCGGAAAAACCGGCTAACCCGGGTGAAAGCACGACGCCGGAATATTTTCTCCATCAATATTTCCAAGACCTCGGCGTGCCTTATCGGGCTTTCGAGGCGGAGAACCCGGAAGCACTGCAACGCGCGATCACCGAGGTGGAGCAACTGGAAAATCTTCCGCTGCGCTATCTGGAAAAACTGCCGCGCCGGGATATATCCGGCTATTGCCACGCCGCAGCCTTGATTTTTCTGGCGCTACTGCTCGGCGCCAAGGCACTGGAGGTGAAATCGTGGCCCACTTGATCGCGTCCTTGATGCGAATGCGGCACTCGCCGGCGCTGATCTGGGGCATTCTGTTGGTGCTGCTGATGGGGATCGTTTACGAAGGCTATGCCGTTTTCCGAATCACCCGGCAAAACACCTTGATCTCCGAACCGGAACGGATCGAGGTCGACGATAAAACGCCGCCCTTTCTGGTATTCGCCAAAGCCCGTCAGCTTGAGCAATCGGGCGAGCCGCAAGAGGCTCTACGCCTTTACGCCAGCATTCTTGACCGTGGTGACGAACAACTTCGCGAGCACGTGCACTACAACCTTGGAACGCTTTATCTCCGAGAAGCCGCCGCGCTCTGGAATGCCAAGGGCGTTTTGGAGTATGTCCGCGTCAACACGCTGGTCGCCTTGGCCAAAGAACAGTTGCAGAAGGCTCTGCGGCTGAATCCGGATAACTGGGATGCCCGCTTCAATCTCGAATACGCGTATCGGATTACGCCGCCGGCCAAGGAGCGGGAAAAGGCGGATTGGCATGGTGCAAAACCCAGCGTGTTCGCCACCGTGCCCACCATTCCGGGCGGCGCGCCGTGAGTACGCGCCTCTTCCGCCGGGACTGGCGCACGGTGGCACTGCTCGTTGCCGCTATACTCGTGGCCCTGACCTTTGCCAACCCGAAACTCCCGCTGCCTCTGCGGGTCTACCGCTATGCCTTCGTCATCGACATCACGCAGAGCATGAATGTCCGTGATTACCATATCGAAAACATGCCGGCGGACCGGCTCAATTTCGTCAAGGAATCGATCCGCCAGGCGGTGCATGATCTGCCTTGCGGCTCGGAAGTCGGGCTCGGCCTTTTCACGACCCAAAGCGTCCAGCTGCTCTTCGAACCCGTCGAAGTTTGCGAACACCTTCCGGTGATCGACGATGTGCTCTCCCATGTCGATTGGCGCATGGCCTGGGCGGCCAACAGCTTTGTCGCTCAAGGCGTTTATGCCGCTATCCGGGACGTAAAAAACCGAGATCCCGGCATCCGGCTCGCGTTCTTCACCGACGGCCAGGAAGCGCCGCCGCAAACGCTAAGCCCCATGTTTACCGGGAAACCGGGAGAAGTCGCCGGCTTGATCGTGGGCGTGGGCGGAGCGCACCCAACCGTCGTCCCGAAATATGATCGCGAAAATCGGCTCGTCGGTTACTGGGAAAACACCGACATCGCGCAAATGCCGGAATCCAGCACAGCCTACGAAACAAAAGAACAGGAGACGGCGCCCCGGCCGCCGCGCGAGGGCTATTATCTCTCCTGGCTGGACGAAAACCGTCTGCGCGAACTAAGCGCGACAACCGGGCTCCGCTACCATCGGCTGGAAACGCCGGAAGATCTTATGGAAGCATTGCGCGCCGCGGAATTCGCCGAGCGCCGCACCACAAATACCGACATCCGATGGCTGCTAGGTGTCGCAGCACTCTTGCTGTTCGCTTCGGTCTACTTGATTGATGGCGGCAAAACTCCAAAGAGGACTTGAACGATGTCCTTCGGGAAAATTCTCATCTATCTCGGTATCCTCCTATTTATCGTCGGACTCGTCCTATCCTATGCACCGGGACTGTTCGGCTGGTTCGGAAAGCTTCCCGGAGATATCCGGATTCAGGACGAAAATCGATATATCTTCATCCCTATCACGTCCATGATCATCGTCAGTATCGTGCTGACTCTGTTGATCAACCTGTTTTTCCGCCGCTAATCGCTTGGTTGCCACATCGGCTTCGGGACACTTCAAATTCAATTCACCGCTCGTTTGAACTAAGCGAGCTCCAGCAGCTTGTCATCTAAATTTCATACTCCCGCCTCTTGAAAACCAGGAGCCGATCACTATATTGTTAGCAGCTCTCGATAGAGAGTGCTAACACCATTATCGTGGTTTTTTGAGATTCAACTTTCTTCAAGGAGAAAACAGTCATCATGAAAATTCGTCCCTTGCATGACCGTATCGTCGTAAAACGCTGGGAAGAAGAAAAAACTTCTCCAGGCGGAATCGTGATTCCCGACACCGCGAAGGAAAAGCCGATCAAAGGTGAAGTTGTGGCCGTAGGAAACGGCAAGGCCCTGGATAACGGTCAAGTGCGCGCACTGGATGTAAAAGTCGGTGACAAAGTCTTGTTCGGCAAATATGCCGGTACCGAAGTCAAAATCGACGGCACCGAATACCTGATGCTGCGCGAAGACGACATCATGGGCGTATTCGAAGCCTAATTCGCGACCCTAACGTTCAGCCTGATTTTGGAGGAATTAACTGATGGCAGCTAAAGAAGTCCGTTTTTCAGATGATGCCCGTCAGCGCATGCTGGCCGGCGTTAACGTTTTGGCCGACGCCGTGAAGCAGACTCTGGGCCCGAAAGGCCGCAACGTCGTGCTGGAAAAGGCGTTCGGAGCTCCGACGGTAACCAAAGACGGCGTTTCCGTCGCAAAAGAAATCGAGCTGAAAGACAAGTTCGAAAACATGGGCGCGCAGATGGTAAAGGAAGTCGCATCCAAGACTTCCGACGTCGCCGGCGACGGCACCACCACGGCGACCGTTCTGGCGCAAGCCATCGTCCGCGAAGGCTTGAAATCGGTGGCTGCGGGCGCCAACCCGATGGACATCAAGCGCGGCATCGATCAAGCGGTCGGCGTCGTGATCGAAGAGTTGAAGAAACTCTCCAAACCCTGCACCGACAGCAAAGCAATCGCTCAAGTCGGCACCATCTCCGCCAATTCCGACGAGAGCATCGGCAAGATCATCGCCGACGCCATGGATAAAGTGGGCAAGGAAGGCGTGATCACCGTCGAGGAAGGCTCCGGTTTGGACAACGAACTGGATGTCGTCGAAGGTATGCAGTTCGATCGCGGCTATCTGTCGCCGTACTTCATCAACAGCCAGGAAACGATGAGCGTCGAGCTCGAAAATCCGTACATCCTGCTGCACGACAAGAAAATCTCCAATATCCGCGATCTTCTGCCGCTGCTGGAAAAAGTGGCCAAATCCGGCCGTTCTCTGCTGCTCGTTGCCGAAGACGTGGAGGGCGAAGCCCTGGCTACCCTGGTGGTCAACACCATGCGCGGCATCATCAAGGTTGCAGCTGTGAAAGCTCCGGGCTTCGGCGATCGCCGTAAGGCCATGTTGGAAGATATCGCTATCCTGACGGGCGGCCGCGTCATCTCCGAAGAATTGGGCCTGAGCCTCGAGAAGGTCGACCTGGGCGATCTCGGCAGTGCAAAGAAGATCCAGATCAACAAGGAAAACACCACGATCGTCGACGGCGCCGGCAAGGCCGAAGACATCAAGGCTCGCGTCGAGCAGATCCGCAAGCAGATCGAAGATACCACTTCGGACTACGACCGCGAGAAACTCCAGGAGCGCGTGGCCAAGCTGGCCGGCGGCGTTGCCGTCATCAAAGTCGGCGCAGCGACCGAGATGGAAATGAAGGAAAAGAAAGCCCGCGTCGAAGACGCGCTGCACGCGACTCGCGCTGCCGTTGAAGAAGGGATCGTTCCGGGTGGCGGCGTCGCCTTCATCCGCGCTCAAAAAGCCCTGAAGGACCTGCAAGGCAAGAACCACGACCAGACTGTGGGCATCGCTATCCTGCGCCGCTCGATCGAGGAACCGCTGCGCCAGATCGTGGCCAATGCCGGCGACGAGCCTTCCGTTATCCTGAACCGGGTTCAGGAAGGCGAAGGCACCTTCGGTTACAACGCCGCCACTGGCGATTATGGCGACATGATCGAAATGGGTATCCTGGACCCGACCAAGGTTAGCCGTTCCGCTTTGCAGAACGCGGCTTCCGTGGCCGGACTGATGCTCACCACCGAAGCCATGGTGGCTGAACAGCCGAAGAAGGAAAAAGCCGCCGGCATGCCGGGCGCTGGAATGGAAGACATGATGTAATCGACTGTTTACGCAGTCGACGGAATCAAAGCCCCGCCGGAAACGGTGGGGCTTTTTCGTCTGGATTTATCTCTTTTTTCTATAAGAAAAGTAATTTTTAGAATTTTTAGAGATCGAACATCGTGTGTTACCTTACTCATTAGAGTTCCTTCCCGAAAACGACATGAGCACTGAATCCTTCGATCTTGACCACTTGAAAAACGAATTAGCCGGAAAGAATCCCCGTCTCATTCTCAAGACGGCACTCACCTGGTTCGACAATATCGCCATATCCTTCAGCGGCGCCGAGGACGTGGTGCTGATTGATATAGCCAGCAAGCTTAAGCCGGGCATACAGGTCTTCACCTTGGATACCGGCCGCTTGCATGCTGAAACTTACAGATTGATAGAGACGGTTCGGGAACGATACCCCATCCAATTGGACATTCTTTTGCCGAATCACGAGCGGCTGGAAGCTTTAGTCAAAGAGAAAGGCTTATTCAGCTTTTACAAGGATGGCCATCACGAATGCTGCGGTATCCGTAAAGTCGAACCACTCCGGCGCAAGCTTCGTCAGTTGGACGCCTGGATTACCGGGCAACGGCGCGACCAAAACCCGACGCGGCAACATCTGGCGGAAATCGAGTTGGACGACATGTTTTCCACGCCCGATCATCGCCTGATCAAATTCAATCCGCTCGCAAACTGGTCGTCGGCACAGGTGTGGGATTACATAGAAGCCTACGATGTGCCCTTTAACGAGCTGCATCGCAAGGGTTTCGTCAGCATAGGCTGCGAACCGTGCACCCGGCCGATTCTGCCCAATCAGCATGAGCGCGAAGGCCGGTGGTGGTGGGAAGATGCCGCGAAGAAAGAATGCGGTCTACATGCCGGGAATCTTAAAACGGCCGAAAAGGTTTAAGGATCGAAACTCATCAGAACTCCGGCCCGCAAGGCCGGACATATCTTGCGAGAACTAGCCCGCATTTCCCCCCTTCATAGCGAGGGCATCGAGACGCCGTTGTGGCGCGTCGCACGGACTTGAGCGGCGGCGAAGGCGTAGCCGGTGAGAAGGAGTACGGCGAGCGAATCGGCGTCCGTAGTAGGAGGGGGTGAGAAATGCGGGCTAACGCACCGGCAACGCAATATTCTCGAACAAGGCCTCGACGTCTCTTTGCTCCCGTTGGGCCATCGCTTGGTCAATCAGCTCCCGAGTCAGATGCGGCGCGAACAAGCGGATAAATTCGTAAATGAAACTGCGGATGAACATATCCCGCCGCAATCCGATCTTGGTGGTGCTTCGGCCGAACAGATGGCTGGCATCGAGCGGAATCAGGTCTGCATCCGCGACCGGATCGTAAGCCATCTTGGCCACGATTCCGACTCCTAAACCCAGCCTCACATAAGTCTTAATCACGTCCGCATCCACCGCGGTCAAAGCCAATTGAGGATGCAGATTCGCCTTCTCGAACGCCTGATCCAGTTGCGAGCGTCCGGTGAAACCGAAAACATAAGTCACGATGGGGTATTCGGCGACATCCTGGAGAGTAAACTCGGTCTTTTGCGCCAGAGGATGCCCTTGCTGCACCAGGATACAGCGATTCCATTGATAACACGGCAGCATGACGAGGTTCTCGAACAGTTCCATGGCTTCCGTGGCGATCGCCATGTCGACCACGCCACGCGAGGCCAATTCCGAAATCTGCATCGGGGTGCCCTGGTTTATATTGAGCTTGATCCCGGGATAGCGGCGCATGAACTCCTTTATTGCAGAAGGAAGGGCATAGCGCGCCTGGGTATGCGTGGTCGCAATGGACAGCGAGCCCACTTTATTATCGCGGTGCTCCTGCGCGATGTGCTTGATGTCCTGAACCTTGCCCAAGATTTCTCCGGCAATGGCCACGATCTGTTTGCCGGCCGCGGTGATTTCCGTCAGGTGCTTGCCGTTCCGCGCAAAAATCGGAAGCCCTAGCTCGTCCTCCAAAAGCCTGACTTGCTTGCTGATTCCCGGCTGCGACGTGTAAAGACTGTCGGCCGTGGCCGAAACATTCAATTCATGCTGCGCAACTTCCCATATGTAGCGTAATTGCTGCAATTTCATAGCGTCGTCGGGTTCATCCCGAGTGATTAGGGAAACGAAAAATTATACTCTTTCCGGCCGTGTCATTTCGTAAGCTCCGGCTCGAATGGCAAATAAATCGTCAAAAAAACAGACGGTTGGACTGACCCTGGAGTCCGGCGGCGGAAAGATTCGCTACATGGCGGCCCGGTTAGTGGGAGGGAATGGCCAAGCGATAGACGTGGATACGACAGATTTCTTTCGTCACTCTAACAACAAGAAAGGCGCTGTTGATTCCAACAGCGCCTTTGAATATGGGTCTGGATTGAATTTTCAGCGTAACTTTACACGACGAAAAGACGATTACACCAACTTTGCCGAGTCCCTAGCGCATAAACCTTCATCGCCTTCGCCGCCGGCGATTTCAGACTATCTTTCCAGATATTCGATCTTATTCGGTTTGCCGTTCCACTCATCTGCGTCTTCCGGAGCGGGCTTGACCTCCGTGATGCTCGGCCACACTTTCGAAAGTTCGGCATTCATCTGGATAAATTGCTCTTGGCCTTCCGGAACTTCATCCTCGGAATGGATTGCATTGGCCGGGCATTCGGGCTCGCATAAAGTGCAATCGATGCATTCGTCAGGATCGATGACCAGAAAATTCGGCCCCTCATGAAAGCAGTCGACCGGGCATACATCGACGCAGTCAGTGAATTTGCACTTGATGCAGTTTTCGGTTACTACGAAAGTCATTTCAAATTTTCCTGTAAGCTGTATGAGGTATCAGGGAACAGCCTGTTTCGCTCGTTATTGGACTCGGCCCTACGTATGCAGTTTCACCGCTCCTTCGAGGAAAACCGGTCGGGTCTGTCTCGCAGTTGGAGCGGTGAGGGCCAGCCTCTCAAAAATTAAGAGGCGCATTTTACATGCACCCGGGTCAATTCCCAAACAACCGGCCGCTTATCCAGTGAATATCGGCTATGTCCTAGCCCTTGCCGCTTCAGGGCAATTTCATCGGCCCCGTGAATACCCAATCGTTCTGTTGGACGGTCGTGTGACAGCCGACACACTCCTGAACAAAATTCGCGTCCTTTCCATACGGTTCCTGCTTCTCCCCTAACCATCGGGCGAAGCCCCAACCGCCCGTCGCAGCAAACTTGGCCGAATCCTTGATCATGAATTCGGCATGGACAAATTCGTCCGGTACCATAGCCGTCGGAAATCTTGGATGGTTCTTTTGTTTCACCACTAGCTTGGCCAGCACCGCTCCATCGGGCCAAGGCTTTGTATTTCCTGCTCTGGCCGCATCAATGGCTACATCGTTGCCCAAAATGGCACGGAGGGTGCCGGTCTCCGGGCGCTGGGAAACGGCGATCAACCGCCAGTCTTTATAGTTTTGCGGAATCGTAATCCCATTGGGAGCTGGAGCCACACTGGCCTGCTCCGCCCAAGCAACTGTCGCAACGACCGCGGCCCCTAAAAGCATCAAAATCTTCTTCACTGCAGGAATCTCCTCTAAAAGTCGTAAAAATAAACCCGTAGCGGAAACGAATACACACCACGACCGCCAACTCAGTTGGGCTGGGGAGGCTTCCCCTACCGAACGTAGGAGCTTGCCGAGACATTGCTCCCACGCTGCCCGATGCAAGTTTCGGCGACATCGGCCAAGGTATAGCGGTGTAAAACATCCATGAATGCCCGATGGGCGCTATATAGAATCGGCTGCACAAGCACGGGGATGACACAGCGCTCTTTTCCCCGGTGGAAACACTCGGCGAGATCGAAATTCGGTTCCGTCAAACGGACAACGTCGCCGATATTGATGGATTCGGCGGGCCTCCCAGCTACCCCCTATCGCGAGTTGCGACAACAGAACCCTGGACCGATAAATTGTGAACAACTTTAACCAAGTGATTGCGTGAGATATTGAGTTAATCGGCACTCTCGGAAATCGTGGCCGCACCTTTCGGCGCCTGAACCACATATAGATCAGGACACGCAAAGAATAATCGGCATATTGGGTTACTGCATGGGCCGATTTTCGGCCTTTTTACCCAGCCTCGCAACGCACAGACCTCCGGAAGTTGACAGGGCAGTTAATCGCCTCATAACATGTATACATGATGCATCTTACGTGCAGCAAACGCGACTAACTCGTTTTTTTGTGCCCCAGAAGATGCATTGATACTACATTTTTGACAGAAAAGCATAATTTAGGAGAACTCTAAATGAGCCAAAGCCTTTTTGAAAAATTAGGGGGCGAAGCCGCTGTAGATGCTGCGGTCGATATTTTTTACCGCAAAGTTTTGAGTGACGACCGAATCGCTCATTTCTTTGAAGGGGTCGATATGGCAGGACAAGCGGCGAAGCAAAAAGCATTTTTGACCATGGCGTTTGGCGGCCCCCATCGCTACTCCGGGCTCGACATGCGCAAAGGCCACGCTCATCTTGTCCAGAACGGATTGAACGACTCGCATTTTGACGCAGTGATGGAGAACCTTGCCGCCACCATGCAAGAGCTCCAAGTGCCGGAAGAGCTCATTGCCGAAGCTGCCGCCATCGCAGAAAGCACCCGCAACGACGTTCTGGGACGATAGCTCGGTATCGTTCAGGGGAGGGAAAATTCGCCATGCCCGATATTCGCTACGATGGACAGACCTATCCGCTATGCGACGGCCAGTCCGTCCTGGAGTGTTTGATTGCGCACGGCGTATCCGTGCCATTCTCTTGCCGCTCCGGTATTTGCCAGACTTGTCTGATGCGGGCGGAGGTCGGGCAACCCCCGGACGCTGCACAAAAAGGACTGAAACCGGCACTAAAAGATCGAAATTATTTCCTGGCTTGCATATGCAATCCGGAAGAAGACCTTACGATCTCGCTGCCGGGCCGCGAGGTTGCTCGGACACCGGCGACCATCGTGGGCATGGAGCTGCTGAACGCCGAAATTATGCACGTCAGCCTGCAATCACACGGACAGCTGGAATACCGGGCCGGGCAATTCATCAATCTATACCAGAAGGAGAACTTAGCACGTAGCTATTCTCTTGCCAGCCTACCGGGCGAAGATCCCCATCTTCATATCCACGTGCGACGAGTTCCGGAAGGAAGAGTGAGCAGCTGGGTGCACGACGGACTGCAGCCGGGTGATACGGTTGATATTCAAGGCCCAAGCGGCGACTGCTTTTATCTACCCGGGGCGCCCGAGCAAGGCCTGCTGCTGATTGGAACGGGCAGCGGGCTTGCGCCACTCTACGGTATCGTTCGGGATGCCCTTGCGCAAGGCCATACCGGACCGATTAGGCTATTTCACGGAAGCCGAAATCGGAATGGTCTTTATCTGATCGGCCAATTGCAAGAGCTTACCCGAACCTACTCCAATTTTGAGTACACGCCTTGCCTGTCCGGTGGGTACGTTCCGAAAGGATTCACCAGCGGAAGGGCTCACCAGGTCGCTTTAAGCGAGGTGCCCCGCTTGGCTGGATGGCGAGTCTTTCTATGCGGGCACCCGGAAATGGTGAAAGTCGCGCAAAAAAAGGCCTTTCTGGCTGGCGCATCCATGAAAGACATCGCGTGCGACGCGTTCACGTCGAACGCGATAACCGGCTGATCTTAAAATATCGGAGAAGGGCTGCACCACGCGTCTATCGTCGACGCCAGACGCAAATCCGCAGGAATCATTACCCAACCCACTCTGAGTGCAGCTCGCGTCGCAGCACGGTGTCCGCTACCTCAGTTTGCAGCTATTGGGGTTACAGTCACGCGAAGCGGTATGAAAGCTTACCGACCTAAGGAATAGCCCGTTCAATCACTATCCTCTTCAACAGTCACCTGGCTTCCATCCGCCGAAATAAATACTTCGATCTTCTTATTCCTTTCATCTCGCCCTTCGAATTCGTATCCGCCGGAACCGACTCCCTTGGCGACTGATTCGATCTCTTCCGGTTTGAAATTGGGAAACCTTGCCTTCAACGCCTCACGGACAACGATCGGGACTTCTTCCAAAGGAATTTCGGTCTCCGCTTCAACCAGCGTTCCCTCTGGAGTCACCTCGACCTCCACCTCCCGGTTCAATGAATCGCGACCTTTCATCTCGTAGATGGCTTGGCCTTTTTCGGTCTCCGTTTCAGCCTTTTCCCACTTGACTCCCGGCACCGCCTTGTCTGCCGCCGCCCTTACCGCCGGTGGCACTTGTTCCAACGGAACATTCTGCTCGGTTGAGCGTCCGTTACAGCCCACAAGGCTACCAAGACTCAGCAAACCAAAGATGATAAATCGCATGATTCGACTCCTCCTTGTGTGATGAATGAAACGCGCACCACTCATTGCATTAGGTTCTGTTGACATTTCGGGAGCTCTCCGGCGATGTCGCTCGCCATTTACGAAATGGCGAACCGATTAGCAGTCACGGAGAATGAATGGCGTATCCTCTTTCCGATTTTGGCGGCTCAAAAACATGTATATATCGGC
>NZ_DASPLO010000051.1:0-1594 GCF_035627495.1 Methylocaldum sp.
AACTCATCAACATTCCGGGCCGTCTCCAGAACCGCTTTGGCCTGCGCCAACACGGCCCGTCCACCCGCGGGTCTCGCCATGGCCGTTCACATCTGAAAGAACAGGCCATATTGTTACCCTTATGATCGCGAAATGGAATAACACGAAAAGAGATTGATCAGCAGGAATGGCTGCGTCCAGATGGAAGTCCCAGCGCGCGCTGTAAATCAGGTGTACAGGCGGCCGAGAGCTCTCGTTATTGATTCGGTAACTAAAGGGAGATTATGACGTCTTAGAGGGATGATGAGACGTCAAGCGAAACGGCAGAGCGATGCGGCGCTGACGGAGGCCCGGAAAACGGGGGTGCGGATGCGCGCTGAAGGCTACACCGCCAAGGCCATTGAGTCGATTTGGGAGGTGCACCCGAACACTATGTTCCGCTGGGAGAGTCGGAAGCGGGAAGGCGGAGAGGCGGCCCTCAGCGTGCAAAGACGCGGGCACCGACAGGGGGGAACAGCGGCGCTTGGGTCGGGTGCAGGACATCGCCCTCCGGGAGACGATTTGTGACGAGATGCGGGACGCGTCGGGCTTGGCGTTTGCCCTGTGGACTCGGCAAGCGGTGCAGGCTTTGATCGCCCAGGAGACGAAGGTTTTACTACCGATTCGGACGGTCGAGTTGTACTTGCAGCAGTGGCGAGAAATGGTCAAATGTTGGCGGGCCGGCAAAAAGTCCAGCCTGGATCAGTTGCGAGTCTGACACCAAATGCTTTGACTCTCGTTTTTTCGGCTGGCCGATCTGAATTTTTCTCCAAAAAGGCTGAACTCACGGGAAAAGTCCGGTTGGGATGCTTCTCTCAGGCGTTTTGAGTGGCACATCGTCAGATGTTCAGACCCAAAGCTCGCAGAAAGACTGTGTAACTCACCGACGCCATGCCCCTGACCCGAAGTTTGCCCAGGTTCATCTGGTGTTTAAGACGGGACAGGGTGGCTTCAATCCCGGCCTGCCAGCGATAGACCTCGCGAAAGGCGGGCGTCTTCTCACGCAACCGAAGCGCTCTCAGTCGAAGCCGACTGGGCAGGTACTGAATCCGGTAGTGGTGACGATAGCGGCTGGACGGGGTGTTTGTGATCAGGCAACGGGGTTTCAGCGGACAAGCGTCACAGATGGCACCCGAAAAGACCGCCTGTAAGCGGGTTCGGCTGGCGCTGACACTCAACGGAGCGTACCCGCCGGGACAGCGTGTGATGACACCGGCGTCATCCAATTCAAACTGTTCAAGGTTCAATTCCCCCGCAAACTGCCTTTGGCCTTTTGTACCAGGGTCACCAACTCGATCCCGCGGGCTTGCGTCCGATCCAGGTTATCGATATTGCCATAATGGGTATCGGCCAGCACCCACGCCGGTGAGATCTCGCGTTGCTCGACATTATCCAGCGCTGGCTGCAAGGCGTATTGATCATGCTGGGTCAGCTTATTGTATTGACCCAGCGGAATCTGCTCAACTCAAGCCGCTAAAGCATAAGCCTCGGCAGGCGTTTTCCTCCCGAGCGCCTGATGCGGGCGCCGGTTGTTGTAGAAATTAATCCAGTCGCCAAGGACCCGGCTGGCATGCTG
>NZ_DASPLO010000052.1:0-7380 GCF_035627495.1 Methylocaldum sp.
TCTTGGCTTCATGCAACCCACCCGAATTTGCAAGAAATCGAAATCAAATGACTGGTTTTCTTGCAAATTGTACCAGCCAATATGCAACGAATCCGTATATGTGTCAGTGTGTTAGAAATACTTCAGGGCTGACTAATTAGAAATGCGTTCGATACATGACTCTGATTTAACTGCCGGACCAATAGCCGTAATCAGCCCCGGCCAGGCCGAGCTGGACGCTCAAGGTTTCCCGTCCGTGTCATACCCTATGATCACCCGTAACACATTAATTACGTTATTTCAGTAACGACTAAATAATTTGTATGATACCTCTGTGATTGCGCAAACCGATTATCCTGGTCTCCTTATGTAGATCGAAGTATGATAGAAGCCATGGATGAGCATCAGATACAACGCCACGCCTGCTATCCTACCAGTCGATTGGATATCATCAGTTAACGCGACAGACCCTAAAAACGGAAATAACCAACCATAGCAAGGATGCTATATGTCAAACCCACAATCAATTACCAAGGCGATCGATCGGAACTCTCTTGACTTAGTCGACTCTATCTTTCGCTTATCTTGGCTTCTGCCTAGAGCGTTATATAAAAATAAGCTCACGATACTAATGTACCATGGCGTACTACGCCAGGCGTTATCGGTGCCGGATTATTGCTTTATTACCGAGAGCGACTTTCGCGAGCAGATGGAATACCTAGCCAAAAATTGCCGTGTAGTAGCATTACCCGAAGCACTTCACGAACTGAAATCCGGAACCATAGATTACCCTACCGTATCTATTACTTTTGATGACGGTTATCAAAATGTCTTTGATGTTGCTTTTCCAGTATTGCGAGAGTTTCATTTTCCGGCAACAGTATTTGTAAATACCAGCTTTGTCGGAACCCCGAATACCATATGGTTTTGCCGCTTAATTCAGGCAATTAGCAATACGCTCCGGCCAACCCTAGAGTGGCGGGATTTTAAATTTGACCTGTCCACTGCGTATGCCAAAGCCGTGACTTCAAAAAGACTGCAATCGCACCTCAAAAAACTAGAGCATTGCGATTTGCTCGACCAACTCGAGGCAATTATTAATCAATTAAACGTCGATAACGGATTTCTTGATTCGTCAATGGATTTTCGAATCCTAGACCAGGAAGCCATCACCGCCATGATTAATTCTGGGTTGATTCAATTTGGGGCGCACACAGCGTCTCATTCAATTCTTACCAGGATTCCACTTGAAGCAGCACGCGATGAAATTGAAAAAAGCGTTCAATCGATATCCGATTTGACCGGGCAGCCTTGCCGGTTGTTTGCATATCCGAACGGAGGCCCTACGGACTACGATTACAAGATACTAACTATTCTCAAAGATTTTGGAATCGTTGCAGCGGTAACGACCATTCAAGGACCAAACACTGCACATACGCCTATGCTGGAACTTCGACGCTATGGTGTTCATCCACGTTTAACAAAAACCGCCTTCCGATGTAAGGTTCACCATTTACTTTCTAGTTCGAACGCTTAGGTGGGTTGAAAAACATCTGGCGCTAAAGAGATAAGCAGTTGCCAGGGGCGCCAGTCATGGTGGTGATCCCCGCTTCTTAGCTTATTTATTCATACACTACCGACCCCCTAATACGATCAAGCCTAGAATCCGGAATAAAAAAGGAATTGGGACTTCCGAACTGTCCGAGATAGAAATTCCCACTTTTGTACCTGTAATGTTTATAGCCAAGATCCTGAAGAAGGCAGAAAACCCTATCACCCTCTTTCACTCCTTCGATTAAGAGTATTGGGAGATGCCGCCTGATGGTTGAAATTCCCCCCTTAATTGCGTCGTACTCCCCCCCTTCTATATCTAGCTTGACGAAGAATGGTGAAAGCTCAAAGGAATCAAGCGTTTTAATCTCACATCTTAATTCAGCCACGTGCAGGTATTGCGGCTTGAATTTAAGCATAATGTCCTTTCCAACTGCGTTTATGGCTTGCTCTTTCTTGAACGAAGCTAACCCTTCAAACGCCAAGTCTCTATAGTGTGGCACGAAAAGATCGCATTCGCTGTTTCTATTGCCTAGCCCGTAGCTTTTTATCTCAATATTTAATTTATTGGCGTAAAGCTCCCCGAGTAGTTTAGCCAGACGCGGATTTGCCTCGAAAGAAATAATTTTAGCTTCTGGCTTATAAAGTAGTATTGACTCTATAGTTTGGCCATAGTTTGCCCCTACATCAACATAAACATCGCCTTCTTGCTCTGAAAAATAGCGAACTGCTTCAAAATCTTGTTCGTGAGGTCTTCTAATAATCTTTCTTGTCAGACGTTTTACATCGGCTTTATACTTATTACAATAAGGAACGCATAACTCAATCCATACCATTGTCTTTTTCAGGATGCCATTTTCCATATCATATTCTCACGGTCATTGTGATGCAATTTTTCGTCCATATATTCTGACATAACAATCACGATTAAATTCCTGATTATAATTCTCTTATGTCCTTTACAGCCTTAATAACAAACCACTTTACTTGATCGACGTTCAGATCTCTTAATTCGGGATGGAATTGGCTTCTATAATCTGCTCGATGCGGCACTATCACTATAGGTACTCTTTCTTAGGTAATTGTGCCGCTTCAACTGTGTATTTTGGTTGACAAAATACTCCGGAGATTCATCCCTAGGTAGGGCGCTTGCTTGATGACAGTAAATAGCTGTACCACAATGCTTCCATTTGTCCTGCCCGAGGGACAGCGTCCTCAAAAAAGAATCCCGTACTTGGTTCGATAGAAAAGCTATTGGGCTAGCTCATTCGGCATGGGTTTTTTCAGAAGCTCTTCATAAAGGGTTTCCAACTTCTGAACCTGATTTCGAACATTAAAACGCGCTTCAGCGATATCTCGCCCGCCCTCGGCCAGGCGCTGTGCCTCATTAGGAGCGCAGAGCAAACGAATACAAGCATTGGCTAAACCGATTTTGTCAGCAGGACTAACAAGCAGACCGTTCTTGTCGGGTTCTATCATTTCAGGAACCCCCCCGACACGACTCGCTACAATAGGCAAACCGCTCGCCATCGCTTCGGCTAACACTGTTGGAAGCACATCGTTGAGCGTTGGAAGTGCGAAAAGATCGCTACTCCTCAATAGATCCGGAACATCGTTGCGAGGGCCGGCAAATATGACGCGATCCGTTATGTTGTGCTTTGCGGCGAGCGACTTTAAGGTACTTTCGTAGGGCCCGGCGCCGACAACGAGATAGTAGGCGTTTGGCACAGATTTAAGGATATCGGGCCATGTCTCGATCAGGTACTGAATCCCCTTTTCCCGACGCAGCACCGCAACTGTTATAACCAATGCCGCGTTGTCCGGTATCCCGAGAGCCGTCCGCACTGAGACACGGTCGGCGCTATTGCGAGGGCTAAAGGATCTTGTATCGATTCCGTTATAGAGTACCGAAATCTTCTCTAGCGGCACGCGCCCTTTAGACACGGCATAATCCCCGACGGCTGCAGACACGGCGATAATTTTGTCGTGGAAGTGTCGCAGCGAGAACCATACGAGTTCGGTCCTACGGGTTTCCCTCGCGGTTGCATTTGGGTAAGCAAATGTATGCAAAGTATGTACAGTCGGGATACCAACGATTTTGGCGGCAATGCCGCCGTGCACGGTAACCGTTTCAAGTTGAGTGTGGACCAAGTCAATCTGATGCAGCCGTAGATAACGTACGAGCGACATCACGTTTATAAAATCGCGGATGCGCGGAACTGATATCAGATCCACCGGGATACCCAGCCGCTCGATCTCGGCGGCAACAGGATTTCCGTCCCGAACCCCGAAGACGCAAACGCGCGGCTCATATCGGTTTACATCAAGATGCTGCAGATAATTGACCAGCATCCTCTCTGCCCCCCCCATACCCAGGGAATCGATCAGAAACAGCACTCGATTAGGACGCGGGTTTGGCATAGCCGTTACCCCAACTGAAACTCGATTTTATGGCGCGGCGGCCCGTATAGGCCGCCTCATAGCCTCGAAGAATTAT
Organism: Methylocaldum sp.; assembly: GCF_035627495.1. Lineage (GTDB taxonomy): Bacteria > Pseudomonadota > Gammaproteobacteria > Methylococcales > Methylococcaceae > Methylocaldum. Next base: position 4,028 of record NZ_DASPLO010000052.1, read on the forward strand.
CCGCCCCAGCAGGCTTGAGGCAATCCATAAACGCTGATCCGTTCGCGTCGTGGAGGTCCATAACGACTTGTAAGATTCCTCACCACGAAGAAAGTCGAATTCGTTTGCGCCCTCATTAATCGCTTCTCGGATCGCATGCAACATGATTAAGGCACCTGGGCTGCAGTCGCTCCAAGCGGGATCATAGCCGGATTGGTAAAAGCTGAATTTGCCGCCAAACCTATAGCAATAGATGACTGCGATCACCTGTTCGCCGACGGCAAGCAAATACAGGCGAAGCCAGCCTTTGTCTAGGAAACGCTCGGCAACCTCCGTGTGAAACTCAATGGCTTGGTTTTGCGCGAAAGCTCCGGCGTTACCTTTCTGTTGTTGCCTCGCCTGATGCAGGCGCACAAGATCGTGCATGGCATCCGGAAGCTCTGTTTTACTTTCGATTATTCGATAACTGACTGGCCCAGTCGCTCGAGCCTGAAGCCGTTTGGCCTTGCGGGTGAAATTGTATCGACTTTGTTTTCCGATCGAACCCCAATAAGTATCCCAGGCGGCGGGGAGAGAAAGATAGGGACAGATCGAATCGATAGCCATGTGACTGGCATTAGGTCGATGCTCGATATCACTGAGGAATACCTTAACGAAAGCCGAGTTCGACTTCATGGCATCAAGCCGGACGAGATCATGCCCGACATGCTTTCCGAACAGGCAGTCGACGAAGGATGAAATTACGACGTCGTCGTAGCCTGGGCTGATAATTGCGTCGAGGTGGTCAATGACTCTGTCGCTACCCATGAACGATAATTGCCGCAAGCGCAGACCGTAGAGATTGATCGTGCGTAGGGCAAGCGGTAACAGGCCGACGAGTTGGCCATCAGCCCCCTTGCGGGCCGTTATTATCCAGGGCTTAAAACCCCCGCGGCCAAAGCACCGCCACCATGTGAACATCCACTCCCAAGTGAGAAATACATTTCCGAGCCCAGACTCTTCGAGTAGGGCGTTCCATTCCGATGCCAGTGCAAGAAAATTCTCTTCAGATTGAACGATCTCGATGTTTATCATCTTAGTGCCGTCCGAACTTGTTTAGCAGATGAGGTCGTCTTTGCGAGTACGCCGGGTCCTGAGGTGATTTTCTCGAATACCGTTAGCATTTCCCTGGCAACGGTATTCCAACAGTACAGTCTCTCGGAAATCGCTTTGGCATCGTCGCCCATTTTTTTAGCAAGACCCGGATCAGCCAAAATCTTACGAATAGCTTCCGCCAACGCAGGAGGAGAAGCCGGCGGCACGAGAAAACCCGTGCATCCGTCTTTTACCACCTCCGGGAAATTGCCGACTGAAGTCGCTATAACCGGCCGGCCAAAAGCATGGGCTATCATCAGCGGCCCACTTTGAGTGGCACTTAGATAAGGAAAGACCACAACCGTGGCGAGATGCATCAGTTCACTAACCGCTTGGTTGGGAATATAACGAATGTCGAAAATTACACGCTGCTCTATGCCTAGATCACCGGCCAATTCGCGTAATTCGAATACGTCGACCGATTGTGTCGGATAGCCTGCGACAACTAATTTAGTTTGATATTTATCGCTTTCTTCAATCAAGGCAAAGGCGCGGAGAAGATCGGGAACGCCCTTGCTCACCCGGAGATTGCCAAAGAACAATACGACCCGGTCAGAAGCTTCGATGCCATAACGTTCGGCTATCCCGGTATTTTGAGCCTGACTGAAGAACAGACTAGAAACTCCGTGCTGGATGATATGGACACGCTCGCGAGGAATGTCGAGTCTCGTTAAGAAGGGTTCAAGATTGATTTCGCCGTGAATAAACACAGCGGAGAACACCTTATATACAGTCTTCTCGAAGAGACTCATAACTTGATCTATCACAGCATTTATTCGAGACAGATTTGGATCTCGAAATTCATACTCATGGCAGACGTCCGCCAAGATCAGGCCATGGCGTTGGAGCTTCTGAAAAAACAGTGACACTCCCGGGAAGTAGAACCTTCCGAGAAGAACAACGTCGGGTTTTTGGGCAATAAGATAGTTCGTCAGATGAACCCATTGACCGAGTAATCGTGCAAACCGCAGCACTCTTCGGCCTGTCCGCCAAAATCGGCGCCATGCTTTCGCCATGATTCCGGGTGACGGTATCGGTACGGAGCGCGAGTCGACGACTTTCCACAAGTGCAATCTCGTTTCAACACGAAAATTATGTGGATAGCCGCTGAGTTCATAATCGTCCGTGGTCACTAAAGTGACGTCCGCTCCTGCATTCGCAAGTCCGGTGCATAACTCATAGGCATAGTGCACCAACCCTCCCTGGCCCGAAGGCTCGATTACAAATATCCTCATCTTGCTTCCTGCCTATATAAATATGTGTCCACAATGTCCCTATATGAGTATTTTTACAGTCAGAACTGCTCAAATGAATTTCAAATAGAAGTGACCTTCTATCGGCAGAGCCGTCCGTGTCGGCGCGAGATGCATAGAAGACAGCGAAGATAAGAGACTCGCCGTTGTCCAGGCATGACATAGTGAAATGGTCCAAGAGCTTCCCTGTGACGAGATATCCCGGCGTTTATAAACTGAATAAGCCGACACAATCGTGAGGGGCTGTATTTCGCGCCGGAGACGGGGGGGTGCGGGATGGCCCGGGAAGCCCTGCGGCTGCCGGTGGGGCGTACGCGAGCGTCGCGGGGAAACGGAGAAGGTGCGCTATCCATCGCCAGACTCCACAAGTCGAGATACCGTCCCTGAGCGTGCCGGGGGCCGCGGGTGGCGGCGGACGCGGTCGGTCCAACCGGCGGGCTCCACTATAGCAAAGAGTCGCGGAATCAGGGAAGACAAAATATCGTGAACCGCGTCCCCGTGCTTCTCGGAGCGCAAAATCGCTACGGATAAGCCTAAACCGGCGAGGCCGGAACCAACCGGCCTAAAGTCGTGATAGGTTATCCCGAGATAGGTGCGAATGAATTCGCACCTATCAAGTTATCTTGACGCCACAAATAATTTCCACGTTCTTTCACCGACCGTGTTTTCTTCAGGCATGGGCCCGCGTTAGTTTCGGCCGGCTTTGACTGATACCGTCCAAGGACCGCACGGTGTATCGGTCCTTCAAACAAATATTTGCCTGTTCCACGTACGAGACAGCTCTTGCTCTGTGCCTCGCGATAAGACAGCGGACATGACCCAACCGGTCTTCCGGATCGTCTCTATCTGTCAAGTCCCGCCTGTTTATAAACCTTCTTGCGAAAGAGATGGGGATGGGAGGTTTGCCAGTTTTTGAGAGCTTGAACGGGGGTGAGATGGCCCAAGGCCCGCTGTGGGATGTGCTGGTTGTAGAGGGCGACATAGCGG
>NZ_DASPLO010000053.1:0-17487 GCF_035627495.1 Methylocaldum sp.
CCGCTATGTCGCCCTCTACAACCAGCACATCCCACAGCGGGCCTTGGGCCATCTCACCCCCGTTCAAGCTCTCAAAAACTGGCAAACCTCCCATCCCCATCTCTTTCGCAAGAAGGTTTATAAACAGGCGGGACTTGACACTTAAAAAGCGAATAACTTGGAGAAGTCGTGTTCACATATAAAACTACGTTTATTATCTTGATTACTACTGTTGGTTTGATCGGAGCGCTATTAGCTGGTAAATCATTTGCACCACCTATTGGAGGTGCGCTTGGAGCCTTAGTTGGAATTGCATTATCTATACATGCAAGTTCTTCTAGCAGCTCCCAAGGAAAGCACTTTTCAGTTTATGTAAAAACCTCACCATATGGAGGTCCTGTCAAACAGGATTCGAGATTTGTTACGACATTTATTATAGCAATAATTGGAGGGATCTCTGCGTTCTTATGGCAGATGCTCCTTCTTATGTTTGGATTCTTTAAATAAACAACAACCAACAATCCGAGCCAATTGCTTTCAATATTCTTAGATAAAATACAAAAATCAGATATAGACATTGAAGATTTGAGGGCCATTTGTTTTGCTGGCTTCTAGGTTAATAATATGATCGCCAGAATGAATAAATCTATTTTGTTATTCCTCACTATATTGTTGTATCCATTTACGCTTGTACAAGGAGCAGAGTCATTCACTCACGTTGCATCTGTAACATTTGAAGATGTCGCTGGATATAGAAAAACACGCCTATTTAAAACGTCGGCAGCGAAATGCGAGAGCGATCTTCGCATTGTCCAAAAACAGCTGGAAGCGCAAATAGGCATTGCTAGTATTGTCAGCGCAAAATGTGGAGAAGTTTCATATCTGGCCGGATTTTTTAACAAACAACCAATGGGCGTACCCTATATAGTAGATGGAAAGCGAGATGTGCTGATTTTGCCTGGAGCGCCTCAGAACGTTTGCGATAACTTAGCGCAACTACTCCAAAGGACTTCGCCAGACGCCCAATGCATAATGCCATAACAACATCATCTATTTAAAACTACCTTCATCTTCATCAAAGATGATATGTTTTACAAGTAAAACTTAATGTTTTTTCTCGATTCTCGTATCGTGGTGAATTTGTGATCTCCTTAGAACAGTCCATTAAGAAGCAGTATTCTAAAATTTTCTGTGTATCCGATTGGCTGCTATTTAAGCAAACTTCCGAAGCACAACTAAAAGAGGCTGTTCACCTGAAGAAGCCTGATATGCGCTTTGAGGTTAATCACAAACTATTGGCCAGAAACTCAAGAAAACGACTACTTATTGGGATCGGTATAGAATTGCTTTTAAAGGCAATTTATCTGAAAAATGGATACGGAATAAATAAGCCAAAAACTTCGCATAACAATGGGATTACGTTCCCCTATTTGATTGCGCAAGTAAACAACACAGACTTAGATCCTACCAACACGTTCACACTCAGTAAGTTGATCGACAAATTGACAGATGTAGTGGAACTGCCAAACTCAGGTCCCGTTATAAGAGGATTAAATATTGCAAAAGTCTTTCGCAACAAGGAAGGGCATATCGTAGCAGCAGTTCATGAATACGATTCGAGCAATTATCGTGACATCGAATACTCATTGACTGCACTTTATGAGCATGGTTTTTATCAGAGGTTAGACATCAATTTTTCCATTAGCCCGGGAGAGCAGGCTATTTGGAACGTGTACCCATTTTAATCTCCCCCTGAGCGGGCTGGGGCTTGTACCCCGCAGCCCGCTTTAGATTTTTAGCCCGCGTAGATACCGTCTTTCCAGTCAAGAAGAAATTGCGTAGTTGACTTGATAAGGTTTTCGAGTTTTGAGTACACCGAAGCAGAGGTGGACGAGTTTTCGCATGGCGGCGCCGAGGGCAGCCATTTTGCTTTTGCCTCGCGCCAACAGCCGCTCGTAGAGTGATTTCACGTGTGGGTTGTAACGAACCGCGACAATGGCGGCCATGTAGAGCACGGCGCGCACTCTGGCAGGGCCGGCCTTGGACAGACGCGCGCGGCCCAGGATGGACGAGCCGGATTGGCGCTCCACAGGCACCAAGCCGAGATAGGCCGCCAACTGCTCCGCGGATTGAAAAGCGTGCTGTTGTATGACGGCCAGTAGCTGGGTGCCGACTTGTGGTCCCACGGCAGGAATGCTTTGGAGCAAATCCAGATCGGCTTTCAAACCGGGATGGCGGTCGATATGGTCGTTGATGTCCTGCTGCAGTTTGTCGAGCTGCTGGGTGTGGAAGGTGATCGAATCGACGATGGATTGCCGGATCAAGTCGGGCGTTTCAGTCGCCTCGGCCTTCTCCAGTCGGTTGCGCTCGCGCTGCAAGTCCTGAGCGATGGCTTCGCGACGGGACAGCAGGGCTTGCAAGAGGCGGGCTTCTGCGGAGGGGGGTGTCCAGGCCCGCGGGTTGAGCAGGGCGCCATAACGGGCGAGCACGAAGCTGTCCACGCCATCCGTTTTGGTGCGCACCGCCAGCCCCCGCCCAAAGTCTCTGACCTGGGCAGGGTTGACGATCGAAACCGTGACGCCGGCATCGCACAGAGCGAGCGCGGCGGATTCATGATAAACGCCAGTACCTTCCAGGATGGCGTGCAACTCAGTCGGCCCGATGCCTTGCTTGACCACCCAGGTCAAGAGATCGGCAATGCCGGATTTGGAGTTGGCGACCGACTTGGTTTTGCGTTTGCTGCCGGCCACATCGACCAGCAGGCTGCAATCGAGTTTAGCTTTGGAAACGTCAATGCCGATGAAAAACATAAGGCTGAATCCGTCTAATCATAAAAAACCAACTCCGCCCACTGGCCTTGTGCATTCAGGGTCGAACCCTTGGCTACCGTTCAGTGTCTGGGCTGGCGTGAGAAGGGAGGTGGAGGGCTTGATCTACGCGACAAGGTTGATCCTTAAGGGTGCACACAAGCTTCCTCCGCCTCAGGTGATGGGAGCTAACCATCACGGAAAACAAGATACAAGGGTGGAATAGCGTACTCGCGTATTCCGCCGCATGGGGAGCCGCCTGAGTGTGTATAATACACACAATGAACAGCGCGGACTTGATTCGGGACCTAAAAAAGGCGGGTTGGGTGCTTGACCGGGTGAATGGTTCGCACCACATCTTCACGCATCCGACCCGCCCCGGCATTGTAGTGGTGCCGCACCCGAAGAAGGATTTGCCGCCAGGAATCGTGCGTTCCATTCGCAAACAGGCTGAAATTTAGGAGGCTGCCATGCGTTACCCGATTGCCATCGAACCCGGCGACGACACCCATGCCTTCGGTGTGGTGGCGCCAGATTTGCCCGGCTGCTTTTCTGCCGGGGATTCCCTGGACGAAGCCTTGGCGAATGCGGAGGATGCGATTCTCGGCTGGATGGAAGCCATGCTCGATCAAGGCGGTGAGATTCCTAAGCCGTCTACCCTAAGTGAATTGCGCGAGGTCCACCCGGAATACCGGGACTGGGTGTGGGCAGTGGTGACGGTCGATCCTGCCGCCCTCGACGACTCCGTAGAGCGGGTGAATATCACACTGCCGCGCCGAGTTTTGCATCGTTTGGACGCGCGAGCTAAGGCCGCCGGGGAATCCCGCTCGGGCTTCATCGCAAAAATGACCTTGTCTTAAATCTTCCTGACCTAAGCAATCTGCAAGGTGGGCGTAAGCGAGCGTGCCCCATGGTCGGCACATCGAACTGGAATGTGCTCTACGATACAAATCGATATCTCTTGACCATCGCCCTCCCCCCGATCCGGAGAACACCATGAACGACATCAGAGTCGCGAGTTGGTCCGAGCTGATGCAGGCTTTGTACGACATCCCTAGAAACCCTCTGCAGCGCTATCGATCGGACCTGGTTTACCGGGGCCTGGCCGACGCCTCATGGGGGCTCGAGAACAGCCTCTTGCGGCTGGGTGGGGATTACATCAATGTCGAAAAGCCCATGCTGCGGGGTTTCCGGAAATACGCGGAGCCCGGATCGATACCGGCGGAGACGATCTGGGTCCAGTTGGCCGTCGCCCAGCACTACGGTTTGCCGACCCGTCTTCTCGATTGGACGATCTCGCCCAAGGTCGCGGTGCATTTCGCCACGGCGGAGGAGGAATACTACGACCGGGACGCGGCGATCTGGTGCATCAATGCCGTGGAGGCCCGGTCCCTGCTTCCGGAAAAGCTTCGAGAGGTGCTCAAACGCGAATCCGCATTTCTGTTCTCGGTCGAGATGCTGGAATTCATCCAATCTCTCGACGACTTCGACTGCTTGGCCAAAGACGACAGCTTCGTGCTTTTCTTCGAGCCGCCGTCGCTGGATGCCCGAATCGTCAACCAAGGCGCGATCATGTCGACGATGCCCGGCGCGACGCTGGTCTTGAGCGAATTTCTCTTGAACCATCCGAGCCTTTACTACCGCATCATTATCCCGAAAGAGATCAAATGGGAAGTGCGGGACAAACTCGATCAGGACAACGTCACCGAGCGGATGCTTTTTCCCGGCCTCGACGGACTAAGCCGGTGGCTCAAACGGTATTACGGGCCGGGACCTTGCCGCACGCAGTCACCAAGTAGGCCGGAATAGGCATCGCGTTCCCGGCATTCCTACGCCGCTTGCCGGGAACGCGAAGCCTGTCCTGAGCCTTGTCGAAGGGCCGAAGGGCTTATCCCGGCGTACATCAATAACGTTCACAAACACAATCTCGGACCAACTGTGTCGCATCCTGCAATCTCGTTCGACGGTGTCGGAAAAAAATTTTGCCGGTCGCTGAAGGCCGGCATTCTGTATGGCTTTCAAGACGTGTCCCGGAACGTACTCCGCCTCAAGCTGGCGGAGCGTCTTCGCAGCGAGGAGTTTTGGGCGCTGCACGATATTTCCTTCGCCGCCGGACCGGGCGAGTGCATCGGAATTATCGGACCGAACGGCGCCGGAAAAAGCACGCTGCTGAAACTGATCAATCGGGATTACCGGCCGGATCGAGGCCGCATTGCGTTGCGCGGGCAGGTCAAATCCCTGGTCCGCCTCGGCACCGGGCTCCAGCCCATGCTGACCGGCCGGGAAAACATCTATATCCAATGCGCGCAACTGGGACTCGACAAGCGGGAAACCGATGCCAAATTGGACGAGATCGTGGCTTTCGCCGGATTGGAGAAGTCCCTCGACGCGCCGGTCAAGCATTATTCCGACGGGATGTACGCGCGGCTGGAATTCTCGATCGCGACCAGCGTTCCGACCGATATCCTGCTCATCGACGAAGTTTTGGCCGTGGGCGATATCGCGTTCCAGCTTCGTTGCCTGGAGCGGCTCAATAGCCTTAAACGCAATGGGACGACAATTCTGTTCGTATCCCACTCGGAAATGAATATTCGCCACGTAGCCGACCGCTGCCTGCTCCTCTTCGATGGCGAAGCTCTCGCTTTCGGCGAAACCGACAAGCTGTTTCTCAAGTATTACGAATCGGTAGGCTATCTCAATCGGCAGCTCAAGCCGCTAGGGACCGCACCCGAGATGCCGGCGGACTTCAACGGAGCGGCCTCGATACGGACCTTAGCTGTCACAGGGCAGGAAAACACCGGCAGCGCGAAGGCTTTCACGGGGCAATCCGTGGACTTCGAAGTGAGCTATACCGCCGCTACGCCGGTGGAATCCGCCGGTTTGGTGCTCCAGTTCTGGAATTCGGCGGGTTTATTGATCGCTTCGATCGATTCGGAAATTGCGGGAAACCGGTTTTCGCTTAGACCGACCGGCGGGCGGTTGCGGCTGAGCCTGCCGTTCCTGTCGCTGACACCGGGGATTTACCGCATTGCGGGCGGCTTCGCCTCGGCCGGAGACTGGCTCGGCTATTCCGGGCATTTGCTAACGCTGACGGTCGTCCAGAAGCACGACCGGGCTTTCGAGGGATTATTCGTGATGAACGCTGAAGTCTCGGACGCGGATTGGATAGGCTGAAATCCTAACTCTGCTCCGAGACGCACGACTCAAGCTGCAACCGCCAAACGATCGGGCAGTTCGACTTCCATGGCGATGGGGAGATGATCCGAGCATGCAAAATTGATCACCTGAACATTCGCCACCTGCAGGCTCGGCGTCACCAGAATGTGATCGAGCATCTTATGCGGGCGCCAGCTCGGAAATGTTTTCAGCTCGCACATCGGGTCGCAGAGCTCGGTTGCGGACGTCAAAAGATTGAGTTCCGGCGAATTCGGCTCGCAGTTCAGGTCTCCCATCAATACGACGTAAGGCAGATCGCGAATCAATTCGCTGACAAAAGCGATCTGCTTGAGACGAGAGCGCCGGCTCAAAGCCAAATGCAGAATGCACAGGTATAAAGCGTCGTCTCCCACAGAGCCGAACCGGGCCAGCAAGGCCCCCCGCCCCGGCAAGCCCGGCAGTTTATAGTCATGGATGAAATCCGGTTTGATGCGGCTCAGCAGCCCATTGCTGTGCAGAGCCAGATTGCCAATGCGCCGGTTGACTTGGTTATGCCAGTAGGTGAAACCTGCCGTTTCGGCCAAATATTGCGTCTGGACGATGTGATGGCTACGGGCGCCGCCTCCGTCCACCTCCTGTAGACCCACGATATCAAAAGGCCTGAGAAGATGGGCGATCCGAATCAGATTCGGAAGCCGCTTTTGAGACGGCCAGATGTGGCGCCAACTCCCGGTGATGTAGTCTCGATAGCTGGACGTCGTGATGCCCGTTTGGATATTGAAGCTGGCAAATCGTATGCGCCGCTTGTGTATCGGCGCGGTAGCTTCGAGAGAGCTCACAACAGTTCGAGATGCCATGACAGTACTTAATGACACGAGACCCCCAACGTACTCGCCGTTAATCCGGCGGCATGATGTTGATGTTTTTTCATGTACACAGTTTACTGGGCGCCCTTCGCCCTGCTGGACTCCTTGTTGATTAGATCGTTCATGATCGCAATCATCCGAGGAAACGATTTGGCTTGCTGGGGAGCGATCCGGTACTTCCCGTTAACGATGACATTGGGCGTTCCCGTTACGCCGTACCTGGCCGCCATAGTCTCCGCCTGTCTCATTTTCGTATCCACGGCGAAAGATTTATACGCCTTGCGAAAAGCCTCTTCGGCCACGCCATGGTCGGCGAAAAACTTGGTCAAGTCCGCCTCGCTTTCCAGCGCTTGCTTCTTGTTTTGAATGGCGTCGTACAAATCGGTATGGACTTTATCCAGTACCCCGAGCGTCTCCGCCGTAAAGTACGCCTTGGCATGAGCCGCCCAGCGCGCGTTGAAAATCGCCGGTTGCCGAATAAACGTGACATTATCGGGCTTCTTTTTCAGCCATGCGTTCAAGTCCGGCTCGAAGTGATAGCAATGGGGGCAGCCATACCAAAAGAACTCGATGACTTCAACCTTGGCGGGATCGGCGGTCGTTTGCGGGGGATTTACCAGTTCGTAATCGACGCCTTGTTTGAACTCCTCCGGCTTAGCCTCACCGAAAGCCGCCGCCGCAAACAACACCAGGCAAACCACCAAACTCAACGCCGATTTCATTAAACATGCTCCGTTCTGAAATGATCCGAACTCTGAAAATTATCGAGAGTCGAGACAGCCTTTCGTCCAGACCCGCCGACTGAAGTCATTGGAATTTTAAACCGAAAACCATGAATCATGTGCCCGCGAGGCGATAAATCGGCCGATTTTGACGGATTGACCTCACTGTAGTCCCGACGCATAGCCGGATACCGCGGTGATTTCTTCGTTGCTCAACTTAGCCGCAATCGACCGCATGATAGAATTAGCGTCGTTGGCTCGAGCGCCTGCCTTGAAATCGCTTAAGGTCTTTTCGAGATAAGCGGCGTACTGGCCGCGCAAAGCCGGGAACATGGCGGAAGGGTTGCCGGCACCATCCGGACCGTGGCAACCGGTACAAGCCGGAACGCCGGACGAGGCATTGCCGGTGCGGTAAATCGTCTCTCCGAGAGGATTAGCCGCCCCCGCCTTTTCGAGCTTGATCTTTTGCTGGGCGAAGTAAGCGCTGAGATCGTCGATGTCCGCGTCACTCAAAGGCTCGGCCATAGCCGTCATCGTCGGATTGGCCCTTTTCTCGGATTTGAATTCGCGCAATTGCTTAGCGGTATAAGATGCGTGCTGGCTGGCCAGCTTAGGAAAAATAGGTGCATTGCTGTTTCCGTCGTCGCCGTGACAGCTGGCGCAGGCTTCCGATTTTTCCTTCCCTGCTGCCGCATTCCCTTCAGCGTGAGCGAGGGAATAACCACTCAATAAAACGAAACAAACCCATAATGCACGCTTCCCCATCATTGACTCCTCGCTCTGGCAAACCAAAATAAAGCTGTTTTACGCCGACCTGCGGCTTGTTTTAGAGCGCCAATCAAATACAGGTAGACTACAAAAGTCAACAGGTTTCCCCGATTCAATCCCTATGAATACCCCTTATCAAAATACCCATTACCTGACGAGCGCACCGAGCGTGAAAAACGCTCCACCGGACGAGGGCTTCGAAGTCGCTTTCGCGGGCCGCTCTAATGCCGGAAAATCGAGTGCGATCAATGTGATCACCCAGCAGAAAGCGCTGGCACGCGTCAGCAAAACGCCGGGCCGGACCCAAATGCTCAATTTTTTCCGCGTAGACGATGAACGGCGGTTGGTCGACCTTCCCGGCTACGGCTATGCCCAAGTGCCGGAGGCCATCCAGAAAACCTGGCGGCAGGCTTTGGAAACTTATTTCAGCGAGCGCCGCTCGTTGCGCGGGGTGTTCCTGGTGATGGACATCCGCCATCCCTTGACCCCGTTCGATCACCGCATGATCGAGTGGTGCCGGCACTGGGAACTCCCTCTGCACATTGCCTTGACCAAGGCCGACAAACTCAGCCGGGGGGGCGCGCTCCAGACCTTACGGAAGGTGGAAGCCGAGTTGAACGCGCAAGAAGGACTAAAGGTTACCTTGCAGCTCTTTTCGGCACTCAAACGCCTCGGTCTGGAGGAAGCCTGCGCCGTGCTGGACCGCTGGCTGGAGATGCCTCAATCGCATGCGGTTTGAGTTCACCGCGCGCGATCGATGCCGAATTACCGGTTCATCAAAAGAAAAAACTCCGAAGCAAATAGGGGGGATGTGCTTCGGAGTAAAGTCCCGGCTTGGGGGGTACCGGGGGAATGACACTACTCAAAGGGAGGAGATGAGTAGTTCGCGTCGTTCCTGACACTTAATCCATAAGACTTTTTAGGTCGAGAAAAGTTCCACGGCTGCTTCGTGTGCTAAAGAGTCCGCTGAAGCAACTGACGCAGCTCGCTCAAATAACGGGAGTTCGCCACATCTTGCGCCTCCAGCCAGCCGCGCCGGGCTTGCCCCACGGCGTAGCGCAAATTCCCGAAATCCAGAGTGCTGTGCGCATCGGAATTAAGGCTGATCAGCACGCCTTCGTCCTTCGCCATCTTGCAGTGGGTATCGACAAGATCGAGGCGCTCCGGGTTAGCGTTGAGCTCAAGAAAACACCCGCGCTCCCTTGCCTTGCGGATAATGCGCAACATGTCGACATCGTAAGGCTCCCGGCGCCCGATCAAGCGCCCCGAGGGATGGGCCAGGATGGTGAAATGGGGATGATCCATAGCGCGAAGAAGCCGCTCGGTCTGCCGGGTTCGGGATAAGTCAAAGCGACTGTGCACCGCACCGACTACAATATCGAGCCGACTGAGCGCATCGTCCGGCAGGTCCAGGCCGCCGTCCTCCAAAATGTCCACTTCGATGCCCTTGAGGACGACGATGCCCTCCAAGGTTTCATTCAGCCGATCGATCTCGTCCATCTGCTTGAGCAGCCGGAGAGGATCGAGACCATGGGCCACCGTCAGCCGGCGGGAGTGCTCCGTGATGGCGAGATATTCCAAGCCGCGGCTTTTCGCGGCTTCGGCCATCTCCAGAATAGTGTTGTGGCCGTCCGACGCTTTGGTATGGGCATGAAGATCGCCCTTGAGGTCGGAAAGCTCGACGAGTTTCGGCAAAAGTCCCGCTCTGGCCGCCTCGATCTCGCCCCGGTCTTCCCTGAGTTCCGCCGGGATGAAAGGCAGGCCGACCGCCTGGAAGACCGACTCTTCGGTATCGCCTGCCACACGCTCCTCGCCGCGAAATACCCCGTATTCGTTGATCTTGAGCCCCAACTCCTGTCCCAAGCGCCGAATGGCGATGCTATGCGCCTTGCTGCCGGTAAAATAATGGAGCGCCGCACCGTAGCTTTCCTCCGGCACCACTCTGAAGTCCACTTGCAGTCCGCAACGCAGCAGCACGCTGCCGCGCGTGGCGCCATGGGACAACACCTCCGCAACTTCGTCGTATTCGATGAAGCGCGGCATCACCGGGCTTCCCGCTTCCGCCGTCGTCAAAATATCGAGATCGCCCACCGTCTCCCTGGCACGGCGATAACTGCCGGCAATCACTACCCGCCGGATGCCGGGAACCCGGCTCAAGTAATCGAGCAGCGCCTCCGCGTATTCATCGGCGGTCACCCGTTTGTAACGCCCGGCTCCGCCGCCGTGGGTTTCCAGAGCATCTGCGATGTGCATCTCGGTCTTCTCGCCGAAGCCGGGAAGCTCCTGGACTCGATGATTGCGTACGGCGCGCCGAAGCTGCTCTACGGTTTGAATATCGAGTTCGCGGTAAAGCGCTCGCACCCGCTTCGGACCCAAGCCAGGGATTTTCAAGAGCTCTGCGATGGCGGGCGGCATCCGCTTGTGAAGATCGTCCAGCGCTTTGCAGCGGCCGGTGTCGACGATTTCCTTGATCTTGCCGGCCAAGTCGGCTCCGATGCCTGGCAAGTCGGTAAGATCCTCGCCTTTTTGCACCATCGTGCGCACGTCCTTGCCCAGTTCCTGGAGAATGCGGGCCGCATTATGGTAGGCGCGAATCCGAAACGTATTCGCGCCCTCGATCTCCAGGAGATCGGCTATTTCCTCGAAGATTGCCGCAATGTCGGCGTTGTGAACAGGCATGGCTACTTCTTACGATTTCGGTAGCACTCGCACCAAACCGGCCGTGGCCGAGGTCGATATCATTTCGACTTCGGCGATGCCGAAATGCTCCACGACCCAGGCATTGGTCGAGAGATGCCGCGTAAGCGGGTCGACCGTAAAAACGGACTCGCCTTCGGCTAAAGCGCAAGGCAGCAGAAGCTGATCGGCGAGATACCGTTCCACCGAAGCGCTCGAACGGTGATGCTCCAACAGCTTTGAGCAGGCATCTTCGGCGACTTGCTCCGCGGGTTTTCCCCGTTCGCCCAGGGCGCTGAAACCGGCGATAAACCGTTCGTAGCGAGCGATTAGAAAAATCCCCGCCCCCGGGCAGGCCGCCCGAATGGAGACCGGGGCGATCTCGCAAGGAATGTTTTTTTGCCGCAGGATGGCCGAGGCGCGCTCAGCCATGCGTTTCGCCACGTGGTCGGGGAGATTGGCGGCAAGCGCACGGCCCGATATTTCGATCAGTTCGCCTCGATCCGGCAAATTCAGAGGCTGCAATCTTCCTCGCCCGCCCCCTATTCCGTTCGTCTTTAGGAGCACCTCGCCTTTTCCGGCCGGATACCAGCCGAATCGTTCGAGGCTGAGTTCGGCGCGAATGCCCATGAGATTGATAATGGGCAGCCACACGTCATGGAGATGATCGAACGGCGGACTCAGGGGCACGTGGGTTCCGCCCCGCAGAATTATGCGGGAGTCGCCTTCGGCTAAGGCCAAAGGCAGCAAGACCGTTTGAAGCACCAGCGATACCGCTCCGGCACTTCCCCCTTGCCTCGCTTCGGCCACATCGAATAGATAATCCCCGGCTCGCGGCTTCGCCCGCGGTGTGAACGTCAAGGTCTTCGAATACAGTTCGGCGCCGTTTAAGTCGGCGTCGCACAGTTTGGCCGCCGCAAGCACGGCGGTTAAATGCTGGGCCGCCAATCCGGGCTTCTTCCGCCGTGCACGGATGTTTTCGATACGCACGGGACGACCGGTGATGGCGGACAGACAGAGCGTGGTCCGCAGGATTTGCCCGCCGCCTTCGCCGTAGGAGCCATCGATAACGATGCGATCCATGGTCTGAGTTACCTTGTCATTAGTCTTTTGATGAGAGGAATGAGTGTTCATCATCCCGTTGCAATTAGATACTTTTCAGTGTCTTAACTAAGAGGCTGGCCAAGTCGTTTCGATACGTCCCCCTGAGACAGCGGAGTTAATGCAGCCTACTTTAGAAACAACCGGGATGATAGTTTAAATCTGTAGGAGCAACGGTCGTCGACCGATTTAGCCGTCGAACGGACAAAACCAAGGAGGATTTCCCCATGCCCACAAAAAGCTTCCTTAAGCCCCTCTTCGCCTGCTTATTGATGAGCAGCGTGTCGTTTGCCGCCTCTGCAGCGCCCGATATGTGGTGGGATCACCTGGACGGAGGCGCCATGAGCCAAGCCGACTGCGTTAACAAGGGCGAGTCGATTCTGAACTTGGAAAAAGCAGGAAGAATCACCAAGGATGAGGATTCGGTCCGTTCATGGAGCGAACATATAACCGGCGTGGTTGAATGTTTGAAGATGGACGGCAAACTCATGATCATGGTTTTGGTGGGAAGCGATAACACCGTCGCGGGCAATGCACTGTTCAACGCGCTAAAGAATGGAATGAAGCCGTAATACCGACCTTCAGCCCACCCGGTCGTCGGCTGTGGGACGGGCTGGAGGAAACACCGGCACCGCTGTTTTCCGGCTATCGCTTCCGACAAGCCCTTCGTGGACTCCCATCGAACTCGACAGCGCGTTCCCTTTCAATCGGATTCGGTGCATCGGCCGACCGCGCATTTTTATCTCAGAAGCTGTTTAGAAACCGCGATGAGCCGGCATCAGCCGGCCCTTCGACAGGCTCAGGACAGGGAGCGGCCGGAGCAACCGGAGCCTACACGCGAGTAGGTGAGGAGTGATGAAACCCGTCCTGTGTTTCACCGCTCCGCGGCGCTTCGCGTCCAAATCCGCTCCCGGCGGATTTGTCCGAGCACCGCCCGCACTAGGGAATCACGTCCGCGGAGTAGGTTTATAAACAGATTCTCATTCTGACCGACTGTATACTGGCTTCGGTTTCTTCCCGGAGACGGACTCATGCCCAACGAACAGAAGCGCTTTTACGGCAGAATTGGTCTGGCCCTGATTTTCGTCGCCGTGCTGTCCGCCTTCTTTGCTATCGGAGGGAATCAATGGCTAAGCCTCGAATTCATTAAAGAAAACCGCGACCGACTTCTGGCTTTCACCGAGCAAAACTATGCACTCATGCTGTTCGCCTCGGCTTTCGCCTATCTCGCTTCGACGGCCTTCAGCATTCCGGGCGGTGTGATACTGTCGCTGGCTATGGGCTTGCTGTTCGGGCGTTGGTTGGGCACATTAGTGACGGTGATTGCATCAACCGTGGGCGCCTTGCTGGTTTTTCTGGCCGCACGCTTCATTTTTGCCGACTTCGCCCGCGCCAAATTATCGCAGTCGCCTATGGCCGCAAAGATTGTTGAAGGATTCCAGAACGACGCCTTTCGGTACCTGCTTTTTCTGAGGCTGGTGCCGCTCGTTCCATTCTGGCTGGTCAATCTGGCGCCGACCGTGACCAACATCAGTGCCCGCACCTATTTTCTGGCCACCGCGATCGGTGTCATTCCCGGCAGCTTTGTTTATGTCAACCTAGGGCAAGCTTTGGGCGAGATCAGCAACATCGAAGACATCTTGTCGCCGGAGGTGATCCTTAGCTTTACGCTCCTCGGCCTGCTTATCGTTCTCCCCGCTCTATTACGAAGAAACGACACGGGGCCCAGACGCAAGACTTAACGGGGCCATGATAGGACGGCAAAGCGCGATTCCACCGCCTTGATCGGATCGGGAACTAATCGCCTTCCGGCTCCTCGAAAGGGTGGCAAGCCGTTCAACTAGCAATAAGGGGGGATTTATGAACCGCGCGGTGGCCTTAAATTTCCATTTTGCCGTCTGGCTATCCATCTTGGGCGGGTTCGCGGCTCTAAACGAACCCGGCCTCATCATACCGGACGCGGAGGGACTCTACGGTCCATTGCGGAACAACCTATTCATCGTTGTCGGCTACCTACTGATCAGCCAGATTGGCCTGTGGTATTTCCGCTATCGCCGGGGAAGCCGCATCGAAGCGCTGCTCATCGGGTTCATATTTCTTCTGACGGCCGGTGGCGCCGAATTTTACGCCATGCTCAACGACCTGCCGATTCGGCAGACTTTCGTCCTCGCCCTGGTTTATCTGGGCTTTTCGCACATCTTGTATTATTTCGGAAAACACCGCACGGCCGAACCGCACGCGGAACGGGCTCCCGAAACGAAAAGGCGGGAGTCGGGGCTTTAACGGAACGGCTCCGTCGTGCCTTACTAAAGCTAAGGTGCCGGGGCGCTTAAAAACTGGCTGCTCATGCGCTCCTTGAGCTCCTGACCGTCCCGGTAGATGAATAAAGCCTTGAGGCCCTCGGCTTCGGCGATCTTGGCCCCCTCAATTTCACCCACGCATAACAGAGCCGTGGACCACGCGTCCGCCAGCGTCGGGTCATTGTGCAGAACCGTAACGGACAGCAGATTATGGGTCACGGGACGCCCGGTCTTCGGATTCAGGATGTGGGAATAGCTTTGCCCGCCGGATTCGAAGAAGTTGCGGTACGTTCCGGAAGTCATGACGGCTGTGCCGCTTTCCTGGTGGATATCCAGGATGCGCTGGACTTCCCGAACCAACGGCGTCGGCTTTTCGATGGCTACCCGCCATTGCGCGCCGTTGGCCTTGCGCCCCTTGACCTTCATTTCGCCGCCGATTTCCGCCAAGTAATTCCGAATGCCCCGGCTTTCGAGCCGATCGGCTACGGCGCCCACGGTATAGCCCTGTGCGATGGATGACAGGTCGATCGCAAGCTCCGGGTCCTGCTTGCGGATGCGGCCGTTTTCCGCATCGACCTCCAATTTCTCCATGCCCACGTGAGCCAAGATCCGATCGATCTCGCCTTGCTCCGGCACCCGGCTCTCGTGTTTGGAGAAGCCCCACAGGTCGAATAAGGGCTTTACCGTAAGATCGTAGCAACCTTGAGAGCGTTGGTGGATATCCTTCGCGATCGTCACCAGTTGAACGATCTCCGGCGAGACCGAAATCCAGTCGCTCGTTTTCTGCTGGTTGATGCGGGAAATTTCCGAATCCTCCCGCCAGTTCGACAGCTTTTCATCGACGAGCTTGAACACCGCTTCGACATCGGCTTTAACCTGTTCCGGCGTCACCTCAAGCTTATCCATGACCATCTTGATATGGTAGGTGGTGCCTTGAATCGACCCGGAAAGCTGGGTTTCGGCCGCTCGTTCGCAACCGGTGAACGCTAAGACGGCCAGCAGGCAAGAAATGTATCGAAGCTTCATGAGAAAAAACCGAGTAAAGCGTGCGCCTTGCAAAAATACGCTACGGATGAAACGGCCACACCCAGGGAATAATGCTCAACGCTACGATCCCCATCAGGATGTTCAAAGGGACGCCGAAACGGATGAAGTCGTTGAAATGATAACCGCCGGGGCCGTAAACCATTAAGTTGGTCTGATAGCCGATGGGGGTGGAAAAGCCCATGGAGGCGGCGATCATCACTGCGATGATGAACGGCCAAAAACTGACGCCCAGCTTATCCGCGATGGCGAGTGCCAAGGGAAACATCAACACCGCCACCGAGTTGTTGCTGAGCAGTTCGGTCAGCACGACGGTCAAGAAATAAAACAGCACCAGCACCACAAGCGGATTATCCCCTGCAACACTCAGAAAGCCGTGTGCGACTCCCGATGCCGCACCGGATATCTCCAAGGCTTTGCCGAGACCAAATGAAGCGGCGATGGCAAGCAATACTTGACCGTCCAGACTTTTCCGGGCGGCCGGCACGGAACAGCACCCCGTCAGCAACATGGCGGCCGCGCCAAGCAGAGCGGCCTTCAGCATGCTCAGCCATTCGAAAGAAGCGCTGAGCACCACAGCGGCCAAAATCAGCCAAGCCATGCCGGCGCGCTCATGACGAACCGGCAGGTACTCCGACACTTGGCTGACCAGAAGGAAATCATTGGAATTCCGGTGCCGCTCCAGGAAAGGCGGGCGGACATCGAGCAATAGCGTATCCGCAGGCTCCAGCCGAATCTCCCCGATTTTGCCGGAGATGCGCTGGCCGTTGCGCGCCACGGCGATCACCGAACCGCCGTAGACCATACGGAAACGGCCTTCCTTGATGGTTTTGCCCACCAGTCCGCATTGCGGCGAAACGACCACCTCCACCAGCACGCGCTCGCGATGCTTCCGGTCCTCCAGGGTAAACGCATGATCGGCCGACGGGCGCAAACCCTTGATCCGCTGCAATTCCACCACCGAGTCGCTCACACCCGCGAAAACCAACTGATCGCCCGGCTGAAGGCGCTCGTAAGGCCCAACCGCGGCCAATACTTCATCGCCACGTTCGATTTCAACCAGATACAATCCCTGCAAATGACGGAGACCGGCCTCTTCGACCGTTTTACCCACCAAGGCTCCATTCTCTTCCACCGCCATTTCAACCGTATATTCCTTGGGGTTCTCGAACACGGCGCTGGCGGGCTTGCGTTCCGGCAACCGCGTGGGCGCTAGTAACCAAATGTAAAACGCAGCGAGAATCGAGCACGGAATACCGACCCAGGCGATGTCGAATAGCCCTAGCCCCGGCCTATCGCTATGCAGTAGAAGACCATTGACGATCAGATTGGTGCTGGTGCCGATTAAACTGATTGTCCCACCGACGACCGCAGCGTAACTGAGCGGAATAAGGAGCTTCGAGGGCGAAATTTGCAGGCGCTTCGCCCAAGTCAGAACGGCGGGCAGAAAAACCGCCACCAGCGGTGTGTTGTTCATGAAGGCGCTCACCGACGTCACCGGCACGATTAGCCTCAGTAATGCGCCGCGCAGGGATTTCGGGCGCCCGAGCACATGCTGGACCAGCATATCGACACCGCCGGTCTCCCGTATTCCCGCTACCACCACATACATCAAGGCAACGGTCATCATGCCTTCGTTGGAGAAACCGCCCAAAGCTTGCTCCGGCGTTAGCACGCCCGTCATGAGCAGCACCACGACCCCGCCGAGCAGTATCAACTCGGGTGCGGCGGCCGTGAACAGCAGCAAGCTTAAGCACCCCATGACCACGCCGACCGCCAACCAAGCCTGTCCGCTCATACCAGTTTTCGCCTCGGGAAAAATAGTTGCCGTTCAAAAGGTGGACATTCTAAACAGGATTTTAATGACGAAAAAGAATAGAACTTTATTTTTCTATAACGAACTAAGAGTTCCGATTAGGCAAAAGCTATAACGCTAGAGCATTTTCACGTCGGCTATACGGCATAACCGGCGTTCCGGAAGTAGTTCGTGCATTCGGCCGGAGTCAGCTGATTCAACAGTTCGCCGATGGCGTCCCCAATCGCCTCGACGGTGCGTTGCCCAGCCTTG
>NZ_DASPLO010000054.1:0-11714 GCF_035627495.1 Methylocaldum sp.
GAGTTCTCGACGCCGGCCGCCTCTCGGCGGCTTTGGGCTTTCTTCACCCTGGACAATCCGCTCAAAGCGGCGCCGCAGCCGGCACACCCAGCCCGGCGAAACGCCGATTGCGGCGGCGGTTTGCCGTAGGGTCAGCCCCAGTTCCAAGGGCAAGACGACCGCTTGCGCCATCTTCAACTCATCAACA
This sequence comes from Methylocaldum sp., assembly GCF_035627495.1. GTDB lineage: Bacteria > Pseudomonadota > Gammaproteobacteria > Methylococcales > Methylococcaceae > Methylocaldum. The sequence continues at coordinate 188 of NZ_DASPLO010000054.1, forward strand.
TTCCGGGCCGTCTCCAGAACCGCTTTGGCCTGCGCCAACACGGCCCGTCCACTCGCGGGTCTCGCCATGGCCGTTCACATCTGAAAGAACAGGCCATATTGTTACCCTTATGATCGCGAAATGGAATAAGAAGCTGTCTTCAAACGTCACGAGCGGCGTCAGGGCAAGGCGCGAAAGGGCGAAAAACCGGAGTGTACACGAGCGTACATGAGGATTTTGAGCCCTTGAGCAACGCCGGCATGGTGGCGCGCAGTAGTTTGAAGGCAGCTTCTAAGAGTCGCCGCTGTTCCGGCGCGATGGCTTTCCGCTGGGGTTCGGCATATCGCGCTGCTACAAACGGCTTCTTACTACGCCGGGGCCACAGGACACCGGTAAGTGTGCGCTCTCACCCGCACCTGGATTTCCTCACGGATTGGTGAGAGCCAGCATGTCCCGCTTATCCGCCCCCGACGGTAACGGCTGCGTCCTATCTGCGACCCATGCCGCGATATCGCCCCAAGGTTGAGCGGCCCCCAAATCCCGCAGCAGCAAATGGTAGCCCTGCTCGTAAAAGGCCACGCGGGCGCTCCCGATCTTCGATAACTTCTTCAGCATTACGGAAACCGGCTCTTTGGGTATCACTTGATCCCGTTCGCCGTAGAGGAGCAAAACCTCCTTATGTAGCCGGTCGACCCGCGATAGAGCCTCGTCCATAAGATTGACCAGCCCGTAAATCGCGTCGACCCGGGTTTCTTTTATGACCAGGGGATCGCGTCCGAGTCCGCGCAGCATCTCGATATTGTCCGAAGGAAGAATTCCCAGGCTTTCTCCGGTCAACTGCAGCCAGGGCACCGTATTTACAGAAACCGAGAGCAAAACCCGCTGGTACCAGGGCATGGTGTCCCGGCCCCAGACCGCCGGCGCCGAGAGGATGATTCCGTCGGCCGCGGGAGGCCGCTCCGACGCCATCGTGACTATCGCCAAGGCTCCGCCCATGCTCTCGCCGAGGATGAAGACGGGTTTGCCTGAATGATGCTCCCCTACCAATCGGGTGAATTGCCTAAGATCATCGGCATAGGCATCCATTCCGGCCCATAGGCCCCGCCCCGGCGCATTTCCGAAACCCCTCTGATCGTACGCGTACAAGGCAATGCCGTGCTCGCTCAGGTAGCGGCCGGGCATGGCGAAGGCGTTGCTGTAATCGTTGAAACCGTGGAGCGCCACGATGACCGCCTTGGCTTCGCCGTTTTCGGGCAGCCAGGATCGCACCGGCAAAACGGTACGGTCTGCGGCAACAAAATGGGCTTTGCGAAGCTGCGGTTTGACTTTATCCGTTCCCGTAGGATGAGTGAGCGGCGTACAGCCGCCGAGCAACAGGCATGGAAAAAGCACGAAACAGGACAAATGAAGGACTTTCAGATTCATGGCTAGAGCCGGCAGGTATTACAGGACGGACCCTATATTACCTTTGATCAAGAAGGTTCGCAGGGGTTGCTCGAATTTTTGTTTTACCCTCGACCGATATATTGAACAGTGTTCATTTATGATCTAGACTTTCTCCCGGAGGTGAACATCAATGCTTAAAACAATTATTCGCTGGATTCTCGCCCGGCTGTTTCGCATCAAGCTCATTGGCCTCGAAAATTACCGAAAGGCCGGCGCTCGCGTGCTGATCGCCGCCAATCATTCTTCCTACCTCGACCCGATCCTGTTGTGGGCCTTTTTGCCGGACGAGGTGACTTTCGCGATCAATACGCATATCGCCCAGCGATGGTGGGTACGGCCGGCCCTCCGGTTTGCGAAGGTGTTTCCGATGGACCCGACGCAGCCGCTTTCGGTCAAGGCGCTGACCCATTACCTGAAAGAAAACCGGAAAGCGGTGATTTTCCCGGAAGGACGCATCACGGTGACCGGAGCATTGATGAAGATTTACGACGGCGCCGGTCTCATCGCCGAAAAATCGGGTGCTACGGTTCTGCCGATCCGTATCGACGGCACCCAATACACGGTGTTTTCCCGCCTGCATGGAGTGGTGCGGCTGCGCTGGTTTCCGCCGATCACGCTGAACATTCTGCCGCCTCGAGAAGTGAATCCGCCGCCGGAAGTGGTCGGACCCGAGCGGCGGCATCAGGTCGGGCTCATGTTGTCCGATCTGATGAGCGAGATGATGTTTGAAACCAGCAATTACCGGCAGACGGTGTTCTCGGCCTTGCTCGATGCCCGAAGGATTCACGGCGGCGGACACTGCGTGCTGGAGGATGTGCAGAGGAAGCCCCTCACCTACGATCGCCTGATCGCGCAGGTCCTGGCATTGGGCCGCAAGCTGACGGAAAAAACCGAAGACGGCGAAGCGGTCGGCTTGTTGCTGCCCAACTTGAACGGCACGGTCGCCGCATTCCTGGGGCTCCAGGTCCACGGGCGCATCCCCGCCATGCTGAATTTCAGCGCAGGAACCCGCAACCTCCTGTCAAGCTGCGCCACGGCGAACATCAAGACCGTGGTCACGGCCCGGCGGTTCGTGGGCACGGCCAAACTCGAGGATGCAGTGCACGCTTTGTCCGAAAAAGCTCGAGTGATCTATCTGGAAGACCTGGGCCAGGAATTGGGGGCTGCGGACAAGATCAGGGCGCTCCTCGCCGCGCTCACCGCCGATTACTGGTACCGAGGCAAGCGCCGGCTGGACGATCCGGCGGTGATCTTGTTCACCTCCGGTTCCGAGGGTGAACCGAAAGGCGTCGTGCTTTCGCACGCCAACCTTCTCGCCAATCGCGAGCAACTCGCCGCGCGCTTCGATTTCAATGCCCAGGACACCATCCTCAACGTCCTGCCCGTCTTTCACGCCTTCGGCCTGACCGCCGGCACGCTGCTGCCGCTGCTGTCGGGCATGCGACTGTTCCTGTATCCCTCGCCGCTGCATTACCGGATCATTCCCGAAGTGGCCTACGACATCAACGCCACGATCCTGTTCGGCACCAACACATTCCTGCACGGCTACGCCAAGCACGCCCATCCCTATGATTTCTACAGCGTCCGCTACGTCTTCGCCGGTGCGGAAAAGCTGCAAGCCGACACCCGCCGGCTATGGGTCGAGAAATTCGGCCTCCGGGTGATGGAAGGCTACGGCGCCACCGAGACCGCCCCGGTATTGGCCGCGAACACGCCCATGTATTACCGGGAAGGCACCGTGGGTCGCTTTTTCCCCGGCATCCAATGGCGGGTGGAAGACGTGCCCGGCGTGGCCGAGGGCGGGCGCCTCCATGTCGCGGGCCCGAACGTAATGCTGGGCTATCTCCGCCCGGAGCGCCCCGGCGAACTGGGACCGCCGGCTTCCGGATACGGACTGGGCTGGTACGACACCGGCGATATCGTCCGTATCGACGAGGAAGGTTTCGTCACCATTCTCGGCCGAGTCAAGCGGTTCGCCAAGATCGGCGGGGAAATGGTGTCGCTGGCCGCGGTCGAAGAGCTGGCCGCGCGGATTTGGCCGGGGCCGCGGCATGCGGCGGTTACGCTGCCCGATCCCAAGAAAGGCGAAAAGATCGTACTCGCGACCGAGCACCGCGATGCGGATCGAGCCGCGTTGGCGGCTCAGGCCCAGAAAGATGGTCTCGGCGAACTCTATCTGCCCAAGGATATCCGGGTGCTCCGCGAACTGCCCCTGCTCGCCACCGGCAAGATCGATTATCCGGCGCTGACGGGCTTCGTCCGGGAAGGGAGCGAGCCATGAGCCGGGGACTTCGTTCGCTGGTCGTGGCCCAGTTTCTCTCCGCGTTCTCGGACAACGCCATGCTCTTCACGGTCATCGCGATCGTGCTGCAAACGGGTGATCGGGGCCCTTGGTACGTCCCAGCCTTGCAGAGCGTTTTCCTTGTGGCATTTGTCATGCTGACGCCCTGGGTCGGAGCGTTCGCCGACCGGCATTCGAAGCCGAAGGTGCTGATTCTGGCGAATATCGTCAAGGCGCTCGGCGGGCTTTTGATTCTGCTCGGCGTCGAGCCGCTGATCGGCTATGCCGTCGTCGGCGCGGGCGCGGCAACCTACAGCCCCGCCAAATACGGAATCTTGCCCGAACTGACCGATCACACGCAGTTGGTCAGGGTCAACAGCTGGATCGAAGGCGCGACCATTGCCGCGATCCTGCTGGGTACGGTGATCGGCGCAAAGCTCGCCGATGCCTCGATCGAACTCGCCCTTGGCTTGATCGTCGCGTTCTATGGCATTTCCGCCGCGGCCACGCTCATGCTGCCGAAATTGCCGGCGCGCGGCCCCCATGCGGTTTCGTCCCTAGCCAAGCTCGCGCATGTGATGAAAGGGCTTCTGGCTTCGGAACGCGCGCGGCTGGTGCTGTTGGCCTTGAGCCTGTTCTGGGCCTGCGCCACTACCCTGCGCGTCATTCTCGTGGCTTGGGCGCCGCAGGTGCTCAATACGCAGACCGCGGGGGAGATTGCACAATTGACCCTTTTCCTCGCCGTCGGCATCGTCATCGGCTCGGGCGTCGTCCCGCGACTCATTTCCCTGGAACACATCCGGCGCGCGCGGCTCGCAGCCTATGCGCTGAGCCTGTTTTTTCTGCTCTTGGCGGGCGTCGACAGCCTCTGGCCGGCCAGGGCGACGCTGCTTGCCATCGGCATCGCCGGCGGCCTGTTCGTAGTGCCGCTCAACGCGGCGATCCAACAGCTCGGTCATCGCACGGTCGGCAGCGGCGGCGCCGTGGCGATCCAAAACTTCTTTCAGAACGCCGCGATGCTTGTGAGCATGGGAATTTATACCTTCGCGTCGGCCCATGGCACGGGCCCGGTGGCGGCGATTTTGGCCTTGGGCGTGGCCGTCTTGGCCTTGACGGTACTCGTATCCTGGCGTCTCCCCAGGCAACCGGCTGTGTAGCGGGTTACCCTACAACTCCCCGGCGCGCCGTTCGCCTTCCGCCACGTTGACGCGCCAGAGCAGTCCGCCGCCCAGGCTGAACAGCACCAGCAACGAGAGTATCGAAAGCCGCGGTTCGCCCGTGGCGTGGCTGACGATCCCCACCAGTACGGGGCCGAGGACCGCCGCGAACTTGCTGAGCAGATTGAAAAAACCGAAGAACTCGCCGGCCTTCGCTTTCGGAATGAGGCGCGCGTAAAGCGCCCGGCTGAGGGCCTGAACACCGCCCTGAACCAACCCGATGCCAACGGCGATCCCGTAAAACTCCCATTGCTGACTCATGACGGAACCCCAAACCACCAGCAACGCGTACGCCGCGAGCCCGGCGAGAATGCCGGATTTGGCGCCGAAGCGCTGACCGAGCCAGCCGTAGGCGAGCGTTGCCGGAACGCCGACGATTTGCGTGACGAGCAAGGCCAGCATCAACCCGCCGGCGTCGAAGCCGATCGCTAGTGCATAATCCACCGCCATGTGGACGATCGTGTCCACGCCGTCGATATACAGCCAATAGGCGCCCAAGAACAGCATGACGACCTTGAGCCGCCGCACGTCCCGAAAAGTCTCCCGAAGCTGGCGCAGACCAGACCTCACCGCGGCAGTACCGCTTGCGCGCCGGGTCGGCGGCTCGCGCACGACGAACAGCAAAGGCAGGGTGAATAAGAACCACCACACGGCCACGGACAAAAACGATATCCGGACCGCGGCGGATGCATCCGCGAGGCCGAACCACTCCGGCTTTTGTGTCATCAGGATGTTGACGGCGAAGAGCGAACCGCCGCCGAGATAACCCATCCCCACCCCGAATGCGGATACATGCTCGAAGCGCGCGGGAATCGTGACCGACGGCAGCAGAGCGTCGTAAAAAACCATTCCGGTGGAAAACCCCACGAGCCCCAGCGCGAAAAGGGTAAGCGCCAATTCCCAGTCGCCCTGCTCGACCCAGAAGAGTCCCGCGGTCATGGCGATGCCGATGAATGCGCAGAGGGCGAGCAAGGGCTTTTTCCAACCGCCAGCATCGGACAGCGACCCGAGCACCGGCGCCAGAACCAGCGCGACTAGGGCGCCCACCGAACTCACCGCGCCCAACCAAAAGGTACTTTCCGTTGCCGGTAGCCCGCTCGCCCAGTACTGCTTGAAAAACACCGGAAAAAAAGCCGCCATCACGGTGGTGGCGAAGGATGAGGTCGCCACGTCATAGAGCGCCCAAGCCCATTCGCGGGAGCGGAGAGAAGTCGAGTCGGGAGTTTCCATATTGGTATTAGTCGATCTAAATCAGAAATAGCATCGGTATCGGCCTGTCGCCTACATCAAACGCAGCTTGTCGGGGTGAAACACGAGGAGCCAACCGAGCCCTATCATCAGCAAACCGCCGATGAGCGCCGTCCACTGCGAGTATTTCTGAGTCAGCTGAAGTTTGCCAAAACCCCACAACGCCAGACCGAACACCAAAAAGTCGTCCACCATGTAAAACAGGGTATAAAGCCCGATCAGCGCCTCCGTGGACCAAAATCCCAGGCGATTCATCTCGACGATCTTGGTAAAGGCTTGCGGATAGCCGATGGAACACGCGAATTCGATGATATTCACCGAAAAAGCCAATCCGATCACGGCCAAGGCGGTCACAACGCCGAACTCGCCCGAGGAGATGCGGTTGATCCGCCGCACGATGCGGGAGCGCTGTTCCAGGTTCACAACCTTGCAGGCCATTTCGGTCCCGAGCGACTTAAACCACTCGTAGAGAAAAAACAGCCCGCCGCCGATGGCCACGACACCGACCAATGGGGTGATGACCCGATCCATGCCGACGAAATCCCATACCTGAAACCACAGGTTCAGTATCAGAAAATACATCACCGTCTCAGCGACGATGAACAACCCGGCCACGGCCCACATGCGGCGCCGCGATCCGATTTGCACCAGCACGAGAAGAAAGGTCGCCAACACCCACATGGCGCACGGGTTGAAGCCGTCCAGAAACCCGAGCGTGACCGCCAGCATCGGCAACGACCAAACCGCCGCGTCGACTACGCCGAGGAACGGCAGTTTCACAAAAAAGGACGACGGTTCCGCGTCCATGCCAGCAGCCGAACCACCCAGCAAAGCCTCGAACCCCTGACCGGCGCGTCCCCGATTCTGTTCGATCAAGCGTTCTATTTGCCGGCCGGTGGTTTCCGGCGCATCGAATCCGTGTACCAAATCGGTCCCCACGATTGTAATGGGCAGCGACCAAGGCAGCTTGGAGTGCTCAACAACCGCCCTGAAGAGCTCCGCGCCGTCTTTAGTGGCGATGTCGTGGAAACGCACTTCAATGCCGGTTTCAATCCGTGTCAAAACCTCCAAAAACTCTTTTTCCGCCCGGCAGTGGGCACAATCGGAGCGAATGATGGTCTCTATCAGAACACGCTCCGATTGCGCCGGTCCGGCCCAAGACATTCCCGTTAAGAACAGCAGGATTAAGCCGATGAAGCCTATTGAGCATTTCGATATCGCTGTCATGGTTAAGAACTGGAAGGTTCGAAGTCTTAAATTTTTGCCGTCTCGCCTCATTATCGCCGCTCCATGTGCCAATTCAGTAGCAACCTGTTCGGATACCCGGTCTTGTCGAAGCCTAGGGTGGTAGATGGTCAAACTGAGTGTCCCGGAGCTTTCAGGATTATAATGATCTCTTCTTGACGAATCGGCCTGTCTGTCATGAATTTGCGCGAAGACGCTCCGTCCTTCGACATCAAAGCATTTCTGGAAACACTGACCCAGCTACCGGGCGTGTACAGGATGCTGGACGAAAAAGGCGAAGTGATTTACGTCGGCAAGGCGAAAAACCTGAAAAAGCGGGTATCGAGCTACTTTTCGACCAAGGACTGCTCGCCCAAACAACAAGCCATGGTGGCCCGAGTCCGCTCGGTCGACGTTAGGGTAACGCACACCGAAGGCGAGGCGCTGCTTCTGGAAAGCCAGCTCATCAAGCGCCACAAGCCGCGCTACAACATCAACTTGCGCGACGATAAGAGCTATCCTTACATTTATGTTTCAACCCATCAGCCATTCCCTCGCGTCACCTTCCACCGCGGCGCCAAGAGCAAGCAAGGCCGCTACTTCGGACCTTATCCGAGCGCCGGTGCGGTTCGGGAAAGCCTAAGACTGCTTCAGAAGATTTTTCCCATGCGCCAGTGTCAGGATTCGTATTTCCAAAATCGCTCTAGGCCCTGCCTGCAATACCAAATCGAACGCTGTACCGCGCCTTGCGTGGATCTAATCGATCGCGAAACCTATGCCCAGGACGTGCAGGATACCGCCATGTTCCTGGAAGGGAACGGCAAACGGCTGATCGACGACTTGGCGGGGCGCATGGAAAAGGCCGCGTCCGATTTGCAATTCGAGCGGGCGGCGCGCTACCGCGACCAGATCGCCACCTTGAGAACCGTCCTGGCCAAGCAGGCGGTGCACGGCGAACACGGCGACGTGGACATCATCGCCTGCGCGCTCAACGGCAATGTCGCCTGCGTTCAGATGTTGTTCATCCGCGGCGGGCAGCAGATCGGCGACCGCGCCTTCTTCCCGAGCATGATGGAAGAACACGATCCGGGCAGCATTCTGGCGGCGTTCATTCCCCAGTATTACCTCGGGAAGCATATTCCCCGTGAAATCCTCATCAGCCATTCGATCGAGGATGCCGAACTGGTGGAGGAAGTGCTCGCCACGCAATCCGGCCACTCCGTACAGATCTCCGCACGGCTCCGCGGCGAACGGCAAAAGCGCCTGCAGTTGGCACTCATCAATGCCGAAAACGCCTTGAATGCGAAACTGGCGAACCGTCAGGACCTCTACGCGCGTTTCCTCAGTCTGGGCGAGGCGTTGCACTGTCCGGAGCCGCCGAGACGCCTGGAATGCTTCGACATCAGCCATACGCAGGGCGACCAAACCGTCGCATCCTGCGTGGTATTCGACCGGCAAGGCCCGGTCAAGTCCGCCTACCGCCGGTTCAACATCGAGGGCGTTACGCCCGGCGATGATTATGGCGCCTTGGCGCAAGCGGTTTCGCGGCGCTATCAGCGAATCAAGCAAGGCGAAATCGACGCGCCGGATATCCTTTTCATCGATGGCGGCAAAGGCCAGGTCAACGCGGTGCGCGAGACTCTGGCCGAACTCGAGATGGACCGAATCCGCACCATCGGAGTCGCCAAGGGTCCCGACCGCAAGCCGGGAATGGAAATGCTCTTCCCGGCGGGATCATCAGATGCCATCATCCTGCCCAGCCACTCTCCTGCCCTGCTTTTGATTCAACAGATTCGTGACGAAGCCCACCGTTTTGCCATCACCGGGCATCGTCAGCGAAGGGCCAAAGCGAAAAAACAGTCCGCGCTCGACGATATCGCCGGATTGGGTCCAAAGCGTCGCCAACAACTGTTGCGACAATTCGGCGGCCTCAGGGAAATCAGCCGTGCCGGCGTGGACGCATTAAGCAGCGTCGAGGGCATCAGCGATCAGTTGGCAAAGCGCATTTACGAAACGTTTCACGAGAGAGAAAGCTGAAGATGGAGTTAAACCTCCCCACTAACTTGACGTTACTTCGGATCGTCTTGATTCCGGTCCTGGTCGTCTTTTTCTATCTGCCGTGGAGTGGCGCCCACATCGCCTGCGCATTGGTTTTTGCCATCGCCGCCGTTACCGATTGGTTGGACGGCTATTTAGCCCGCAAAATGAGCCAAACCACCCGCTTCGGTGCATTTCTCGATCCGGTAGCCGACAAGTTGATGGTGGCCGTCACGCTGGTCTTGATCGTACAGGCGGACCCCAGCCCTTATGTGGCTATCGCCGCGGCGGTGATCATTGGGCGCGAAATTACGATCGCCTCCCTGCGCGAATGGATGGCGGAAATCGGAGAGCGCAAGAGGGTGGAAGTATCCTGGCTGGGCAAATGGAAAACGACCACCCAGATGGTCTCGATCGTCACGCTTTTGCTCAGCATGGATATCTGGCTGCAATTCCTAAAGAACCTCGGTCAGTTTTTCCTGCTGATTTCCGCCATACTGACGCTTTGGTCCATGGTCAATTATCTGAAAGCGGCGCTGCCGGTCCTGAAAGGCGATGACGAAGAGTTGACAAAGAAGCCAGCGATCCATAAAATTCCAACTCTCGACAGTACGCGGGAATAGCTCAGTTGGTAGAGCACAACCTTGCCAAGGTTGGGGTCGCGAGTTCGAGTCTCGTTTCCCGCTCCAAGTTTAGAAAGCCGCGATAAGAAACGCGGCTTTTTACTTTCACGAGCCCACTTAGGCTGAGTGGCAGAGTGGTCATGCAGCGGCCTGCAAAGCCGTGGACGCCGGTTCGATTCCGACCTCAGCCTCCAATGATTCCGGGCCTTCTAAGGCTTCTTCTCCTTCTTCATCGGTTGTTTTGGCGAAAAGACTTTTCGCCATGACGGGCATTACTTTCTCCCCTACCCTGGCTCGGACATACTGACGCGTCATGTTTTCGGTGGCGTGTCCCAGTAGTTTCCTGGCTTGAGACATACTTTCGAGATCCGAAGCGGCTTTAGCGCGAAGGTCACGAAGTTGGAAGCGTTCAAAGGAAATCCCGAGTTCTTGAGCCTCCCTTTCGGCCTTGTCTCTCGCTTTGTCAAAATGACTTCGGAAGTAACCGAAGGGTTTTAAGGGTTGTCCTTTGGGATCGGTCAGGATCGTTACTTCCCGAGCTCCACGCGCTTTGATACGCTCGATGACTTCGGCCAGCTCGCCGATAAGCTCAATCCGGAGCTTGGCTTTTGTTTTTCGTTGCTCTAACCAGATAGCACCCTCTCGGATTTGATCCCATTTGAGTTTGAACACATCGGCCGGACGTTGGCCCGTTAAATATGAGAGATCAAGGGCATCTTGGATGATCGGATCGGCGTTCTTGTAAACAAGGGCGAACATTTCGTCCGTAACATAGAGCGTTCGGCCGGATTCTTTGTTCTTGGCCACACCTTGAACCGGATTCGGCTTGTTGGTGTAGCCCCATTCTCGGGCTTTGTTGAAGATCGCCGAGAATAACGCGATTTCACGGTTAGCTCTTACCTTGGCGGTTCTCGCGTCGAGATAACGCCGGATGTATTGCGGCGTGATGCTATCGATGAGGCAGTGTCCGAAGACCGGGCGAAGTTGCTTGAGTCGTTCCGAATCATCGCGTTGGGTTCGAGGGGCTTTTGTAGGACTGACCTCTTGTTCGTAGCGGTCGAAGATGTAGGACAGTGATCGAACATCGGCCGGTACTGGCTGACATTCGAGTTCTGCCCATTTCCGTTTCGCTTCGGCAAGGTTCGACCCGAGCGGCGTAAGCTTTCGCTTTCCACCTTCATCGCGCGGATGTTCGTAGTAGTGCTTCATCAAGGTTGAATTGAAGGGTAAAGATGCTTGAGCTTTATGCGCGCATTGTCGGTGGTGAAACGCCAATCGATTTTGGCGCGGACGGTATTCCGGCGGGTTTCCCAGGCAGCGACTTCGCGCGTCAGGTGCGCTTGGCTGTCCATGCGCTCGGCCAGGCACTGCCGCGCCAACACACTCAGTTCCAGCTCGGCCATGTTCAGCCAACTGCCATGTTTGGGCGTGTAGTGAATCTCCAGCTTGGCGGCGAGGCGCCGCGCTTCCGC
>NZ_DASPLO010000055.1:0-10998 GCF_035627495.1 Methylocaldum sp.
CCCCGGCCGTCCCAATCGCAAACGTCGCTTTAATCGCGACCTTCCTGCGTTCGACCGGTCCCGACCCAACCAGGGGTCGGGACCTGGCTCCACAATGACTCGACGCCCGGTCGCGATGCCTTGTGGGTCGCCTACGACCGCCGCTCTCGCGGCGACCTCCGGCCACCCACCCGGCGCTCGCGCTTCCGGGGACTACTCGACTCGCTCGCTCACTCGCTCCATGTCTCGCAGCGCCGGAAATTGCAGTTCAAACAATTCAGCTGTGGGATTTGCCCTGGCCCCATCTGTTATTTCACCCATTTCCACTGCGGCTCTATCTCCGTCCGTCGGGCACACGCTTGACCGATAAAGGATCTACGCCGTTGGCATCGGATGTGCTCTAGATGGTTGCCGGTACTAGTATCAGCCGGATGACAGTGTCGCCGGCAAGCCTTTTGTGCGTGCATTGCACGGACAAAGGCAGCTGACTAGTGCGCTTGGCTAAATCAATTCCGCGTAAACAGTTCAACAAAGGTAGTCACATGAAAAATAATAAACTTACCGTGTTCATGGGAGTGATCGGGCTTGCTGTCATGCTCCCGCAAACAGCCAGTGCGCATGAGGCACGGCATCTATGTGGAAGTGCGGACGGCGTGGACATCACCGACTGCCACGGGGCTCCCGCTACTTTTAAGCTTAGTGCGGGGTTCGCCAACGAACCTGCTTGGACCGGCGACGTTAATGGCATCAACCTGACTATCTCGTTCCATCCGGATGCGGCGCATGACAAGACTAAGGCAGAACCCGTCAATACGAGCACGGGCGACGAGGTTAAGCTCAATACCGCAAAGGTACAGTACTACGCCGACAAGAACGGCAAGCTGGAATTGAAAAGGCAGAAAAGCCTCTATCCGTCAGCGCAAAACGAATCCGATGCGGCCGGCAACGTGAAACAGAAATTCGGGACACCCAATGTCTACAATATTTACTTTCGTCCCAACAAGGCGGGAACGTACGGGTTCCATGTGGCCGGAACCCTGAAACATAAAACCAGCGTGGACGCGGACGGCAATCCCACGGCGGAACACATTGTGACGCAGGACTTCGACCAAACCTTTATCTGCGGGCCTCTGGGTACCAAGGATACTCACAGCAATCCCCCGTCGAAGTTCAATTGCGTCCAGGATGCGCTCGCTTTTCCTACCGGCGTTGATCATTAAGAGCACCGGTAAAGAATCCTTGAAGCCTGCGATCAACGCGTTAACGGAAGTTGCTCGCGATCGATCGGGAGACTTTCCGCTCTCGGATTGATCGACAAGTAAGTCGCGGCTCAGGCAGCACAAGTATTCTTGATTCGTTCTATAAAACCTGGTCGGCCAAGTCGGACCTGGACCGGAAAATAAGCCGTGCCGAGGTTCGGCGGGCTGGCGGTCGATCGGTCCTGATGTTTCCCCGTCAGCGATAAGGCGGCAACGACGCCTTATCGCTCATCCCATTCTACCTGTAGTGGACTGTAATTAAACGGGCCGGGACGGCAATCAGCGCCATTTCAGGATCAGCAGTCGACGAAATTCCCAAATCGGCTTTGACGTTTGTTTCGTACCCCTTACTCCGTAGTACACCGATAGACACGGAAGTTGCCCATTGGATAGTGGGCTGCTTCCAGCAAGGATTCCAGCCGTTCGCGGTTTTTTTGCTGGCTCTGTCGGTGGCAAAGATTGATTTCTCTGGGAACGGGCTCTGGCTGTCCGCACAACGAAACCCTACACTGGCTTAGACTGGGCCACTCGGTCGTGTGCGAGCTTGGTCCGATCGATCCAACAACAGCGAGCACCGAAAATCCAAAATCCAGAGGAACACAGCAATGTCTTCGAATATCAATCTGCCCGATTTTCTGGCTAAAGGCGCCTCCTGGGCTAAGAAAAATCTCGAGAATACCGCCTACTGGAACGCCAAGTTCGACCGGTTCGCGCGGCTGTTCGCCCGGTTGTCCGGCAGACCATTGGCCTTCAACATCGCCATGCTCATTATTCTGGCTTGGGTGATTACCGGGCCGATTTTCGGCTTCAGCGATACCTGGCAGTTGGTCATCAACACGGCGACCACCATTGTGACGTTTCTCATGGTGTTCCTGATCCAGCACACGCAGAACCGGGATACCGAAGCCCTGCAAGTGAAACTCGACGAACTCATCCGCGCCATCGAAAAAGCCGACGATACCTTGTTGGATTTGGAAGAGTTGGAAGAAGAGGAACTGACTATACTGCGCAGCAAATACGTGAGCCTAGCCCGTATAGCTCGGGAAAAGGCGAGGGCTGAAACGAAGGAGGATTCCTCCACAGGCAAGCCATGAAGGGACCCGCCACGGTATAGTCAACGCGGCTATGCTGAGCTTCCTCTGGCTTTTCCTGGCCGCCTACGGTGCGGCGGCCATTTCCGGTGCCGCTGGATTCGGCGGAGCATTGTTGCTGCTTCCTTTACTGGTTGCTACGGTCGGGACGACCGAGGCCGTTCCCTTGCTGACCATCGCCCAGTTCATCGGCAATCTTTCCCGCGCCGGCTTCGGGTTTTCTCAAATTCAGTGGCGTCCTGCGGGACTGTTCCTGCTCGGCGCGATCCCTTTCAGCATCCTGGGTTCCGTCTCGTTTGTCGCCCTTCCGAAGGATACCGTAAACCGAGGCATCGGCACCGCCATCCTCCTGTTCATCCTGCTCAAGTCGCTTGGCACTCTAAAATGGAAGGCCAGTCCCACTTTCCTGATCTTGGGCGGGGGAAGCGTAGGGTTTTTGTCGGGATTGGTCGGCAGTGCCGGCCCACTGGGAGCGGCCATTTTCCTGACCCTCGGGTTGCCTCCTGTGGCCTATGTCGCTACCGAGGCGGCCACGGCTTTAGCGATGCACGGCGCAAAAACCGCCGTATATCAATACTACATTCCGCTGGATGGCGAATTCTGGCGGCTCGCCGGATTCATGGGCCTGGCGATGGTCCTGGGGACGTGGTCCGCCAAAAAGGTGATCGAGCGTTTGCCGCGCGACCGGTTTCAGCAGTATGTAGCAGGGCTATTGGCCGTTATGGCTGTCTATATGGTCGCTCACGGTTGACCGGCATTCAGGTGAAAGTGGCTGGCTTCATCATTCGACCGCCACGAAAAAAAGCTCATGAACGGCCGCCGCTCAAAACCGCGAATGCCCGCCGGTCGGCGCCGGAGGGCAGGTCCTGTGCGGGGTTTTCGATCCAGGCCGCGATATCCTGCCAAAGCCGGGGCGCTTCCAAATCACGCAGCAGCAGATGATAGCCCTTTTCGTAAAACGCGATGCGCCACCGCCCGTTCCGAGGCGCTCTCTTCAGCATACGATAGACCGATGCCTTAGGGATAATCTCGTCCCGTTCCCCGTAGAGGACCAGCGTTAATCGGTCCATTTTGTCTACCTGCTCGGAAGCTCTGCTCATCAAATCGGCAACCCCATAAACCGTGCCGATGCGGGTCTCTTTGAGGACCAATGGATCATGGTAAAGCGCTCGCAGCATCTCGGTGTTATCTGACGGGACAAGATGCAGGCTCTCGCCCGTCAACCGCAACCAGGGAACAGTATGGGCGGCCGTCCAGAGCGCGGCTCTTTGATACCACGGCACGGTCTTCCAGCCCCATACGGCCGGAGCGGATAAGATGATGCCATCCGCCGGGGGCGCGTGGCGGTGCGTCAGGGCCACCATGATCTCGGCAGCCCCCATGCTCTCGCCGAGCAAGTAGATCGGAATGCCGGGATGCCGATCCTGGATCAGCCGGACGAATTCCGAAAGATCGTGAAGGTAGATCGGGATCCCCGCCCAGGAGCCGCGCTTCGGCGCGCCGCCGAAGCCCCGCTGGTCATAGGCGTAGGAGCCGATGCCGTAATGCGTGAGGTAGTTTCCCGGTTCCTCGAAAAAGGCGCTGTAATCGTTAAACCCATGCAATGCCACGATGACGGCTTTGACCGGACGATGCTCAGGAACCCAGCTTCGCGTCGGCAGCCTGGCATGATCGCCGGTGATGAAATAGTTCCCGATCAGTCGAGGGGTTGTCGTGGCTTTCGGTTCCGGATTTTGATCCAGAAGCGCATACGTGGTGGAAAGGAGGAGCGCACCGAAGAGTAAAGTGATGCCTGTAACGGCTATCATAACGGCCATTGTTCTGGCCCGGCGAAGCCCTGCCTTCAGCGCCAAGGCCAGCCGCCCGGAGTTAAAATGCCATGGCCTCAGGGGCCCCACGATCATCGATCGAAACCATGGAGGGCGTTTCGAAGAAGGCTGTTCCTTCATCCGGCAGAAGCTACACACCACCTTGGGCATCAGGCAGAGCAGCAACACCAGTGCGAATACGATCCGGGCGTAGGCCGGGCTATGGAGAAGATGGGAGCCGATGAGGAGCGCGCCCAGAAAGATCATCGAACCGGAGTGATCCAGCGCGTATTCCGTCTCTTGCATCAGGCTCAACCACTGACTGCGAGAGTGCTTTTTCATGGGCTTGCCCTCGAAGTTACAGAGGGTACAGCGAGGAGAGGATCGAGCGCGTTGGCGCCGACCGGCCGCGAAGGGCATTGATCTGGAGTGAGCGGCAAGTAAAAAAAGCTTGAGTTAAGCGTTGGCCTCAACCTATCGCGCCTAACCAGCTGCCAAAGGCAGCAGTCGACACCAGGTACAACAAAACCGAAAGATCTCGCGCGTTTCCCTTTCTGGCTCCGGATGGACCGGTATAGACTGAAAAATTGCAGTTTCGTCATACGCCCACGTACTCCAAAGGGAATCACGTAGGCATCATCAGCCGATCGAAGAACCGATCAAGCGGTTAAAAGAGGAATGCCATCTCTCTTAAATTCTAAGATCCAGTCCCGGCCTGAATGTTCAGGTGGGGCGACAAAGTGCCGCAAATCGGTTGCTTCCGCTAGGAAGCCTAGGAAAAACACCGTCGGCGTTTTATTCCTCTTTCGTGTGGCGGACGGCGGGCCACGTGACGACGTGGGCTAGATCCATCCGCCGCACCAGTTTTTGGATCACGGCCTCCACCCGATCCGGCTCGTCGTAAAACTCGACTACCAAGGGCAAATCCAGGGACAGGTCGACCAATGAGGCGGTGTGGATTTTCCCGTCCTTGCCGAACCCCGTCATACCCCGTAGCACGGTGACACCGGCAACTCTTTCTTCGTCGTGCAGGAATTTCATGAGTTTGGACAGAAGATGCTCGCCCTCGCGGAGATAAACCCGCGCTATGGTGACTTGCTGATGTGCCATAACCAGTTTCCCATGAGTGTGCCCAACCAGACCGCCGCGACGCCGAGCAAAGCGTTCACGGCGAAGATGCTCAATAGACCCTGAAACTCCAGCCGAATTTCGGACAATTGGAACGCGAGCCACAAAGTAGCCGCCAGGGTCATCACACCGAGCAAACTGACCAAGATGATCGCCCGGTAGAGAACGGACAGATCGAAGTAATGAAAGACGAATTCGGCCGCCGCGGCCAGGACAAAGGCGATCATCAGGGCGAGCGCCAGGCCGCCATACGGAAACCCGTGTCCCAACCAGGGATAGAGATCGGCGGCAAAGAGCTGCCGCCCCAACACCAGTCCGATCCAGACCGCTGCCAAACATAACACCGTGCTCAGCAGGATATTCAATCCGGCTTTGGCCAGATTGCCTTCTTCGAACAGGTACAGCGTTTCCAAGGCAAAGGTCGAGAAGGTCGTATAGGCGCCCAGGAACCCCACCAAAATCGCCGCCCGGTATTCAACGGCCAGCGAAAATCGCTGCAACATCAACTCGGTGAGGAACCCCATCAGGAATGAGCCGGACACGTTCACGAAGAGGGTGCCGTGCGGAAAGGCTCGGCCCAACCAGGCGTAAATGCCGGTGGCGATCAGGTAACGCGCCACGGCTCCGACCGAGCCGCCCAAAGCGATGGCGAAGAGTTGTCCCATCATACCTAACTCAAGGCTCGAATCATCAGCACCATTCCGGCGACTGCCAGAAATCCCGCGAAGATGCGGCGGTATTTGGCTTGATCGATCTGTGTGTAAAGCATTTCGTCGGTCAACAGAAAAATCAGCGAGCCGACCACCAAGTAAATCCCGTTTTCAGCAAAAGGCACATCGATCTGTGACCGACTGAACAGCCACAGCGTCAGGATCTGTGCGGCGGCAAAGGTGGCATAGGACGCCGCGACGGTGACGCGGGCCACATCCTTGGTATAGTCCTTATGGTGAACCAGCGCCGTGAGGAGCGAGCCACCCAGATTGCTGAGCCCGTGCACGATACCCATAGTCACGAAGTAAGCCTTTTCGTATTTCATCAAGGCGTCGATGATTCGGGTCACAGCCGGTGAAAACTCCTTCAAGGCTATGAGCAGCAAAAACAATCCGATCAACACGCCGATATTGATCCGGGTATGAGTGACCAGGAATAGGAAGAGTCCGATGGGCGGCAGCGTCAGGAGCAACACCCGACGGTAAAAGGAAAAATCGATGTGGGCATGGTGTTTGGCGATCTGCAACAGATTGATGGCGATCGAAATCGGCAGCAGCACGATGAGCACATCGACGAATTCGTAACCGAGCAGCAAAACGCCCGCGCCGAAAATGGACTGCACGATTGCTGTGACGATCACCGTCAACAGGATATCGACCGACATGGTATCCCCCTAAGCTTAATTTCGTTGGCTTTTGTCACTCGTTAGACTGGGCTTCGCGCAATCAGAGAAGCCCATGTGTCAAAGGGTATCTCCCAGCTGCTGTCCGCCCCGCGATGTTTTTCCGTGCCATTGTAAACCCTCAGACCTCAGAAGGAGCCGGTATGAGCGCTCGAATTGAATCCATCCAGGCCATGCAGATTGACGATTTGATCGCTGCAAGATCAACAGGCCGCACAGCGAACGGTGGGTTTGGCTTGGGAGCAGCCTTTGGCCGGTGGCTGTATCGGACAAGGAGCGGACTACCTCAATTATGGGATCGGATGCTACGGGCGGGCTTGCCGATTTGAACCCGTCATTTGCACCTAATGTGGTCCCGGACCGGATGATTTCAGTCCCGCGCGGATGATTGCCGTCTCAGTGGCCAATAATCCGGGGTCTTGCGCACTTTTGGTGATGCCGGTGGCCGCGAAGACTTATCGCGGCGCCGGGTCAAGCACACAATTACGGCTTCAGCATTGATACCCTTGCTGGACCCAATAGCGCCAGTCCTCGACCGCTTGAACCGTCTCCTCGTCCGCGGCCACCGGCATCAATTGAGCGAGCGGGACGGCCCGATCTCCTTGTCTCCGACGGATCAGGACAAACATTTCATGTTCGCATTCCTCTTCCGGGGCCATCTCGATCACCTCTACCGTCTCGTTCCTATGCAAGGGAGAAATGGCCCGCTGGGCGACACATTCCGCCGTGAACGGAAACTGGAGCTTATCCTGAAGGTAGTAATACCAGCCCATCGCCCGCTCGGTGTCGTCGTAGCGGTCGACGATGATGTCCAGGGTGATCCGCGCCTCGCGTTCGGGATTGCGCTTGATCTCATTCATAACTCACGCCTCCGGGCTTGCCTGATGGTTTTTGACTCTACACCGTCAGGCGATAGACCATGCCTGATAAATCAGGTGCGGGGGTGCACCGATCGCGGGGGCATCAGGCGGCCCATAAAAGCCGGCGGGTTAATAAATCCAGGCCCGCGCGGCCGTACCTCGACCGCTTCAGCATTTTGAGCCGGTTGATGCGGCCTTCGACCGGCCCGTTGCTCCAGGGTAAGATCAGGCTGGCTTTCACGGCGTCATAGGCATCGCGCAGCCCTTTGGCAAAGCGCCGCAAGGCGGGGCTGGCCCTCTGGGCAACGCACATCAGCCAATGATCGAAGCGGCCGGACTGCTGCTGGCGGACGATGGCCGCAAACTCGTGGGCGAGCTCGATGGCAGCCGCCAATTCCGCGTGTTGTGCTTTGAGCCGCAGGATCATCGGAACAGTTGTAAGGTTTCACGCTGGCCCGCATTCCAGCGCTCGAGAAGGCAGGCCTTGTAGGGATCCGCGAGACTGCTGCCCTGGTCGCTGCGCCCCTTGCGTTCCGGAAAAACCGGCGCCTGACGGTAACGGGTCACGGTCATGCGACCGAGGCCCAAGCGTCGCGCGATCACGCGATCAGACCAGCCATGGCGGTGCAGTTCCCAGACTCGGGTGTAATGGGCGAGGCGCCGCGCCCGGCGTTGCTCGGCCCGTTGGCGCGCCAGGGGCGGTGGTCGGGTTGGCGGCACCGGCACCGTCACGGTGCCATCTTCACGGATGATCGGTTTGGACTCCAACTGCTTCTTGACCTCGGTAAGAACGGAACCGTGGGCGCTGAAGACCTGATCGAGGGCCTCGCTCAAGTTCTGCAGCAAATGGAAGCGGTCGGCCACCTGGATTGCCTGCGGCGCACCCGCGCGCGTCCCATCCCGATAGGCGATGGACCGATCCCGGGTCACAACTTTCACGCCGGGATGCGCACGTAGCCAACCGGCCAGGGTCTCGGCCTCGCGATCGGCGCGCAGGGCGACCGGCCGGCTTTGCACCAGGTCGACGAGGATCGTGCCGTAGGTTTGGCGTTTGCGATGAGCCCAATCGTCAACGCCCAGCATGGCCGGCGGGGGTGCGTCCGGCAAAGGTTGACGGCGTACCAGCCGTAACAACGTATGACGGGACACCGGGATGCCGAAGTGACCGCTCAGCCGACTTCCGGCCGACCCACCCAAAGCCAAGCCGATGAGGGTCAGCCGTTTGGCCAAGCGCACCGTCCGGCGTGCCCACGGTTCGACCCTGTCGGGCAGGCCGCATTGTCACAGAAGAGCTTACGCACGCTGAGCTGAAGCCGAAGGCCATAGCCGCTCCACGGCAGATCGGCCAGGGTGCGCTGATAGCGGCTGTGGCGGCGTGCCGCCGGCTGATGGCAGCCCGGGCAAGGCGGTGTCGGCTGTATGGATGTGATCTGCAGTACGCGCTGAGATCGCGCCATCTCCACCCGCCAGGCATCGAAGCGAAGATCGGATAACGCGAGGAACTGTTGGACAATGAAATGCATCCCCTCGATATGGGGACAGCCGGTCGAAAACCATCACCAAAAGTGCGCAAGATCCATAATCTGGTCCTAAAATCGCGCTGATTGCCGTCCCGGCCCGTTTAATTACAGTCCGCTACACCTATCGTTCACGACAGCTTTTCCACTCAGCATTTCAAGAACAACGACGGGTAACGGGCTTTAAGGACGTATACTGTCGGCTACGGGGTTCGAAAACTCTCCGCCTTCCGCGCGAATCAAAGGATGAAAACCCCATATCATGGATATCTCACCCCCGCAAGGGACAGTGCAGAGGGCTTCGAGAAATGAACTCAACCCGAGTTGTTCCGCTGGTCACACGCGTCCACCGGCTATAAAGCCCAGCACGCTGTCTTGATCCACCCCAACCTTCGAGGCATGCTGACTTCCTTTTTCTGGAAAGCATCCATGAAAGAAAACAACGTTGTGATTTCCGCTTACGGCGTACGGACACCTAAGATCATTTACGGTACGGCTTGGAAGAAAGACCGCACGGCGGCCTTGGTGGAACAGGCCATCATGCTTGGATTTCGCGGCATCGACACCGCCTGTCAGCCCAAGCACTACGACGAACCGGGGGTCGGTGAAGGCCTGGCGGCCAGCCTGAATGCGGGACTGACCCGCGCGGACCTCTATCTCCAGAGCAAATTCACGCCCGCGAGCGGCCAGGATCCGGCGCGGATGCCTTACGATCCGAAGGCGAGCCTGCCCAGCCAAGTCGCCCAATCATTCGAGACCTCCCTAAGGAACCTTCGGACCAGCTATCTCGATGGGCTGGTGCTGCATTCACCCTTGGCGAACGAGCGGCACACGATGGACGTGTGGCAGGCGATGGAAGCGATCGTCGATGCCGGCGGCGCCAAACAACTGGGGATCAGCAATTGCTATGAACTCGAACAGCTCAAGCGTTTGTATCGGAAGGCCCGCATCAAACCGGCGGTGGTCCAGAACCGCTTCTATGCCGAGACTCACCATGACCGAGAGATCCGAGGCTTTTGTCGGCAACACAAGATTCTTTATCAGAGCTTCTGGACCCTCACCGCCAATCCCCAGATTCTGGCGCACGCCACGATTCAAGCCCTGGCCTCGAAATACGGACGCACACCCGCACAAGTCTTTTTCCGTTATCTGACCCAAATCGACATCATTCCCTTGACCGGAACGACATCGGAAGCACACATGCGAGAAGACCTGGCGATCTTCGATTTCGAACTGACGACAAGCGAATGCGATGCCGTGACCACATTGCTCTAGTCTCAAAGGGCAGCCCGCCTTGTCCCTGCCAATGCGGGATATCGAGCCTTGGCCCGAAATAAATCTTACAAAAGCGTGGCGGAGCGGGCTCTTTTCGAACGGACATAAGTCAAAAAAGAAAAGCATGACCCGTTAGTTCGGTGCTGTCGCTTTCATAATCGGAATTAATGCAGTTGCCCGGATTTTGCCGGTATCCCGGTTTTGGAAGCCGCCCGACGGGTGTTTGGATTGGAGACGATCCGATCAATCATCGGACATCTTCGATAACCGAGGACAAGACAATGACTAGCTACGAAGACTTTTTACTGAACGAACTCGTAGGAACAATGGGTCTCGACGACGAGGAAATATCGGAGATTTTGAAAAAGATCGAGGAACAGAGAGCTAAGCACGACAGCGATGATTCCGAGAAGAGCCATTGAACGGCTCTTCTTTAGGGATAGCCCCAGCAGACGGCGC
Source organism: Methylocaldum sp. (assembly GCF_035627495.1). Lineage (GTDB taxonomy): Bacteria > Pseudomonadota > Gammaproteobacteria > Methylococcales > Methylococcaceae > Methylocaldum. The sequence goes on from NZ_DASPLO010000055.1 coordinate 10,770, forward strand.
GATTGGCTTGCCGCCGGGCGAATCCGGTTTAAGCTGAAACGGACTGCCCGGAACGTTGGGGTATTCCGCTAAGAAGCTGTTTAGAGACCTAGTCAGCCCTGAAGTATTTCTAACACACTGACACATATACGGATTCGTTGCATATTGGCTGGTACAATTTGCAAGAAAACCGGTCATTTGATTTCGATTTCTTGCAAATTCGGGTGGGTTGCATGAAGCCAAGAGAGCC
>NZ_DASPLO010000056.1:0-4381 GCF_035627495.1 Methylocaldum sp.
AACCGCCGAGATGGTCAAGTATGTTGATAACGTCTGGCATGCTCTTAAGGTCGGCTTTGCCAATGAAATCGGTAACGTCTGCAAAGCGTTGGAGCTGGATGGCCATCGGGTGATGGATATTTTCTGCCAAGACACCAAGCTCAACCTGTCGCCTTACTACCTCAAGCCGGGCTTTGCTTTTGGCGGCTCCTGCCTACCCAAGGACGTGCGGGCGCTCACCTACAAGGGGCGTTCGCTTGATCTTGATCTGCCCATCCTCAACGCCATTCTGTCCAGCAACCAGCATCAGGTGGCGCGTGGAGTCTCGATGATCATGGCCAAAGGCAAGCGACGCGTCGGTGTACTCGGCTTTTCCTTCAAGGCCGGGACAGATGATCTGCGCGAGAGTCCTTTCGTGGAGGTCATCGAACGCCTGTTGGGCAAAGGCTATGACGTCCGTGTTTACGATCGCAATGTCAACTTGGCAGCACTTACCGGAGCCAACAAAGATTACATCCTCAACCACATTCCCCACATTATGAAGGTGACGATGGATAGTCTCGACGAGGTGCTTGATTTTGCCGAAGTAGTCGTGATCGGAAACGGTGCTAGAGAATTTCGCGATATTTTCCGTAAACTCAGGTCCGAGCAGGTCGTGGTGGATCTCGTAAGAATTACAGATCAGCGTAGTAATGAGGGGAAGTATGATGGCATTTGCTGGTAAAGAACTGGACCCAGTTATCCAGGACAAAAAAGCTGGTATATCAGCTGTCGCAACCGGGGTATTGATTCTTGTTGAAAACCTCCCGTCTCCATTCGACCGAAGGGTATGGCAAGAGGCGACGACACTGCGCTCCAATGGCTATGAAGTGTCCATTATATGCCCTACAGGTAAAGGTTACGAGGCACGCTATGAGGTCCTCGATGGCATCCATATCTACCGCTATACCCTGCCTGTAGATGCCGAAAATGCTAAGGGATATCTCATCGAGTATTTTTGGGCTCTATTTTGGACATTTGTGCTTTCCTGGCGAGTGCTTTTGACTCGTGGCTTCGATGTGATTCATGCTTGCAATCCACCCGACTTGCTATTCTTGATTGGCGGATTTTTTAAGCTGTTTTTACGTAAGAAATTTCTTTTTGATCACCACGATATAAACCCTGAGCTATATGAAGCCAAGTTTGGGCGCAAGGATTTCTTCTGGCGCGTGATGGTATGGTTGGAACGCCTGACCTTTCGCACCGCAGATGTTTCCATAGCCACCAACGAGTCCTATAAAATAATCGCTATTGAGCGCGGCCGCATGAATCCGGCGAAGGTATTCGTGGTGAGAAGCGGTCCTAGCCTGGATCGTCTTCAAATTCTGCCGCCTAATGAGGCGCACAAACATGGCCGAAAATACCTGGTTGGCTATCTTGGAGTCATGGGTAAGCAAGAGGGCATCGATTATTTATTGCGCACGGCCCGCCATATTATTTATGACATGTTGCGTACGGATATCCATTTTGGACTGGTTGGAGGGGGAACGGCATTAGGAGAGATGAAAGCTTTGGCTATGGAACTAGGTGTGAGCGACTATGTCACTTTCACCGGACGGATACCTGACCCAGAGATGTTGGAAGTACTCAATACGGCTGATGTCTGCGTGAATCCGGATGTGGCCAACGAGATGAATGACAAATCCACCATGAACAAAATCATGGAATACATGGCGCTTGGCAAGGCCATCGTCCAGTTCGACCTGACCGAGGGCCGTTTCTCGGCTCAGGAAGCCTCTCTCTATGCCCGAAAGAACGACGAAGTGGATATGGCGGAGAAGATCATCTGGTTGCTCGATCATCCAGAGGAGCGCAGGCGCATGGGGGAGTTCGGCCGTAACCGGGTCCGAAACGAACTCGAATGGAAATATGAGGCGCCCAAATTGCTGAAAGCATATGAAGTGCTATGTCGCTAAGTAATTTTGCTCGCTTTGCACTTTTCTTCTCGATTTTCTTCGTATTAATTTATTTTGAAGGAGATTCGTTTTCTGGAATAAAGATTTCGTTGCTGTGGAAAGGTGTAGTATTTTCGATTTTAATCTTTCTTATATTGCCTTTCCAGTTTTATAAGATTCCAGTCTTTATTCTTATTGGCTATATCGTATCGATAAAACACCTATTGACGGTTGGGTGGTTTGACTATTTTAGTGAGACCGTTCTGTTAATGGTGAATTCAATTACAGTGCCATTGGTATATACCTACCTGACTACGGCGGCAAAAGTAAAACACAATTCAGCCATCTTTTACAAGAAAGTCGAGCGCTTTCTGGCTTTCTTTAGCATAAGTATTGTGCTAAGCAATGTTCCATTCTTGATGGGTGCATTAGAGTCCAGGCATGCAACTTTTGATTTTGCATCATTTGGTTTAGAGGGCCAAGGGCTGTCCGGAATATTTCAGGGTAGTCATGCCGCATCTTCAACTATCGCAGTAGCGGCACTCTACATTACTATGTTCTTAACTCTACCTGCGGTACGTGGAAAATTGCGATTTATTGCGGTTGGCTTATTTCTCCTAGCTGGTTTTGCCTTGTATAAGACATATGTTAGGACTGGTTATCTTATGTTTGTTGTTGGTTTGTATTTTGTTTTGTTTTATGGTGGGCGTTTTTCTGAAAAGTTGAAAAATCTATCTTTGGCGCTCGTGGTGGTGCTTGGAATGTTTTTAGCAGTTAAGTCAGATGAAGCGTTTGTCATGAGAATTTTGGACCAGCGGAAATGGGGTCAAGAGAAAGGGGCAGAGGAAAATATTGGCTCCGGTAGATTTAGAATATGGCAAGTCCATATCGAGGACTGGCTTGCCAGTGGATCGGTTGGCATTGTGATAGGGAATGGACAACCGCTAAGCAAAGAATTATACGCAAGACATACTGGTGGTAGGCCGCTGTTTTCTCATAATGGATATATTGAGGCGCTGGTTTCCAATGGAATTATTGGGTTTGCGCTTTTCATATCCTATTTATATTGCATGTGGAAGTATATTTCAGCCTCGCCTAATACTTTATATAAACGCTTGGCTACATGCATGTTTTTTATGTACCTGATATTTATGCTCGTCCAGGGGGGTAATCCTTTCTTTATCGAGGTAATACTTGCTGTGTCGATATTTTTGAGTCGGTGGTCTCGCCTATCAATTGGATCAATCTGGATTCCTGTGCCCTACTCGATAGGGTGCTCATTAGGCGATTTCCAACAGACAGGTGTCTCGTCTCACGACAGAATGTCCTCTTCATTGTCTCGATGAGCCTGACTTGCCCTCCGCAACCGAATCAACGTCTTTGCCGTTGAATGGCGCCCAAATAGAAGACCTGTTGTCGCGAGTTCAAAGATGCTGGGGTTTGATTACCGATCTTTACACAGGCGGCAATGACGCTGAAGTATTGCGAGAACAATGTTCGCCAGACCGGAGATGGCTGTCGGCCAGCAGGGGCTGCGTCGTAATGCCGTTCAACTGGGATTGGGTGAACATCGCGCCGGTCGAACTGCTAGGGTGCGCAAGCGGCGTGCTGCGGGAGCAAGCTCTGAGAAGAAGAGTACTGCGAGGTGGCGGAAGCCCTGTGGGCATTGGCAGGGTCCCACACCTGGTCCGGACCGCTTGTACACGCGGTTGACCGCAGCGGAAGCCCTAAACTAGTATGCGCCCAAGGCTTCCACGCGGTCATCGGTGAATATGGTCTGGGGGCGTCTGCGACTGGCCTCCAGCGGTTTATTGAGTAGTCAGGCTGATATCATCCACCCACAAGGTACCTGAACCATAGAGCCGGAATTCGACCCGCGCATATGCGCTACCGAGGGGAGCCATGGCGTCGACACTGACCGGAGTCCAATTACTGGTGCCGCGGACCTGCGTCGGGGAATTGTAGCTCCCAAGATGCTGCCCTGAGCTGTTCCAGAAGTTAATGGTCAGCATGCCGTTCTGGGCGAGGTTCTGGGATTTCAGCCAGGCAGTCGCGGTATAGGTTTCGCCGGCTGTAGCCGTGATTCGTTTGGTTCGGCTCAACCAGCGCGTGATAGCTCCATTGGGTTGGCTGGAGACGATCTTCAGCGAAGCTTTCCCCGTGTGCGCCACATCCTTCGCCCAGCTGAAGGTGCCGGTACCATGGGTAAAGTAGTCGATGGCGGGATCGCTTTCAAAGCTGGGGTTCGGTGCGAGATTGCCCGTAGAGGTAGTAGGGGTAACAGTGCTGACGCTTGGATCATTGTTAACGGTCGTCGCGACTGATGCACTGTTGCCGCACGGGAACGCTCCGCAGGGGATGGCGTCCCAGGCTTCATGACCGGTTACCCACCTATAATTGAGTTGTCCGCCGTAATTTTGGATGATCGCAATCCGGTTGATCCGTCTCTTCCAGTAACCCATATTCGG
>NZ_DASPLO010000057.1:0-14916 GCF_035627495.1 Methylocaldum sp.
CTCATCACAGGCGCCGATCACGCGCTCCCGGAGATCGATCGAATAGGCTTTCGCCATCACCGCTCCTCATTTCGCAAATACTCATCAGACCGCTTCCCGATCCCTTGGTTTCCTTTCACTAGATATGAAAATGCTCTAGTCACAAAGCTGAGCCTGATGCAGTGCCGCTCGAGGGAACTCAAGCGCCATGGTTAAGTCTATGGTATTGAAAAACCAATAAAACCTTTACAAAAATAGTCTTCTTCCGAACATTCTCGGCGTTCTGTGTTCAGTCTGATGAGACCTCCAGGCCTCCCTGAAAAGCAGGATAGGTAAGATTTTGTCTTCGGCGGCTTCGGTCGGCCCCGTTTGGTTCGCTAACGGCGCTATCGCCCTGTCGTTTATTCCTTGTTATCTCCCTAAGCGACAGCAAAAAGCGAAGCCTAAAGAAATACGTTAAGCCAGCATCAGCGACGAGAAGTGCCGGTCGCAAAGCGACCGATATCTGTTGGTTTTTTCATAATGGTTTCCATGAATAGATCAAGTTAAATTTTGCAACACAGACATGAATCAATTAATGAATCTGGAACAGCAGCAATCCCAGTTCAAAGAGCTTATCGCCAAGGGCAAAATGCGGGGCTATCTCACTTACTCGGAGGTCAACGATCATCTGCCCGGCAATATCGTCGATCCCGAGCAGATGGAAGACATCATCGGCATGATCGAGGATGTGGGGATCGAGGTGTACGAAGAGGCGCCCGATACCGATCTGATGTCCGAGCCGGCGGTTGCCGTCGAGGACGAAGAAGATTCGGCGGAAGTCGCCGCAGCACTGGTGTCGTCGGCCGATGCCGGACTGGAGCGAACGACCGACCCGGTGCGCCTGTATATGCGCGAAATGGGAGCCGTGGAATTGCTTACCCGCGAAGAGGAATTGAGTATCGCCAAGCGGATCGAGAAAGGACTCGACCAAGCGGCGCACGCATTGGTGCGTTTCCCGGCCGCCGTGGATACCTTTCTCAAAGCCTTTGAGACCATCGGGCGGGGAGACGCACGTCTATCCGACCCGATTTCAGGTTTTGTCAATCCGGCGCAGCAGCCCGAAGACGTCTTACTTGACGCCGAATCGGATGCCGACCTACTTGAGGAAACTGAAAGCGGTCCGAATCCGGGCTTGGTGAAGGAGAAACTGAAAGAATTCACGAGGCGTTACAAGACAGCTCTCAGCATGCAGCAAAAACAGGGCTATCACCATGAACGCACGCAAAAGGCTTTCGACGCCCTGGCGGAGAGTTTCCTGGAATTCAAGAAAACTCCACGGTTTTTTAAGGAACTGACGGATGTGTTACATGCCACCGTCGCCAAAATACGCGAGCAGGAAAAGATCATTCAGGAACTTTGCGTGCACCAGGCGAAAATGCCGCGAGCGGAATTTATGGCTTCCTTCATCGGGAACGAGAGCAATCCCGATTGGCTGCAACAGAGATTGGAAACCGGCGCACCTTTTGCGGAGACGCTGTCGGCATTCGTCGAGGAAATCAAACGAGCGCAAGACGAACTGGCCCAAATCGAGCAGAACAATCGGCTCTCGATCAGCGCTATCAAGGAGATCAACAAGCGGGTCTCTTTCGGAGAAAATCAGGCGCACCTGGCGAAAAAGGAGATGATCGAGGCGAACCTGCGGCTAGTGATTTCCATGGCACGGAAATACACCCATCGGGGTCTACCGTTTCCTGACCTGATCCAGGAAGGCAATATCGGGTTGATGAGGGCGGTGGATAAGTTTGAGTACCGCCGTGGTTACAAGTTTTCCACCTATGCCACTTGGTGGATTCGTCAGGCGATCACCCGTGCCATCGCAGATCAAGGGCGCACCATTCGCATTCCGGTGCATATGATCGACATGATTAGCAAATTGAACCGGATCTCGCGCCAGATGCTACAAGAGATGGGACGTGATCCCACGCCGAAGGAGCTGGCCGTTCGCACGGGCATGTCCGAGGACAAGGTGCGTCAGATACTCAAAATCACCAAAGAGCCCGTTTCGATGGCAACGCCCATCGGCGACGATGAGGATTCGCATCTCGGCGACTTGATCGAGGATCCGCAGGCCATGTCGCCTGGCGAGTCGGCGACGGTTTCGGATTTGCGCGAGATAACCCGGAAAGCGCTGGCCGGTCTATCCGAACGGGAAGCCGAGATCTTGCGCATGCGTTTCGGCATCGACATAAACACCGACCACACCCTTGAGGAAATCGGTAAACGGTTTGCGGTCACCCGCGAGCGCGTCCGGCAGATCGAGGTGAAAGCATTACGCAAGCTTCGTCACCCCTCGCATTCGGAGTCACTCCGCAGCTTCCTCGATTTAAGCTAATCGGAATATTCTTGTCCATCGTCTTCCATTATGGATTGCCAAGGGCGGAATCAAGGCGCCGCAGAACTCGTGGCTAACGTCCACTGGATTTTCACACTGCACCTGTTTTTAGGGATGCCCTTTTTCCGGTCTTTCCCTTCAGCCGTCTGGTGCATATCTGGAGCACTCCTATCTGGTATATCGGACGCCCTACCAGATTGTTCGCAGGCGCTGATGGACCCGGTGAGAGCTACCGCAGAATCCACTCATCGTCATTCAATCGTGCTCACAGTGCGTCATGGAAAATGATGCCGAGCGTGTGACGATACCCCGAGCGGACGCGGCTGACGCCGTGCCGGAGATTGACGCGGTAGACACCGCGGGTGCCCTGCACCGGACGGTGATGGACGGCGAAAATAACGGCGTCGCCTTGCCGGAGCGGCACGACTTCCGGCCGCGACTGCATGCGCGGGCGCTGTTCGGTAAGTACGAATTCGCCGCCGGTGAAGTCTCTCCCGGGTTCGGACAGCAGGATCGCGACCTGGAGCGGAAAAACATGCTCGCCGTAGAGGTCCTGGTGCAAGCAGTTGTAATCGCCCGCTTCGTACTGTAGCAGCAACGGGGTCGGCCTGAGCTGCCCCGCCTCATGGCAACGCGCGATGAAGTCCGCGTGCTCCTCCGGATAGCGAACGGCTATGCCCATGGCGGCATTCCAGCGATTGGCGATCGGTGCTAGACGCGGGTAGATGGCCGTCCGGAGGCCGGCGATGATCTCGGGCAGCGGATAGCTGAAATATTTGTACTCTCCGCGCCCGAAACCATGCCGTTCCATCACTACTCGGCTGCGGAAAAGGCCGTCTTCCGGGTACAGCCCGGCCAGCGCGCCGCACTCTTCCGGGGTGAGAAGACTTTCGACCATCGCGCATCCCTGCGCATCGAGGTCTTGCGCAACGCGCTCCCAATCGAGCACCCTCACCCGCTCCGCCACATCCTCCACCGAGGCGATGACCATTGCGGTCCTGGCTCGCACGTTCATGCCTGCGCCTCCCGGTCGAGCAGCGCGCGCTTACGCTCGACGCCCCAGCGATAGCCCGACAGCGCACCGTCATTTCGCACGACGCGATGGCAGGGGATCGCCACCGCCAGGGCGTTCGCGGCACACGCCTGGGCCACCGCCCTGACCGCACTCGGCGCGCCGATACGCCGGGCAATCTCGGTATAACTTACCGTCGAGCCGGCCGGGATTTCCCGCAACGCCTGCCAGACTCTCTGCTGGAACGCCGTGCCCCGGACATCGAGCGGCAAATCGAGCCCCAAGGCCGGGGCTTCAACGAAACCCACGACATTCGCCACGAGTTGTTCGAACCCGGCATCGCCGCCGATCAAGTTGGCGCGCGGGAATTGGTCTTGGAGGTCGCGCGCCAACGCGTCCGGGTCATCGCCCAGGAGAATCGCGCAAACGCCTCGTTCGCTCCGGGCGATGAGAATGGAGCCGAGGGAGCACTCGCCCACGGCGAAACGGATTTCCATGTTCGCGCCGCCGGCGCGGTAATTCGAGGGCGTCATGCCCAATACCTGATCCGATGTTTCGTAGAAGCGCGCGTTCGAGTTGTACCCGGCCTCGAAAATGGCTTCCGTCACCGTGCCGCTCCGGCCGAGCTCAGTCCGTACGCGCTTCGCGCGATGCGCCGCCGCGTATTCTTTCGGCGTGAGTCCCGTGATCGCCTTGAACACGCGGTGGAAGTGATAAATGCTCATCCCCGCGTGTTTCGCCAACTCTTCGAGACTCGGCACAATCTCCGAATCCTCGATGAGCCGGCAGGCTTCCGTAATCTTCGCAACGCGCTGTTCAGCCAGCGTGGGCTGGTTGGGCCTGCAACGCTGGCAGGGGCGGAACCCGGCCCGTTCGGCGTCCTCGCGCGTCGCGTGAAACCGAACGTGCTCCGGCCGCGCCGGGCGAGCCGCGCACGAGGGACGGCAGTATACGCCGGTGGTCTTGACTGAGTAGTAGAAGGTACCGTCCGCCTCGGGATCGCGGGCCACGATGGCGGCCCAACGGGGGTCTTTTTCCGTGGCGGCGGCGAGTTGCGCGTTTTTCACTGATACGTTCATAGTCGTTTCTTTCAAGGATTCTAAGGTTGAACGTAATCTATCAGCAGCTTTAGACCCCCGCACTCCGAGTCTTGCTTTTGAATTCGTGTTTATTGAAACCCACGAGTTCGGCCGTCTGGCTCGCGCCGGCTATGCCTTACAGTGACTTGAAAACCGCTCTAAGCGTTCAACCGCTCTTCGATTTTCCGCTTGAAGTTCAGGAAGTGAATCGTTTGAAGCGCTTCCGGCGTATCCACCCCCAAAAGGGAAAGCGGCACGTCGATATCGGTGATGTAGATTGGATAGCGCTCCCCGCTCTGGCGGAGACGCATGATATGGGCCGCCGCCATGGAAAACACGTCCTGCCCAGCATCCATGGAAGAGAATTCCGAGTCGTTGCAGAAAATGGTATAGGCCGCGCGGCCGGACGCCGTTTCCTGGGCGAATACCCGAATCTCGAGCATCCGGCTGACGGGGTTGGGCTGGAAACCGGCGGATTTCACGCTGTAGCCGCCGGAAGCGTGGTGCTCCACCAGGTGGTATTCGAGCCCGCCGGCGGCGAGCACGTAACGTTGCAGAATGGCGTTGAGAAACGAAACATAGGGCCCCAGCAAGAGTTGAGGCCCGACCGGTTCATGGATCCGGTAGAACAGCGAACCCCGCTCGTCCAGAATGTAAACCCTCACCTGCCCGGATTCCGGCTGGCAAAAGACTTGAATGACCCCCGGCCGATTATATTGGCAGATAAAAGGCAGGGGATCGTTGTCCAGAGCCGCGCGGTCGAAAATCACCGGAGAAAACATGGGTCGGGGAGCGGATAACTCGGCATACAGGCTATCCACGTCGGGCACGCCCCAGAAACGGACGCCGGTGCCTTGTTTATCGAACAGGTAAAACTCCTGGCCGCCCCGCAAGATATAGCGAAACGATTTGTCCGAACCCAAGAACGCGGCTCTCAAATCCTGATAAAGCTCTTTAACTCTCAGGGCAATGGTCCGGGCGCGTCCGGCAACGAAGCAGAAACATTCGACGCGCGATTCCTCGGAGAACGATTCGTTGATGAGGTCCGCCAGGCAATCGAGGAACCCGGTCAGGCCCTGGTAACGCTGAACCAGCGTTTCCCGCCATGATGTCAGAACGATGGCGTCGACTTGATGGACCAGGTTGGTCCGCTCGTGGCCATAGCTCAGCGCATCATGACGACTGCTGGCCAGTCTGAAGCCGTCGCGGCGGTCGGCATCGACATCGACGCCTAGGTTGACGAACAACGCCGCGGCAATCACGCGGGGCATCCGGCCGTAGTCGTCCAGATGTTCCGGCTCGCTGTGGTGTGACGCGAGAAAGCCGTTCAGCGCATGAAAGCTGTTCTTGAGTTCCAAAGGCGTTAACGCGCTTTCGACGGTTTCCAGGAACAGGTTCGCACTCCGATCGTAAAGGCCGTTGAGCGACAGCCATGCCAGAAGCTCGATCAAGCTGCGAGCCTTCTTCAGATACTGCGCCTTTTCCGCATCGGCAGGTCCGACCCGTCCCGGGTACAAAATCCATCCCATTTCGCCGTCGGCCAATCGCATTTCGTGCACGGAAAAATCTTCCGGCTCGATACGGTCGCTGCTGTCGAGGCTCAGCTTTTCCACCTTGCCGGGTTTAAGCTCCAAGGCCGCGGAGAGTCTTCGCCCCAACAGCTTGATTTCTTCTCCGGCCGGGCCGCCGATCTTGGCGTGCTCCAGCGCGAATTGCCTCACGGCATGATAGCTTCGGGTCAATTCCCGGCCGATGACCTTTTGCCCCCGTAGAGCTTTGATCACCTTCCAGTGGCGCCGCTCGTCCAGTTCCCGGATACGCTGAGACGGCCATCCCCAGGCGTGAATCATCGCCTGCAAAATGTCCTGCCGCCGGCGTTTCTCGGCTTCCGCTGCCCCCCTGAACCTCGCCAGCTCGGTGAGCTTGAGGTAAAAGCATTGCCGCACCAGTTCCAGCCGCTCGCTCTCGCCCCGTTCCGACAGATACTGCTCCACGTCACGGTACATGAGGATATAGGGGTCGAGCTCGCCGGCATCCAGATTGCCTTCGTACACGGCGGCTTTCAACCGGGTGCAGAGCCACCGGATGCGGGGATACTGGCTGGCGTAGCTCTCCATCAGGAATAGTTTGAGCAACGACTTGTGAGGTGCGTCGATCGCCTTGTGCAAGTGCCAAAGGGTGCCACCGAGAAATTCGTCGAGCGGAATATACTCAAGCCCCCCGAAATCGATGAGATCGTTTTCGTTGACAAAACGCTTCTCTCTCAGGTGATTCAGATATTCGCCGTACCGGTCCTCCTGGTCCGGCGGCACCAGCCACCAGGCCATGGCGCGGCCAGCCAGCCAGACGCTGGTGCGGTAGAACTCCTCTAGCAACAGATGGTGCTGGACGCTACCGCAGCTTTCCGACGAAATGGGCGTGCCGATCCCAAGGCGGAAGCGGTCCGTATCGATGAAGAAGATATGAGCCTCCAATCCCAGGGATTGAGCCCATTTCTCCACGCCAGCCGCCTTGCGGCGCAATTCGTCCAGTTGGATCTCGTCCAGCGCCCCCGAGCAACACAACCAGATGTCGAGATCGCTCTTCCTGGAATAGGCGACGCTGCCGACGCTACCCATCAGGTAAACGGCATGAATCGGGTATTCGGTCAGCGCGCGCCGCTTGTATTCGAAACTCTTCGTCAAGCGCTTGACGGCGAGCAGCGCTCGGCGGCTGGGCAAATAATCGGGGATGCCCGCTGGGGTCTCGGAGGAGACATAACCGGGCAGCATCGGGTGATTGCAATGAAACAGAAGCGGCAGCAAATCGAGAAAATCCCGCTGGCGCGGCGTCTGATGCTCCTGAATACGCTGCAGCTGAAGCCGGTGCAGGTTTTGGAAGCGCCGGACGATCGCGGCCAAATCCTTCCGGCCGATGTCCTCGCCGGGACTTCCCAGCGTTATCGCTCGCAGGGTGCTCGCCGTCACGGTAATCTCGGTCCGTTCATATCCGGATAAAGACGCTGCAAGAGTTTCCGCACATCGTCGCCCTTTTGCCAGGAGGCAACCGTGGAATCAATCCGCCAGATTTCCGCGTCGGCCACTGCCACCCGCTCCCCCCCGAGCTTGGTGGCAAGCACTTCCGCATCGGTCCGGACGGTCTCGGGAAGAATCAGCAGGAACGTCGTCGCGTCGAGGCGGCCGATTTGGTCCGACCACCGCAGCTGCGCGTTAAATTCTTGAGCGATTTCGCGCAACGTGGATTCCGGCACCGCTGCACCTTTAGGGGATTCCAGCGTGACGCGAATCACCGACAACGCATTGCCGTAGCGCCGACTGCGGCTCACGTGGCCTTCCAAGGCCTGGAGAATGGCGTTCCGGTTCAAGAGCCCCGTGTCCGGGTCTTTGGTGTGCAGGGTGGCCACCAATTCTTGAAGATGGCTACGATCCTGCTCGATCCGCACCCGTTCGGTCACATCTTCGAAAAAATGCGCATCCATGCCGTCGGCGAGCGCAGTGCGCTCGCGCCGCAGCCAGGACTGTTCGCCGCAACGCGTGATGCACAGCGTATCGTCTTCAGCGAACAGGGCAGCCAGCCCGATGTTCTCCGCGGTTTCCGGAACCAACCCCACAAGCTGGTCCTTCGCCGTGTCGAACCATCGAGCTAGGCGCTCGTTCACCCAAAGAACTCGCCGATCCCGCATGATCGCAACGCCTATCGGCGCCTGATCCAGCGCCTCAGCCAAGGCTTTCTGCATGGAATTACTCATTTAAATCGATTGCCACAGGTTTAATTTTAATCGGCCGCGAGAGTTCTGCCCGCCTTATATGGCGCCGAAAGGCCAAGTGCCTGTCTAAAAAGCAATCAGAACGGCGGACAACGACGATGCTCCCTATCCAAGATCTGCTCAACCGCATACGCTGGGATGAAGAATTCGGCCGGGCCGAATTCTCTATCGGCTATTACGACCGCGTCGAGAAAACGATCGTCGTGACGACGCTAAAAAGAATCGGCTTTCCCGCGGATCGCCCCGGAGTATTCGAACTCGCCGACCCCGAAGGCGAGATGCACACTATTCCATTACACCGCATCAAAGTGGTATATCGGAACGGAGAGCTTATCTGGCAGCGTACGCATTGATTCAAAGGAAGCAACATGACCGCGAACATGCCCCATTATGCCGAGCTTGTCGGACGGATTTTCATGTCTATCATTTTTCTGTTGTCGGGCTTCAATAAAATCGGCGGATTTGCCGGAACCCAAACCTATATGGAATCGATGGGCGTGCCGGGCATGCTGTTGCCGCTGGTTATCGCATTGGAAATCGGAGGAGCGATAGCCGTTATGATCGGCTGGCACACCCGGTGGTTTGCCCTGGCGCTCGCCGGTTTTTCCATCGCGGCGGCTTTGCTCTTTCACCTTAATTTTGACGACAAGGTGCAAACCATCATGTTTTTGAAGAACGTCGCGATCGCCGGGGGATTCATGGTCATTTTTGCCCATGGCCCCGGCGATCTGAGTCTGGACAAGCGACTGGGCCGGCATTGAGATTCGCCCAGCCGCATCTGTTCAGTGCGTTTTGGACAGAGAGCTCGGCGCATTCAGATCGGCGTCATCATCCACGCCGACACCTAGCCGGTCTACCAATTCGCCACCGAGCCAACCGGTAAACAGCACCAATGCGAGACCGGCAAACGACAGAACAAAAGCCCACGCTCCGGGAAAATCGATATTCCGCCGGAGCCACCAGCTACCTATAAACAGCAGCAGCACCACCACATTACCGGCGCCGTGCATTAGTCCGATATATTTGGCGCGGGTGTTACGCGGGATGGCCAACCAGTCGATCAAGCCGAACGGCGCAGCCACGAGCCCGCCTATGATTCCCGCCGCAATCATCCAGTAGGAAACTGTCACGAAATTTGGAGAGTCTGTCATCAGATAAATGATGTCGAAGACTACGCCTGTGGACAGTAGCCCGAGGGGAAATACGATCAGTATCGGATGGGCCGGGTGTCCGAGAATTTTGACTTTGCTTTGCATAATGCCTCCTTGGAACTGGAACGTTAGTCGCAGGATTTGAAAAGCTCACGGGTCACCGCGGCAATCGCAGCCGTATCGGCAACGGCTTGCGAGATACCCAGGCAACCCCTCGATTTACGATATCCCCCAAACGATCTCCATGCCTTCCCTGCTACCCAAAGCAGCCCGCAGCAGACTGATTAACGTTTGATCGAGCCCCTGTTCCTCAAAAAACTCAAGCTGAGCATGATTGATGTAGTAATCCCTGTCGATCGAGCTCTCTTCCTCCAATGCGTCCATCAACTGCTGAAGCTGTTGGTCGTTGATTTCTCCGATAAAAGCGCCAGTGTCCTTGTCGTAAAGCCTCACCATAGCGGTTCCTCCAACAAACTGCTTGAGCCGTCCGGACACTTGCAGCGCCCGAGAAGACTCCGGTCGGCTTAAAGCTTTTGACCGGCGAGAAATTGCGCTGTTACCGCGACCATGCGCTTGCCCTGAAATTTCGCCGCGGCCATTGCCACATCGTCCGGCTTGATCTGCCCATTGTTGCTCGTGAACGATACGCCATAAGGATTTCCGGCCTGGAACTGTATGGGATCGGCGTAGCCCGGCGAGACGATGATGGCGCCCCAGTGATAGAAGGTATTGTTAAGGGCGACTATCGTCGTTTCCTGCCCGCCGTGAGGCGTGCTGGTACTGGTAAACGAGGAGACGATCTTGTTGACCAGTTGCCCTTTGACCCACAAAGGTCCTGTCCTATCGATAAACTGCTTGAGTTGAGCCGTGGGCAATCCATAACGAGTCGGCGTGCCGAAAATGATCGCATCGGCCCACACCAGATCGTCCAAGGTCGCTTCTTCCACGTTTTGGGTTTCTAGCCGGTGCGCGGCCCATCCTTGATTGGACGAAACGGCTTCCTCGGGAGCGAGTTCCTGCACCTTGCGCAAACGTACCTCCGCACCCGCTTGTCCAGCCCCTTCCTCGACACCGCGCGCCAATTGATAAGTGGTCCCGGTGGCGCTGTAGTAGATGACCGCGAGTTTGACTGCCATATCTCCCTTCCTAGCTTTCGGGTATATCCCTTAGAAGCAAGGCCGGCCTTAGAGTTTTACGGGCTCGCTCTTTTGGAGCGCCAAGTCCGATATGGATAGCCCCGAAACGCCCGTTCGAACTCTTCCCTGAGTTCGTCCTCCCGGTCATGGTAAATCGGTGAGAAGTGAAACGGCACCGCGAATTTGACGCCGGCTCGATGAGCCAGGCTTCCCGCTTGGCGGGCAGTCAGGTGATATTTTTGCGCCGCGCGCTCGACAAGCTCATCGCCGAACACCGCCTCGATGAAAAACTGATCGGCACCATGGGCCAATTGAACGATGCGCTCGGCGTTAGCGTCGTGGTAAACGGCATCGGTCACATAGGCGATTTTCTGTCCGGTGGAGATTTGGGCGATGGTTCCGGCCAAATCGTCCAGGCGATAGCTAACGTTGCGCCGCCCTTGGTCATCCCTTTGCAAAGCAGTTATGAGCGTATCGCCGGGCAGCCTGTCGAGCACAGCGCGTTTAAACACCTGAAGCCAAGGCCCCGGCTCCAGATCCAGCTCGTCCAGGCGGTTCTTCCAGATGTTGACATGCTGCTTCTCTTGGAGGGCGAAAGCCAGGCACGGAATCTTATGATCCAGCAGGCCAAACCGGACGGTAAAATTTTCGTCGTCGAGCAAAACTCCGTCACGTAAAACCAGACTACGCTCATTTTCGCGACGAAATCCGGCCCGACAGCGGAAGCGGGCACTGTAAGCTTCGGCTTCACTCAAAATCTCGATCACGTCCAAAGTAAAATCGGTGTCGTAGTTTTCCACCAGATTCCAGGTGTAACCCGCAAGCTTGGCTTCCACCTGAGCTAGAAAACCGGCAGGTCCGAACAATCGGATGCGGATTTCCCGCCCGAGGCACAGGCGTAGCAACCAATCGAATCCGAAGAAGTGGTCCATATGAGCATGGGAAACGAACACATCCCGGAGCCGCAGAATTTTCCGTGTGGCCAAATTCCGTAGATCGCCCAGATCAAACAACAGGGCACGCTTTTCGAACAAAAAGTCGACATAAACCGCCGGATCGCCGAATACATCGTTCACCAGCGCTGGATGAAACACTGGTTTCATGGGAATCTCTCTTCAAAGCCCGTTACGGTATGATGAGGTCTTCGATACGACTCTTAGACTCACAGTTATAGCCTTTCCTCATCCATGTATCTCATCGAAAAAGGATCGGAAGTCAGCTTTACCGTCAACCATTCGCGCTTCATCGGCTATGCCCTGCCCTGTGTCGACGAGTCGCAGCTACGGTTGCGGTTAACCGAAATCGCGTCGGCACATCCGAACGCGCACCATCTCGCCTTCGCCTACCGGATCAAAACCGGGAGTGGCATCGTCGCCCACTTCAACGATGCGGGAGAACCCAGCGGCACGGCCGGCAAACCCATTCTCGCGCACATTTCGGGCTTCGATGTCATCAATGCCTTGGTCGCGGTCGTGCGCTACTTCGGCGGCATCAAGCTGGGCGCCGGCGGACTGGTACGGGCCTACGGCGGCACGGCCAAAATGGCCTTGGACAGTGCCTCCCTGATGCCCTATGTCGAGTATGCCGAACTCAGGCTGACGATCGATTATCCAAAACTTCAGCCGCTGACTTACCAGGTGGAAAAAGCCGGCGGCGAAATCGTCTCGCGGTCGTTCGGCGAGAAAGTAGACGTGGTCATGCGCTTGCCGGCCCCGGAAGCGACTGCGATCCATCGACAGTTTCACGGCATCTCCTAGTTTTCAGAGTGAGGCTATGGCTTTGTCAGCCGATAATCTGCTGAACACTTTGGATGCACCGGATACCGTCATCGCCGTAGTGGGTGCGACCGACGACAAACGAAAGTTCGGCCACGCCGTCTACCACGATTTAAAGCGCAAGGGATACCGGGTTTATCCGGTTAATCTCAATCGCCCGACGGTGGACGGCGACCCCGCTTATCCGGATCTTGCCCGATTGCCCAGCAAGCCGACTCTGGTTAATTTCGTCATACCGCCCGCGGCTACCTTGACGGTCCTGAAACACTGTCTCGATTTGGGCCTGAAGAACGTGTGGCTGCAACCGGGAGCGGAGAATGCCAAAGTAATGGCATTCCTGGCCTCCCACGGCTTCAACTATCTCGTCAACACCTGCATCATGATGAAGAGCCGCGTCAAACGTTAAAGACCGGCAGATTTTTCGCACTTCTCGCCGAAACTTTCCCCGAATCGCCTGGCTACAAACCGCGCCATTCTCAGTAAATGTCCCTAGAGACTGGGAAACTACCCTGTGCTAACTATGACTTTCCCGGTTAAACCGGGTCAGTGGAATGAACTTTGGTGCAAAGGAGGCATGCCATGTGTTCAAAAATTCTAACCGGTTTACTTGCAAGCGCATTTATCCCGTTACTCGGCCTGAATCCGGCCGTTGCCGCGGAAAAATCCGAAGGAATCGCCGCGTACGTTAAAGCCGAGGCTCAACACGGCAAAATCAAAGGCGATGTTATCGAGATAGTCAGAGAACAGACTGGGCGAGAAGATGCTGGAAACGGCCCATCGGGCTCCGACAAACGCAGGAATACCGAACAAGGGACGTCTTCGGGCAAGCGTAAAAATCCCGAGCGCGACATGCCGGGATCGAGCCAACGCCAAGGCATCGAAAATGAAATGCCCGGATCAAGCGAGCGCCGCCCTCCCGAGACCGAAACGCCCGGTTCCGAGGAGTCGTTCGAAATGGAAGAGATGCCTGAACCCGACACAGGATCCGGCGATACTGAATGAGCGCATTGTCGTTTGAGTCGATCGCGGCCTTCCGTTCGCACAAGGGAAAAGCGGCAACGGAACCAGTCTTGCCGACCGGCGATCTAAAAACCGTATCTCACTATGGCATAAGCGGGAAACCACGCCATTTCTATTCATACGGCGACTTGGTCGTCGTCCGGAGCATTTTTCATGGAGGAACAATATGTACCGTAACATTCTAGTTTGCCTGCTTGCGGGCTTGACCGTACCAGCACTGAATCAGGCCTTAGCGGCCGAAAAATCAGGGGACGGCGCGGCAAAATATGCCCAGTCGCGCACCGAAACCGGCCAAAGTGGAACAGGCGTTCGCGGAACCACCGGTGAGAGTACCGGAGGTCCCGGCATGACGGGGACCGGTAGAAAAGGTGATGCGGGCACAACGACACCGGGCAGCATGGAAAACCATGTCAAGGAGGCGTTGAAGCACGCCCAAGCCGCCGCCGACAGCGGCAAGAAAGGCGATGCCACAGGCGTGGGCGAACACGCGCAAGCCGCAAAGCCTCATGTCGATGCCGCCATGCAGCAAAACCCCAACGAACATCTGACCGCTGCAATGAAAAGCCTGGACAGCGCGGTTCAGCACAGCCAAATGGGCCACCCCGATATGGCGGGGAAAGCCGCCGAGGAAGCGGTTTCCCATCTTAAAATGGCGAAGTAGACTTCATGTCGCTACGATAAAACGGCGGGTAGAGTGGTGTTCTACTTGCCTGCCGTTTTTTTATTCTGCGGCGGATATTCCTGTCCATTAATCTCCGTTTTGCCCGGAATGTACACGGCGTACATGAGGAGTGATGAAACCCGTCCTGTGTTTCACCGCTCCGCGGCGCTCGCCCACACCCCGGATCACGCTCGCGCAGTAGGTTTCCAACTGCTTCCCAGGCCGATTATGGTGTCCCGGTCTAAATATCGATCGCCTATCTAAACCTCTCTACCTCGTCAAGCCCTTCATTGAAAAATATGGACTTGAAATCAATGGCGTGATATTGGTAACACGCCCCGTTTCGGGGCATTAAAGAAGAACAACTTTTTAATGGAGGAATGGTTATGCGTGGAAAAATCTTATCCGGGCTGCTCGCCGGCCTGTTCAGCCTGTCGCTAAGCTTGACTGCCGTTGCCGCCGAAGACCACAAAGCGGAAGCAATGAAGCACACCCAAGCCGCGGTCGATAGCAGCAAGAAGGGCGATGCAAAAGGTGTGGCCGAGCACGCGGAAGCCGCTAAAACCCATGCGGCGGCGGCCAATAAAGAGAAAGCCAATCCACATCTGGATGCGGCGCTCAAAAGCCTGGACGGCGCCATCGAACACGGCAAAATGGGCCATGCCGACATAGCCGGCAAAGCCGCCGAGGAAGCGATGACTCACCTCAACGCGGTGAAACAATAACGGCCAATCTTCCCTAATTTTAAAAAGCGGCAGAGGAGGCATTCTCCACTGCCGCTTCTTTTTTGCCCGATTAAATTCCGTTGTTCCCGCCATGATCCTAGGGCGTGTCCTCAATTAAGGGGTCGCCAAAGACGACCAAAAGCGATCCAATTGAGAGAGTGAATTCAGAAGAAGGTCGATGAATGGTACGACGGTATGGCTTACGGGACGATCAGTGGGAACGGATTCAAGACCTCCT
>NZ_DASPLO010000058.1:0-54600 GCF_035627495.1 Methylocaldum sp.
TGTCCCTGGACTCTTCAACCGAATGACCTTATCTTCACTCATGGCGTATTCGCTCCTCTCAACAGGAATGGATGACCTCGAAGACCATCCAGAATACGCCGCCTACCTCAGCCCCTCATCCACAACTTTCGAGCATAACTCCCGGCTATCGTCCCGCCCCACTGACCAACGTAACGGCATTAACCCCACCTTGTATCCCTTCCAAACCGGCTTCCCCCGTAAACCATTCTGTCACGATAGTACGATTCGGCACGCGAGATCAAAGCCATGGCCAATCAGAATGAAAAATGTATTTGAAGTTTAGTTGCGCTTCTGGATTAGTGCCGATTCATGAAGCGATCTACCGGTACGTAAACAGCACTGCGATCCATGGATTATCTGCAATACTGTTCTCGACTAAAGGTTAAATTCTGGTTATCGATTTAGATTTTCGCAGCCGCGACTCAAGCTCTCAAGCAACACGCCCGATAGCAATCGGAAGCCGAAAGCAATGACTAGCCGACTTTTTGTTGCAAGGAGTAAAAAATGGATTTCGATATCGGGTGAAGACCCTCAATACGCCATAAATCCAGTGACTCGATCGCATCAATGGAAAAAGCTGTAAAACATTTTGACAATTCGAGTGCTCTGATAAGTGCTCAGCATAAACTCAAGTCCAAAAAACGCATCCTCTTTATTGCCGAGGCTGTCACACTTGCCCATGTCGCCCGCCCCTATACTCTCGCCAGCGCTTTGGATGCCGGGAATTATGATGTTCGTTTCGCCTGCGACAGCCATTTCGATGCACTTTTTTCAGATTCCAAGCTCGCCAAAGTACCCATACGGTCGATTCCTCCTTCCCGCTTTCTCGATGCCTTGGCTAAAGGTGAGCCGGTTTACGATACACCTACACTACGGCAATACGTCAAAGAGGATCTGAAAATCATCGAGCGCGTCAATCCCGATCTTATCGTCGGCGATTTTCGTCTTTCACTGGCTGTAAGCGTCCGCCTGGCAAACATCCCTTATGCCAACATAACCAATATTTACTGGAGCCCGTACGCAGTCCAGACATACCCTATACCAGAGCACGTCATGGTGCGTCTGGTCGGTTTATCGCTTGCTCAACAACTTTTCGATCTTGTGCGACCGCTGATATTCGCCTCGCATACGTTGCCGCTTAATCGGGTCCGAAAGGAGTTTGGCTTAGCATCCCTCGGATTGGATCTCCGAAGGACGTACACGGAAGCGGATCACATTCTCTACGCAGATATGCCGGGGTTAATCGAAACAACAGAGCTACCGTCCAACCACCATTACCTTGGCCCCATCCTGTGGTCACCTCAAGCTTCGAAACCGGATTGGTGGGAGCGGCTGGATAAAAGCAAACCGATCATTTACTTGACGCTTGGAAGCTCCGGAAAGACCGGTCGGCTTTCTGAAATCGTTAATGCGATTTCAAGTCTACCCGTAACGCTGCTTGTAGCCACGGCGGGCCGGTTCCAGCTCGAAAATCCACCGCCCAATGTCTTTTGCAGCGATTACTTGCCCGGCGACGAAGCGGCCGCACTTGCCGACTTGGTGATCTGTAACGGCGGAAGCCCGACGACGAACCAGGCATTGAACGCAGGCGTCCCGGTACTGGGCATATGCACGAATCTCGACCAATACCTCAACATGCAAGCGGTTCAACAAAGCGGAGCGGGACGTTTACTGCGTGCGGGAATGGCATCCCGTACTACGATTTTAGGAGCGGTCAACGGAATGCTGACAAATCCATCGTGCAGAAAAGCCGCGGAGAAACTCGGTCAGGCACACCGGGAATACAACGCATCTGCAAGATTTACCGCTTTGGCGGATAAGCTGCTGAGATAATTTTCCGAGATTTTTATGGCGGCGTTCTAAGTCAGGACTTACGCAAACACGCTTATTGTGTCCTCTCCCACTGGGAGAGGACTAAGGTTAGGGGAGTTAAATAAGCAGCCGCCCTTCTAAATTCCCTCGTCCCAACCTTATCGCGAGAGAGTAAGAGCTAAATGCGTAAGCCCCGAAAGTTTGCCGCGTAGCGTGTCATGTCAACAGGGGTAATTAGCGTGAAAACACGACCGATCGATTTCTTCTTATCTGGACTCATCCTCACCGTAATCTTTGGCGTTAGCCTTTTCTCCGTTGCTAAGCTTTTCGCTCCTCTGACTCAGGGGCTGGCACCCTATAACGTTCTTGCGGATTTCTTCCTGTTTCTTCTGGCCTACGGCTTTTTCTCCGGCTTGACGGCTCGATTAATGCTGCGAATCAAACCATTCCAGCCCGGTTGCTATTCAATGGATGACCCGATCTTCACTTACTGGAAACTATTCACCGTGGTGTGCGAATTCGGCCGGGGAACCTGGCTGCCTTTTTCCGTGGTTTTTGCGAAGCCTCTGATTGCGATGTGGTTCGGAGCAAAGGTCGGCAAGGATATCGCGCTGGGTGGCCGATTGGTTGATCCCCAGCTCATTTCGATCGGCAACGAAGCTATTATCGGGCAGGATTCCGTAATCACCGCACACACGATAACCAGCGGCAAGCTGATCCTGGGTGAGGTCAAGATAGGAGATGGAGCCACCGTAGGAGTCAACGCAGTAATAATGTCCGGCGTTGAATTAGGCGAGGGTTCGACGATCGCAGCCGGCTCGGTAGTAACGCTGAACACAAAAATTCCGGAGTACGAGCTGTGGGGAGGGATTCCCGCTAAAAAGCTCAAAAACATTGATCGGCAAATGTAATGCCCCCCTCATTATTTATCCGATAACTAAAAGTAGGATTTACAGGTCTGTTTTGGAATGAAGCGACGTAAAGCCAAGTTACGGAGTGATAAAGCCCTGACGGCGGTTTGGAACGCGAGAGATACGGATACGCGTTCAAGGCTACATCGCCAAAGCCATTGCCGCGATTTTGGAAGTGCATCCAAACACGGTGTACCGATGGGAGGCGCAGGCGCAAAGTGGGTGAGAAACGGCATTTGAGCTTTGCGCAGGAAATCGGGCTGCAGCGGCGGATTCAGACGGAAATGCCGAAGGCATTGGGCTTGCTGTTTGCACCATGGACCTGGCAAGCCGTTCAAGTCTTGATCGAGCAGGACC
Source organism: Methylocaldum sp. (assembly GCF_035627495.1). Taxonomy (GTDB): domain Bacteria; phylum Pseudomonadota; class Gammaproteobacteria; order Methylococcales; family Methylococcaceae; genus Methylocaldum. The sequence continues at coordinate 3,102 of NZ_DASPLO010000058.1, forward strand.
ACGGGGCGATCGCTGCCGATCCGGACGATGGGGCTGTATTTGCAGCGGTGGGGATTCACGTTACGTCGCAAAAGCCGCTGCGGAAAGTGTATGAGCAAGACCCGAAGGCGGTGGTGGACCGGTGGTTGCACCCCGATGCGGCGAAATACGCGAGTACGCTATTCCACCGTACAAGGGCTATTTCAGACATCCAAAGATCACTTATGCGGCGGCCATGACGTGATTCTGACTTAGCTGCCGAGGCAATACCTTACTAAAATTCCGGTTTACGCACCGGCACACACTCGGTGATGCGCGACGCTCTCCTAAGAGCATCCTACCCAAGCGTCCCTGCTATAAAGTAATCTTAGTTGCCGTTACGGTGATAAAAGCAACGCCGTTTTTCCAATCTAAAACTAAACGTTGCCATAAGAGAAGCACGCACGGATACCCAAAAACTTAGAGTTCCGCCATCCTTCCCGATACAACCATAGGGTTTGACAGATACTCCAACCTGTAAATACCGATTCAGCTAAAGACTCGACGCCAGGCGTTTGCGCATAGCCTCGGCATCAGAACGTTCGGCAAATTTGCCTCCCTTTTGCAGAATCTTATCCAGGATTTTCGCTGCCTCTTGAGGCTGTCCATCAGCATTTAGTATTTGAGCGCGATGAAAGAGAAAGGAGATATTCTCTGGCTGCTGAGCCAAAGCTCGATCGATATTCGCCATAGCTCGTTTGCCTTCCTTGTTACTTAACAAGGTCATGGCGAGAGTGTCTAACACCTCCGCGGACTCGGGTGCCAAGGACTGGGCTTTCTCCGCGTGCCTCAACGCTTCCACGGGATCGATCTCTCGCAGAAGATAAGCAATATTGTTGAACACCAGCGCATTATGGGGTGATTTTTCCGCCAGCACCTTCAATTTGGCCACCGCATCCTGAGGGCGTTGCAACTTCATGTAAAGCTGCGCTAACTCGGCTTGAGGCAATGTGTCATCGGGATGCAGTTCAACCCACTGCTCCAGTTCCTGAAGTGCCCCCTCCTTTTCCCCAGCCTGCCAGAGCGCGCGTGTCAGCCGCAGAAGATTTATGCTGGTCTTGTTGGGCGGTGCAAGCTCAAACAACCGCCGGTACGCCGAAGCCGCTTGAGAATAGTTCCCCGCTAATTCGGCCAATTCCGCTTCCACCAGAATGATCTCCGGAACACCTTCGCCAAAACGTTTTTTTAGTTCCTTTACGCGTGTCTCGGCGTCTTTGGTGCGCTTCTCTTGAACAGCCATACGAACCAAAGCGATACGCGCGGGGATGAATGAAGGATCCTCTGCTTCGGTCTTTTCCAAAGCGTCACGCGCCATTTTTCGGTCACCAAGGCGATCATAGGCCTGCGCCATAAGAAAATGCACCTCGGGTTTTTTATGCCCCAGACTCTCAAGGCTCTTCAGGCTCGACAACGCATCGGACCAACGGCCGGCCGCTAGCTCGGCCTCGGCCAACATACCCAAAAGCTCTTTGCTTTCTGGATACGTCGACCGAACCTCCGATAAGAGTTCGATTGTTTTCTTGGCATTCTTAGCTTTGAGGTAGTGGCGTCCGAGATAAAGTCGCGGCAGTAGCGCCTTCGGATCGCGTTTGACCGCGTCCTCCAGAGTCGAAGCCATGGCTTCGGTGTTCCCTTGGGTCGCTTCCAGTTTAGCCAAATTCGTTAGCACGCCGATATCATTCGGATGGTGTTTCAGCGCTTGCTGAAAATATCGCCTCGCCTTTTCGAAGTCCTTCTCCTGAACGGCGATTGCCGCCAGCGCATTGGTAGCCGGCACATTAGCCGGGTCCAATTCGATCGCACGCCTCAGAGCGGCAGACGCCTTATCGGTCTCCCGTCCGACCAGATGCACCAAGCCCACTAGCGCGTTCGCTCCCGCTGAATCAGGATGCCGCTTGAGATAGTCGATCGCGACGTCCAGCGCCTGCTTGAGCTCACCTTTGTGTAGGTGCACGGTCACGACGCCACGTACGGCGCCCTCGAACTCCGGATCAATCTCCAACGCCTTTTTCAACTCGCCCATTGCACCCTGAAGGTTGTCCTCCTGAATGAGCCCCCCGGCCAGACGCGTATGTGCCTCGACCGATTCCGGCTGCGCGGTGACAACCTGTTTCAGGTACTCGATACTTTCGCCTTTCTTGCCTTGTGCCTTCAGAGCGTCCGACAGCAAGTTCATCACCTGAACATCGTTTGGCGCTTGTTTAAGCGCCTCGCGGGCAAGCTTTTCCGCGTTGGCCGGATCACTATTCTGTACCTCCAAGTGCACCAATAGCGATTGAGCCTTTACATTGCTCGGATCATGGCTCAAATATTTTCTTAGATAATCTTCCGCCTGGGCTTTATGCCCCAGTAGGCCGTGGGTCGCGCCGCCGTAAAGCAAAGACGGGAAATGGGAAGAATCCACGGCCAGAGCCGCATCGAACGCTTCCTGTGCCTCGGCGAGGCGTTTCTGTTCGAAATTCAGCAATCCCCTGGCGAAATGAAGGCCCGCAGAATCCTTAAGCCGTTTGCCGGCTTGGTCGATATCCGCCGCAGCCTCATCGTATTTTTTTAATTGAATACGCGCCATGGCGCGGGCTACGAGAGCCGAGGCACGCAGGATCGGGTCCTGTGCCGCTTTCGAATAGGCCTCCTCGGCGGCTTCAAAGTGGCTCTCCCTCGTTTCGATATAGCCGAGAAGCTCCCAGGCCGCTCCAAACTTCGGGTCGGCGGCGAGCGCTTTGGCAATCCATTCCCGCATCTCGGGAATTTGTCCCTGCCTCCCGTGCAAACGAGCCATCGTCAGCAGCGCAGGGGCGAGATTAGGTACCGCATCCAAGGCTTCACGCGCAAGCTTTTCAGACTCGGAATTTTCTCCGCTGCGCAGCCATGCCTCGGCTTTGATCGCGAGCAGATTGCCTCGGAGCTGATTCGACGCGCCTTCGGGAATTTCTCGCACTTGGACCTCGCCAAGCCGCCCCTGTTCGAGCAAGGTCTTCGCCAGCCAAGGCTGCAAGTCAACTTCACCGGCACCCATTTCTCCGGCACGCAGCAATTCTTTTTCGCCGCTTGCCCAATCTCCAGCCTCTACATAGGCATGCCCCAGCAACAGCCGGGCTTGCATGTTGTTCGGTTCGGACTGAAGGACGGTCTTAAGCTCAATAACCGCCAACCGTACATCTCCTTTTGCAAGCGCCTCTTCAGCCTGCTTCAGGTGCTGCGCCGGAGTGGTATCGCCGCAGGCGGACAACAGCAGCAAAATCGAGAGGGTCGGGATTTTCAATCTTCGTCCGAGAGAAATAAGAGTCATGAAGCATCTCCAATGTTCGGTTTACAAATGACCTAGAGGCTAAAGACCTATTGGGAAAAATGACCGAAATTAGTTCAATCCCAATCCGATTCGCCACATGATTGTAGGGCATTTTTTGCGCGATCGGAGCAATTCGGGCTCAAACAGCCATCATCGAGCAGAGATTCGCGGCCAGGCATCCATGACGCGTTCCCCGAGTTCAGCATAAGGTTTTTTCGTATTCGGATGATGCTTCATCCCGCTGAAGCACATTCCGAGTGTGGCCTTTAGTATGCGGCAAATGAGAAAAGAATTTCCGTTGTTGAGAATGCCGTCTTTTTTCGAATGCCTAGCCACGCCGAAAGCGAAAAAACCCGTACGGCCGTAGATCGTAAAGGCAAAAAAAAGCGGCTCCGCCACAATGACGGAACCGCTTATCATCACAGCCTGGCCGATAACGCCAGGCGGAAATCGGTCAGGATTTATGCTGCGACAACCTTGCCGGTCCGGCGAGAGAGACCCGCAGCAAACAGGCCGATACCGAGCAGCCCCAGCGTCATGGGCTCAGGAATCGTTTCGACGCTATCCAAACGCAGATCCAGGTTTGTAGTTCTAGGCGTTGAGCCGCCGGCAACCGCATCACTGGTATTCAGCGCCACCTGGAGTGCACCAAGGTTTGTAAGATCTGCTGTTTGGTTACCGGCAGCGCATTCGATGGCTACCACACCGTCAACATATGGTGACGTTCCCGTAAACCCGCAAAGACCGCTATTAATAAAGGCCGCAAAAGGAATGGTAGACACATGCGGAGAAGGCACGCAGCCCGGATCAAGCGGACCGGAAGCATCCACACAGGTAGCAGCCAGCGTAATTTTGGTCCAATGGTCTGCATCCGTGTAAGCCTCGATGCGGAAGAACCATCCGAGATCCGATTCGATCGTAGTTAACAGGAATGAATTAACGGAACCGCCCAAAGTTAAATCGAACCCGCCCAAACCAGTGACATCAAGTGCGGTAGACAGATCCGAACCATCCCACTGGACGAGACCTTCGCCAGTCACCCCCGCACCGTTGCTGAACTTAAACTGCCCGCCGGTCACCGCGACAGCAGAAAGCGCCGTGACGCCGTCGCAACCCGAGAGACAGTTAGCCCAAATATCACGCTGCCCGCCCAGCACGGTGGAAAGGCCGGTACCCGTACTGGACGAGGCACCGTCTGCTAAAACACCTGCAGTTCCGTTCGTTCCGTCAATTGCGGCCTGATCACCCTCGGTAAATAGATCAACCGTGCCACCGTAAGCCGTCGTACTCAGCGCAAGCAGCAGGGGCGCAGCCGCACCCAAAATATGCTTTAAATAAGTCTTCATGATTTTGCTCCTGAAGTATTAGAAATTAAGTGTTGTTCCGCCAAAAACCTGATTTTGATTAAGACCTGGCCTAATCGCATCGTTGTATATGCGAACTTTGTGCCACTAAAAAAAAGACATGCTATATCAGACATATATACACATTTATCGAAATTCGCGACGCAGATTGCGCGTGAGTGTAAAAATTCCTGACAGGTACGCACCCAGTAACGATAAAGCCATGTAACGGATAAACTTCACGCTGGGCAGAGCGGCTTGTGCGCAATGGAGTCAAACTTTTGTAAATTACTTATTGAAAGTCCCGCCGGGTGCCAGCTGGAACGCAGGATCCGTGTTTGTTTCATCAAAAAGACAAAGTCAAAACCCTGACTCCATTCCCTTCCGCTTGGCAATACGGACCTGCATTTTCGGCCTGATTTCATCGTCGTAGTGGAAAGCGAAAATGAAGCCCGGCCATCCTGAACGAGCGAGAATCTTATGTGAGCCGACTTATCGCTTGATCTGCCAGCCAATGGGAAAAAGCGCCGCCAAAAACGCGCTTGGCCTTAACTGATGACCACTGGTTCACACCCTAGCGACCAGGGACAAATGAATCGGCATGGGACGACTTTCTCCATGCTCTGGGCGATCTAGCGTGCAAAGCGACAGCCTCTATCTTAACCATGGCCTCTTCGGCATTTGCGCCATAAACAAGCACGCTCGGTAACTCCGTAACTTCGGCAAGCCACCGCCCGCCATATTTTCGCTCATAATTCCATGGCGAAATTCATTGATACTTCACTGAGCAGAGATAGCTAAGGTTTTATCGCAACCACCAACTACGGTGCGATGTGTTCATCCGCTTGACGCCCGACTCGGTGCTACGCCCCTAGGCTTTTGGAGCCATTCAAGAGATTGCTTTCCTACGTGCAACAATAACCCCATCCCGCGTCGGATTGATGAACGCGTCAAAATCCGGGTCATTGAAGATGAGGCGGTTATGTTTGCGGATGGCATCGGTCCAGCCGGGAACGATATCGACCGGGTTCTCGACCGTAACGCGGCCGTGCCATAAGACGTTGTCCGCGATATAGAGTCCACCCGGCCGTATGCGCTCCCGGGCCAGGCGCCAAACTTCCGGATAATCGCCCTTGTCCACGTCGTTGTAGCAAATATCGAATTCCCCTTCGGTGGCCTGGAAGACGGTCTGAGCAAAACCGGTTCGAAAATCGATGCGCTCCCAGAGCCCGGCTTGGCGGAGAAAATGTTCGGCTTTGGTGAGGTTGTTGGGATCGCCGTCGCTACAGATCACTTGCCCCTCCGATCCGACCGCCTCCGCGAACCAGTAGGCCGAATAACCATAGCCGCTGCCGAATTCGAATACACGCCTTGCCTCAATGCTTTTGGCGAGGATCTTCAGAAACAATCCGACTAAACGACCGACGATAGGGAAATTTTGCTGGCGGGCCAAATCTTCCATTTCCAGAAGAACCGGCTTGTCCGTCGAACCCGCAAGACCAGTCATGTAGCTTTCGATGTCCGGGTGGACCGGCGCTAATACCGTAGGGTTGCGTGCGGCGGGGTCTTTGAGGTCGGTCATAGCGCTCGCTCCTTAAGATGCAAAAAGGCTCCCTATTCTGCAGGTTGCGCAGTCGGTCGTCCCAGTCTCTTTCCCTTTCCTATTCGATAAGATTCGACTGGCGCATAGTTCCTGAAAGTAAACGTCAATTTATCGGAACCAGCGCGGTTACGCCCTTCCCTCTCACCGGAAGATTGTGGCCGGACAGCCGATTCGGATGCGCCGAAAACGGTCGTTCCTCCCTCGCCTACCCCTCTCTCCCAAAGAGAGAAAGAGAACGAATGAATCTTTTTTTCTTTTGGAGAGAAGGACTTGGGGTGAGGCTCGGCTTTATCCCGGCCCACCGGGCGGCTATACCTTAGCGCAACTGTTTGTAATAGTTGATCAGGCCATTGGTGGAAGCGTCATGGGAGGAAACCATGCTATCGTCGGCCAGCTCCGCAAGGATGGTTCTCGCCAGCCGCTTGCCCAATTCGACGCCCATTTGATCGAAGGAATTGATATTCCAGATCGCGCCCTGGGTGAAAATCTTGTGTTCGTACAAGGCGATCAGGGAACCCAGAGTTTCCGGGGTCAATTTTCGATAAAGAATCGAATTGGATGGTTTGTTTCCGGGAAAAGTCTTCGCAGCAGCCAGTTCTGTCAGCCGCCTACCGGTCACGCCCCCGGCTTCGAGCTCGGCCTTCGCTTCATCGAAGGTCTTGCCGCGCATCAGCGCCTCCGGCTGGGCGAGAAAATTCGAAATCAGTATCTCGTGGTGACGACCGAGACGATGATGACTTTGGGCAGCTGCGAGGAAGTCACAGGGGACCAGCTTTCCACTTTGATGGATCAATTGGTAAAAGGCATGCTGTCCATTGGTGCCCGGCTGGCCGAAGATAATCGGTCCGGTGCTGTAGTCGATCGGATTGCCTCCGATATCCACCGCCTTGCCGTTGCTTTCCATATCACACTGCTGCAGGTGGGCGGGCAGATGCTCCAAGTACTGATCATAGGGCAATATTGCGTAGGATTCGGCACCGAAAAAATTGGCGTACCAGATGCCGAGCAACCCCAAGATTACCGGGATGTTCCGCTCGAAGGGTTGGGTTCGGAAGTGTTCGTCCACTTTGTGGGCGCCGGCCAATAGCGCCTCGAACGCATCCATGCCGACCGCCAATGCGATGGGCAAACCGATGGCCGACCATAGCGAGTACCGACCGCCTACCCAATCCCAGAATTCGAACATATTTGCCGTATCGATACCGAACTCAGCCACTTTTTCGGCATTTGTGGAAACCGCCACGAAATGTTTCGCAATGGCTGCTTCGTCATTGATCTTTGCCAAAAACCATTCCCGCGCTGATCGGGCATTGGTCATGGTTTCCTGAGTGGTGAAGGTCTTCGAAGAAACGCAAAACAAGGTAGTTTCGGGATTCAGGCCGCTCAGGTTTTCCAAAAGATCCGCCTCGTCCACATTGGATACGAAGCGAACGCGCAGCCGAGGTTGCATGTAGGGCGAAAGCGCCTTTACCACCATTTTTGGCCCCAAGTCGGAGCCGCCGATACCGATGTTGACCACATCGGTGATGGTTTTGCCGGTGCAGCCCTTCCACTCGCCGGAACGCACCAACTCGCTGAACCGCCGCATTTGCTCCAAAACTCGGTAGACGTCAGGCATGACATCCTTGCCATCGACGAGAATGGGCCGGTTGGAGCGGTTGCGCAAAGCAACATGCAATACGGCGCGGTTTTCGGTGACATTAATCTTGTCACCCCGGAACATGGCGGCGATTTTCTCTTTCAATCCGGCTTGCCGGGCCAGATCGAGCAACAGTGTCACGGTTTCGTCCGTGATTCGATTTTTTGAGTAATCAAGCAAAAGATCGTCAAGGCGCAGCGAGAACCGCTCGAAACGCCGTGAATCCTCAGCGAACAAATCCCGCATGTGGAGATCGCTGATTTCACGGTGATGTCGGTTGAGCAACTGCCACGCCGGAAGGCCGGAGGGTTGGGTCATCTACAAGGTCCGAGTTCGTTATTTTCCCCCCAAAATGCTACTACAGGCTCAGAAGCGAATAAATCACTAAAGACGAAGATCGCCGGCATCGGCTCCGACGATCTTAAATAATTGAGATCGCCCGTTGCGAAAGGCGGAAACACGCCGCCTTTCGCCCGGAGGTGTCAGGCAACGCCCTTGTCGTTGAAAAACGGACCGTAATATTTGTCGATATTGGGGATGTGGTTAACGAGCCAGTCTTTGACAAACCCGGTGGTTTCCGGGGTAATTTCAAGCGCTCCGGCATGAAATTTCTTCTGAACATCAAGGCAGGTCTGCACCAACTCGTCGTGCTTGGCCTTGTGCGCCGCGAAATCCGGATATCCATGAGCCTGCATCAGATCCTCTTCGGTCTTGAAATGCATGGCTACGTAATCGATCAATGCATCCAGCTGACGCCCGACCGCTTGCCGGTTGCCGGACGCGAGCGTGTCGTGCAGACCGTTCAACATGGAAAAAATCTCCTGATGTTGGTGGTCGGCTTCGCTGACATTGGTGCCAAATGCTTCTTTAGTCCACACTAAAAGGGCCATCAGATTTCTCCTGAAGATTGGATAGTTGTTCTGTATGCCGAACAGGCCGCCGAACTTTATAACGGCCGCGTAGACTGGTTTTTGATTTATGTCAAGTTCAGGCGACTTATTTTCCGCCACCGGAATCCTCGCGACTTGCGCCGTCATCGCCTGAAAATCATCGAAGCGGGGACGCTCGGGTTATAATGGCTGAAACAAAAGCCCTTCCGAGAAAATTCCGATGAGCAGCGAACCAAAACCCTGGGCAGGCCGTTTCACCGAGGCTACCGATGCCTTCGTCGAGACATTTACCGCGTCCGTTGAATTCGACAAACGTCTGGCCCTTCACGATATTCAGGGCTCCATCGCCCATGCCTCAATGCTGAAACGCATCGGCGTTTTAACCGAGAAGGACTGCGACACCATCACGCTGGGATTGCAACATATCCAGGCAGAAATCGAGCGTGGCGACTTTCTCTGGTCCGTGAAACTCGAAGACGTGCACATGAACATCGAAGCCCGTCTCACCGACCGCATCGGCGAAGCAGGGAAAAAGCTGCACACCGGCCGCTCCCGAAACGACCAAGTGGCCACGGACGTCAGACTATATCTGCGGCACGAAATCGACCGGATCACCGGAGAAGTCCTGCGACTTCAGAACGCCCTGCTCGATCTGGCGGAGCGCGAGGCGGACACCATCATGCCGGGCTTTACTCATCTCCAAGTGGCTCAACCGGTAACTTTCGGTCATCACTTGCTGGCGTGGCACGAAATGCTGGCAAGGGACTACGAGCGCCTGTGCGACTGTCGGAAGCGCGTCAACGTCATGCCCTTGGGAGCGGCGGCTTTGGCCGGCACCACCTTTCCGCTGGATCGGTTTTATACCGCCGAACTGCTCGGTTTCGACAGGCCGGCGCCCAATTCCTTGGATGCGGTTAGCGATCGCGATTTCGCCATCGAATTCGCCGCCTGCGCCAGCCTCATCATGATGCATTTGTCGCGATTCTCCGAAGAACTGATTCTATGGACATCGGCCCAGTTCGGCTTCATAAATCTGCCGGACGCTTTTTGCACCGGCTCGTCCATCATGCCGCAAAAGAAAAATCCGGACGTTCCGGAACTCGTGCGCGGCAAATCGGGACGCGTCTTCGGCCACCTCATGGGTCTGCTGACATTAATGAAAAGCCAACCCTTGGCTTACAACAAGGACAATCAAGAGGACAAGGAGCCGTTGTTCGATACGGTGGATACCTTGAAAAACTGCCTGCGGGCCTTTGCCGATATGATGCCCCACGTTCAACCGAATCGGGATGGCATGTATAAATCGGCGCAGAAAGGCTACGCAACGGCCACGGATTTGGCGGATTACCTGGTTCGCAAAGGGGTTCCATTCCGAGACGCTCACGAGATCGTCGGCAAGGCCGTACGCCTGGGCATTGAAACCGGGCGCGATCTTTCCGAGTTATCACTGACGGAATTGCAGCAATTGTCTGTTACTATCGAGTCCGATGTTTTCGAAATCCTGACTTTGGAGGGCTCCGTCAGGGCGCGCAACCACTTCGGCGGAACCGCTCCGGAGCAGGTCAGGAAGGCCGTAAGGCAGGCTCGGCAACGCCTTGAGGAGGTAGCTAAAACTTGATTACCGACGAGCGCGTCACAACTCTCATCGACCTGATGCGCCACGGCGAACCCGTGGGTGGAAGCCGCTACCGCGGACAGATGGACGATCCCTTAAGCGACAAAGGCTGGTCACAGATGCGGACCGCCGTGGGCCAACATCGCCCATGGGAGGTTATCGTCACCTCTCCCCTCACCCGCTGCCAAGCCTTCGCCGAGGAAATGAGCGAGCAAAGCGGAATTCCGTTCGAGATCGAACCGCGACTGAAGGAAATCGGTTTCGGTGTATGGCAAGGGAAGACGCGGGAGGAAATCACTCAGTACGATCCCGGCGTGATTCAGCGCTTTTATCGCGACCCCATGAATAATCGCCCGGACGATGCCGAGGGGCTCGCAGAGTTCAGGAGCCGCATCGTCGCCGCTTGGAACGACACCCTAAACCGCCACGCCGGAAAGCATATTCTCATCATCTGTCACGCCGGCACCATTCGCATGGTACTCGCCCAGATCCTGGACATTCCCTTATCGAACCTGTTCCGAATCAAGGTTGCCACCGCCGGAATCACCCGGATCGAGTGCCTGGAGCAAGGGGAAGAGTTCCTGGGGCAACTGGTCTTTCACAGCGGCTCGCTTCAGACGCTTTAGCCTTTACTCAACTTACCGGCCGATTTTCGCTGAGTGCTATCCACCCAACGGCGATACGGTAAACAATCCAGATCGTGTTGGCGGTAAGGATCACATAGCCCACGAATAGAAACAAAGTCAGCCCGCCCACGATTCCCCACAGGATGCTGTACCAAAAAGTGCTGATTTGCCAACGGAAATGGGGTTCCAGCCAGGTACCCGCCACATCCGGCCACTTCACGTAATTGATAACCACCCCGATGATGTAGGTGACTCCCACCAGAAAGGAAGCGGCCTGCAAGGCATAAATAATCTGGGTGAGCCTTTTCTCTTTACTGAGATCTCTTGCATTCGATTCAGGGAACATTTTGCCCTGCATGTCAAACCTCCACGTCTAGATCAGTTGATGCATTCTCAAGAGCCGGCCGATTTTCCCAGGTTAGACCTCAAGCGTTCATCGAATGCTCGGAGCCGATCAATGGTACCGATGTCCATCCAAAACCCCGGATAGACTTCTCCGCTTACGAGCCCATCCGCCATTGCCCTCCTCAACAAAGGAGCCAAGGGAAACTTGCCGGGCGAGCAGCCCGCGAACAATTCCGGACGATAGACACCGATGCCGCTGAAGGTAAAGCGACTGTCACCGGAATCCAAGACAGCCCCATCACGTAGAGCGAAATCCCCCCGCGGATGATGGGACGGATTGGGCACCAGCACCAGATGCGCCAAACCGGAGGGCTGATCCCGCAATCGCCCGAAGGGATAATCGGTAGCGATATCGCCATTAACCACCAAGAAAGCTTGCTGGCCCAATAGCGGCAATGCCCGGTGAATACCGCCGCCGGTTTCGAGCGCTTCGCCTTCGCTGGAAAACGCAATCTTCGCTCCGAATCGAGCACCGTCTCCCAAATAGGCTTCGATCCGCTCTCCGAGATGGGCGATATTGACGACGATATCGACAAACCCGCCATTGACCAAGGATTCGATCGTGTGCTCGATCAGCGGGCGACCACCTGCCGCCAACAGCGGCTTCGGAGTACCGTCGGTTAGGGGCCGCATGCGCTCGCCGCGCCCAGCCGCCAAAATCATTGCTTTCATACCAGCCTATCCGAAATTATTTGTGGCAGAACCCGTTTTTCCAAAAAGCGTAGGAAGCCGGCCAGTTCCGGATAGCGCCCGCACACCTCGGTCACATAGCTCATGGTACGCGGTATATCCTTGAGATAACCGAACTTGCCGTCCCGCAGCTTCAGCCTGGAAAAAATGCCAATGGCTTTAAGATGGCGCTGCATCCCCATGAGATCGAACCATCGCCGGAATGTGTCGGGGCTAACCGAACCGACGAGACCGGCTTCGCAAAGGCGCGTGTAATAGCCAGCCATCCAGACTTCCACCATGGGGAGTGGCCAGGAAACATAACAGTCGCGCAGCAGCGAAGCCAGATCGTAGGTTACGGGTCCGATGACCGCATCCTGAAAATCCAGAACCCCCGGATTGAGGCGCTCGGTGACCATGAGATTGCGGGAGTGATAGTCCCGGTGAACGCAGACTTTGGGCTGCTCCAGCGCGGATGCAATCAGAAGCCGCTTTACGTCGTCAAAGACGACGGATTCCGCGGCCTCCGGGACTAATCCCAAAAACTGGTCGAGAAACCAATCGCGGAACAAATCCAGCTCAACACCGAGCAGGCGTTCGTCATAGACGGGCAACCCGGCGGTCTCGATATCCACGCCGCACTGCAAGCGCGTCAGAGCGTCCAGAGCGTCCCCATAAAGACGGTCGACGGATATGGCATTCAAACAGTCGAGATACGATCTGGTTCCAAAATCGCTGAGCAACAAAAAACCTTGCTCCTCGTCGGCCGCGAGAATCTCAGGCGCTTGAACTCCAGCATCCCGCAGGAGCGCGGCTACCCCGATGAAGGGGCGCACGTTTTCCTTGGCTGGCGGCGCATCCATTACGATGCACGAAATTCCATCAAGATAGACGCGAAAATAACGCCGGAAACTGGCATCGCTTGAGGCGGGCTCGACAGCCTCTACCGCAAGCCTGAGGGTTTCTCGCAGCCACCCGGAAAGCGCCTCGAGGCGATCATCTTGCTGTATCGTCATATTGACGGTCCCTGTGTCGAAAAATACTCAAATAATGGGGATCTTACGGTAGAATGCGGCGGTTCGATCGGATATTTCACCATAAAGAACAGCCTCAAGATAATGCCTTCCGCGATTCCGAGCATATCGCGCCTTTTGCTACCTAGTTTGCAAGCTTAACCGCGTGGCAGCCCATTCGCGACTTTCTTCTCGGATTTAAATACCTCTGCCGCAGCATGGCGTTTCTGATTCAACTCAATCATGGCCGATGGGCATTAATCCTGTGCCTTGGGCTGGGCCCTTCTTATCTGCTGGCGGCCGCGTCCGACTGGAATTGCCAACGCAGCAAGGACGACAAGGAATGGGTCTGCGTTACCCAAAAACCTAAGCCTGAAACCGCTACCGCAACGCCAGCCGAGCCTGAGCCTGAAACGGCCGGACCAACAAAGGAGATGGGACCTGTTTCGACGCCTTCCATAGCCAAGCCCGAGCCGGAAACCGAACCGAAAGAAGAACCGATCCGTCCGCCAGCTACGCGAGAACCCGCGCTGGTTGCCAAACCCGAGCTGAAACGGATGGACCAACCCGTACAGCCATTGCCGCCCAAATCTGTCGCAGCGGCCAAACCATCCGGCTGGAACTGCCGTCCCGAAGAAACCGGCAAGGATTGGGACTGCTCCTTGGTCGGACCGGACCCTAAAGGTCTGCCGCATGTGGTCGCCGACGAAAGTCAAAAAGTCGAAAATTGGGCGGAAACGACCACGATTACCGAGGAAGACGAACAGCGCTTCCGTAACTTGACCGCCTTGCTTCCAGCCGATCCCTGGGCGCAGGCCTGCGCAGGCAAATCTGAATCGGCCCCCATGACCGAGTTTCTGCTGGCCCCGCAGGATAAGCTCGCGCGTGAACAGCAACCGCTGGAAATTCGGTCCGACTATGCCGAGATGGTGGATGATGAAATCGCAACCTTCACCGGTTCCGCCGAACTGACACGGGCGGATCAAAAATTGTGGGGGGATTTCGTCACCCACAATACCGTTTCGGAAACCCTGAACGCACGGGGCAACGTGGTCTACCAGGAGAAGGGGCTGACCTTCTCCAGCGATACCGGCTTTCTGGAGCTTGATACGAGTCGCGGCATCCTTCGCAACTCGCAATTCATCTTGGAAACGGTCCCGGCGCGGGGCACCTCACGTTTGACCCATTTCGACAGCAGCACCTTGTCGCGCTACGAGAAATTCACCTACACCACCTGTCCGCCCGGCGATCAGGATTGGATGCTCCACGCCCGCAATGTGAAGATCAATAAAGAAACCGGGCGTGGATCGGCGAAACACACTTGGCTCGAATTCAAAGGCGTACCCTTCCTTTACTCGCCTTACATGACTTTCCCGGTCGACGACCGTCGGCTAACCGGATTCCTGACGCCCTCCTTCGGCAGCAGCAAGGTGGGAGGCTTCGATTTCACGGTGCCGTATTACTTCAATTTGGCGCCCAATTATGATGCGACCTTCACACCACGACTCCTCACCAAGCGCGGTCTGCTCCTGCGTGGCGAATTCCGCTATCTGACCGAAATGACCCGGGGCCGCGTACTGGCCGAGTACATGCCCCACGACGATGTGCGCGGCGATAGTCGAGGCCAGGTCGGTTTATTGAACGATACCCGGTTCACCGAAAACTTGTTCGCCCATGTGGACGCCAATTATGTGTCCGACGACCGTTATCTGAACGACCTGGGCAACCAGCTGCGTATCGTTGACCGGCGGCATATCCGCAGCTACGGTCAGCTGAATTACAGCGGTTCGAACTATAGCGTTTCGACACTGGCCGATTATTATCAGACGATCGACCCGACGATTCCTCCGGAGGCGAGACCTTATTACCGCCTACCACAAGTCACTTTCAACTACGGGCATGGTCTGTGGAATACCGGCTTAGTCTTCACCGGCCTTAGCGAGATTGCCAATTTCAATCACACTGGCGGCCTAGTCGCCGGCCAACGGCTCAATGTAATACCGCGGATTTCATACCCGTGGCAAAAAGCCGCCGGTTTCATCGTTCCGAGCTTGAGTTTGCAGCACACTCAGTATTGGCTGCAGGATCAAGCTCCCGGCATCAGTGACAGCCCGAGTCGAACCGCGCCAATCTTCTCCCTGGACAGCGGACTGTTTTTCGAGCGCGAGTTTGAGCTGGCCGAAACGCCGCTGCTCCAGACTTTGGAACCGAGGCTCTTCTACCTCTACATTCCGGACAAGAACCAAGAAGATCTTCCCGTGTTCGATACCGGCGAATACGACTTCAGCTTTTATCAATTATTTCGCGAGAACCGGTTTACCGGAGCCGATCGCTTAGGGGATGCCAATCAGGTCACACTGGCGCTCACCTCCAGACTGATCGACCAGGCTTCGGGAATGGAGCGTCTCCGAGCAAGTATCGGAGAAATTTTCTACTTCGACGATCGCGATGTGACGTTGCCCAATATCCCCGAAAGGACTGGAGACAAATCCAATCTAGTAGCCGAAGTCTATTCCAGATTGACCGATACCTGGTCGCTTCGCACTGGTGGACAGTGGAGCCCGGAGGGAGGCACGATCGATCGCGGCCAAGTAGCCCTGCAGTACGACGACCGAGACAATCATCTGTTCAACGTCGCCTATCGGTTTCGCCGTGATCAAAACTTTGACTTCGTCCGCCTGGATCTGACCGATGTATCCCTCCGGATACCGTTTGCGAAAGGGTGGAATGCCATCGGCCGCTGGCAATATTCGCTGCTGGATCAGGTGACGCTAGAAAGCTTCTTAGGAATCGAGCGCGAAACCTGTTGCTGGCGTTTCAGTCTCATAGGGCGGCATTACATCAACGACGTACGGACTGGAACCGATGCCGGCAATACCGCCAATAACGAAGTATTCTTTCAGCTCGAATTGAAAGGCTTGACCCGTTTTGGTCAACAGGTGGACCGGTTTCTGGAGCGCAGCATCAGCGGCTTCCGGCTTGAAGACGATTAATCGAATGCAACCGACCATGTCAAAGATCTCGTTTTTCCTTTTGAGAAGGGCCCCATTCGGCAGATTCATTTTGCTGTCGTTATTCCTGCTACCATGGCTGGCACTCGCGGACGATCCCCTTGATCGCATCGTAGCCGTTGTCGAAGACGGTGTGATCCTCGAAAGCGAACTGCGACAGAAAGTCGAATCCATCAAAAGCAGCCTACGACAGAACAACACACAGCTTCCGCCGGACGAAATTTTGGCGCGCCAAGTTCTGGAACGCCTGATCGTCGACAAAATCCAAGTGCAACTGGCCGAGAAAGCAGGCATCCGAATCGATGACGAAACTCTCAGGCAGGCGGTTCAGCAGATCGCTCAGCGCAACAATATGAGCCTGGAGGAGTTTCGCCGCTCTCTGCGGCAGGAGGGGATCGATTATGCCGCATTCGTCGAGCAGATCCGGAACGAGATCACCGTCGGACGCCTGAGAAGCGGCCAGATTAACAGCCAGATCAAAGTCAGCGATCACGAAGTGCAAAACTATCTGGAGACTCATGGAAAATCGGATGTAAACCGCGACAGCGAATATCTGCTGGGCCACATTCTGATTGCAACACCTCAAGCCGCCTCGCCGTCCGAGGTACAAAAGGCCAAGGAAAGGGCTGAACGGTTGATCGATGAGCTCAGAAAGGGACTGGATTTCAAGCAGGCAGCCCTGAGCTCTTCCGATTCGGCGCAAGCCCTGAGCGGCGGCGATCTCGGCTGGCGCAAATTGAGCCAGGTTCCGTCCCTTTTCGCCGATTTGGTGCCCTCGATGCAGGAAGGCAGCATTGAAGGGCCGATCCGCAGTCCGAGCGGATTCCATATCATCAAGCTGCTCGGCGTCAAAGGCGGCGGCGAGGAACGCATGACCAAGACCCATGTGCGCCACATCCTGATCAAGCCCAACGAGGTTCTGTCCGACGACGAAGCCAAGCAAAAGCTGTTGAACCTGAGACAACGCATCGAAGGCGGCGAAGATTTTGCCGCGCTGGCGCGAGGTCACTCCGACGACAAAGGCTCGGCGATCAAAGGCGGCGATCTCGGTTTCGTACAACCGGGAGCCTTGGTTCCACCCTTCGAGGAAGCCATGAGCCGGCTGGAAGTTAACCAGCTCAGCAATCCGGTGCAGACCCAATTCGGCTGGCATCTCATCCAGGTGCTGGAACGGCAAGAGTCCAGCGATACCGACGAGTTATTGAAGAACAAAGCCCGAGAGGAAATTTTCAAGCGTAAAGCGGAAGAGGAAACGGAACTATGGCTGCGCCGGATCCGCGACGAAGCCTATGTTGAAATTCGCTTGAACGAAACGGAAAGCACCTCTTTTATGCCTTCATTCCAATGATTGTAACTACGGGTCGGCCTCCGGCCGTTCAAACCCACTTCCGGCGGATTTGTCCGCGGTTACTATTAACCACGGGGGAACCCGCCGGCATTGGCCCGGATTTGTGCGTGCAGATCGCTCAGCGGGAGCTTGCCTGCGATCTCACCGTTATCGGTGATCCCTTGTTGCTGACACAACGGGCGGAGCAACTGGGCCTTAGTCTTAAAATCCAAACCTCCGGAACCGATGACACCCAAGCGCATCAACCGGGGTCGCTTAAAGTCTGGCCTACAGTCAACGCCGCCGCCCCCGCTTGCGGACAATTGAACGTTGCCAATGCGCCTTATGTTCTCGAAACGATATCGAGCGGGGTCGCGGCTTGCATGGAGGGGCATTTCGACGCCTTGATCACCGCGCCCGTGCATAAGGGAATCATCAATGAGGCCGGTGTAGCCTTCACCGGACATACCGAGTTCATCGCGGCCATTACCGGAGGCCATCCTGTGATGATGCTCGCCGCGCCGGGTCTTCGCGTCGCCTTAGCTACGACACATCTGCCTCTGGCCGACGTAAGCCGCAGCATCACGCGCGAACGGCTATCGACAGTACTTACGATACTTAACCGGGACTTGATCGCCCGGTTCGGCATTACTGAGCCGCGCATTCTCGTCTGCGGTCTTAATCCCCATGCCGGTGAAGGCGGTCACTTGGGACGCGAGGAAATCGAGATCATCGAACCCACCCTTGAAACCCTTAGAAAAAAAGGAATGAACTT
This sequence comes from Methylocaldum sp., assembly GCF_035627495.1. Classification (GTDB taxonomy): domain Bacteria; phylum Pseudomonadota; class Gammaproteobacteria; order Methylococcales; family Methylococcaceae; genus Methylocaldum. The sequence continues at coordinate 21,325 of NZ_DASPLO010000058.1, forward strand.
AGTAGGTCCATTGCCGGCGGATACCCTCTTTCTTCCGAAATACCTACAGCACGCCGACGCCGTACTTGCCATGTACCACGACCAGGGGCTGCCAGTGCTGAAATTTGCGGGCTTCGGCCGCGCGGTAAACATCACTCTGGGATTGCCCGTCATCCGTACATCGGTCGATCACGGTACGGCCTTGGATTTGGCCGGCACCGGAAAAGCCGACGCGGGAAGCCTGGAAGCCGCCATCGATGAGGCTCTTGCCATGGCAGGCAGGATGCCTCGCAATAACGGAACAACCGAGATTTCATGAACCACCAGCCCCGCAAGCGGTTCGGCCAGAATTTTCTGCGCGACGGCACGGTCGTGCGGCAAATCGTTCTCGGAATAGCTCCCAGGCCCGACGATCACCTTGTGGAAATTGGCCCCGGCCAAGGTGTCTTGACCGAAGCGTTATTACCCCTCTGCGGAAAATTGGAGGCCATCGAAATCGACCGGGATTTGGCCGCTTCGCTGGAAAGGAAATTTTCGGGCGATACCAAGCTTCGCCTACATCGCGCGGATGCCCTCAAATTCCAGTTCTGCGCGCTAAGTGCGGGGGAGAAACTCCGGGTCGTCGGCAATCTCCCTTACAACATCTCTACTCCTCTGCTGTTCCATCTTTTCGCGCAGGCGGGATGCATCGCGGATATGCATTTCATGCTGCAGAAAGAGGTGGTCGATCGGCTGTGTGCCGCTCCCGGGGATAAGAGCTATGGGCGGCTCGGCGTCATGGCGCAATACTATTGTCGCGCGGATAGCCTCTTCGAGGTTCCTCCCGAAAGCTTCTATCCACAACCCCAAGTCATGTCCGCGGTCGTCCGCCTGATACCGCACGAAGCCAAACCGGTGGATGTCGGTCCCGAGCTTTTGGGACACGTTGTTGCCGCGGCCTTTTCGCAACGCCGCAAGACGCTTCGAAACGCTCTCAAACACTTGTTTGACGATGGAGAAATTCAGAGTCTTGGGATAGATCCTCAGGCACGGGCAGAAACGCTCGGGCTAGAGGCGTATGCTCGCCTGGCTCGCGCTTTTCAGGAAAAGCAAGATAACGCAATCAATTAAAACGGCCGCCAGTAACTCGGCGGCCTTGAAGACACCAGAACTCGCGGCTCACGTGATCACCGTAGGCTCGGACATACCGGTTCGCGCCTTCACCTCGGAGAGACTCTCGGCCAACTCGATCAAGTCCTTCAGTGCCGCTTGCGGATCTTGGTTATGCTCCACCGGATCGCGCTCATAACGTTCGAGATAAATTCTCAACGTTGCCCCGTCCGTGCCCGTACCCGAAAGTCTAAATACAATCCGCGATCCATTTTCAAAGATAATCCGAATCCCCTGTTTTTCGCTGATGCTTCCGTCCACCGGGTCCTGATAGCTGAAATCGTCTGCCAAGACGACCTGATAAGGCCCGAAAGTCTTGCCGACGAGTCCCGGCAACTGCGCGCGGAGCTGAGACATGATGCCGTCGCCCACTTCCACGGGCATGCCTTCGTAGTCGTGCCGCGAATAGTAATCGCGACCGAACCGCCGCCAGTGCTCGCGTACGATTTCGGCCACCGACTGTTTGCGAACGGAGATCAGGTTGAGCCAGAACAAAACCGCCCACAAGCCATCTTTTTCGCGGACGTGGTCAGAGCCGGTGCCGAAACTTTCCTCTCCGCACAGCGTGATCTTGCGGGCATCGAGTAAATTGCCGAAAAACTTCCAGCCGGTTGGCGTTTCAAAACAATCGATGCCCATCGCACGCGCCACGCGATCGACCGCTTGGCTGGTCGGCATCGAACGCGCTACACCCCGCAACCCGTCCTTATAACCCGGCAGAAGGTGGGCATTGGCCGCTAATACGGCGAGACTGTCGCTCGGCGTGACGAAGAACTGGCTGCCCATGATCATGTTGCGATCGCCGTCGCCATCGGATGCCGCGCCCAGCGTAGGAGGCCGAGCCCCGAACATGAGATCGGCCAACCCTCGGGCGTGAGTGAGATTGGGATCGGGATGGCCACCGCCAAAATCCTCCAAGGGAACCCCGTTGATCACGGAACCGGTCGCGGCGCCCAGCCTTTCCTCCAAAATCTGCTTCGCATACGGTCCCGTAATAGCATGCATCGCATCGTAGCTCAGCGTGATCGCCCCGGACTTCAGCGCCGATTCGATTAGATTAAAATCGAACAAATGCTCCATCAACTGGGCATAATCGCTCACCGGATCTATGATTTGAACGGTCATATCCCCAAGCCGAGACTCGCCGATCGTATCGATGTCAACATCGCCTGCTCGGACAATCTTGTACTGATCAATGACTCGGCTGCGGGCATAAACCGCATTGGTAAAACTTTCGGGCGCCGGCCCACCATTGGTTACATTGTATTTAATGCCGAAATCCTCATCCGGTCCGCCGGGATTGTGGCTGGCGGAAAGAACGAATCCACCGTGCGCTTTGTACTTGCGGATCACGCAAGATGCCGCCGGCGTCGACAACAACCCGCTCTGCCCTATCAACAGCCGTCCCACGCCGTTAGCTGCAGACATTTTGACAATGGTCTGGATAGCCTGGCGATTGAAATAGCGGCCGTCGCCACCCAAAACGAGCGTTTTTCCAGCCGCATCACCCAAGGTATCGAAAACCGACTGAACAAAATTTTCTAAATAGTTCTCCTGCAAAAAGACCTTCACTTTCTTGCGTAGTCCTGAGGTTCCCGGCTTTTGATCGGTATACGGCGTCGTCTTTCGATTTTCGATTTGCATGGCTAGTATTTTCAAGATGGCTGAAATCGTTTATTTATTTTACTAAGTCCCTTTACCTACCGAGAAAAATTTTTGGTGCTCGGCTTTAACGATACAAAAATCTAGGAGACAACACGTGAAATTTCGCTCTGTTCTCAGCTTACTCCCAGTGCTCCTCTCGCTAAATACGGGAGCAAGCGAGAAGGACGAAAGTATTTGGCTGTTGGTCGAAACCATACCGCACGTCTTGAAGGTAATGGAAGGCGATCACGATTTGGAGGTATTCGAAGGAATTGCAATAGGACGCCGAGGCGTTGGCCTATTTAAAGAACGGGGAGATGACAAAACCCCGCTAGGTGAATATCGCATCGGCTGGATCAATGAGAACAGCCGTTACCACAGGTTTTTCGGCTTTACTTACCCCAATCGTGAGAACGCGGAGCGCGCCTATGAAACGGGCTTAATTGGACAGGATACCTATCGCACCATTTTACGCACCACTATCGGCGCAGCCGTACCCCCTCAAAATACAGCGCTCGGCGGACAAATCGGAATTCATGGCTTGGGACGCGCCAATCCCGCCGTTCATCAAAATTTTGACTGGACTCAAGGATGCATTGCGATGACCAACGAGCAAATCGATAGGCTCAGATCTTGGGTGAAAAAAGGCACCCTAGTGATAATTCGGTAATTTGTGCCAAAATAATACTGGAAAGATCGTCCATTCCACGGCACACTAAAAATGTCATGCATTCGTTCCTCGGGATGGATGATTTTGCCAACTATCTCAGTCAATAAAAAAGGAAAGAAACAATGATGAAAGCAACCAAATTGGGCATACTACTCTTGTCTGCTGGTTTGACGGTGGGCTGCGCCAGCAAATCCGATCTCAACAACCTGCAAACTCAGGTTGACGGTTTGAAAGCGGAAGTTTCCTCCGTTAAGAGCACCTCGGACGAAGCTTTGTCCGCTGCTCAGGCTGCTGAATCGAAAGCCGCCAGCGCTGAATCCGCTGCTCGCAGAGCCGCTGCCGCTTCAGAAGAAGTGAACAGCAAATTGGATCGCATGTTCAGAAAATCGATGATGAAATAACTTCGCAGCTTTCAAAGTCGCGAACAGTTTACGAAACCCCGGTTGATTCACTCAACCGGGGTTTTTTATTGGCGAGGGGAGAAACAAGCTGGCTTGAGGAGTAGCCAGCAGTAAGCTGGATCAATCTTACCCGTTGGGTAGGAGAGATGAGGCTGCCGCTTAACGGGATACTAGGTTTGAAAATGATTCCTGCACCCAAGCGCTGCGCCTTTCGCGATCGAGAACTTCGGCACGGGCACGGATCAGAAGCACCGTGAAATAGTAGAGCTGGAAGGCCGAAGCCATGAGAAGCAACGGCAGCAACATACTAATATGAATGGAGGGTTTGTCGAACTTAGTAACGGTAGGCCCCTGGTGAAGGGTATTCCACCACTCCACCGAGTAATGGATGATTGGGATATTAACCACCCCGACCAGAATTAAGACGCCGCCCGCTCGAGCCGCTGAGCGCTTATCCTCGATTGCAGAGACCAGGGCAATATAGCCCAGGTAAAGGAAGAGCAAAATTAGCTCGGACGTAAGTCTCGCATCCCATACCCACCAAGCGCCCCACATCGGTTTACCCCAAAGAGATCCGGTAGCCAATGCGAGAAACGTAAAGGAAGCCCCCAAAGCCGCTGAGCTGCTCGCCATCACATCGGCCAACTTGATATTCCAAATTAAGTAAATCGCGCTAAGAATGGCCATGAAGACGTAAATAAAAAGAGACATCCACGCGCTGGGTACGTGCACGAAGATAATTCGATAGCTCTCTCCCTGTTGATAATCAGGTGGGGCGACGAATAAGCCGAGATATAGGCCAGCTAATAATAGTATCGTAGTCGCCGCCCCCAGCCATGAAATCAAATGGCCGGAAATACGATAAAAATGTTTGGGTGAAGCAAGTTTATGGAAGAACGTCCACATAATGATTAACTCAAGCTAATTCGCAAAGCGGCAGCCGTTGCCAGTGGGGCCAAAGTTAGCGCCAACACCAACATAGCGGCCAAAAAATATAATTGGCCGGTAACGGGCATTCCAGCGGCAGCGGCCGAAACCGCGTTGGTGGCGAAAATCAGAACAGGAATGTACAGAGGCAGGACTAATAAAGTCAGCAGGATGCCTCCACGCCGAAGCCCCACGGTTAATGCCACCCCAATGGCGCCGATCAGGCTCAAGAGCGGCGTACCGATCAACAGAGTCAATTCGAGTATGGTTAGAGCCGGAGTGGGCATGGAGAGGAACAAAGCCAGCAGCGGAGCCAATAATAGCATCGGCAGTCCGCTCACCAGCCAGTGCGCCATCACTTTGGCGAGCACCAACAGTGAAAGTGGATAGGGGCTTAACGCCATCTGCTCCAGCGAACCGTCGTCGAAGTCGGACCGAAACATATTTTCCAGCGAATACAATGCGGCCAACAAGGCCGCAATCCAGATCACGCCGGGAGCGATCTTCCGAAGTAGAGCCTCTTCTGGACTAACGCCAAGCGGATAGAGTGTCACTACGATCAAGAAAAACAGCAAGGGATTGGCAAGCTCTCCCCGGTGCCGAAAGGCCAATAATAGATCGCGCTTAAGGAGTGCCAGAAATGGGCCGGTTACCTGCTTCATGCCAAAGCCAGCTTAATTAGCCCACCATTGATCTGAACGGCTTGGTGAGAGGTGAGGACAGCCAATCCGCCGCGATTTAAATGCGCCGCCAGCAGCGTCTCCACCAAGGTGACGCCGCTTGCATCAAGAGCCGTAAAAGGCTCATCGAGAATCCAGAGAGTTGCGGTCGACAAGATCAATCGAGCCAAAGTAATGCGTTGCCGCTGGCCCGCCGAAAGAGCGCGGGCGGGAGAATCCTCTCGACCCGCCAAGCCTACTGCTTGAAGGGCCTCCGCCAAGCGTACAGGTGAAAAAGACAAACCGTTAAGGGCGAGCGAAAGACGTAAATTCTCTTCCACAGAAAGTTCCGCCTTCAACCCCAACTGATGTCCCAGATAAGAGACTTCGGAAAGAAATGCCGACCGCCGCCGGAGTATATTCTCGCCGCGCCAGAGAACTTCGCCGTCACTGGGCGGGGTAAGGCCGGCCAATATCCTCAGCAAACTGGTCTTACCGCTACCATTCGGTCCTTCGATTTGAAGAACTTGCCCGGTCCTAACGCTGAGATTCAAGCCACTAAATAGGAGACTATCGGAGCGCACGCACTCCAACCCCCGCGCTTGAAGCGCGGGTCCTGGATCGTTCATTTATCTGTGGGCGAAATTGTCGTGGACGTTTAAAACTTTAAAGAGAGGTCGGACGAACCGCCACTAGAACAGTACGATGCTCCCGCTGACCACTGCGAGGAAGGAATCTAATTGCACTAAATTGTTTCGGTATCGTCAAGAAAATGAAGCCCTACGCCATTAGTCGTCAGCCTTACGACAACCGCGCTAATGGTGGGCGCGTCCTCTACCCCGCAAACTTGGACTTCTACTTCATCTCCGATAACAAATTGCGGACATCCGATCGTTCGGACAAACAAGCCCCCGTCTGAAATATCGGCCGTAGTCAACTCGGTTGTGCCGAGTGAACTATGCCTAATCGATATTTTCGCGTTAAGCGGCGTCCGCAAGTATTTTCTTTGCTCGACCATGCCTCCCCCATTCTGCTACAAAGTCGAACCAGAATTATTGCAGAATCCGATAATAGAGGCATGCTAATCGGAGCAATAATTTTTATGCGCGCCGACGAAAACTAAAACGCTTCAAGTGTTGGGATAGCGATAACGTCTTCGTCTTCTAGGATCTGACTTGGTTATCGTACGATCCACTTGAAGACGCTCAAATAACCGCCTTGTTCGGATTGATAAACCAACTGCAGTTGCTCGGGAAGATTGGCTACGGAACCAACGAAAGGCAGCAGCCGAGCCAAGAGAGTTTTTTCACCCTCTTCCGACGTGATGCGCCAGGCACGAATGCCGCCCCCAGGAAGCGGATGAACCAGATAACTGCCGCGGCCTTTTTCTTCAGCCCAACGTTTTACCGCTGAAATTTGGGCGTGGATATTCGCCTCGGCCGGGAAGAACCTCGCCTCGAACGGAAGGCTAACGCCGCTTAATGCCTCCATTTCTAAAAGCCTTGCCAGATCGTCCAAACAAACGGCTAAAAAAACCGGCTTGTCTTTCGGTAGGCGCTCTGAAAGCTCAGCAAGAGCACGGTCGGCGTCCATCGCCAGCCAATGCGCCAACTGGCGCAACGGCTGCTCGTCTTTGGCAAAACCACCGGCAATCTCGCCCCAAAAACTTCTTGACCGGGGCTCAGGAAACGCCTCGGCTACCGGCAGTGCCGCCCAAGTGTCGCGCCCTGCGAGAAAGTGAATACGCTGAGCGTCATCCCACCAAGACACAAATACGGCATTCTCGTCCGTGTGCTGGCGAATCGCTTGCGCCGCGCTCTTCCAAAGGTCATGCCGAATCTGATTTCCGTCGGCGATACTCGGTAGCGGCGATGAGGCGCCGCCGGAGGGTGGATAAACAATGGCACGCCGCAATGCACCACTCTTATCGCGATAGCTTACGACGTGCAAAGAGACGATTGCCTTATCCTCCCGACCGATCTCGTATTCCGCCAGATTCTCGGGTTGAAATTGGCCTTCCAGTGTGGGGAAACCTGCGTCGCCAGGCTTCATCTCCTTAATCTTTTCGAACCGCCAATCCTCGGAAAAAAAGTGGGGCAATCCGAAAAAGAGGATACCTATCCCGGCAAGCAACAACCCGATGCCCAAAAACGCCCTCGGTTTGCTGCCCTGCCGGATTCCTTCTTTAAGTAGCGACATGCCGCTCCTAACGCTTGCGGGAACGGATCACCACGATGCCGGCCGCGACCAGCAGCGAACCGAGAACGTATCGGCTACTGGCGGCGTCCTTGAATTCCCGCAACGCGGTCCGGGTCGGAGACTCGCCGTTTTGCGCGGTTTTCCCGGCATTTTCCCGAAGCTTGGTATTCTCGTCCATGATGATGGCGTAATCACGCATCAACTCCGACCAGCCTTCGGTGTAGGTGAAACCGCCCGGATTGGCGTGGAACAGGCCCTTGTAGAGCTTGATCACGTCGTGTTCCCACATGTCTGCGTAAACGCGCTCCACGTGAGACGGGTTGTTTCCCTTGGCCCAGAACAACTGGAAGAACCCTCCGGCCGCGTCCTTCTCCGGTTTCGGCGGCTCAGGGCGATTGGTTTTCTGTCCGGGCAACAGGCCGTCTTTATGCAAAGCCTCGACAACTTTCTTGGCTTCCTGCTCGACTTTAAGACCTGCGATCGTGCCTTTGTCCGCCACGGTGAGATAACTCTCGGCAAAGCTCGGCGAATGGCAATTCGCGCAAGTTTGCTGCCAAGCTCCCTTCCGCTGCTCGAACCACGGGTGATTTAGATTATCGGCGATCGCCGGCGTCGGATTGAATGCCCAACGCACCTTGCGTACCAGATTGTGGGAATACTCACCCTCGAACTCGAAGTGACAAGTCTGACAGGTCGGCGCCGTGTAGCCGCCCTTGGTCACAGCATCTTTTAGCGGAACCTCGAAATTCCATTTCTGTTTGCCCTGGGTCAGATAGACCGTGCCATGTTTTGAGAGCAGATAGTTTTCCCATTCGTTGTGATCCACGCCATTGTGGCAGGTCGAACAGGCTTCCGGCTGGCGTGCCTCGGCTGCGGAAAAGGTATGGCGCGTATGACAGCCGTCGCATTTGTTCTGCTGATAATGGCACATATCACAGCCCTGAGCGATTTCACGCTCCGCCATTCCCGCCCAAATTGCGGTTTCCACGTTCGCCTTCCAATCCATTGCATGGGACGGATGGCCCTTAGACCACTGTCCTTGCGGCCACTCCTGATTCTTTTCGGCCTCTGCCTCGGCAAACTCCGGCGTGTGGCACGTTCCGCACTTGGCCCGGTCCGGCATCACCAAATCTTTGTCATGCTGAATGGATTTGGCTCCGACATTTCCATGACAATCGATACAACCCACATCCTTGAGTTCCTCGCCCTCTTTCAGCAACCCCTGCTTGACGAGTTGCCGCTCGACCTCCGCAAGCTTTTCCTTTTTATAGAAGCGCGGATCCTGAGCATTGGGCATATTGCGAATCCTATCCAGGTTCGCATGGCCACTATTCTGCCAAGCATGAAACGCACCTGGCGTCACGGCCTGATGGCAGGTAACGCATTGCTCACGCGTCACCTCGCCGGTCACGGTCGTGGGCGGCTTATAAAAATCCTTGGGGTTCCAATACTTCTGGATGGGGATAGGCTCCCAAAGGTCCCCGAATTTCCCCTTGCCGGGATGATCCTGATAGTATTTTTCTTTGAGTTGTTGGAAGCTGATGTCGTCCTGCTTCGCGTAGGCCACTGTCGCAAGCGCTTGCGCGATAAGCAAGAACAGCACGCTTTTTATAATCTTTGTTAGCATCGTCACTCCTCCGTTAGGGCTCCGTCCGTAACGGTCACCCATCATATAGTATCGATTCAGAACCAAATCTCGTCAAACGATTTATTTCATGTGTGATCCTGAAAGCGGACGCAGAGGCCCGCTGGTAAGTCGACCTTTTCCGTGTTGCCTGATCCACACATGATCGTCCAAAGGGAATCTAAATGGTCACGGTTGAGGTCATTCAAGCAGATATCACCCAGGTAAAAGCCGACGCCATCGTCAACGCCGCCAACAATAGTCTTTTGGGCGGCGGGGGCGTAGACGGAGCCATCCATCGCGCGGCCGGGCCGGGACTTCTGGAGGAGTGCCGAAGATTGGGAGGCTGCGATACCGGTAAGGCGAAAATCACCGGCGCTTATAATCTAAGCGCGAAATACGTAATTCATACGGTAGGCCCGGTGTGGCGCGGCGGCGGACACGGCGAGCCGGAACTACTCGCCTCCTGTTATCGGGAATCCATGCGTCTGGCGCAAGGGCATCAAGTGCGGACTATCGCCTTTCCCGCCATCTCGTGCGGAGTCTACCGCTTCCCGCCGGAGTCCGCAGCCAAGATCGCGGTTTCCACGATTTTTGAGTGCCTCGCCGGCAATCCAGGTATCGAGAAGATTTATTTAGTCTGCCTTGATCCCGATGTATTGAGCGCTTATCGAACTGCTTTGAATTTAAGTACCGCCCAATAAACACGTTACACGTTATCGAGGCTCTCCAGCATGATCACCCCCGAAATCGCAAAACACGCCCAAGGACTGCTCGACTTTATCGATACCAGCCCCAGCCCATGGCATGCTGTCGCCATGATGGAAAAACAATTGCAAGAGAAGGGCTTCACACGCCTGGAGGAGAGCCAAGCGTGGCATGTGCAGCCGCTAGGCAGGCATTATGTGATCCGCGGCGGGTCTTCGCTGATTGCCTTTGTTCTCGGCCGCAAACCCTTGGCAGAGAGTGGCTTCCGTATCGTCGGCGCCCATACCGACTCGCCCGGTTTGCGCCTCAAACCAAGGGCCCCGCATCAGGCGGACACCATGATGCGACTTGCCGTCGAGGTATACGGCGGACCAATCCTCGCGACCTTCAGCGACCGGGATCTGAGCCTCGCGGGCCGAGTCTGTGTCCGAAGCGATGCGGCCGTGGAAAGCTGCCTGATTCGTTTCGAACAACCCTTAGTCCGCCTGGCCAACCTGGCCATCCATATGAACCGCTCCGTGAATGAAGACGGGCTAAAGTTCAACAGACAGAACGAGTTGCCCCTATTGCTCAGCGGCCTTTGTGATGCCGAATCGCCGGAACAGAAATTTCTCCGTCTCGTGGCGGATAAGGCTGGATGCCGTCCAAGCGACATCTTGAGCTGGGATTTGAATGTCTACGATACACAGAAAGGTTCTTTCTGGGGGCCGGAGCTTGAGTTCATCGCCGATAGCCAACTCGACAACCTCACGTCTTGCTATGCCGGGCTCGTCGCGCTTCTGGAGACTGAAACGTCTGAAAATACCTGCGTGGGCGCTTTTTTCGACCACGAGGAAATCGGCAGCGAAAGCAACAGGGGCGCAATGGGCAGCTTTATTTCGGATGTTTTGGAACGCGTGGCCTATGCGATCGACACGGATACGCCCGGCTACAAGCAAGCCTTGGCCCGCAGCTTTATGATCAGCGCCGACGCTGCCCACGCCTATCACCCTAATTTCCCGAACGCCTACGAGCCACTCCACCGTATCGCGATTAACGGCGGCCCGGTGATCAAGGTCAACGCGAACCAGCGTTATGCCACGGACAGCATGAGCGAAGCCCGGTTCATCGAGCTTTGCCGGCAGGCGAACGTGCCTTACCAGAAATACGCGCACCGGACCGATCTGGCCTGCGGCTCCACGATAGGCCCGATGACCGCCGCCCGGCTCGGCATCCCTACCGCCGACGTGGGCTGCCCCTTATGGGCGATGCACAGTATCCGGGAAAGTGCGGGCGTTCTCGATCAAGCGTCCTTGTTGAACGTATTGAAAAAGTTCTTTGCTGAACCTGCCGTTCAGTCTATGTAAGCTTGGCATTACGGTTCTTTCAGGGCCGGATGATCGGCCGCCGGTCGATCGAGGTAGTACCCTTGAGCCAGGGTAACGCCAAGACTACGGATCATTTCCAGCGTCGCGGCATCCTCGACATACTCGGCCACCGTGGTTTTTTGCAGCCCCCTCGCCACATCGACCATCGCCTTGACGAAAACCTGGTTGTCGCGATTGTTCGGCAAGTCGCGGATAAACAATCCGTCGATCTTGAGCACTTCGACGCCCAAATACTTCAGATAGCCGAAGGTCGAAAAACCGCTGCCGAAATCATCCAGGCACACCCGGCAACCCGCTTGATGAATGGCCTCGATGAACCGTTGCGCGTCCTGAATATCCGACACCGCCGCCGTTTCCGTCAACTCGATGATGAGGCGCGCCGGATCGACGCCGTTCTGCTGCAGTTGACCGCGGATAAAGTGCGGCAGGGAAGGATCGTCGAAGGTGCGCCCCGAGATATTTATGGCAAGCGGCGGGATCGACGGGTTCCGCGCCAGAAGTTCGATACTGTGCTTCAAGACCCAATGATCAATCTCGGTGATTTGCCCGCTCTTCTCGGCGATGGAGATGAATTGCCCGGGCATAATGAGGCACTCCGGGTCAACCAGATCCCGCATGCGGAGCAACACCTCCAAATGGCTCAGCCCTCCGTCGGCGACCGAGTAAACGCCTTGAAAATGAAGTTCGAATGAATCTCTCTGGAGCGCTTCCGCGATGCGCCTGTTCCAGGACAAGCGCTGCATCATGGCCTCCGAGCCGTCGCGCGCCGAATCGTAAATCGCCCAGGTATTCTTGCCCTGTCCCTTGGCCTGATACATGGCGGCGTCGGCATGCGCCACCAAATCCTCCGCGGTTTCCCCATGGTCGGGAAATATCGCCACGCCCACACTGGCCGTAACGCGCATATTGGTGCCGCGAAAGCGGAACGGGATTGTCGAAATCGCGTTGGCGATACGTCCGGGCAAAGCCGTAAAGTCGCTGCCCGGTGTGATCGTACTTAAAATCGCGAACTCGTCGCCGCCAAGCCTGGCGAAGGTTTCCTCGTAGCGCACCAAAGTGGATATTTCACCGGCGATGCGCACGAGCACCGTGTCGCCGGCCTTGTGACCGAAGGTGTCGTTGATGTACTTGAATTCGTCCAGGTCGAAATAGAGGAGGCAGAATTTGCTGCCGCTGCGTACCGAAGTGGCAATCAGGCGTTCCAGCTGATCCTGGAAGCGGTGACGATTGAAGAGCCCGGTCAAAGGATCGCGCTCCGCCAGGTAGAGGAGTTGCTGAGCGGTTTGACGCTCATAGGTGATATCCTCGTAAATCCACAAACGGCCAATCGTTCGTCCGTCGTTATCGGTCACCGGATAGGATATTTGCGTCAGAACGCGGCCGTCGTACAGATCAAGTTCGAACCGCTCGCTGATTTCATGGGTGTCGAGTACATGCAATACGTATTTCGAAGCGTGATCCGGCCGGGCGAAACGGTGTGTCGAATGCTCCAGGACATCTTGGGTATTCCGCCCCACCAGATGGAAACTCTCGTTTATCGCCCACATTCTGAGGAAGGCCGGATTGACGTACTCGATATGGCCCTCCTTATCTTCGAACAGGATACCGATACTCATCGCCGACAGCAGCGCACCCATTCGTCTTTGCTCCTGCTGCGCCAGCCCCGCCAGTTCGCGCTGTCGTTGCTCGGAGATTCGCAATCGCTCCAACACCCGCCGCAACCGATGCTCCGCGTGTTTCCGGTGCGTGATGTCGAACCATAGCTCAAAAAACCCCGATGCAACCCCGTTCTCGTCGATGCGGGGTAGGTACTGAATATCTAGCCATCGCTGGGCTCCGCGCTGATTTTTGGCCTGCAATTCGTAACGGGCCGACTCGCCGGACAACGCAGCCGCAACGTGAGATCTTATCTCCTCGTAGGTCTCCGGCCCCATGAGTCCGCAAATTTTCTTGCCGACGATCTCCCCGCGCGCTCGGTGGAACCAATCCTCATAACTTCGATTCACCAACACGTAACGCTGATCGCGATCGATTAACGATACATAGGCCGGTATCGAATCCACCACCAGTTGGACCAGCTCTTTGGCATGCCTCAGTTCTTCTTCGGCTTGCTTGCGCTGTGTGATGTCCTGAACGATACCGATGCCGGCGACGGGGTGACCACTGATGTCGAATTCCAATTCCGCCCTTTCCCGCACCCATCTCACTTGATCCGCTACTACGATTCGATGCTCGATATCGTAGGACTCGCCGCGCAAGGCCGCTTGCCAAGCGCTTTCCACGAATTTGCGGTCGTCGGGATAAACCAGCCTCCAAAAATCCTCGAGCGCGAGGGGAGTGGTCTCGGGAATGCAAAAAATCCGGTAAGTTTCCGCAGACCAACGGAGTGAATTATTCCGCACGTCTAAATACCAACTGCCGACATGAGCAACGGATTGGGCGCGTCGCAAATCGGCTTCACTTTCCCGCAGCCCCCGCTCTATCACTTTTCTTTCTTCGACTTCCTGCTGGAGTTTACGGTTAACCGCTTCAAGCGAGGCCGTACTTTCCCTAACCCGTTGCGCCAAATTGGCGTTGAGCGCCGCCGTTTCCGCCTTAGCGGCCTCTTCGCGCCTGCGGGCGGCTATATTTGCCGACCGCGTGATAACCGCCAGAGCCACGGCCAGCGTGAATGCGCAAAAGGCTCGAAACACATAAACCGGGAAGCCTGTTAAAGCAAGAAAGGAATCGGCGGTCGGTAGCCAAGTGGGAAAAGCGGTATCTCCCTCAATCACCAGTCCGGCAAATATTCCATAAACGATCAGCGCCCCCGCAGCGGCGCAAAAATAAAACTTAAGCTCGGGAAGAACGAGCCACCCGCACATCCGGTCGCGGTTCACCACCAGGGCCGCTCCGCTGATCAAACCTCCCGTGAGGCCCAGACAAAAGCGCCCACCCGCGCTCAATCCACGGGCATTGTCATCGGCAATCCCCATCAACGCGAGCAGCCCGGCGAAAAGGGGAAAATAAATGCGGGTGCCGAGCCACGATCGCCGAGGCGGTTGCTTCTCACTGGGAAAACCGGGGGAAATCATCGCCAAGCGGCGACCGAATTCGAACAACGCCAGAAAGGAAGCTACCAACAAGGATGCATCCAGCCAACGTAGACCGGCCGTGTCGGCTCGGTTGAGCAACATCCAGGCGTCCAGCCATTCCTTGATGCCGTGAAAAAAGCCGAACATCCCCAGCAGCCAGAGCTCCGACGCGAAGGGAAGCGTTCGGTCGCTGCGAGGTTGCAAAAAAACGGTGACCGCGAGAACTAGGAAAGAGAAACCATAGAAAACGTAAAGCTCTATGAGTCGTAGTGGGGCAATATGAGTAAAGTCTGCCATCCTGATTGCTTATTGTTATTGTCGGGCAACGGCGACATGATACGTGACTCTAAAGAATAAAAGCAGAGGCTATCGCGATCGGCGAAAAAAGCCGATCGAAAAAAATCGCACCCTTCTCCTGAGCCAGACCGAATGAAGCCGTTTCCCCCGATGACCGGCTGCCCCTTAGCCCACTCGTCGGATCAACCGGATACTTTCTCCACCTCCGAGCTGAACTGTTCTTTGGTTTCCTCAATCTTGTCGAGGACCTGCTCCGGAGCGACATCCTGCTTGAGCTCGGAAAGCTCTGGATAATCCGCAGTATCGACCCCCATGCGTTCGGCCATCGCGCTGACCAGGGCAATGATCCGAGTCACCTCGTGCTCGGCCAGCAAACTGATCTGGAGGTTCAAGTCCGCTCGCCGGTCCGCATGAGCCTGCATCCGATTCTGGGTGATCAAAACGAATGTAGAGAGAAAGATCGCCTCTACCGAGGCGAACATTGCCAGAACGACGAATGTGGGATCGAACACCGGAAGGCCGGTCCATCCGAGATTGATCAGAATCCAAAGACTGAATCCAACCAAATGGATGTAAACGAAAAGCAGGCTTCCCGTAAATCTCGTGACCTTATCGGCAATCCGATCTTGCAGTCCCTTGTTTTGCTCTTCCTGCCGACGCTTGGCCAGTAAAGCTTCGATGTTACGCTCTACCACGCTCGCCATATCGGGAGAACGCTCCCGGCACGGTGAATCAGTGCTGATATCCATAGCAAGTTTCGGAGTGACTGGCTGAACTTGGGCGTGCACACGCCCGAACATCAATGGGACCGGCGGCAGTAGACGGGAGTTCCGGCTGAAATCATTGACGGCGATGAGCCTTGCCTGATTCGGGACGCCTTACCTCTTAAACTTCGAGCTCAACAATCTCACCTCGCAGCGCGCCGTCCGAGAGCACCAGACGCCCCATCGAAACCGGCAATTTAAACCGCTTGGGTCCCGCACTGCCCGGATTCAGATAGAGAACCCCATGCTCTTTTTGGATCTTCGATTGATGGGAATGCCCTGAAACAACCGCGTCAAATCCGGCAGTCACGGGATTCAGATCCAGCTCTTTCAGGTTATGCAAGAGATAAATACAGCGGTCGTCGATCTGAACGACTTCCCGCTCCGGAAGCGGCTCTGCCCAAGCACCTTTATCGACGTTTCCCCGAACGGCGATGACCGGCGCGATGCATCGTAGAGCATCGAGTACTTCGGGACGGCCGATGTCGCCAGCATGCAGAATCAGATCGCAGCCTTTTAGAGCCGTTATCGCTTCCGGCCGCATCAAGCCGTGAGTATCCGAAATAACGCCGATATAACGCATTGGGTTTCCAAAGAGGTTCGCAGATTGGATCTCGACCGGTCATGTTTTTCTCCGGCCCGGATCTCCATTCTACGGCGCACGACAACTGCCGAACCGCGCTCGCCTATGGTGCATCCCCCGGTTAGCTGATACTTTGATGCGGACGGAGCGTGCGTCACGACAGACGGCGAGCCGAAATAACGATTCAAACAATCCATCGTTGAGGAGGAGGCCAGTATGAAAACAACGTTGAAATATATAGCTGCCGCATTGTTAATTTCTCCGATTTGTTCGACCGGCTTTGCCGAGGAACAAAAAGCGCAACCGTCCTCCGGCCAGCACCAAATGGGGGGCGCGGGCGGAATGATGGGCGGTATGGAAGGCATGGGCGGCATGATGGGAAACATGACCGAGGAGCAAAAAGAGCAGCACTTTCGGCAACGGCAAGACCAAATGCTGAAAATGCACGAACTCATGCATCGGATCATGGATGCCAAGGATGACAAGGAGCGGGAGCGCTTGAAGGAAGAACAGCGGAAAATCATGCGCGAGCAACACAAGCAGCATCAAGACATGATGCAGCAGCACATGCAACAGATGAGGCAGCACGGCGGACAAATGCAAGGCGGCCAACAGATGCAGCATGGCGGTCAGATGCAACACGAGACCCCCAAGCCGTGACGACTGGCTCATAGCGGAAGGGTCGCGATTAGAGCGACCGTTTGCGATTGGAAGGGGCCGACTAAAGGCCCGTTTGCGATTGGAAGGGTTGCGGTTAAAGCAACCGTTTGCGATTGAAAACCGCTTGCTCCAAGCCGTATCAAGCAAGGGGTAAGCGGCCCGCCTCCATCGTCGCGACACCGGTCGCTCGGCTGAGTGAATCAACCAGTTCGATCAAGCGTCCAGCACATTACGTAGTCATCGTAATAGTATCCGTCGCCGCATTCGGTCGTTTCGGCGCGGGCGATGACGAAGCCGGCGCGAAAATAGGCCCGTACCGCCCTATCGTTTTTCCTGAACACGTAAAGAAAGATTTCCCGCGCTCCTAAACGCGCAGCGACCGCTTTGACGTGCGCCAGCGCAAAGGCGCCGAAGCCCTGTTCATGATATTCCGGCAATAGGTAAAGCTTGTTGAGCCGCACACGGCTCTGCTCCGGCTGGTGATGATAAGCGAGGAACCCTATCATCCTGCCATCCAGCTCGATCCTCTCGTAAACGACTCCGCACGCCATTTCGCTCCGCACCACTTCGGGCCGGTACATGCGATTCCAGAAATACTCGATCGCGTCCTGGGTTAGCACCTCCGGATAATAATGGCGCTGCCAGATATCCAGAGCCATTTCTGCGATGGCTTCGGCGTCTGCGGGTTCGGCGGAGACGATGCTTAGCACGGCTGGCCAACAGCCGGTCCGACCATTTGATATTTGAGGTGACTGCCGCAACCCGCCCGGCAATCGCTGGCACCGAAACGCGCGACGACAATGCGGCCTGCCGTAAGACGGTTGATCTCGCATTCGGCCGCGCCAAACCTTAGCACTTCGTTAACCTCGACTCCGGAAGCCGCCAACAAATAGTCGATATGCCAGCGCAACGATTTGTTCTTGGACAAATGCCGGGCGATCCGCGCCTCCGGGTTGTGCTTGGCGCTTCCGGTATAGACGTAAATCCCCGCCGGAAAATCGAAGCTACCGAGCTGCCCGATCCGGATTCGGAGGCTCTCGGGAACGCGAATCCGCAACTGATAAGTCGAAAGCGTCATGGCCGATCACGCGGGGTTGTCGCTCGGGATAAAGAAACACTCGACGTCGAAGGTATCCCGCACCCTTTCCATTACGGCTTGAATTCCGAAGCACTCCGTGGCGTTGTGGCCGCCAGCGTACATATGCACCCCGGCCTCTTGCGCCTCGTGCCAGTCGTGCTCGCTCATTTCGCCGGTGATGTAGGCGTCGAGACCCTCTTGCAGGGTCAGCGGCCAATCCCGGTTCGCACCGCCCGTGATGATCCCGGCCGACCGAACGATCGCTCTTTCATCGGGGGTTGCGAGCAACACCGGATGATCGAGTATCGCACTTAGCTTATCCCGTAGTGCGGCGGCGCTCAGCGGTTCGGTGAAGACGCCCTTCACGCCGGTCGGACAGCGCTGATAATCGCCGAACGGTTGCTGCTCGACCAAGCCCATGGCTCGCCCGAGGCTGGCGGCATTGCCCACTTCCGGATGGGCATCGAGCGGGAGATGATAAGCAAACAGACTGATGCGGTTGCGCACCAGCGGGAACACGCGCCGGGCGAAAGGGCCGGTCAAGGTCTTCGGGCCGTGGAATTTCCAGAACAGCCCATGGTGCACGATCAGCGCTTGAGCGTGTCGCTCCACCGCCACGGATGCCGAATGCACGGTAGCCGAAACGGCAAAAGCGATACGCTCGATCCGTTCATGCCCCTCGATTTGCAGACCATTGGGCCCATAATCCGCGAAGTCCTGCGGATTCAGGAGTTCTTTCAAGAATTCGTCCAAATCATCTCGCATCATCATTATCGTGTCCCCATCTTTGACTGGGCATCGTGAATTCTCGGTTCCGCAAGTCGTTGTCGATTGCGGCAGTGATCATGCTTGCCATGATAACGCGCTATTCGCCAAGCGCGAGGCGCGTCGTTCAGTCGCCCTATGCAAACCGCGACAAACCTTTTCCACGAAGCATCAGACCAAGGACTCTTGTGGCTCTGGACGTAAAGTCGGAAGATCGTTAGATTGGTTCTTTTCCTTCTCAATGATGTAACACAGAAGTAACAGCATGATGACTCGAAGAGACTTATTGGCGCGTTTGCTGACTTTAGCGGCATGGGGGGCGCTGAGCCCGGCGGCGCTTTACGCTCCTCTCTCGGAAGCTAAAGGTACGGTGGGAGCCAAGCCCTTCAGCAAGAAATGGCTTATCGAGGAAGCCAAGCGGCTTTCTCTGAAACCTTTTGATCCGCCAGAAGAAAAATTGCCGGCGTGGATCGCCGATCTGGATTGGGACGGTTACCAATCGATCCGCTTCAAAAAGGAGCACTCAATTTGGGGTAAAGAAACCCTGCCGTTCCAGGTGAAGCTTTTCCACCTTGGCTTGTTCTTCAAGCACCCGGTCGAAATCTACGAGGTGGTGCATGGCCTCGCGGAGCCCATTCCGTATTCGCCCGATTTGTTCCAGTTCGGGCCGAAACTCGACCTACCCCGAAGAGTCGGCAACATCGGCTTTGCCGGCTTCCGCGTCAATGCCGAGCCGGATTTCGAGCGCGACATGTTCGCCTTCCTCGGGGCAAGTTATTTCCGCGCCGTGGGCGACACCAAGCAATATGGCCTTTCGGCGCGGGGGCTGGCGGTCGACACGGGGCTGCCCCGCCCCGAAGAATTTCCCGAGTTCCGGCGCTTCTGGCTGGAGCGTCCGTCAGCCAAGTCCGAGTTCGTCACCATCCACGCGTTGCTGGACAGCCCGAGCGTCGCCGGCGCCTATACCTTCGTGGTGAATCCGGGCGATACGACGGTCATGGAAATCGAGGCCCACCTGTTCCCGCGCAAGCCTATCGAGCGAATCGGCGTGGCTCCGCTGACGTCCATGTACCAGTATGGCGAGAACGACCGCCGGATGTCCGACGACTTCCGCCCGGAAATCCACGATACCGACGGGCTGGCCCTATGGACCGGCACCGACGAATGGATTTGGCGCCCTCTGGTCAACAGTCCGGTGGTGCGCGCCAACTCGTTCATGGACGTCAACCCCAAAGGATTCGGCCTGTTGCAGCGGGATCGCAACTTCGACCATTACCTGGACGATGGCGCCAATTATCATCTGCGCCCATCCGCCTGGGTGGAACCGATCGACGGATGGGGCCGAGGCGCCGTTCAGCTGATCGAAATCCCGACTCCGGACGAGACTTTCGACAATATCGTCGTTTTTTGGAGCCCCGAGGAGCCGTTCCAGCCGGGCCAAGAGCGGGTGTTCAAGTACCGGCTGCACTGGGGAGAGCCGCCAGCCGCCCCAACCGCGGCCAAAGTCGTCGCAACACGCATTGGGGCGGGGGGCATACCCGGACAAAAGAACCGGATTCCATCCCGCAAGTTCGTCATCGACTTCGAAGGCGGCCGGTTGAGCGGACTGCCGGAAGCCGCCAAGGTCGAGCCGGTCATTACCGCCTCCCGCGGGCAAATCAAACAGCCGGCGGCGCGTCCGTTAAAGGGAACTAACGCCTGGCGTTGCAATTTCGATTTAATAAGCGAAGGCAGCGAACCGATTGATTTGCGTTGCTACCTCCGAGACGAACAGGGGGCGCTAACCGAAACCTGGCTGTACCAGTGGACGCCGCCGGCGTGAGACCGGAAACGACGAAAACTCGATTCTCATAACACGAACTAAAATAAGCTGGTTCACGCCTCATCTTCGGCGGCACAAAAGCGGGCGCCTGACAGGACTCAAGGCGCCCTTGCCGCACCGGCGGAAACGTCCGGCATCTCAACGCCGCAGAATCATATCCGGCCACTATTGCCCCGGCAGTTAAATTAGACTCTCCTCTACAGAAGACTCTCTTTTTAACTTTTATCAAAAACTTGCGCCGACCTGCATTTGGCGGGAATCGTTTTTTTAGCTACCGGGGCGCCAGTAGAAATACTTATGGCTTTTCACGCCCATCATTTCATACTACACGCGGCGAACTTATCGATGTCACAAATGCAGTTCGTTCCGCGTGTTCTCTTATGGATACTGGATCGCCGGGATGAAAGGACTACAATTCCCCATACTAAACTGGATCTCTTGGACTCTGGGCATTCTTGGGCTCGTCGCTCTCTCGATTTTAATGATCGAGAACGGCGGCTTTTTACGTGTTACCGCGGAAGATTTCTCCAGGTATCGGGTTTTGGACATGGCTGGCCCAATCTCGATCATCGCGCTGGTTGCAATTCTCGCCAAGCACCTCATCCAAACAACAAGTGCCTCCACCGATTCTCACGGAAACCTCGACGCGATTCTGGAGCAGTCACCCGCAGCCATCTGCGTAACCGAATTTACCGATAGCCGTTGCGTGTATGCCAACCGCGCCGCTTGCGACTTATTGGGCTATACGCCCGGAGATTGCAGTCAGGTCGATATCGAATCCATGATCGCAGAGGAGGACTGTTCCGCCCAACAGTTACGCTTAGAAGCTCTGACATCCGGCGATATAGCGCGAAGCGCGCTGACGGTGAGACGTAAAGACGGAAGCCTTCTAGCGGCCGATGTAAGCGTCCGAATGATCGATGGTGGAAAGTTTGTGTGGTGTCTCGCCGATATCACGGAACAGAAGAACACCGAAGACGCACTTCGAAATGAGGTCAAATTCACCGATGATTTGATAAAAAGCTTGCCCGGCATCTTCTATCTGGCGGACAAAGACGGCCGATTTCTGCGCTGGAACGCCAATTTCGAGGCAATGTCCGGCTATTCGGCGGGAGAGCTGGAACGTGCGCACCCGCTGGATTTTATTCCCGAAGACGATAAGCATGCTTTTGTCGGGGGTAACCTCATCGAAATGTTCACGACGGGCAGGTCCCTTGCCGAATCCTACTTCCTGACCAAAGATCGGCAGCGAATCCCGTTTTTCTTCACCGGCACAAAAGCCAAGCTGGGGCAGAACGACTGCCTCCTCGGTGTCGGCCTCGACATCACCTCACGTAAGACAGCCGAGGAACAGATTTACTACCTGGCGCACTACGACGCACTTACGAATCTCCCGAACAGAATTCTGTTCAACGACCGGATCAGCCATACGCTGTCTTTCGCCAGCCGATACGGACAGCAGTTCGCCGTCCTATTCGTCGATTTGGACTCTTTTAAGGAAATTAACGACACTCAGGGGCACAACACGGGAGACGTCGTCCTCCAGCAAGCCGCGCTTCGGATCTCCCAGAGCCTACGCGAAAGCGATACAGTCGCCCGTATTGGCGGAGATGAATTTCTGGTACTGCTTCCGGGAATTTCCGGAGCCGAGGAAGCCTGCATCGTCGCGGACAAAATCCTAACCGCCGTAACTCACCCGATAGATGTGGACGGCTCGGAAATCATCGTCTCTTCGAGCATCGGCATCTCGATTTTCCCTGATCATGGCAGCGATAATCATAGCCTGGTCAAAGCGGCCGACGAAGCAATGTATCACGCCAAACGCTCCGGCAAGAACCGTTACCATCTCAAGCGAGACGCTATGCCGCCAAGCGATTCGGTAGCGAAGCATTTGAGGCATTGTTGAGAGCGCCTCCGGCAGCCGGTCTTGCAACCGTTCGGATGTACCGATCCGTACGGGCCATAAATTAATCTCACCAGCGGCTGAAGCGTGTGGCAAGCCGATCAATCTCTCCAGCCAATAAGTAACCGCTCTGTTCACCCTATATTCGGAATAGAGCGCGGATGCTTTTCGCAAGGCGACTACACTTTCTACATCGCCCATCCGCCTCGCAGACTAGATCAGACGTCCCATGCCTCAGGAATTGCCCTGTGTACGCGGGAATTTGGGCCGAATGCTAGGCTTACCCGGCGAAAAAAAATAATGATGCGCCAGCGTCAAAACCATCACCGACAGGTTAAATCGATGACAGCCCAATCGCTCGCTAAAGAAGTGAAGACGCTCGTTTCTCTACCCGAGGTGACTATAAGATTGACGCAACTGCTGGAGTCTCCCAACTCGACCAATGGTGCGATTGGTGAAGTCATCATCAACGATCCGGCCTTAACCGCGAGATTGCTGAAGTTGGCGAATAGTGCATTTACCGGCTTGCCGTACAAGGTGGAAACCGTTTCCCAAGCGATCCCAATACTTGGCCGAGAGGCCATCAGAGATCTGGTGCTGGCTACGTCCGTAGCGAGTACGTTTAGGGGGATTCCTCCGGAATTGGTGGATATGGAGCGTTTCTGGCTCAACAGCATCTCCTGCGGTGTAATTACGCGCTCCTTGGCCTTTCGCTGCCGGATTTTCGAAAACGAACTGCTATTCTTAGCCGGACTGTTGCACAAGGTAGGCCGTCTGGTTTTTTATTCCTGCCGCCCGGATCAATACCGGCATGTTCTGGAAGCCAGCAATCACGGCGAAGACGCCATCAACCAAGCGGAGCAACGGATTTTTGGCTTTGCTCACGCGGAACTCGGAGCCGAACTGCTGAGGAACTGGAAACTGTCGGAACGTCTTCAAATGGCTGTGGCGCATTATTTGGCTCCCAAGGAAGCCCCGGCGAATCATCGAAAAAACGCTGCGCTCATCCATGTGGCGAGTGCCTTGGCGGCCAGCATCGAACCCAGCGTCAATCCGAGCGACGTGATGAGTACCGAAAAGACAGGATTCGATAAGGGCGCCTGGGAATTGCTCGGACTGTCCTTGGAAACGATTCCCGGCATCATTCAGGATGCCTGGGTTCAGGCCTTCGAAGTTTTCGAGATCATCAAGCCGAGCTTCGCTGTCATTCACTGATCGAGCCCCCGGAACTGATAGTTTGCCAATGCGTCCGTTGTTGCGGCGCGCTTCTTCGTCGACTCAGTCCCATTAACGCAATTGCGGAATAACGCATAATACCGGACCATAAAACCGGAATGGCCAACCCTTCCGGTATCGCATGAACTCCGAACTCCACTCGTCAAATCCGATGCGCAACATCAAAGGCATCCTGTTCGACCTGGACGGTGTACTTTACGTTGGGTCCCGCACTATCGAAGGTGCTCCGGAAACTGTCAGGCGCATTCGTGCCAGGGGCTATCCGATTCGTGTCATAACCAACACCAGCACACAGTCGCTGGCTTCGCTGCATAGCAAACTGCTGAAACTCGGATTCGGCATCGAATGCGCTGAAATCCTCAGCGCTCCGCAGGCGGTTTTGCGGTATCTGAAACGGTGCGGTAGCCCGCCCTGCACCCTGCTGTTGGCCGAGGACGTAAAGAGCGACTTCGCCGATATCGACGAGGTGGATATTGACGAAGCCGAATGTATCGTCGTTGGCGATATCGGCGAAGCCTGGACTTACAATTTGCTCAACCGAGTGTTTGACCGGCTAATACAGGGTGCCAAGCTCATCGCCGTCCACAAAAACCGATTCTGGCAAACCGAAACGGGTTTAAAAATGGATATCGGCGGGTTCGTCGCGGCACTGGAATATTGCAGCGGCGTCCGGGCAACGGTAATGGGGAAGCCATCTCCGGATTTCTTCCGGATAGCGCTACAGGATATGGGATTAAAGGCACGGGAGGCTGCCGTCGTCGGTGACGATATCGATTCCGATATCGGCGGCGGCCAAAAGGCCGGGCTAACGGGCATCCTGGTCAAAACCGGCAAATATCGAGCAAGCTATGTGAACGCCTCATCGATTCATCCCGACAAAATCATTGATTCCGTGAACGAATTGCCGGCGCTGTTGGACCTCTAATTGACGTGACGAGGTGGAGAGGCCAGAAACAATCGAGACGTCAGCCATGACTCCCATAACGATACACACCGGCACTATCGCCCATCTGCGCGGTGATCCGTTTGCAGGGGAAGGCGCCTTGGAAATCATCGAGCGCGGTGCGCTGGCGATAAACCTTTCGGGCCGGATTGCCTCGCTCGGGGAGCGCAAGTCCGTGCTCGCCGCACTTCCGCAAAGCGAAATTATCGACCACGGCAGCGCTTGGATCATACCCGGCCTCATCGATGCGCATCTGCATTTCCCGCAATTCTATGCGACCGCTGGGTTGGGGAAGGGCTTGCTGGATTGGCTTGAGAACACGATCTATCCGGCCGAGGCAAGCTTCGCCTGCGAATCTTTTGCCAGGGAGGCTGCACAACACTTCGTCGAGCGTCTGTTAGCCTGCGGAACAACCACGGCCATGGTATTCGGCTCGCAGTTCTATGAAGCCAACGTCGCGCTGTTCGATGCAGCCAGGCAATCCGGCATTCGACTAATCGCCGGAATGACGTTGATGGACCGGAACGCACCGCACCCTCTGCTCCGAACAGCCGAACAGTCTATCGATGAGATCGAAAAGCTCATCGGAGTGTGCCAGAGTGCCCCCCTGCTCCACTACGCCATCACACCACGCTTCGCACTGTCCTGTTCGCCCGAGTTGCTGGAAATGTGTAGCACGCTGCTAAGAGGTCACCCCGAATGCTATCTCCAAACCCACATCAACGAGACCCGTTCGGAAATTGCCGCGGTACGAGCCGCATTTCCCCGAAGTCGCCACTATCTGGACGTTTACGATAGCTTCGGGCTCATCGCAGAACGCACAGTGCTGGCACACAGCCTCTACACCACAGAAACGGAAATGGACCGGATGGCTGAAGCATCCTGTGCCGTATGTCACTGCCCCACCAGCAACGCCTATCTCGGGAGCGGTTTGTTTCCGCTGCAAGAGCACTTACGACACGGCATTCGGGTAGCCGTGGGTACGGATATCGGCGCCGGTACGCAGTTCTCCGTGTGGCGGGAACTGTCCGAAACCTATAAAGTTCAGCAATTACAGGGCTTTTGCTTGAACGCCGAGCGACTACTCTATCTCGCGACCTTGGGCGGAGCAAAAGCACTTAGACTTGAGAATGAAGCCGGAAATTTCGAGCCGGGCAAGAGCGCCGATTTTTTTGTGCTGAAGCACGGGGAAGATCGATACCTTTCCGCTCGGTTGGCTCGATGCGAAAACTTGATGGAACAGCTCTTTTGCCTGTTGCAATTGGCGGATGAGCGGCACATACATTCAACCTATGTTCATGGGCGTATAGCGGCACCGTACAGGAAACCCGATCCCCTGGAAAATGTCATATTTCGGTAACCTGCCCTAAATAGACTTGTTCGTTGCCCGCCCAGAACTGATAACCGCAGAAGGACAGTGACGCCTTATTCCGGCACTTATCCGATGTCCGCCCTTGCGGAACGAGTTTCCCGATGAACGGTACGCTCGATCAAAGCGCCATCCGCCAAATTCATTTCTCCAAGCAAAGCCCCGCAGGGCTTATCCTGATTACGCTCGTCCATCATGGCGCCCCCGGCCGGATTCGGGTTAAGGTCCGCGGGCTTTATCGATCGGAAATCATGAAGCAGGCTCTCGAGGAACTTCCGGGCAAGAGCCGATTGTTCGACTCCGTAAGCGCCAATCCGCTTACCGGCAGCGCCTTGATCCGGTTCGAGCCCGATCGACCTATCGACCGTATTGTGAATGAACTGGAACGGTGCGCCCGCTCGCAGTGGACGCCCATCGCCGTCGCTCAGTCTAAGGCAAAATCCAAGGCAGCTGGGTTCGAAAAACCGGGCGGCGTGACTCGAAGCCTTCTAGCCCACCTGAGTCAAAAGCTAAAGAGCGATCATAGCAAACGAGAGACACAGGATACCGGACGCTCCAAGGCCATCTTTGAAGCCGCCGCAGGTCCACCCCGTCAGAGTTTCCACTCTGTCGAAAGCAGTGCCGTGCTAGAGGCACTCAGCAGCCGCGAGCAGGGCCTTCGTGCGGACGATGCCGAATCCCGACTGCTCCGCTACGGGCCGAACGTCTTGAGCGTACAAAAGCCGCGCTCGGCCTTGGCTATGATTGCCGGCCAGTTCATGAATCCGCCGGTCGCGCTGCTCGGCCTCTCGGCGGCGGTCTCGATCGCCACGGGCGGCGTCGCCGACGCCCTGGTGATCCTGAGTGTGACGGTGATCAACGCCGCCATCGGCTATGTCACGGAGAGCAAGGCCGAGCGAATCATCGGCAGCCTGGGCCAGCTGACACCAGCCCGGGCACTCGTCGTTCGGGACGCCAATCGGACGGACATTGCGCTCGAAGCCGTGGTGCCCGGCGATATTCTGGTGCTCGAACCCGGCTTCTACATCCCGGCGGATGGACGGCTCGTCTCGAGCAACCGCCTCACGGTAGACGAATCGGCGCTCACCGGGGAAAGCCTGCCGATCAGCAAGCATCATAGCTTTTTGGCGGCTGCGGATACGCCTCTGGCGGACCGGAAGAACATGGTGCACCGCGGCACCGTCGTCACCGGCGGCAGCGGCCTCGCCGTTGCCGTCTGCACCGGCACGCACACCGAAATCGGCGTGATTCAGTCCTTAGTGGGCGAGATCAAACCGCCGGAGACACCGCTCCAGCGCCAGTTGAACGGGATGGGGACGCAGCTCGCCCTGTTGTCCGGCGGCGTCTGCACCTTCATGTTCGGGCTTGGTCTGCTGCGCGGTTTCGGCGGGCTGCAAATGTTGAAGTCGTCCATCTCCCTCGCGGTAGCCGCGGTGCCGGAAGGATTGCCGGCGGTGGCGACCACCACCTTGGCCCTCGGCATTCAGGAAATGCAGCGGCGCAAAGTGCTGGTGCGGCAATTGCCCGCGGTGGAGGGGCTGGGCTCGATCCAAACCCTGTGCCTGGACAAGACCGGGACGCTTACCGAGAACCGGATGCGCGCCGTCAGCATCGAACTGCCGGACGCTTCCGTGACCCGTGCCAACGGCACATTGCTCCTGAACAATGAGCCCCTCGATTTGACTGAGCAGGAAGACCTCAAACGCCTGCTTGAGATCGTCTGCCTGTGCAGCGAGGTCAAGCTGCTTGAACATGGGGGCAACCTGCAACTCGACGGCTCGCCCACCGAGTCCGCTTTGGTCGACATCGCACTCATGGCTGGCGAAGACATTAAGTCAGTGCGCGAGCGCCATCCGCTCCTCAAAACGGTGCACCGCGCCGAAGACCGGCCTTACATGGCCACAGCCCACGGCCATGGCGACGGCGAACATCTCATCGCCGTCAAGGGCAGCCCCGCGGACGTGCTCGGCCTGTGCACGCATCGCTTGGACCGCGGCGTCCGGGTTGACCTGGACGAGGCGCAGCGAAACGCCATTCTGGCGCAAAACGAAGCCATGGCAGGGCAAGCCCTTAGGGTGCTGGGCGTGGCCTTCGGCCACTCGGCGGAAACGTCGACCGCCGCCATCACCCAAAACCTGGTCTGGCTGGGCCTGGTCGGCATGGAAGACACCCTCCGGGAGGGGATGAACAAATTGATGGCAAAATTCCATGAAGCCGGAATCAACACGGTGATGATTACGGGCGATCAGAGCACCACCGCCTTCTCCGTCGGCAAACGCTTGGGACTGAACGGCGATAGGCCGCTCGAAATCGTTGATTCCACCAGCCTGGACAAGCTCGACCCGGATCTGCTCGCGGGCATCGTCAACGATACCACGGTCTTCGCGCGGGTCAGCCCGGCGCACAAGCTCCGGATCGTCCAGGCGCTGCAACAGGCCGGACGCGTGGTGGCCATGACCGGCGACGGCATCAATGACGGTCCGGCCTTAAAAGCGGCCGACGTGGGCGTGGCGCTCGGCGAGCGCGGCACCGAGGTGGCCCGGTCGGTCGCCGATGTGGTGTTGGAAGACGACAACCTGCACACCATGATCGCCGCCGTGGAGCAGGGACGAACCATTTATGCGAACATCCGAAAAAGCCTGCGTTTCCTGCTCTCCAGCAATTTGAGCGAAATCGAAATCATGTTGATGGGCACCGCGGCCGGCGCGGGGGAAGTGCTGAATCCCATGCAACTGCTGTGGATCAACCTGTTGACGGATATCCTGCCCGGTCTCGGCTTGGCGCTCGAACCGCCCGAGCAGGACGTGTTGCGACAATCGCCCCGCGATCCGGCGGAGCCGATTATTCGCCGCACCGACGCCTTCAAGCTCGCGCGCGAATCACTGGTCCTCACCGGCGGCTCTATGGCGGTTTACGGCTATAGCCTGACCCGGTATGGATTGGGCCCCGCTGCCAGTACCAATGCGTTTATGACCATCACGCTCGCTCAGTTGCTGCACGCCATCAGCTGCCGCTCGGAGCACACCAGCGTGTTCGACAAGCACAAACGGCCGCCTAACCGGCTCTTGAATGCCGCGTTGATCGGTTCAGCCGCGCTGCAAGTCGGGGCGGCCTTTTTACCTCCCCTCCGCAAGCTGCTGCGACTGTCTCCGATCGCCCCCCTCGACTGGCTGGCGATTGCCGCAGGTGCAACAACGCCGTTTCTGGTCAATGAAGGGGTCAAGCGGTTGCAACACGGGTCACACCGAGAAGAGGGACGATCATGAAAAAGAGCTTTTTGTTTACCTCCGAGTCGGTGGCCGAAGGCCACCCGGACCGGCTCTGCGACACCATCAGCGACGCTATCGTCGATCGCTTCCTGCAGCAGGATCCTTACTCGCATGTCGTGACCGAGTGCGCCTTGTCGAAGGGGATCGTGTTCGTCGCCGCCCGTTTCGCGTCGAAAGCGACGGTGGACATTCCCGATCTGGCGCGAGAGGTCGTGGGTGCGGTCGGGTATCGCAAGGAAGACTTCAACGCCGCCGAGTGCACGGTGGTCACCAGTCTGATGGCCCAGCCGCTCGATCAACGTTATGAATGGGACGAGCGGGAGCTGACCGAAAAGGAGCTGGATCGGATCACCGTCCGCAACCAGATCACCCAGTTCGGGTTCGCCTGCAACCAGACCGCCGAACTGATGCCGTTCCCCATTACCATGGCCAATCGCCTGGCCCGGCAGCTGACCGCGGTACGTGAAGGCAAAACCATTCCCTATTTGTCTCCCGACTGCACCACTCAAGTTGGCGTGGCATTCGAGAACGGCAAACCCAAAAGGATTCAAAGCATCACCCTGATCGCCGGCTATCAAGGGGGAAACCTGATCGACGCCGCCGCGCTTCGCGCCGACCTGCTCCAATACGTCGTCGGCCCGGTCTTCGAGAGCGAAGCCATCCGGCCGGACGATGAGACCGATATTTTCATCAACCCGCGGGGCATTTTCCCGAAGAGCGGTCCCGCGGCCCACTCGGGCATGACCGGGCGGAAGAGCGCGAGCGACACCTATGGTGGCTATGCGCGGCACTCGGGGTCGGCCTTGTCCGGCAAGGACCCGTGTCGGATCGACCGGGTCGGCGCCTATGTCGCCCGCTATGCCGCCAAGAACGTGGTTGCCGCCGGGCTCGCGGACGAATGCGAAGTCCAGCTGAGCTACACCATTGGCCAGGCGCGGCCGGTCAGCCTTCAGGTGCGCACCCACGGCACCGCCATTATCGCCGAAGGCCTCATCGAAAGCCGGCTGAGCGAGTGCATCGATTTCCGCCTGGGGGCGATTATCCGGGATTTCGGCCTCCGCCATCTGCCGGCCCGCCACAAAACCGGCTTCTATCGGATGCTCCCCGCCCACGGCCATGTCGGCGCCTCGTTCACCGACCTGCCTTGGGAACGCATCGACATAGAGAATCGGCTCCGTTGATCGTTGAACGGCCGCCGGCTCGTTCGCCGGACTACTTTCAGTCTTAGCGGTCACTATTTTTCGGGTAATATGTCCGAGCTGAATCGCCTTACACCTTTTTCGACGTCTTGCCTCCACAACGCTTCATGATTCGCGCAGCCAACTTGGACGATCTGGACGCCCTTGTTCGGATCGAAGACCGATGCTTCGATATCGACCGCATTTCGCGACGCAACTTCCGCTATCTTCTCACCAAGGCAAATGCGACAACCGTCGTGGATGTTCAAAGGGGAATCATTCGCGGATATTCCATGGTGCTGTTCCATACCGGTACGTCGTTGGCTCGCTTGTATTCCTACGCGGTCGATACGCCCTATCGCGGCCAGGGAATAGGGCGGAATCTGGTGGAGGCATCGGAAGGCTTGGCGTTGGACCGGGAGTGCGTAACCTTGCGGCTCGAAGTGCGGCGCGACAATCTGCCTTCGATCAAACTTTTCGAGGGGCTCGGCTACCGCTATTTGGAGAGCGTACCCGACTACTACGAGGATCACGCCTCGGCCTTGCGCTTCGAAAAAATGCTGGCGCCCCACCTGAATCCGGAACTGGCGCGGGTGCCTTACTACCAGCAGACCTTGGATTTCACCTGCGGGCCGGCGTCCCTGATGATGGCCATGAGGACCTTGCAAACCGATTTGGAACTACACCGAAAGCTGGAATTGAGGATCTGGCGCGAATCAACCACCGTTTTCATGACGTCTGGACACGGCGGCTGCGGCCCTTATGGATTGGCGCTTTCAGCCTATCACCGAGGCTTCGATGTCGAAGTATTTGTCAACGACGAGGGCGCACTCTTCATTACTTCGGTACGCGACCCCGAAAAGCGGGAGGTAATGCAAGTCGTACAGGAAGATTTTCTGGACGAGTTAAAGAAGCTGCCGGTAAAGATTGTATACGGCGCGCTCAATTACAATGAACTGCAAGAAAAAATGGAACAAGGCGGTATACCGGTGGTACTCATAAGCTCGTACCGGCTCTATCAGGAAAAGTTTCCCCATTGGATCGTGGTAACGGGTTTCGATGAACATTATTTCTACGTGCACGATCCGTATGTCGACTACGCCGCAGGAAAAACGTCCACCGACTGCATCAATATGCCCATCCATAAAAAGGATTTTCAACGGATGGCTCGTTACGGCAAAACCGGCCAGAAATCGGTTTTAATCCTTCGCAAGGCAAAATCGCGCCGGCGTCACTGACATGTCAGTCCACATTGTCGTTGTAGAAAGCCTGAAGGACTGGCAGGCGGATTATCCGCGTGTGCAGGTCGTCGCAGCACGCGACTACTTGTCAAAGGCGGAGTACCTGAAAACCAAAGACATCCGCGTCATTAACCTGTGTCGCAGCTATCGCTATCTTAGCACCGGGTATTTTTGCTCTCTGCTGGCGGAACCCCGCAGCCACCGGGTCATTCCGACCGTAAGAACCCTCACCAGCCTCAGCAGCAAAGCTATTTATAGCCTTAATATCGAGGATCTTAGCGGCGTTATCCAGAAACGATTCAAGAAACGCGAACGCGAAATCGACCAGACTTTCGAGTTGCCGATTTTCTTCGGTCGCAGCGAAGATCCAAATCTGCAGGATCTTTCTCGGCAAATCTTCGACTTATTTCAATGTCCATTGCTCAAGGTCGAGTTCCGCTATCAGGGCAAGTGGCATATCGATACCGTAAAGCCTATGCATCTCACGGGATCGCTGAGCGAACCGAACCGGCAACTCTTCATCGACGCCTTGAACGGCTATCTCGCCAAACCATGGCGCGCGCCTCGCATCAGGAACACGTCCCGTTACGACTTGGCCGTATTGCGTAATGCAGCGGAAATCATGCCCCCATCCAATGCCGGCGCCCTACAAAAATT
The DNA here is from genome assembly GCF_035627495.1 of Methylocaldum sp. Classification (GTDB taxonomy): domain Bacteria; phylum Pseudomonadota; class Gammaproteobacteria; order Methylococcales; family Methylococcaceae; genus Methylocaldum. The sequence goes on from NZ_DASPLO010000058.1 coordinate 53,491, forward strand.
CGTCAAAGCCGGGAAAAAGCACGGGGTCGATGTAGAACTGATTGAGAGGAAGGATTACGAGCGGCTAGCCGAATACGATGCCCTTTTTATCCGCGAAACTACCAACATCGATCACTACACATACCGATTCGCGAAAAAGGCACAGATTGAAGGCATGGTGGTCATGGACGATCCGGACTCCATCCTGAAGTGCGCCAACAAGGTATATTTAGCTGAACTGATGGCCGCGAACCGCATTCCAACACCGAAAAGCAGCATTCTGCAAAAGGGACATGTTGAATCCGTAGATGGCAACATCGGCTTCCCCGTAGTGCTAAAGATCCCGGACGGCTCGTTTTCTCGTGGTGTTTTCAAAGCTGACAACGAGAAGGAATTCAAAACGCTTACGGAGAAACTATTCAAGGAGTCCGATCTGATCCTCGCCCAGGAGTTCGTTTATACGGAATTTGACTGGCGAATAGGCATCCTAAATCGACAGCCATTGTTCGCCTGTCAGTACTACATGTCTCGCGCCCATTGGCAGGTTGTCAGACACCGGGCGTCGGGAAAAGCGGTGGAAGGAAACTTTAGAACTTTGGCTATTGAAGAGACTCCAAACGCTGTCGTCGATACCGCCCTGGCTATTGCCAAGTTGATTGGAGACGGGCTTTACGGGGTCGACCTGAAACAAACCGAGAACGGCGTATGCGTTATCGAAATAAATGACAACCCGAACATCGATGCAGGCATTGAAGATCAAGTCCTAGGCGACAGACTCTATCAACTTATCATCGCCGAATTCGTACGGCGCTTAGATATCCGACGACAACGTCGTTAAACGAGCCCCACTCGGTTAAAGGGGCTTAAGGCGGGAAGCGTGGAGCTGGCGAGAGGATTCGAACCCCCGACCGGCTGATTACAAATCAGCTGCTCTACCGACTGAGCTACGCCAGCAATGGGGACACACAAGATTAGTGCATTTAATTATAACACTAGGTTCTGTTGACATTTCAACGCAACCAGATGAGTGCTGAGACGAAGCGAAGAAAGCCCATGAAGTTACGCTGCAATTTTTCGAAGCGGGCAAAGATTCTTCGGAAGTGTTTGATTTTGCCAAAGAAGCATTCGATC
>NZ_DASPLO010000059.1:0-24627 GCF_035627495.1 Methylocaldum sp.
CCGCTATGTCGCCCTCTACAACCAGCACATCCCACAGCGGGCCTTGGGCCATCTCACCCCCGTTCAAGCTCTCAAAAACTGGCAAACCTCCCATCCCCATCTCTTTCGCAAGAAGGTTTATAAACAGGCGGGACTTGACACGTAGTCACCTCAAAGGACGCGCTGTATAGCCTGGATTGCTCACCCTATCCATAGGGTTCGGGCTATGCCCCGCACTTTACGCGTCCGAATTCGTTCCCTGCGCATTTGTCGGGCACTCCATGCCGGAACGACGCTCTTTCAAAAACACCAGTCCTAAATGCCAACAGAAACTAGCGAATCACTTACTACTGCTCACCTTGCATGGGTTCGCTTGGCGCAACTTCATCCGACCGCTTTTGAGACTTGCCCACAACGGAAAAGTACGACTTGATGACATCCTTACTGTTGCCGGCGCGCACTCTATGCTCGACGGTATAGGTGCCGGGTTTCATATAGGGGGGAACGGTCAATTCATTCGAAGCCGTGTTGATACCATTCTTGGCCAGTTTGAAATCAGCGCCTTCTTTGCCTATTCGCCTGCCGTTCACCTTCAGCACCCAACTGAGTTCAACCTCCGTATCCCGGATACCGGCGGGAAGCGTCAAGTTATATTTTGTGACGAAGTCCACCGTTTCACCGGGCCTTACCTGGCTTGGAGTCGCCGTGGCGCTTTGGATCTTAACCCCTGTTGTAATATCCGTCGGCTGAATCGTACGTTCGACTGCTCCTGCATTTTCCGTCTGAGCTCCCTCCGCCGCGGCCTCTCTCAATTGGTCGGCTTTGGCCTTACGCGAAATCAGTTGGCGGCGGAGGGTTTGCACCTCTTCGGCATCTCCCAGGGTCGCCGCGGTTTGGTCGATATAAGCTTGCGCTTTATCCCATTCCTCTCGGTTGAGGGCTCGCCATGCGCGTCCAATCGTGCGCTGCACTGCCTGCTTGCGCGCGGCGTCTTCCTCGGCGGCGGATTTTTCGGCATCACCCTGAGCCTCGGGAGGTTTCAACGCGCTCGGCGATTGAGTGGCTTGCTTGTTATCGGGGAGGACCGCCGCAGGCTGCTCGACAGGCTTTTGTTCGGCATTGGCTTTGGAGTATTCCTTTTCGGCTTCGGCTCTACGGGTGTTGAGCTCTTGGCGCAAAGTTTCGGCTTCCGGTAGGACAATCGTGACTTCGTCGATGCGCGTCTGCGCCAGATTCCAGTCCCCGCGAGCCATGGCTTCGCGGGCCGGCTGGGCGAAGCGATCGATGATCTCTTGAATGCCTTGCTTGGCCTGTGGCTGGTCGGGGGCCAACGCGAGCACCAAGCGATATTTGACGAGGGCATTATTGTCTTTGGGGCTGATCAGGCGGCCCGCCCTGATGTCCTCGCCGGCCTGGGCCAATAGTTCGAATAGCGCGTCGATTTCAGCCTCGTGCTGCTTGGAATCCGCTTGGTCGCCGGCGTCCGTCTTGATGGTTGATTTATCAGGCGGCGAAGGCGGAGTGGCTGGAGCGATCTCATGCGGCGCGGCTGCTGCGGACTGATCATTACCAGCTGGATCATCCTCGCGGACGGTTTGCTCGGCACCCGATAATGCAGTTAGTCGCTTAGGCTCCCAGATCAGGTCGCGATTCAACCAAACAAGCCCGCCGATACAGATCAAGACCATTGAAGCGATGGCCAGAATGCGCGAGCGAGCGGCACCGGAGGTTGGCCGGGGTCCCGGCGCATCGGCCGGGTCAACGGCCACGGTCTCAGCTTTCGCCTCTGGCTGCTTCGGCGCATCTTCAACCGGCGGCAACTCCGGCGCCAGGGAAAACTCCCGCCGCCACGCCGCAATACTCAGCGGGCGATTCGGCGAATTCAAGCTCAGGGCGTGGTCGACCGCGCGAAGCAGACCTTCGCTGTAACGAGGTCCGCCGACCTGTCTGGCGGGGACAAAGATCTCTTTCGAGGCCGAGATGATACTCTGGCTGCGTTCGAGCGCATCGGGAGGGGCAATGCCGGCAATGCTCCTATAAAGGGTCGCGCCAAGACTGTAGATATCGGTCCAGGGCCCTAGCTGATCGCCTTTCCCATAATACTGTTCCACGGCCGCGTAACCGGGAGAAAGCATGCAAGGGAGGGTCTGTGTCTTTTCTCCCAAGGACTGACGCGCAAACCCGAAGTCCAGCAGCACGGGACTCCCGTCCTTGCGAAGCATGATATTGGCCGGCGTGATGTCGCAATGGACAAAACCGGCGTTATGTATTCTCTCCAAGCCATCCAGGATGGGGATCAAGAACCTGAGGAGTTCACCTTGCTCCAAGGTCCTACGGCGCTCGAGGACGGCGTGAAGGGTTTCGCCCTCCTCGTAGCTCATTACCATGTAAGCGGTATTGTTCGCGACGAAAACGTTGAGCACCCGCACGATATTAGGATGCTCCACCTTCGCCAGCATGCGCGCCTCGGCGATGAAAAGCTCCAGTCCCTCGAGATACTGCTCACTGTAATCCTCCGTGGCCGGACGGATCAAAGCGGCACCGTCGCGAACCGCAAGCTTCACCGGGAGGTATTCTTTGATAGCGACGTGGCGGTCAAGAATAGAATCGTGGGCGAGATAAGTGACTCCGAAGTCACCCTGACCCAGAACTTGTTCTATCGAAAACCACTGCAGGCGATAACCTGGATTGAGTGCATTATGGCGCATGTTCTGTGGCATAAAATTGCAGACGAAAGCGGGGCTAAGCGGCTTCTTGCGGGGCGAGAGATGAAATGATGGAGGGTGAGCAAATCGAGTAGCCCCCGGAATCGTCGGGTTTTACATTGTGCCGATTGGTAAAAGGTAAGGCAAACGGAACGGCGCAAAGTCATTTGTGGAGTGGTGTGCCCCCCCCCCCGTTGTACCTCGAACGAATCGACGCGGGGCGACTGGGTGATCCGAAGGATCATGTCCGTCCGGGTACGTGACCGGACTGGACCGGTGCCGAGGTAACCCGAACATCTATACTGACCGGGTCACAGGATACCGTAGTGAGATGTCGCATGCCATCATGGAGGCAAGGCGAAGCCGCGTTTTTCGGGGACTATTGGCTCCGACCGACGCGCCACGAGACCGCAATGATGAGCGATCAGTGTTCATCGTCTGGGAGGCTCACGCCGTTTCAAGGCGGCCGCATCGCCGGTGGTTCGCCCCGCGCTCTTTCACCGCACGTTCGCCGTTGGCGCTTAATACCAACGGAGCAGCTTGGGCCATTGCCTGCCTTGCCTGAGGGCCCGTTGGCCTAGCCCACCGGGTTGCAATCCGTTAGCGGCTCGCTCTTCACGACAACAAGAGTCATCGCAGGTATGATCGCCGCATGCTCAAACTGTCACGGGTCACCAAGGAGTATGACGGCGTTGCCGTGCTGCGCGGCATCGATCTCTTGATTCCCAGAGGTCGAGTGACCGTGATTATCGGAGCGAGCGGCTCCGGCAAATCCACCCTGATTCGGCTGGCGAACGGCCTTATCCTGCCGAACCAGGGCACTGTTGAGTTCATGGGCGCGCGGGTCACCGCCTTGACGGCATTGGCGTTTCGCCGGCGAATGGGCTATGTCATCCAGGAGGGCGGATTGTTTCCGCACCTGACTGGCCGCGGCAATGTGGCGTTGATGCCGGGGCGTCTCGGCTGGCCTTCAGCCCGAATAGATGCCCGAGTTATCGAGCTGGCTGAACTGGTTCGCCTGCCGGTGGAGGCACTCGACCGTTATCCGTCCCAGCTCTCCGGGGGTGAGCGGCAACGGGTGGCCCTGATGCGGGCGCTGATGCTGGACCCCGAGATCCTGCTGCTGGATGAACCCCTCGGTGCCCTGGACCCATTGATCCGCTATGAACTCCAGACCGATCTCAAGACGCTGTTCACTTCCCTGGGCAAAACCGTACTGATGGTGACGCATGACTTGGGCGAGGCCGGCTATTTTGCCGACGAGATCGTCCTGCTGCGCGAGGGCGCCATCGAGCAACGAGGGCCGGTGGCGGCTTTGATCGAAGCCCCGGCCACAGCGTACGTTGCACGTTTTGTGCAGGCGCAGCGCAGCCTCATCGACAACCTCACCAGACCGCCGACATGATCCGCGGCACGGTTTTACTGCTCAGTCTATGGCTCGGTTACGGCTCGTCTCTAGAAGCTAGAGAAGTACCGGATGTGATCGTGGGTTCGAAGCAGTTCACGGAGTCGGTGATCCTCGGCGAAATCGCGACCCAAGTTCTCCGGAGCAGGGACATCGAGACGCAGCACAAGGATCAACTGGGCGGGACGCGATTCCTATGGCAGGCGCTTTTAACCGGCGAGATCGATCTCTATGCCGAATACACAGGAACCCTGATGGAGGAGATCTTCGCGGATCGACTGCAGGGCCGGCGAGATCTCGCCACGCTGCGCCGAGTCTTGGCCGGAGAAGGCGTCTTAATGAGCGAGCCGCTCGGATTCAACAACACCTACGCCTTAGGGATGCCGGCTGCGCGTGCGGATCGGTTGGGAATCTCCACTATCTCCGGATTGCGCGAGCATCCGGAGCTCAAATTCGGTTTCAGCAACGAATTCATGGCCAGGGCGGATGGGTGGCCCGGACTCCGGCAAGCCTACCGGTTACCCCACCGAGCGGTGATTGGATTGGACCATGATCTCGCCTATCGGGGGCTGGCCAGCGGCAGCTTGGATGTGACCGATATCTATACCACTGATGCGGACATACAGTATTACTCACTGCGGGTGCTTCAAGACGATCGGGGCTATTTCCCCGACTATCGCGCCGTTTTTCTTTACCGGGCCGACCTCACCGGACGCCAGCCGGCGGTTCTGCCGGCCCTCCGGCAACTCGAAGGGCAGATCTCCGAGGAAACGATGATCGCCATGAATGCCGAGGCCAAGCTCGACAAGCTGCCGGAGAGCCAGGTAGCGGCCGGCTTCTTGCGGAAGCGGCTCGGGATCACGGCCGATTCCCGGCGGGTGGGCTTGAGTACGAGCCTGTGGCGCCACACGGTCGAGCATCTCACCCTGGTCGGAATATCGCTGGCCGCCGCCATCCTCATCGCCGTTCCCCTCGGGATTCTTTGTGCGCGGAGGCCGCGTCTCGGGCGGCTGGTACTCGGGGGCGCCGGGATTCTCCAAACGATCCCGTCGCTGGCGCTCCTCGTGTTCATGATCCCGCTGCTCGGTATCGGGACTTGGCCTGCCATCGTCGCCCTGTTTCTGTATAGCCTCCTGCCCATCGTGCGCGATACCTGTACGGGGCTCAGAGACATCCCACCTTCTCTGCTCGAATCGGCCGATGCCCTCGGGCTCCCCCGCTTCGCCCGTCTGCGATTGGTGGAATTGCCCCTGGCCTCGCGCACTATTCTCGCCGGCATCAAGACGGCTGCTGTGATCAACGTAGGCATGGCGACCCTGGGCGCGCTGATTGGCGCGGGAGGTTACGGACAACCGATTCTCACGGGCATTCGTTTGGACGACAAGGGACTGATCCTCCAAGGTGCCATCCCTGCTGCCTTGCTCGCGCTATTCATTGAGGGCGCTTTCGAGTTTGCCGAACGGTGGTTGGTGCCCAAGGGATTGCGGCTCTGAAGCAGCCACAAATGCAGAGACTCCGCTTATTCGTTGTCTGTGCTGTCGCGATGAAGTTGCCGTGAAACGCCCTTCCGGCGAATTCGCCAGCCTCCCACGAAGTGGGTTTGATAGCGGACAGGCGCTTATCGGCATTCTCGCGCGCGAACAGCGCAAATGACTTTGCGACTTCGCCTCTTTCGCTGTCCAAGAAAGGAGAGCGAGCTTAAGCGGCTGAAGAGGGTTTTCTATACCCTGGGTAGGCCCTCCGATCAAGGGCTCACGTTAGCGGGAGTAAAACTTATGTCATTTACCAGGTTTTCGTACAGAGCATCGGTTTTAGCTATCACATTTGTGACGGCGATGCTTGCCGCCGCTACGAGTGCGCAGGAGTTCAGACTGGGTACGGTCAATTTCCCAACGTCAGCCGAATCTGAAAAGGCACGGGTTCACTTCCTGCGCGGGGTCACCGCGCTTCATTCCTTCTCGTATGACCTGGCGCTCGATGAATTTCGCAAATCCGTCGAGACCGAACCGGATTTCATGATGGGCTACTGGGGCGAGGCGATGACCTACAATCATCCGCTCTGGGGACAGCAAGACACTGAGGCCGCACGAAAGGTGCTGGCAAGAATCAAGGATACCCCGAAGCCGACCCCAAGGGAGCGCGCTTATTTGCACGCGGTGAAGATACTATACGGCGAGGGCGATAAGGTCGCGCGCGATCAAGCCTACGCGGCGGCCATGGAAGAGGTCTACCGAGACTATCCGGATGACCTGGAGGGCGCCGCCTTTTATGCGCTGGCCCTGCTTGGGAGCGTTCGATCGGACGACCCGGCCGGTTTACGGATCCGGATGCGGGCGGGCGCCATCACGTTAGAGATTGCCCGAAAAGAGCCCAATCACCCCGGCGCGACGCATTACATCCTCCACGCGTTTGATGACCCCGACCATGCCGTCCTGGCGCTTCCAGCCGCGCGGCGCTATGCCGAAATCGCGCCCGAGGCGCCCCATGCCCTGCACATGCCTTCTCACATCTTCCTGCAACTGGGGATGTGGCCGGAAGCCGCCTCGACGCAGGAAAAGCAATGGGTGCAGCAGAAAAATGTTCCCATCGGAAAGCGCGACTATCACAGCCTTTACTGGCTGCTCTATGTCTATTTACAACAGGGCCGCTACAGCGAGGCGGAAGCATTGCTGACTGAGATGCAAAAGAGCCTGGCTGAGGGTCCTAAAGATGACAGGAACTTCCAAGGCTACGGAACGTTTATCTACTCCGGTATGGTCGCCGCCTTCGTGGTTGAAACCACCCGCTGGGATTTGGCAACAAAGCTAATTGATCCGCTTCAGAAGGATGCCGCGCCTTTCATTGATTCGGTCGAGGGCAGTCCTGGCCCGTACCAAGCACCAGCCCAGTATGTTCAGGCGCTATGGATATTCACACGGGGTATGGCGGCCGCACAGAAGAACTCGCCAGATGCCCAGAAGAGTATTGATGCATTACAAGCGTTGGAGCAGCGAGCCGGCACAGGAGAACTGCCCGGTGTCGATTTTCCTTTGTCCAAGATATTGGAGATTCAACGGCTAGAGATCGCCGCCGTGACGAGCGCTTCAAAAGGCAACCTGGACGAGGCGATCAAGAGCATGAAGCAAGCAAGCGCCTTGGAGGACTCGGTGCCACCTTTGCCGGGACCGGCTCCACAGATCAAGCCCTCGCACGAATTGTTCGGTGAAATCCTATTACAAGCAGACCGTCCCGCGGAAGCTGAAAAGCAGTTTGGGACGGCCCTTCTTCGACAACCAGATCGGGCGCGTTTATTACTGGGCGCTGCGCGCGCCGCCGCCCGGCAAGGAGATCGCGAGAACGCCATGAGTACCTATTCCAAGGTCCTGCGTCAGTGGCAGCAGAGCGACAGAGGACTGCCGGAGCTGCAAGAGGCCCAGAATTATTTAAAGCAGGCCAGCCCACATTAGGGAGGGACAGAACCAACAATTCGCTCAACCTGGACGCACTAAACAGCGGCACGCCGCTTAGCTGGTTCGTTGAAGCTGTAGAAAAACCCTTAACCATATTTAATAATCAATTGGTTAAAAGCTAAAAAGTACTCGAAAACAGGTTTTTTTACAGCTTCGTCAGGCATTCAAGCACCAGTCCCATGAGGCAAAAAGTGAAGAGCACACAATCGCATGTCGGAGGTAGAGTGGCGCACAAAGGATTGGCAATTAATTCTTTCTGTGCGTGGGATGGTGAAACATTAGTGCTTAATATTCTTGGACAACCTAGCGCAAAACAGGATGTTATTGGCAAGGTTAAAGGCAATCAACTCAAAGTTAGTGTCACTGCCGCGCCAGTGGCGGGCAGAGCAACCGATCATATGGTTCGATTCCTGGCAAAAGAATTTGGAGTGTCAATCAATGATATTGAAGTTGTGTTTGGCAGATTCAATGTCAATAAACAATTACGCATTAAAGCGCCTAAGAATCTACCAGCTGTAATCAACAAACACTTATCCCAAGAAGTGAAAAATGCCTAAAAGTTCCATCAATCGGAACTCAAGAAGCTGCGTTTTTTAGGTTCCCTCCGCGCCGCACGCTCCGGCACAGATTAGGTCAAACGTTGAAATTTGCCAGCGAAGGTCCGGTTAGGGTCGGCAAGCGTCCTTTGCCCAACCGCCACTCAGCGGGACTCATCATTTTGGATGACATCGAGATCCGAGTATCCTTTGGGAGTGATCTCGGTAACCTCATTCAAGACTGGCTGCGTAAGTGTGAATGGCTCTAATCAAGTCCCGCCTGAGATAGGCTGGAAAAAGTGGACACCAAAGTTTCCAATGATGAGACGGAGGTGTTGAATGCAAAAGTTACCGAAAGGAACCTATCCGAAAGAATTCCGTGAGGAGGCAGTGAAGTTGGTGTTGGAAGAACGGTTATCCCTACGGGAGGCAGGGCAGCAGCTCTCGCTCTCACCAAAGACCCTGCAGAATTGGGTGATCGCGGCTCGGAAAGGCACCTTGAAGGATGTCGGGTCGGCCCAGCGACCGCTCACCGAGATTGAGTTGGAACTGACGCGGGTGAAGCGTGAATTGGCCGAGGTGAAGCTGGAGCGCGATTTTGAACCGCCCCGGTTTTCCCGGAGACTGTTGGCGTTGAGTCAGGCCGCGAGGGCCGACTCGTTCTGCTGGCGATCATACGCCATCTCCAACTCCGCCGGTGGGATGTTACCGATCGGCTCCAGCAGCCGGCGGTGATTGAACCAGTCCACCCATTCCAGGGTGGCATACTCGACGGCATCGAGATGACGCCAAGGTCGCCGGCGGTGAATGACCTCCGTCTTGTAGAGCCCGATGATCGTCTCGGCCAAGGCGTTGTCGTACGAATCCCCCACGCTGCCCACGGACGGCACAGCACCCGCTTCGGCCAGACGCTCGGAATAGCGGATCGAAAGGTACTGGCGGCCTTGATCGCTGTGATGTATGACCCCGTCGATTCCAGAGCGTGACCAGAGGGCCTGGTCCAGCGCGTCGAGGACGAGGTCCGCTTTCATGGAGGACGCGACCCGCCAGCCGATGATCCGACGGGCGAACACATCCACGACGAAGGCCACGTAGACGAAGCCGGCCCACGTGGCGACGTACGTAAAATCCGCCACCCAGAGTTGATTAGCTCGGGTGGCGGTGAATTGCCGATTGACGTGATCGGCCGGCCGCTCCGCCCGGCCATCCGCGACGGTGGTTCGGCACCTGGTCCCGCGCCTGACGCCTTGAAGCCCCAGCGCGCGCATCAAGCGCTCGACCGTGCAACGAGCCACCGAGAAGCCTTCGCGATGCAATTGGCGCCAGACCTTGCGAGCGCCGTAGACCTGGAAGTTCTCGTCGTAGACCCGCCGAGTCTCCTTGGAGAGCTCGCGATCCCGCTGAAGGCGGGGCGGACAACGATCGGGGTCCTTCTCACGCGCCTTGTGCGTGTAGTACACCGAGGGGGCGATCGGCAACTGAGCGCAGATCGGCTCGACCCCGTGATTGGCCCGGTGGGCATCGATGAATGCCACCATCATTTCCGTCGGCGGTCGAGCTCCGCCTGGGCGAAAAAAGCCGAGGCTTGGCGGAGAATCTCGTTGGCCCGCTTCAGCTCCCGATTCTCCCGCTCCAGGGCCTTGAGCCGCTCACGCTCAGAACGGGTCAGCCCCGAGCATTCCCCTTGGTCGCGCTCCGCCTGCCGCACCCATTTCCGCAGCGTCTCCGCGGCGCAACCCATCTTGCTCGCAATCGAACCGATGGCCGCCCACTGCGACTCGTGCTCCCCTTGGTGCTCAAACACCATCCGGACCGCCCGCTCACGGACCTCCGGCGAAAACTTCGATGATTTCTTCATAACTCCATCCTCTCAAAAAGTGGAGTCTCCGGAAATCCCGGGGCGGTTCAATTTATTAAAAAAGGCCGCCGCGTACTTTGCCAAGGAGTCGCTGCCCGGTACGCGCTGATGAAGACGTTGCGACTCGAGTATCCGGTGCGCCTGATGTGCCGCGTGTTCGACGGGTCCCCGAGCGGATTTTACGCCTGGCTCAAACGGCCACCGTCGCGGCATGCGCGTGACGAGTCCCGGCTGGAGGTGGAGGTCCAGGCGGCCCATCACAGGACGCGGGAAACCGATGGGCCGGAACGGCTGCAAAGGGACCTGGCCGAGCACGGAATGCAGGTGGGAGTGCATCGAATCAAGCGGATCCGCAAGAGACTAGGGATCTGCTGTAAGCAGAAGCGGACGTTCAAAGTGACCACGGATTCCCGACATGGCCTGCCGGTGGCGGACAATCTCCTGGGTCAGGACTTTACCGTAGCGCAGTCGCCCAACGAGGTTTGGTTGAGCGATCTGACCTATATTCCGACCGGCGAAGGCTGGCTGTACCGGGTCAGCCACAAGGATCTGTTTACCGGGGAGATCGTGGGCTATGCCCTGGGCGGGCGGATGACGACGGCGCTGGTCAGCCAGTCCCTCTGGCGGGCGGTGTCGGCAAAGCGGCCCGGTCCGGGGCTGATCCACCACTCGGATCGGGGGAGCCAGTATGGCGCCTAGGCCTATCGGGAGTTGCTGGAGCAGTTCGGTTTCCAGGCCTCCATGAGCCGGAAAGCCAACTGCTGGGATACTTCCATGGAAAGCTTTTGGGGCACGCTGAAGAACGAACTCGTCCATCACCGGCGGTTTGCTACGCGACAACAAGCCATCGCGGAGATTACGGAATGGATCGAGATCTTCTACAACCGCCAACGGCGTCAGGCCCGACTGGGCTTTCTATCGCCCGCGGCCTATGCCCAACAGTTCTATCGGAACCAGCGAGCCGCTTAACCTTTGGCGTCCACCATTGCCAACCGATCTCAGGCATCTTCGCCTGTCGCCACCGCTCTCGGCTGGCTTACCCCAGTCAACGGGAAACCGCCGATGATCGCGCGGCTCGGCGAATGAACCGATTCTGGGAAAGACTGGGCTGGAAGCCCGGTATTTTGAATGGCGAAAGCGGCAAACCGAAGGGAATGCATGGGCGCACTTTCGATCGGCTCACTCGCGAGCATGACGCTCTCGTCGCTAAATCGCTGGGTGTAATGGAGAAACGGTTCGGGCTACTAAATCGGCGGCTTATTGACTTGCGGGGTGATCTAACCGGCGACGGATGAATTCTGTTTCGCAAAACTGAGGTAGCTTTGCGATTGGTTGGGATCAAAGTTGGGACCAAAAAGCAAAAGGCCGATTTAATATCGGCCTTTTGTTTATCTAAGTCCATGATTTGATTTGGTCGGGGCGAGAGGATTCGAACCTCCGACCACCTGCACCCCATACAGGTGCGCTACCAGACTGCGCTACGCCCCGTGAAAACAATGATGATACCGCTTTTAAGAACTCTAAGCAAAATCCGAGAACAGTCGCCCTCCATTTGGTCGATTATCGGGCATTCGGGTCCTTGGCTTCAGGCCGCCGTACAGCTTTATTCAATTCGCTCACCTCACGGCACGATGGTTATCGGCCCGCCGATGGCGGTCGTGATGATTGATGTCACAATACAGGGAATCCGGGTCACATCCCTCGCACTCCAACTGTAAGGTGCAATGACCGATACCATAATGGCCTATGATCATCTCCTTGATTTCATGCTGTATTAACGCGGCTTGGCTGACAAGAACGTCATCGATGACGATATGCGCCGATAGCAGGCGAAAACTTTTCGAAATGCTCCAAACATGAAGATCATGAACGCCCTTCACCCCTTCTATTTGAAGCAGATCACGCACCATGGAGCTCATCTCGATATCGCGGGGCGTGCTTTCCAATAAGATGTCGATGGTTTCTCGCAGAATAATCCAGGCGTTCCAAAGAATAAGCAGACCGATCAGGACACTGGCCAAAGGATCAAGCCAGTAGAGGCCGGTTAGCCAGATCCCAATACCCGCAAAGACCGCCCCGGCAGTCGAAAACACATCGCCCAGCAAATGAATAAATACACTTCGAAGGTTTAAATCATGCTCGGAGCCGTGGCTGACCAACCACGCTGTTACCAGGTTGATTACGAACGCCGCTGCGCCGACGGCAATCAAGATATCGACGGCAACGGGTGGAGGCGAGATGAAACGCTGGTACGCTTCATAAAATATTCCGGCGGCGATCAATGTTAGCGTGGTGGAATTGATGAGGGCGACTAGGATGCCGACGCGGTGATAGCCAAAGGTTTTGCCGGCGTGGGAAGGCTGTTCAGCTAAATGAAGTGCGTACCATGAAAGTACTAATGCAACGACATCTGTCAGGTTGTGCGCCGCATCGGTCAACAGTGCCAAGCTGTTGGCAATTAGCCCTGCCAAGGCTTCGAAAACGACGAACGCAACGGTTAGTACGATCGAGAGCCCCAATCGGAACTTGGTGCGGCTCCCGGCTGCATCGACATGAACATGCGTGTGTCCGCCCGCCATCGCCCGACCTATAACTTAAGCTCGGATGTGCACTGAGGGCAGCGCGTCGCTTTTAGCGCCACTGCCGACAAGCAATACGGGCACTCTTTTGTAGCGGGCACTGCGGCCGGCCCTTCACGCCGCAATTTGTTCACACCGCGGACGAGTAGGAAAACCGAGAAAGCCACGAGCAAAAAGCTGATCAGCGAGTTGAAGAATAGCCCGTAATTGATGGTTTACGGCTCCTGCCCTCTTGGCCTCGGCCAAAGAAACATACGGACCGGCCGTAGCACCTTCCTTGAGCACGATATAGAGATTCGAGAAGTCGACATCTCCCAGTAAAAGACCGATCGGCGGCATAATAATGTCGTCCACCAACGATTTCACGATGGCGCCGAAAGCCGCCCCGATAATGATGCCCACTGCCATGTCGACGACGTTACCCCGCATGGCGAATTCTTTGAACTCTCTTAACATGTCTACGTTTCGTTATTGAACTTGTTAAGCGTTAACGTAATCCTAAAGTCACCTACCGACTGTCGCAAGTTAAATACGCATGTCACAATGACTTCTGGCAATCCGTTCTAACCCGGGTTGGACAAACATCATTTACTGGCTGCGCTCGCACTGAATTGATTTTCCCAGCGTTAAAAATTCACTTTAATTCATCTGCTGGAGCAGTAAACGGGCACCTTCGGAATCTCTGTATGCAATATCGAAGACTTTTCAATCTGGTTCTTGTAATCAATCTGTTCTGGATTTTTCCTTCCAACGCAGACAGCACCATCGAATTCCAAGTAGAAGAAGGGCAGAAAAAAGCCATCCAACCCGTTGTTGTCAAAGACGGCCGAATTATGGTCAAGGGCGCAGGCGGCGATCGGAATCTGGATATTTTTTATCAGCGTGCGGATGAACGTCTGGTCTTGATCGACCATAAAAAGCAGCGCTTTACCCCCATTACCGAAGAAAAGATCGACCAAATCGCCCGTCAGACCCAAGACCTTCAGCCGGTTCTTCAGGGGCTAGGCGATCAGCTCAAGCGGCTGTCCCCGAAGCAAAGGGCTAAATGGGAAGAAATGCTGGGAGGAATTTCGGTCGACCAGCTCGGTTCCACCGAGAATCCGGCGAATAGCTCAAGACTCGTCAAAACGGGACGGGGCAAGCAAGTAGCCGGAATCAGCTGTGAGCAACTGGATGTATTGCGGGGATCGACCAAACTGGCGGAAGTGTGCCTCGCGAGTCCGTCGTCGATGCGGTTATCCGCCGATGATTACGCCACGATTCGCTCGCTGCTCGCTTTCACCCAGCGGGTAGCTACAAAAGCGAAGGGATTCGCGACCCAGTTCGGCGTAACACTACCGCCTATCGACGTCAGCGATTTGGTAGGTGTACCCATTGAAATGGTGGACTTTTCCGGCAAGCACCCCACCGTTATGGCATTGAACCGGATAACCGACGCGATATCTCCCGATGATCGGCTACAGGTGCCGACGGGCTATCAACCCCAAGAACTGGCGCCTTGGCGATAAATCACCTCGCTATGCAACACCTCGAGCGCCTCACAAGAACCGAAGGAGAGTGAATCCGGACTTTGGCCTTGAGAGTCCAAAGTCCACATCCGGCTCACACACAAACTTTCCGATATCTCCCCGTCCGCTGACTAGCGGACTATAGATATGGCCGAAAACAACGTTCCGATTCGTGTGTCTGGTGTAGGGTAGGGTAGGTTAGGCGCGCATCGCACGGAACCAGCAAATTTCCTTTGGTGTTTCCGCGCGCCGTAACCCACCAGGCAAGGCCGCGGAACCGGTGGGTTACGGCGCGCACAGAGTCCCGCGGCCACGGCATGGTTCGTGGCAGTGCGCGCCTAACCCACCCTACAATCGTTTTCAAGTAGAACGGGATGTTATTGGCGGCCAAGTCCTATACGGCGGGTTGTTAAGTCAGGAGACCGCCACACCCGCCGCACTTCCCTAAGCAGGGTGCCAGACATGCCAATGGGGATTCGAGAGAATGAGCCGCTTTAGGCGTTAATTGCCCGGCGCCCAAGCTGAGCAGGAAAGATGCGCACCTCAATTCCCTTCATTGGCTAAGGTCAAGGCGCTACGAGCCTCTTCCAAACCGACGAATTCCTTGCCGGAATTCACAGCTTTTTGAAGATGCTCTGTCGCTGCCGCACGCTCGCCTTTCTTAAGATAAATCATACCGAGGTGATATTGGTAAATCGGCACTTCCGGAGATTTCTCGGCGGTTTTCAACTGCAAAGGCAATGCTTTTCCATAGTCGCCCTTTTGATAATAAATCCAAGCCAGCGTATCCATGAATATCGGCTCCTCGGTTTTATCAAACTGCTTCGCAAGGTCGAGAGCCCGATCAAGCTTGGCTTTTTCGCTCTTGTCGAGGCTCAATAAGCTAGCAAGATTGTTGCGGGCCAGCATGTTGTTGGGATTTGATTTGAGGATGCTTTCATACTGCTTGATTGCATTGTCATAGTCTTTGGAGATCTCATAAACCCGCGCCAAGTTCATTAGCACGCTCGGGTCCCCCGGCAATGCGTCGAGCGCTTGATTGTAGGTTTTAAGCGCCAGATCCCGTCTGCCCTTCTGCTCATAGTAGGCTCCAAGGTTTGCGTAGGGAAGTAACCAGCGGGGGTTGGACTGAATGGCCATGTTCATAAGCTTGACGGCTTCCATCTCTTGCTTTTCGCCCAAGTAATACCATCCGAGCAACTGGTAAGCGCCCGCATGTTTCGGGTTGTCACTCAGAACTTTCTTGATTCGTGCCACTCCCTTTTCGGATTGTCCTCTATCGATATAACTTCCAAGAATGGCCTTCAGGATCTCATAATCATTCTTGGATTTTTCAAGCGCTTCCTCATATTCGGCCAAAGCCAAATCATATTTCTTCTGCGCCTGATAAAGCCTGCCCAGATGGAACCCGCCGGTAGGGTTTTCGGGAAACTCGGTCTTGATCTGTTTCAAAACAGCTTCCAGCTCCGCGTGATTCCCTGCCGCACCCAAGATTTCCGACTTGAGAGCCAGCGCTTCCAGGCTTTTGGACTTGAGCTTTAAAAAGTCGTTGATCTTCTCCAAGGCCAATGGATAGTTCTTTTGAGCGGCCAGAAACTCGACCAGATTCTTGTGTGCCTCGAACTTATCGGGATTTGCGGCCACCGCTTTCTCGAGACTTTCCTGAGCGAGCGACGGCTTGCCATCGAGTAGATGCGCCGCAGCCAACAAATTGAGTATCTCGAGGGAATCGGGCTGATCCTTGAGCAACGAGCGGAATGCCGCGATTGCTTTTTGGGCATCCTTGCGGAACAAGGCGATGCGCCCCTGCAGCAAGAGCCCTTGGATATCTCCGGGATTCGCCTTCAGAACTTCATTGACCAACGCGATCGCCTCATCCACTTGCCCTTGGGCTAAAGCCAGCAAAACTAGACGATTTTTCGCTTTCAAGGCCTCCGGAGCGCGTTTTTTCAACGCAATGATGTCTCGATAGGCCCGCTCCGCCCTATCGATTTCCTTGCGCTGCTCATAAAGCTTCGCCAAGCCGAAGCGCAAATCCGACTTGTCCGGATAAGTCTCAATAGCCTTGGTGAGTTCGGCTAGCGCCTCATCGGATTTGCCGGATTTTGCCAACAACTCCGCAAGCAAAATGTAGCGCTGGCTATCATTAGAACTGACTTGAATAGCTTCGCGATATACCCGCTCCGCGTCGTTCCAGCGTTTTTGTTGGATGTAGAATTCCGATAACGTTTTGCGGTGCCCAAGGTTGACGGGATCACCAGACACCATTCCTTTGAAAATATTTTCGGCCTTTTCAAGCTTATTCATCTTAACGGCGAGCTTGGCTAGACTCGTTTGCAACGAGGTATCGCGCGGGTTGGCGCTCACACCCTGCTCCAACACCCTCTCGGCCTCATCGAAGTTGCTCTGTTGACCATGAAGCATCGCCAAGACAAGAAACGCATCGACACGGGACGGCTGCTCCGCCGTAATGCGGCCAAGCTCGCTGATGGCAGCGATTTGATCGCCTTTGAGGCTCGATAAACCCGCTTTTACCATCCTAACGTCGATATCCTCGGGCTTCGAGCTCAGCACCATATTCAGCAACTCGCTGGCTTTATCAAGCTGCTTGCCCAACATGTAGAGTTTCGCCAGCTTGACTTTCACTTCGAGGTCCCCCGGATCAAGTTCGCTGGCTTTTTGATAAAAGCCGAAGGAATCCTGCCAATTCTTCTGCGCTTCCTCTATCTGCCCCAAATAGAAATAAGGCTTGGAAGTCTTAGGATCTATCTGCAAGACATTTTTGAATTCGACTTTCGCCTTATCGAAATTCCGTTCTTCGAGATATTTTTTCCCTCGCTCCAGATGCTCTGCCTTGCGCTCTTCGGCGCCGCCGCACCCGATCAGAACGCTTGTTAAACCCAATGCAAGACCTAAGAAAGCTAATGTCCTGATCAACATGGAAATCGTCCTTAATTTACAACTGTTGAAATCAACCCAAGTTATCCAACTCGAGCGCGATGCAATGGACTTTCGGAAGTGCAACAGGTTCCTGCGGTTGCGCGACTCACGTCGCCCCGCCCAAGACTCCCGATGCAAACAGATCGAAAAGGAAAAGAGGCCCCCAATGCCGGCCTGTCCTTGAGCCTGATTTCCTTCCCCAACCTGGATTGCAATAGGCGTGACAAATATTATAAGCTTTAGTATGGTCGGACCATACCGTTAAGGACAACATCGGTCCATCAGGTACGAGCCGATTTATCCGTTCGGTTTCGCGTAACTTCTTGTAGATGCGCATTATGAAAAATGGATTTTTAGCTTTTGCGCTTGCCGCTCAACTCTCCTTCTCAGTCTCCGCTGACCACGCGCCTGCCTCCACGGCCACCTCACCGGCGCTCGCACCTCCCAATTATATTGTCGGCGCGGGGGATGTTCTGGAGATCTCCGTCTGGAAAGAGGATGGACTAACAAAACAGGCGCTGGTAAGACCAGATGGCGGAATTACCTTTCCATTAATCGGCGAGTTACAGGCGGGCGGTTTGACCGTCAACCAAATCAAAGCGGAAATCGCCGAAAGGCTTTCCGACTTCTTTGCCGAACCCGAAGTCAGTGTCTCTCTGACCAATTTAAACCACAAAATTTATGTGGTAGGCAGAGTCAACAAGCCTGGTGAATTTATCACCCCAAATCCGGTTTCAGTCATGCAGGCGTTGTCGATGGCGGGCGGGCTTACACCCTTTGCCGACGACGACGATATCCGGATCATACGCCAGATAGCCGGAAAGGAGGTTGCGTTGCCGTTCGATTACGACGAAGTCGCCAGTGGGAACTCATTAGAGCAGGATATCCTGCTGCAAAGAGGCGATGTCGTGGTGGTCCCTTGATGTCGTGCGAATTATCGAGGTGTCGATGTTCGAAATCGCTGCCGCTGCCTACCGTATGACCAACTCTAACTTTGCATGTATTACGTAAACCTGATTGATGCCATTAGCGGGAGCGGACAAAGAAGCCTTCGGAGTTACATAACATGGTTCATTGGATTAATTCTCGCGGCGGAGACTGAGGCGATGGAATATACCTTCCAAGCGGATGCCAACGTGGGACAGGAGTACAACACCAATATTTTCCTCACACCCGGTCCGCATACCGACGTTTGGGGTACAAGACTCGGCTTGAACACCCAATTTTCAGCCGCGGAGGAGATATGGAAAGTCACCGGAAAGGTCCGCCTTGACAATTATTTTTACGATCAAAAGGGCCTGGATACCCTGAACCAATTTGTGTCCTTGACCGGCAGTTACTTTGCCACCGAGCGTAGCCAATTTGCTCTTCGAGGCGAATACATCAGGGATTCGACTCGGACTTCGTTCATTGAAACCAATGATCTGGTATTCGATCAGGTCAGACGCAACAGTCAGTCGCTCAACCCGTCGTGGACATATAGTCTGAGCGAAGACACCAGCCTAAACCTGAATTACCAATATCAAAACACCGAATACAAAAACAAAGAAAATACCTTTTTTCCGCATTACCAAACTCACGTCGGCTCGGTCAGTCTGATCCATGACTACAGCGAGCGATTGCAACTGAATAGCTCGCTCTCCTACGTCAGCTATTCGTCGCCGGGAAGCACAACAATCGTTCCGGGAACTTTGGATTTCTTAATATTCCGTATTCCCGGAACGTACGAGAACAGCTCGGAAGCTATAAAAATCGATTACGCCACGGCAGTCGTCGGATTTTCCTATGCCGTTGACGAAACCTTCGATGTCAACCTCGCCGCCGGCGGCCAATACAATATGACCGAAGCCGGCTCCCGAACGATTTTCAGGGATAATCTCGGCAATCCAATACTCGACGATGCTCAGCACATTAGCAGTAGCTCTTTGACTTATGTGATCAATGCCGGCGCAACCAAACGTTTCGAACTAGACGAGCTGAGTCTAAATTACGCACACACGGTTAGCCCGAACATCTACGGCAATTTGGTCGAGGCTGATACCGTAACGTTCATCGAGAAACATAAATTCAGTCCAACGGTAAGCGGTTCGATTCAAATCTTTTATGCGGATCGCACAACGGCCGATCAACGCAACATAGTTTTTAACCGTCAACTTCTTCGCGCCCAGAGCGAATTGAGCTGGAATTGGACCGAAAACTGGTCGCTTAGCGCATCGTACCAGTATGCCCGGCAAGAGATCGACATCATCTCGGATACTCCGGAATCGCACGCCGTTTATCTGACTGTCCGCTACCTATGGGATAAGCTACAGTACTGACTAAATGGACTCACGAGGAAATCATGGAAGAAAAAGGACTTCACGATTACATTGCTACGTTTAAGCGCAGCAAACCGCAATTTACGGCAATCCTAGCAAGCATCTTGTTCCTTACCCTATTGCTCGCGTTCCTGCTGCCGCCGACTTTCCGCTCCACCGCGACAATCCTGATCGAAGAGCAGGAAATCCCGCCCGACCTGGTACGATCGACCATCACGACTTACGCTGCGCAGCGGCTGCAAATGATCAGCCAGCGGGTCATGACGCGAAGCAACCTGAACAAGATCATCGACAAATTCGATTTGTACGCTGACTCGCGCCAACGGCTCACCGAGGAGGAAATCATCGAAAGAATGCGCAAGGATATAGCGTTGGAAACGATCAGCGCTGACGTCATAGACCCTCGTACCGGCAGACCTACTACCGCAACGATTGCATTTACGCTGTCTTACGACAGCCGCACTCCGGACCTTGCCCAGCGCGTTGCCAACGAAATCACTTCGCTCTATCTGGAAGAAAACCTTAAAACCCGCACCCAGCGAACCGCAGAAACATCCGATTTTCTCAAGGAAGAAACCAAGCAAATGGGCGAATATGTTTCAATCGTGGAGAGAAAATTGGCCGATTTCAAGGAACAGAATCTGAACAGCCTGCCCGAACAAAAGCAGATCAATATTGAGTTTATGGATAGAGCCGAGCGCGATTTGATGCAGATTGACAATGAAATCCTCTCCCTAGAGGACCGCAAATTCTATTTGGATGGCCAATTGGCACAAATCAAGCCCGATATTCCGGTGATCTCTTCAACCGGAGAACGCATTCTCAGTCCTCAGGACCGGCTGAAAAGCCTCAAAACCGAGTATTTGGCCATGGTCGGCCGTTACTCGGATAAACACCCCGATGTCGTCAAGGCGCGTCAAGAAATCGATTCGCTCAAAAAAGATGCCGGAGACCCAGACAGCGGTTTGGAACTGGTCAAGCGACTCACTCAATTGGACGGTCAACTGGTGTCGCTCAGAGAGAAATACTCCGAAAATCACCCGGACGTCGTGGATTTGAAAAACGAGATTTCCGCACTGGATGCGGAAATGAAAAGGGCGCAAACGACCCGTGCAGTCCGAGACATTACGGCCAGCCAACCGGAAAATCCCGCTTATATCACGCTGCAAGCACAGCGTGACAGCACCGTTCAGGAGTTGCTGACCCTGAAGCAACGGCGCCAGGAAATCAAGGAAAAACTCGGCGAATACGAAAAGAGGCTGGTGCAAAGCCCCAGCGTGGAGCGGCAATACTTGGAGCTAGTCAGGGATTATGAAAATGCCACCGCCCGTTACCGTGAGCTGAGAGCTAAAGAGATGGAAGCCGAAGTGGCCGAGCAACTTGAGAAAAAAAGCAAGGGCGAGCGGTTTTCCATTATCGAGCCCCCGCTGCTACCCGAGAAGCCGATTAAGCCGAACCGGCCTGCCATTGCCTTTATCGGCATAATGCTGGCTATAGGCGGGGGATTCGGTTACGTGCTGCTGATGGAAAACATGGACAAATCCGTGCGCGGAATGAAATTGGTAACGACACTGGCTGGCGGGCCGCCGCTCGCCGTTATCCCTTACTTCGAAACCGACGAGGATATTTCACAGCAGCAGAAAATGAGAACTGTTGGCATGCTAGGGGCGTTAGGTCTTATTTTATTGATTTTGGCTCTGGTTCATTGGCTTTGGATACCGCTGGACGTCCTATGGTTCAGGGGTTTACGCAAGATGGATTCGCTCTTAAGTTGAGCTTATGAGATTCGGTTGCGCTGCAACCGTCGCCCAGATCGGCCGATTTCCGCACTGATGGCGGATCGGTCGATTCCCGAAACCCACCTTACAGGGAAGGACATACTATGGAAAGCATCGGCAGAGCATTTGGACAGCACCACCAGGATTCCGCACTCGCGACCCCACAGATTCCCAAGACGGACCTGGTTTCACTGGAAGACATCCAATACACGCAAACTAGAACCGTAACGCTCTCGAGGGAGTTATTGCGCCGCCAACGTGTTATCGCGGGGTATGGCCCCTGCGCCTTTGTCGATGCGTACAAAGTCCTCCGCACCCGGGTTTTGCACAAAATGCGCGAGCAAGGCTGGAACACCCTGGCCGTCACCAGCCCCGGTGCCGGTTGTGGAAAAAGTCTCACCGCGATCAACCTGGCCCTCAGCTTTGCTCTTGAGGTCCACCAAACCGTTCTCCTGGCCGATGTCAATCTCAAAGACCCTACGGTGCATCGTTACCTGGGCATTGATCCGGCCTTTGGGCTAAGCGATTACTTGATGGATAACGTCCCCATACAAAAAATGCTGGTCACTCCCAACGGCATCCGCCGTTTTGTCGTTCTGCCGGGGAAACGACCGATGTTCAACTCGTCGGAACTCGTTGCCTCGCCGAAGATGGCCCAGCTGGTGGACGAACTGAAGCACCGCTATCCATCGCGGTTTATCGTGTTCGACCTACCCCATATGGGAACGGCAGACGCGTTGTCTTTCACGCCTTACGCCGACGCCGTCGTGCTAGTAATCGAAGAGGGGAAAACGACTCAGGACGAGCTATCCCAAGCCATAGCGGCGCTCCAGGACACGCCGCTGGTCGGTCTGGTTTTGAACAAAGCGGAAAACGGCTCTGCGGAATAGCCGCCGAGACAAGCTCTTTTCGCTGATTGGCTGACCGACATCTTCTCCTTTGCCCTAGCTCGTTGGACAAAGGAGCGGTAGATCTTTTTGTCGAAAAATGTCTCTCATCATCGAATGCGTCGACATAATTCAATTTACTAAGTCGGCGAAGGCGTATTTAGCCATCATAGCCCCGTCGGTACTTAGGATGGCGGCGGCCACGAAGCCGATTTGCCCAAAAAGACAGCATCTTTGTCGTTAGCCCTCGCAACTTTGCCCGGGCTCTCGATTGACCCCATTGAAGAACAGTAGGGGCTCCGAAACCCGGTTCACTACGACTCGCCGTAGACGATGTCCATCCGGGGGTCTAAGATTCATCGCCAGAAGATCTATGTACCATCAACCCACTATAGGTGGTCCCAAACGACGGGATTCTCTGTGCGATTAAAGGAGATGGCTATGGTCAGGTACAACGAGCACTTCATCCTCAACACAAAGGAAATCGATCTGGTCGAGCAGGCGCTGCGCGAGCAGATTGCCAAACTATCGTCGGCCAACCTGTCGGGTGCCTGCCCGGACGCGGACGCCAACGAGCGTAAGATGAAAGAACTGCACGAACTGCTCGGAAAACTCCACAATAAAAAGATTTGGTGGGGTCAGGTCCATAACACCGGCGTTCCGCTCGGCTGATACCCTAAAAAACGGGCCACGGCGGACTGATTGTCGACGACGACACCGGTTGGCGTCTCCGCCTAAGGCACCACCAGTTCTACCTCTGCCAGAAATTTCTCCCGGCGGGTCGGCTTTTTCTTGGCTTTAAACGCCAACGAAGCAAAGCTGGTTTGTTTCATGGACTAACCACTCCAGAGCGGTTGATCAGAGTTACTGCTCGTAAACCATAGCTAAGCGCGCCGGAAGCCGCGCCGTTCCTGAACCTCAAAATTAGAGGTTACTGACATTACTTTCTTAACGAGCAGTAATAGGAGATGGATTATGACGAAAGGAATCAGCGATCGCATAAAAACAAACCTAGTTTTGATAAGTCTCCTTATTTTGCCAACCTTGTTTGCCGGTTGTAGTTTTCAAACAGGTTGTACCGGATATTCTGCGACAAATATTTCCATTAATCAGAAAGCCTATGAGCAAAAACAAGATATCTTAGACAAACTATCATTCGATATTAAAGTGGATCGCAGAGGATTAGGCAAGAAGAAAGCCATGGTTATCCTAGCGCTTTCCGGGGGAGGCAGCCGGGCAGCCTATTTTTCTACCTCGGTTATGTTTGCCCTATCGTCCGCATTGAAAAATGAACACATCGATATTCTTAAGGAGGTAGACGTAATATCTGCGGTATCTGGTGGAGCGCTACCAGCAGCTTATTATGCATTTTCATCTGACCAACCTGATAGCGCATCGTCTAAACAAGGAGTTCGCTATTGGGAAGAGCGCTCGGTTAAAGAATTAATGACGCGGCGCTATCGAAGCCGCTGGATTGCGAATTGGTTATGGCCGATCAACATTTTAAAGTTTTGGCTTACTGCATATGACCGTACCGATATCATGGCAGAAACTCTCAGTAATAACCTGTTCAACGATCCAATATCAGGCAAAAATTATGTTTTTTCTGATATCAATAAGGAAAGACCGAACCTAATCATCAATGCCACCAACGGCACACGCCCGGAATTCTTTGATGGATCATCGGATTGCCGTCTTGACAATGATCCATCTTGCTCCCATTTTGGTGATATTTTTTCCTTTACCCGAGAATATTTCGAGGACATTGGATCCGATATCACTGAATACGAGTTGGGGCGAGCGGTAGTGGCGTCAGCAGCTTTCCCGGCGGTTTTTAATTTTACGACGCTATATAACAAAAAGGCTGGGGATAAAAGATATCTTCACCTGTTCGATGGCGGCAACTCTGATAATTTAGGTTTGGAAAGCACGGAGAAATTAATCAGAACCAATATCGACAAATATGATCGCATTATTGTAATCTTGGTGGATGCTTATATAGAACCGCTAGGAGTTTCCGGAAAACGGCCTGATGGACGTAATTGGTTCTCCTATATAATAGACAGTGATGTTATAGATTCCTCAGACAGTTTATTGAAGAAGCTAAGATACAAACGAATACAGGGAACAATTGATTATCTGCAAAGCTTGCAAGACATTGCCCCTCTTAAAAATCAGCCAAATACTGGAGCGACTCAACTCCCAAGACACGCACTTTTTTATCACATCAAACTTCAGGACAAGAAATTCAACGATCAACTTTTTAGACAGTTGAACGAAATAAAAACTGATTTCGAAATCGACACTAATGATGCCAAGGCTATCGATGATGCCACGAAAATCATTATCACTAAAGATAACTCATGTATCCGACGAATCCATGAGTTTCTCTCGGTGGATGAAGTCTCGGCGGGTAAAGTATATTGTATGTAAAGGTTATAACTGCAGAGTTGTGAGACCATGAGATAGGTGTCACGCTTGTTTGACTTGGGATAGAAGACTAAAGGGCACCTCGAATAACCGATTCTTTAGCTGACAAAAGGAGCGCGTAAAGGGTCAACAGGCGGCAAGCCCCGCCATTTTCCCGATATTGCCCACGCCCGGAGGGCTCGTTTTGGCCCGAATCTGCCGTTTCCAGCGGCTCCGGGCGCACCCCGGGGTCAGAAGGCGGCCACCCCGCAGGTC
>NZ_DASPLO010000060.1:0-1073 GCF_035627495.1 Methylocaldum sp.
CCATCCCGCTTGCGTCCCATGACCAGCGGCCGCGACAACACTGAGCTTTTCTCTGTCATAGGTGTCCACCTGCTTATACGTGGACACCATCCTTACCTCTTTTCCGCCACCATTCCAGACGTCGTTAAAGGAGCGCTTACGCTTGCTTTCGCTTCAAGTAGTCATGCCGAGGAACTACCGGTCGATTACTGCAAAGACCCAACCATTGCAGTCGATTGGGAAAAACAGCTTATAGATCCCGTCGTCGTTAAGCTTTACGTCTTACGATTCCAACCCGTGAGCAAAAGCAAATAAGGAAAGCCTGACCCATTCCTCCTAACTATGTTCCTCTACCGCCGACGCCCTAGTGACGACCCGCCGCTAGCTATCGGTTTATCCACCGAGACCGCTTAATACCGCGTCAAGATATTCGACCGATTCTTTGGCCTGTTCGGTCGCTTTATTGGCATCGCCTGTCTGGCCTTGATTAATAGCGTCTTCCAAACTTTTGGCAGCTTTATCCAAATCTGGAAGAGACTTTGCTTTTTGCGCCATTCTGACGTGCTCCAAGCCGGTCTGAGCATGTTGCACCAGTGCCTTCGCATCGCCCTTTTCGCCCTGCGTCACAGCGATGGTTACATGCTGGCGTGCTTCTCTTACGTGTTTGACGTAGTTCGCCTCCATTTGAGCAAAGCCTAAGCCGGTCAAAGCCAACGTCGTCACTAAGGACACAGCGATAATGATGCGTTTCATCTTTCACCTCGTAGTTTCCATTTCTCATTTCCAACATGGCACAACCCTGGAGAAATGTGGCACAAGCCGCACTTCACCCTCTTCATAACGAGGGCTATACGTACAAGAGGGTAGAGCAACGGAAACCAAGCGCAATGATAACTATCAATGAAAGTAAGCGCTCCTTTAACGACGTCTGGAATGGTGGCGGAAAAGAGGTAAGGATGGTGTCCACGTATAAGCAGGTGGACACCTATGACAGAGAAAAGCTCAGTGTTGTCGCGGCCGCTGGTCATGGGACGCAAGCGGGATGGGCGGCGTTGCTACGACCCGGAAGCGAAACGGGAGTTGATCGAAGCCTG
>NZ_DASPLO010000061.1:0-1000 GCF_035627495.1 Methylocaldum sp.
AGCGGCACTGGCGAAAACTCAATGGCATTCCCCGCTTGGCTCAGGTTATCGAGGGAGTCGTGTTCAAGGACGGAGTTCGGGAAGACGCCGAGAAAATCGCCGCCTGAGTCCGCCCCGTACACAAAATTTGACCATTACTCCAGAAACAAGCCCCGTCATCGAAGAGCTTGATCGGCTTTTCGCCGAGCTTTGCGTTGCATATCGCGGGATCGGTCAGAGGCATGGGGTAACACCTCGCGGGGGTAACTGACTTACCCCGAAAATTACTCCCAGTTACCCCCCGGATGTCAACGGACGCTATGGGGTAACACTGGACGATGGATTAGCCAAAAATCCAGCCTTTGCGCTGGCTTTGAGGACTTTGTTGGATTCTTTGGGATGGTGTAATGGAGGCTGAGGTCGGAATCGAACCGGCGTCCACGGCTTTGCAGTCCGTGAACTTGGTCAAGTAAAAACAAACGGATAAGTGGAAACTCTTTTCGCTAAGAGGGCAAAAAAGACCTTCTGAAAGGCCCGATAGCTCTATGCTGGATAAGATATGGCGAAAAGAAATTCGGTAGAGACTCGCACTCGCTTTATATGATCTTCTTGTAAGGCAAAGCTTACCTAGGTGTTGCGTGATCGGTGGTACAAAGACACCCCGATCAGCGGGGCGGTTCGTCCCTGAACCTGGTTGGCGGGGGGATTCTGGCGTATCCCGGCCTGTGCGTGAATCAGTGCCCGTACTTATTGCGGTTTGCCAACTGCCGAATCTGATCTAAATTGAAATCACCGCGTTCAACTCCTTACGGGTGTTGTTTGGCCCGCAGTAAACCCGGCTGAGTTTCGACTTGGCCGGGTTTTTTATTGACGAATTGATCGTAAGCGCTCCTTTAACGACGTCTGGAATGGTGGCGGAAAAGAGGTAAGGATGGTGTCCACGTATAAGCAGGTGGACACCTATGACAGAGAAAAGCTCAGTGTTGTCGCGGCCGCTGGTCATGGGACGCAAGCGGGATGG
>NZ_DASPLO010000062.1:0-8417 GCF_035627495.1 Methylocaldum sp.
CCGCTATGTCGCCCTCTACAACCAGCACATCCCACAGCGGGCCTTGGGCCATCTCACCCCCGTTCAAGCTCTCAAAAACTGGCAAACCTCCCATCCCCATCTCTTTCGCAAGAAGGTTTATAAACAGGCGGGACTTGACACAGTCTTTTACACGCCTTATGTAGACTGCGAAACTACCAAAGACGCCGGTGCACGCCGGGGCTCATATCCCCGGAAGCCGGTTCGACTCCGGCAAGTTTTTTCTCACATGGATAGGAGGGAATTATGTTTGTTGTGGAACCGAGTTTTCTCTTTATCGCCTTGGCTTTATTGGCTGGATTATTTATTGCATTAACCAGCTAGTCCAGAACACCAGAACGAGCGGTTGGCCCCTCGGATTTCAATGAACTTTTCATAACGCCAGCCGCTCAGGAACTTTAACTTATCAAGAACATCAATTATCTTTTCGAAGTTCAAGGATAGTCGTTTAGCCCACAACAACTGCTAACTCAATATCTTTATACCGTGTGAAGCGCCAGGAATATTTGCCTTACATGGATAGTTTTAAAAGGATTTTGCATTGGGAATAAAATAGTTTTCGAGCGCTTCTTTTCTTGCAAAATGACGAGCGGCCTGAGGCCTCTGATGACGCCGGAAGACTCGCAGCGGGGGTGCTTTCCATCTGAAACAACTCCAAGGGAGTTTGGACGATCAAACGGTGACGCAGTGGTCAAAGACCCCGTACCGGCCATGTTTTACCAGGTTAGGCGCTCGCCACTTTCAAAGCGGACGACAAAATTGTCCACTCGCCTGACTCAACTCTAGAAACTCAACACCTAACAACGGGTCCAAGCCTTGAAGCCTCAGCGAAACACCGGCTCATCATAAGGGGGTTTTATGCCACGTACGAGCCTCGTCAAGACATACAAAATGGCGCGACGTGTGGTCATCGGATTGGTCGGAACTACGATAATGTTAATAGGTATAGCTTTAATCGTGCTGCCAGGCCCCGCCTTTTTATTGATTCCTTTGGGGTTAGCGATTCTGGGAATTGAGTTTGCGTGGGCGCGACACTGGTTACGTGTTGTTAAACGAAGAGCCAAGGATATCAAACAAAGCGCCGAGAATATTAAACGAAAAACCGGTAATCTTATGGGTAAATGATACCGATAACACTGTGAATAAAATAAAGATTTGGGCACCAGACGACAAACTTTCCGATAATTCTCCGGGCACGATCCGAGTTTTTCCTGGTTTTTTGTTTTACGTCGGGGTTACCCCAGGCTAACCGACTATCCCATGATAACGGCACATATAGTACATAGCATACTGATAGGGAACTCAGGAATTTCTTGAAGTCACAGTTTATTTCTTACAGGAGGTTTTCTTATGAGGATCTACGAATCTTTTTCAATGCATCGACCCGGTTTTCCCATAGTCGGCATGATGATTATGGGACTATTCGGTTGTGCGTCCGACGCTCCACCAATCAATACTATTTCGACAGCGGATACGGCTCTCAATCAGGCCATGATGGTAAAAGCCTCAGAATATGCACCGGCCGAAATTCAACTTGCCATGGAAAAACTGGGGCGCGCCAAGAAGGCGCTGGCTGACGAGGAGTACGAGGATGCCCGCCGCTTGGCCGAACAAGCACAGATTGACGCCCAGGTAGCCGAGGCTAAAGCTCGGTCGGAAAATGCCCGCCAAATGGCACAGCAAGCCCAGCAAACCATTGAGACGCTACGCCGCGAGGCCGAAACCAGAGGTCAGCGCACGGGTGACATGAATCCATAAAGGAGGCACTGCCATGTTAAGGATCAACAACTACCGCTTTTATCCGCGGGTGGTTCGTTGCTTTTCGTTAGCCGTAATAGCCGCATGCTCGGGCTGCGCCACGCAGAACGAATCCTTGGAAAGAGCACGCATGTCGTATTCGCAAGCCCAGCAAGACACTGAGATCGCGCAGAATGCTCCGGTCGCACTCGCTGAGGCGGGTCAGGCCCTGCGACGGGCCGAGGACGCTGACGATGAGGACGAGACCACCCATCTCGCGTACATCGCCCAGAGGAAAGTCGAGATCGCACGGGCTATGGCCGAAACCCGAAAAGCCGAAGCCGAGGCTCAGCAACTTCTCGACGACCGGGAGAAATTGCTACTGCAACAGGAACTCGCCACGCTCAAGGCCACGCAGACCGAGCGCGGTCTCATGGTAACCTTAGGTGATGTACTATTCGAATACGGCAAAGCCGATCTCAGACCGGGCACTCAGCAAAGACTTTATCAACTCGTAAATAGTCTCAAAGAGCACCCGAATCGCAACGTCCTCATCGAAGGACATACCGACAGCCACGGCTCGGAGGCTTATAACGAAGAGCTCTCTCAGCGCCGTGCGCAGGCAGTGCAGGACTTCCTGCTCCGCAACGGCATCAGTCCGGACCGGATCGTGACCCGCGGATACGGCGAAGCTTATCCGGTGGCTTCGAATGATACAAACGCCGGACGTCTGCAGAATCGACGGGTGGAAATCTATTTGTCGGAAGCCGGCAAAGCGGTCTCCGAAAGAGGTCGGTGATACCAGCCGGACGCCGGAACCAAGCGGGAGCAAAGTCGCCACGTGATCGCAGGTCGTTCCCGACAGTTGGACGAGGCGGGGCAGATCGATAAAGCCGAGGAAGTACTTGCTCTGGTTTTGGTTTGCAACCCGGCCGATGTAGACTGCTGGAGCACGACAGGCTTAGCAAGGATGGGAATTCAGACAAACAGGAGATGACGGCAAGGGCAATCGCTTATCTCGTATGAGTACTGGGACGCCGAAGCGTCGACCGATTTTTGGCTTACATCGTATGTGTAGGCCGTTGGGAATCCAAGGCGCCGGCCAGATAATTTTCTATTCGAGCGCGGGTGGACCCGCCATCTTCATCGCTGAATTGCACGCCGATACCGGCGGCGCGATAACCCTCCGCACCATTGGGCGTGATCCAGATGATCTTCCCGGCTACCGGAATACGTTCGGGTTCCTCCATAAGGTTCACCAACATGAATACTTCTTCGCCCAAACGATAAGTGCGGTTAGTCGGAATGAACAGCCCACCGTTCTTGACGAACGGCATGTAAGCGGAATACAGAACGTTCTTGTCCCGAATCGTCAGAGACAAAATGCCTTGGCGCGACTTGTTTTCTTTAGCACTCATGATAATCCCACTCCGTTTGCGGCGAGCGCCCGAGTTGCGCCCAATGAATCAAAAGCTCCTCCAGGAGCAACTGGCGGTTGGCTTGCCCGTTTAGCGCCCGTTTCGCCCGCAACAATAAATCGAAGAACCCAAACAAGCTTTTCAAGTGTAGTCGGCCGGCCAAGGCCTGCAACCCCTCGCGTAAATCAGAGTTATCCAGATGCGGACAGTCCGGCAAGCTGCGTAACCGGATCAAGTCGATGGTCCACGAGACCATCCAACCTACTAAATCTTCATGAGCCAGAGTCGACCACCGCTCTGCGAGAGATACCGGTTCTTGACGCCGAAACACCACATCGACGCACTCCGAAAATGCCGTCCGGCGTTGCTCCACGGCATCCGAATCGGCAAGCGCCAAGGCCTTTAACGGGGCACACCTCGCGACTGCCAATAACACATCCGTGGCTTTCCCGGTCCTTTGCGCCTCCAGCCATCGGGTTGCTATCGCGTTGTCCGGAAGCGGAATCGACAAACGCTGGCAACGGCTGAAAATTGTCGCTGGCAGAGCGGAAGGGCTATCGGTCAACAGCAGCATCACCGTATTTTCGCCCGGTTCCTCCAAAGTTTTCAGAAGAGCGTTGGCTGCATTGATGTTCAATTGATGGGCCGCGCAAAAAACGACTATGCGATAGCCGCCATACTGCGGTTTGAGCGCAAGGTTCGCGATCAAGTGCCGGATAGCGTCCACAGCAATGGGTTTTCCTCGCTCCACCGGCTCTATCCTCAAGAAATCCGGATGGGTTCCGGCGAGAAACAACCGACACCCGGCGCAATCGCCACACGCAAAGGCTTCCGGGTTCTTGCAAAGCAGCCTTTGGGCGAAAGTCTCCGCCAGATGCGTTTTTCCTATCCCGTCAGCCCCATGAATCAACAAGGCTTGCGGCAGCCTCTGAGCGACCAGATATGCGTTTAGCCTTTGCCACGCCTCATCGAGCCAGGGGTAGAGAATGCTGCCCAATGTCGCTCCCGTCAGGATTGAAATAACGAGTCCAAATGCTTCGCGATTTCCGCCTGCACGCCAGCGAGCGGTTGAGTCGCGTCGAGCAGCTTGATGCGATGGGGCCATCGTCTGGCCAAATCGCAATATGTTTCCCTCACTCGAGAGAGGAAGTCCGGCAGCTCGGTTTCAAAGCGGTCAAGCTGACCTCGGCTTTGGGCTCGAGTGAGACCGACCGCTATGGGAGCGTCGAACAGGAGGGTGAGATCGGGTTGAAGCCCTTTCTGTAACCACTGTTCGAGAAATTGAATAATCTCGGTGTCGATACCGCGCCCGCCGCCCTGGTATGCATAACTGGCGTCGGTGAAGCGGTCGCAAACTACCCAGACGCCATCAGCCAAAGCGGGTTCAATGACCTCTCTAATGTGCTGAGCGCGAGCGGCAAACATCAATAAAAGCTCAGTCTGGGCCTCCATGCCTTGCGAATCGATCACCAGCCGAC
The DNA here is from genome assembly GCF_035627495.1 of Methylocaldum sp. GTDB lineage: Bacteria > Pseudomonadota > Gammaproteobacteria > Methylococcales > Methylococcaceae > Methylocaldum. The sequence continues at coordinate 4,652 of NZ_DASPLO010000062.1, forward strand.
GAACGGCTTCGCCTATCGGAGTTCCGCCAGGTTCCCGGGTAACGAGGAATCTGGTTCCGCGATTTTGTAAGTAATCTCGAATAAATTCGAGATTGGTGGTTTTACCCACACCCTCCCCTCCTTCGAGGGTGATGAATTTTCCTCTAATCATGTCGGCGCTTTTGGAAGAGTTCGACCGCGCGCTGGTGCTCTTCCAGATTGTTGGAAAAGACGTGAGTGCCGTCCCCGCGAGCGACAAAGTACAAACTGCCTCCGGTATCGGGATGCAACGCCGCGTGGATCGAATCGAGACCCGGCATGGCTATGGGTGTCGGTGGTAAGCCCGGACGAATATAGGTGTTGTAAGGCGTATCTCTCAGCAAGTCTTCCTTCCGAATATCCCCATTGAACTGATCGCCCAGGCCATAAATGACTGTCGGATCCGTTTGCAGCAACATGCCTTTGGCCAAACGCCGGGTGAACACGCCAGCGACGAGAGGACGCTCATCCGCACGGGCCGTTTCCTTTTCCACGATGGAAGCCATGATTAAAGACTCGTAGGGCGTAACGTAGGGAATCCCATCAGCACGATTTGACCACTCGTCGTTGAGTACCGCCTGCATTTTCCGATAGGCCCGCTTGAGAACCTCGACATCCGGGGTTCCCTTGGTTACGAAATAGGTATCCGGATAGAAACGTCCCTCCGGATGTTCACCGGGCGCCCCGATCAGTTGCATGATCACTTCGGGGGTCTTGTCCGCTGCGAGCTTTTCAAGGGGAGGATATTGAGCCAATGCGGTCAGGATTTGTCCGAATGTCCACCCTTCCACCAGGGTTACGGGGTACTGGCGGACCTTGCCAGCGACGAACATCGCCAATAGCTCCCGTAGCGTTGTCTTCGGAGGGATTTCGTACTCGCCGTACTTCAAACGTCTGGCCGAACCGTCCACATACGCCCGAAATCTGAACCACATCGGTTTGGTTACAATTCCCTGCGCTTGGAGTTCCGCTGCTATGCGCGCCAGGCTGTCGCCTTTGGCGATCTCGAAATAAGCGGGACTTTGCAGCCCTAACGGGCGGTCCAGCGTTTCTTGATAATCCATCCACAACCATCCGATCAGGAAACTGATGGCGATGACGACAATTCCTATCAGCCGTTGCACGCTGCGGCCAGCTCTCCTTCCGCCTTCATCCTTAGCCATCGGTCAATCTCTCGTGTAACCGGCCCTACGCCGTACGTTCGATGCTCGCATCGGCTGACGGGCCACATTCCAATCACGCAATTTGTTAAGAATACCTCATCGGCGGCGTAAAGTTCCTCAAGCGTAATACGTGATTCCGCGACGACGACACCATGTTCCAAAGCCGTCGTAATCGTAATGCCCCGCATCACTCCGGCGACGCCGCACCGGTCGATTTTCGGCGTGTACAGCGCGCCATCCTTGATCAGGAAGACATTGCTCATCGTGCCTTCGGTGACATAGCCTTCCGCATCCAGCATGAGACCTTCGCGAATCTCCTCGGCATTCCACTCCGCGCGGGCGAGGATCTGCTCCAGGCGATTCATGTGTTTGATGCCGGCCAGCCTGGGGTTAATACCCAACCGGACTTCGCAGAGCCTGATCTCGACACCGCTCTTGCGAATGTCCGGCGGATAATCGGGAAGCGGGTGCATACTCAAGACCCGCGTCACGTTTGTGGGTTCCGGAAACCGGTAGCCGCGTCCTCCGATGCCCCGACTGATTAGTACCTTCAATACCCCGTCCAGCTGTGCGTTGCAAAGTGTCCGCACCTCACGCGTTAAACATTCGCCGCCGGGAAAAGGAATGAGAAGCTTCTGGCAGTCATGCTCCAGACGAGCAAGGTGGAAAGGCAAAAATAAGGGCACGCTTCGACAGACAGCAACCGTGGTAAATGTCCCATCTCCGTATTGGAACCCACGGTCTGCCAAATCCACACATCGCGTCGATTGGCCGTTAACCAGAGTCGTCATACACACCGAATCCCACTTCATCAAGTTATCGGCGAGCCGAAAAAACCAAGCTCTGAGATAACAAAAAGCACGCTAATGCGTGCTGTACATGAGTATCCAACCCCTTGCCGGCGCTGGCAAGAAGTTGGATCTGCCAAACGGAAATCAGTTGTATTTCTTGAAAATCAAAGTGCCGTTAGTTCCACCGAAACCAAAAGAGTTGGACATGACTATGTCTAACTTCGCCTGACGGGCGGTGTTAGGAACGTAATCGAGATCGCATTCCGGGTCCGGATTATCCAGGTTAATGGTCGGGGGGATTGCCTGATCTCTGAGCGCCAAAACCGAGAATATGGCCTCGATCCCACCGGCGGCACCCAGCATATGGCCGGTCATGGATTTGGTCGAACTGATTGCGGTACTGTAGGCGTGATTTCCGAGCACCGCTTTAACTGCCCTGGTTTCCGCAATGTCGCCGGCGGGCGTAGAGGTTCCATGAGCATTAATGTAGTCGATTTGATCGGCGTTGATACCGGCATCCCGTAGGGCATTGCGCATGCAGCGCGCCGCCCCCTCGCCACTTTCCGGCGGTTGAGTCATATGATAGGCATCGGCACTCATGCCATAACCGATCAATTCGGCATAAATCGTGGCACCACGCCGCTTGGCATGTTCCAATTCCTCCAATACCAAAACCCCTGCGCCATCGCTCAATACAAAGCCATCCCGGTCTTTATCCCAAGGACGGCTGGCGCGCAGCGGATCATCGTTGCGACGGGATAAGGCCCGCGCCGATGCAAATCCTCCCAGGGAGGTCGGCGAGGTCGCCATCTCGGCGCCACCGGCAACCATTACATCCGCATCGCCGTATTGAATCACACGGGCGGCCTCGCCGATGTTATGGGTACCCGTCGTGCAGGCCGTAACAATAGCGAAATTAGGGCCTTTCAGGCCGTACTTGATGGATACATTGCCCGAAATCATATTGATGATGTTGCTGGGCACAAAGAATGGTGAAATTTTTCGGGGGCCACCTTTCAGAAAGGCGCTATGTCCGTTCTCGATTCCCGTAATTCCACCGATACCGGAACCAATGGCCACACCGATCCGCTCGGCATTTTCTTCGGTCACTTCTAATCCGGAATTTTCGAACGCATCACTACCCGCCGCAAGCCCGTAATGGATGAAAACATCCATTTTCTTGGCTTCTTTCTCAGGGATATACCGGGTGATATCGAAACCCCTGACGCTCCCGCCAAAACGGGTCGAGAAATCAGAAACGTCAAAATACTCGATAAGGCCAATACCGCTCTTGCCTTCAAGCACGCTTCCCCAGGAATCACTTACCGTTAAGCCGACGGGCGATATTACGCCTAGACCGGTAACGACGACGCGCCTCTTACTCAATGTTTGTTCCTTAGCGGGGTAGAAATTGACAAAAGACATACTGCCCCGTCAAGCAGGAAATCTTGCGGGGCGGCAGGATCAAATCAGATGTGGCTTTCGATGTAGTCTATCGCTTGCTGGACAGTGGTGATCTTTTCCGCGTCTTCGTCGGGAATCTCACATTCAAATTCTTCTTCCAAGGCCATCACCAGTTCGACCGTGTCCAAGGAATCAGCGCCGAGGTCATCGACGAAAGAAGCTTCATTGGAGACTTCTTCTTTTACGCCCAATTGCTCAGCCACGATCTTCTTAACACGCTCTGCTACATCACTCATCGTTTTATATCCTCAGCTGTTTTCTCTAGTTTTAGTGAGTCGGGAAATTTTAATTTGAAACCGGGTGAATACAAGACTTTTCTCTAAAAACGAT
>NZ_DASPLO010000063.1:0-25673 GCF_035627495.1 Methylocaldum sp.
CTCATCACAGGCGCCGATCACGCGCTCCCGGAGATCGATCGAATAGGCTTTCGCCATCACCGCTCCTCATTTCGCAAATACTCATCAGACCGCTTCCCGATCCCTTGGTTTCCTTTCACTAGATATGAAAATGCTCTAGCGTTTCCAGTTCGTCGTGGAAATCGCAGCTGATGGGTTTGTAGTCTTCAGTCATCGATATAGATCGCTTGTCGGTTGCTGGATTCGGGGGATTTGGTCTCATGAGTCCAAACGGTTCAATACTATCGGCGCTAGTCTTTAGCCTGAATTTTTCGCAACGTGGTCTCGGAGTCTGCCGAAGCTTCTTCCAGAGATACTTGTAAGACTGCGGGAGCCGTCGATCCATGAGTTGCTTGAATTACCTTTTTGCGAATTTCCCCGCCTTTATTCAGAAGGCGGATTTCCGCGGCTTCATCGACCGTTCCGCTCTGCTTGAGAGATTGGACGGCCTGAGTGTAGGTCTTGTATAGCGCATGGAGGCCGTCCGGCTCGTTCATGGCCACTGGCGGTTCGTTCGGACTGCTTTCCCACAGTCGGACGAACAGGTCGGCCAGCTTTTCGTAGGTTTCGGGATCGGTATCCAGGGCGTGTAGTCCCGTGCAGTCAGTCCACCGGGTATTTTCCGAAACACAACGGTCGAGCTTCGCGCCGGCGAATCCGCAGCGTGCGAACGACGCGTGGCTCAGGTCAGATCCGCTCAAATCGGCGCCGGAAAAATCGCAGTCTTCAAAAATTGCCGCTCCCAGACGGGCATCCCGTAAATCCGCCCACCCAAGATCCAGCGCGGCGAATTGGGTGGCGCCGGCGTAGACCTGCTCTTCCAGCCATTGCCGTGTGGTCGTATGGGCTGCCCCCGCCGCTTTCAGGTACAGGGACAACACGCCGGGCTTGCCGAAGTGCGTGTCACGGGCGTGCCACAGGTGTATCGCGAGTCGTTCACGCAGTCGGTTCGTTGCCGGATCGGTTTGAGCCATGGTGTGATCGCCTTTGGCGTTCTTTCTCCTTGCTGCCGGTGGTGCATGGGCCTGCAGCTTCTCGTTGAATGCCTGGCGCCGCTCCGCCTCGCTGCCATGCCGTCCGTTCAGAACGCTTTCCAGCTCCAGCAGCGCGTAGGGGTTGTTCCGAAACAAGCCGGCTTCCTGCAGGAGTAGCCAGCGCACCATGAGGGGCAGGGTGGGCGCGTGGCTGAAGCCGGTGACGCCCTGCAAATCCTCGCGCATCAGGGCCAGGCATGCGTGGGCGCGATTCCACAGCGCTTTGAGCTTGCGCGGATTGTGCCCCAGGATCTCCGATGCCCGTTCGAGGCAGGCCTTGTCTTCCAACGAAGCGTCCGGCAGTAGATCGAGCAGATGTCGGCTATCGGGCTGCGGCAGTTCGATGGCCAATTGGACGAACTTTTCCAGATAGCGTTCTCCCTCGCCGGGAAACTGCGTTTCTATGGCTTTTACGATTTGGCCCCGGTCGGCGGCGATGAAGAACAGGCAGTTGTCCAAGTGCAGGAACAGCTTGATCTGTTCCAGAAGACCCACGATCTGCTTCGGCTCGTGGCAGCGGTCCAGATCGTCGATGAGGAAAACCAGACGGGTTTTTCCCTTGGTAATTTCCTTTACGGCGTCGGCAATCTGCTCCGCCAGGTCCTTGGCGTCCCGATCCTTCTTGGCTTTTTCGTTGAGGCTTTGCAGCAGGGCGAGCACCGGCAGCGCCGTTTGTGCGGCGACGAAGGTTTCCGGGGTACAGCCTCCCTTGCTCGTCATCCACCCGATGAGTTTGGCCATCCAGCCGGTATTCATGCCGGCCATTTTTCGGATCGCTATCCAAAGCCGCGGCTGCTTCTTGGCCAAGGCCGCCAGCAGCGGGACGAGCAGCGAGGGCAAGTGACGGTAGTGCCAGGGAGAGAATTCCACCACGATCCAAGGCGGAGAAAATGCCAGCGGATCGGCCAGAAATCCGAGCCGCTTTCGCAAGGCGTTCGGTAGCACTCGTCTCAATAAACTCCATCGGGCGGAGGGGTGCTGTTCCTTCGCCTGTTCGTTCTCTTCCTCGAGCCGTTCGGCGAGGATTTTCAAGAGGCTGCTCTTGCCGCTGCCCCAGCGCCCGAACAGGCCCACGACGAAAGGCGCTTCGGGCGATCCCTCGGGAGCACGCCGGGTCAAGACCAGCCGCTCGATCACCGCCAGCGCGCGGTCGAAACGCAGCTTGTCACCGGTTCGACCGATAGGTTGATCGTCCAGCAGGCGCGTCACAACGGGGCTCCTAAGTCAAAACTCTCGAGGGACTGCGTCGCCGCCCGGCGCACGAATTCAGCCTCATCGGCCAGGGCCTGGAGCAGGGCGTCGAGAGCGCGCGGGTCCTTCAGTTCGCCGAAGGCCGCCGCCGCCGCCCAGCGCATGTCTGCATCCTCATCGGCCACGGCTCGGAGCAGGGCATCGAGGGCACGCGGGTTCTTCAGTTCGCCCAAGGCCCGCGCCGCCGCCCGGCGCACGTTTTCCTTCTCATCTGCCAGGGCCTGGAGCAGGGCGTCGAGAGCGCGCGGGTCCTTCAGTTCGCCGAAGGCCGCCGCCGCCGCCCAGCGCACGTCTGCAGCCTCATCGGCCACGGCTCGGAGCAGGGCGTCGAGGGCACGCGGGTTCTTCAGTTTGCCCAGTGCTCGTGCCGCCGCAGAGCGCACGTTTTCCTTCTCATCTCCCAGAGCCTGGAGCAGTGCATCCAGAGCGCGCGGGTCCTTCAGTTCGCCCAGTGCCTGCGCCGCCAACCAGCGTACGTCTTGATTCTCATCTCCCAGGGCCTGGAGCAGTGCATCCAGGGCACGCGGGTCCTTCAGTTCGCCGAGGGCCCATACCGCCGCAGAGCGCACGTCTTCCTTCTCATCTCCCAGAGCCTGGAGCAGGGCATCGAGGGTGCGTGGGTCCTTCAGTTCGCCCAGTGCTCGTGCCGCCGCCCAGCGCACGTCTTCCTTCTCATCTCCCAGGGCCTGGAGCAGGGCATCGAGGGTGCGTGGGTCCTTCAGTTGGCCCAGCGCCGAAGCTGCCGCCCAGCGCACGTCTTGCTTCTCATCTCCCAGGGCCTGGAGCAGGGCATCCAGGGTGCGTGGGTCCTTCAGTTCGCCGAGGGCCCAAGCCGCCGCTCGGTGCATTTCCCAATCGTCGTGGTCCCGAAGCATGGTGGTCAGTTGCGTGAAAACGGCATCGGGGCAAGGGGGTAGTTTGCCGGGTTTTTCCAGTACGCCGAGCCAGAGGAAGGCCAGATGCCGCTGTTCCAGAAACAAGCTCATCCAATGTTGCCAAAGCGCCTCCGCCGTTTGACGTTCCACCCGCGCTTCGCGCATGAGCATGAAGGCGAAACGAAAGCGGTATTGCATGATGCCGTCATTTGGAGGAGTCGGTTCCAGCTTCAACACCGCTTCCACGAATTCGCTGCCCGTTTCCGGGTCCTTGCCGCCCTGGTGGACGGCACCGAGGCGCAATACCTCCCGCCAGCGCGGATCGAAGCAATAGCGGGCGATGTAATCGCGCATTCGCCGCCGAGCGCCGGTCATGCGGCGGGCGGCCAGGTATTCCTGGAAGCTCAAGTGAAAGAAACCGTATTCGTCGTTGCCCCGGTCCACGAACAATCCGGCGACCTCGCTGACGAGACTCAGCAAATTTTCTGCCTTGGCGCGGGCAGTTTCGAGGGTTTCGCCGCCTTCTTCGACCAGGAAATTCTCCGTCACCTTCACGATCTCTCCACGGTGGGCACGGTTGTCGGGGCGGTGCTCGTGAAAATCCAGAGCGATGACTTCCAGAGCCGCCTGGGTTTCTTCCTTGTTCAACTGCGGTCCGTCCTGGGGCCGCCGGCGTTTGTTCATCTCCCAGTTGAAGATGAAGGTGTCCACACACAATTTATACAGTTCGGCGCGCGAATCGGGCAGGGTTCCGCCCTGCAGAAAGATCAGGGCAATGATGGTGCAGAGCAGCGGGTTGGCCGCCAGTTCACTTATCCCCGGTACTTCATCGATCTGATTGATGAGGATTTCGGCTTTGCGCAAGGCGTTTTGCCGAGTGAATTCGTCCGGCAGGGCCGCTTCTCCCTGTTGCTTACGCGCCAGCAGCCAGGCCGGATCTTCCCGCTGTTCCACCGCCAGGAACCAGTTGTTCAGGTAGGCCTTGCGGTCCTCCGGCTCAAAAGGCTGCACTATGGCTTCGTCGAAGGAGCCGCTGAGCACGCCGCCGTAGCCGATGATCCGCGATGTCACCAGCCAACTGTTGCCGTAATAGCGGAGGTCCAGGGCGCGGATCGCTTCGGCGGTTTCGTTCTTGGTTCCCGGGTTCCGCTGTTCGTCCAGCCCGTCGAGCAGGAATAGGACCCAGCCTTGACTGAGATCGACTTCGAGAGCGGAAAGAACCTCTCTTCGCTCCGATGGATCGGTGATTCCGAATTCCGCCAGGCCTTCGTCTAGCCAGTATTCGAGCAAGGCGTCCATGGGCGGCCGCCGGTTGCGTTGCAGCCATTCGCCGAAATAGCGCAAGGTGATGTAGAGCGGGATCGGAACGGTTTCGTCGCCGGCTAGCCTTGCCTGGGCGGAGCGGACCGCCAGGTAGCGCAAAAGCGTCGTTTTGCCGGCTCCCGGATCACCCAAAATGACGAGACGATGGGAGCGCTGGAGGAGTTCATCGACCGTTATTGCAGCCTCGCTTGCCTCCCGACGGTGACGGATGGTCAAACGGCGCGGATCGAATCGTTCTCGATTGTTCGGATCGGATTCATCGGGCCGGAGATCCTGATCCAGTTTGAAATCCAGCCGATCCCGCTCTGCCGTCCGGAGCTTGAGCGGGATGAAAACTTCCTTTAAATCCAGCTCCACGATACGGGCAACCTGCATCACGCCGCGGGAGTCGAGGCGCCGGAAGGTTTCGGTCACGTTCTTGAGATAGTTCGTCAGCGGTTTATTCATCGCGATAAGTTCATTTGCCGCCGTCGTACGGCGAAAGAGGAAATTTTGGGTGACTTTTTAAAGAGATCAAGCAAACGTCTGGTTAACCCGAACCGCGGCTCAGGCCGAGTATTGATTAAGCGGATTGGCGGATATGCCGGTTACTTATCGCTCTGATCGACATAAATCAGCTTGTCGGTTGCAAATCCGAGTGCTTTGGCCTTGTCGACGAGTCGCTTCAAGGTGGCCGGCTCCAATTTTTTGTTTCTGGCCAATATCCACAAATAGGATCTGGTGGGGCCGGAAACCAGGGAATAGGAATAATTTTCCCGGTCTAGGTCGACGATGTTATAGCCGCCGTAAAAAGGTCCGAAAAAAGAAACCTTGAGTCGGCCGATATCCGGGCCTTCCACGAAATAGGCTTTGCCTATTGCTTCCCGCCATTCTTGCTTTAGGGGATCGAATCCGCGGTTGATTACCTTCACGCCGCCATCCTCGCGGAGACTGTAAGCGGCCGTGACCCGAATCAGACCTCTTTCGAAGGAGTGATCGAGGCGCGCAATTTCGTACCAGGTACCAAGATATCGGTTCAGCTCGAAGCCCCGAATGGCCGAAACGCCCTCGGGGATACCGGCACACCCTGCAAGAAGCACGGCGGCCAGGAGTGCCAGCGTTCTCATCAACCGTCATTTAGCCTAAAGGCTTTATAGAAAAACCACGCGGAAAGCGCCGCGAACAACAAGGCGGCCGTTAGGGACACCCAGCTGGGCAGGGTGAACGGGCCGAAGCTTACATTCCATCCGGTAAACATCGGCAGCACGAAGATACCGGACATGACAGCGAATACCGCTCCGCCGAGAGCCAAGGTTCCGCTGGCGCCGGGTTGGGCCAGGTCCGAAAGGAAAACCGTCTCTTCCTCGTCCTGCCCGTATTGGCCGGCCGACTCGGCTTGTTTGAGTTTGAGAGCCTTCTTGCGCGATTTGTCCCGTTCCCGGGCTTTGGCGCTCTGCTGTTTCTTGTAGAGCTCGATGCCCTTGGCGATTCCCTGCGCCACCAATTTGGTCTGTTCCTTGGTTTGCCCCGGTTTTTGGATGCTCCTGGCTACCTTCATTGCCTCTTCTTGGGTGCTTTCGCTCACTTGGGCCTGAATTGACGGTCGAGAATCGGTCTTAGACATGGTGTTTCGGGAGAAAAAATTTTATTTCCTCACGTTAGTCCAGGACTGGGGCGTTTGACAATCGCTTTCGCGAGAAGGCGATATACAGAAAGCCGATGTACCAGGATTCAAACGGGTTGCCACAGCCCCCCTAGAGGTTTATTTATCCTAAGGTGTTGATGTCCCTCCATTCCGGAGCTTACGAATCGTGACCCCAAAAAGCGCAATCGACGCCGAACGGATTCAACGTGCGATGCAATCGGGCAAAGCAACCGATGCTGAAAACGGCGATTTGCACTATGTCCGGTTCATTCACGATTTCGAGGATATTGCACGCGGCACCCTCGTATTCGACGAAGGAACCGTTTACGGCTATCCGCCCATCGGACGGCTGCTCGCGCTGCAAACCGGCCTCGCCAAGCAACTCTCCGGTCCTTTTTGGATGGAGGAGAAAATCGACGGTTTCAATATCCGTGTCGCCCGAATCCAGGGTAGTCCCATCGCCCTGACCCGCGGCGGTTACGTTTGCCCGTTTGTGACCGATCGCCTCCCGGATCTGCTGGACACGGCGATTTTCGACGACCAGCCCGATTTGGTGCTCTGCGCCGAGGTCGCGGGGCCGGACAATCCCTACATGGAGAGTGCGCCGCCGTTCATTCCGGAAGACGTGAAGCTGTTCGTGTTCGACATGATGCGGCGGAACAGCCCGCGCTTTCTGTCCCAAGACGAGAAAATCGAGCTGATCCGCCGGTATGCCTTGCCGTCCGTCGAGATCTTCGGACGCTTCGACACGGGCGATGTGAAACGCATTTCGGCTATCTTGAAGCGGCTCGACGAAGAGGAGCGCGAAGGCGCCGTGTTCAAGGAGGATTCGCCCCGCCAGCGGCGCACCAAACATGTCACCGCCAGCGCCAACCTTTCGGATATCCGAACCAGCGTCTACAGCCTGCTGGATTTGTCGCCGGAATATTTCACCAGCCGGATCTTGAGGCTGGCTTTGTTTGCCGACGAACAGGAACTGGAGCGATCCGACGATTTGAACCGAAGGGCCGGGGCGGCGTTCCTGGATGGGTTGCGGGAGGCCATCCGGCAGCACCATCGCGAAGGCCGGGTTTCTCACCGCTTCCGGTGCCGGTTCCGCAATCCGGAAAACGCCCGCTATTTGATTCAATATCTGAAGCGGGCGGCGGGTCACGTTCAGGTCGTCCAGCGGGAGTTGAAGCCGGACGGTGAGTTTTGGCTGCTGGAGTTCGATCGGATCTATCCGTCGCTGAACGGCTTACTAAGCGACTGGCTGGCCGGGAAAATGGTATTCGACTAGCGTATCCAACACGCTGCGGAGGTTTTCCGGCATCAGGATTTTGACGCCGACTTTGTCCGCCCATTTCCGAAGGCCCTCGTCCGCGGACACCAAGACGCCGTCCAACTCGTACGCCAGAAGCAGCACGTCCATGTCTTCGCGGCTGTCGATGATGCCTTGCCGCAGCGCTTCGCGGTAACGTTCCCTGAGCCGGTTGATGACCCGTCCCGCATCCTGGATTTCGCCGGTTTCCCGGGCTGCCTTGACGTATTCTTCGGCGATGTGCTGGCCGCGGTCGATGCGTCGCCGCACTTCTTCGATGAGTTCGTAAACGATTTGGGCGGGAATCTGCAGGTTGAACTTTCGCGGCGAGCGGATGCGCACGCTGGCCTCGAACGCCGGCGGCAGTTCGCCGAGGTTTTTCATGAGACGAAGTTCGTCGTACACCGACCTCGGCATAAAACACTCCACGGACGTCCGGCGGACCAATTCGAGAAAACCGAGGATGGCGCTCGGAGAATCGACCCCGAACTGGGCGTAGATGTCCGGGTTGGTGAAAACGCTGGTATCGAGGACGAAGCGCTCGGTCATGGCGGCTCCTGCGCGGATTTAAAGAGGTTATAGCCAACCGAATCGGGGGACGTCAACCATCCGCGCGTGCGGCCCGGTGCAGGCAAGTAATATTTGTCATCATCCTCGGGAATCATCCCGGCTCCGCACGTTTCAAATCTGGCATAAGCGTAATATTTTGAATCTGCCTGCCACAGCAGGAGGAGAATCCGCCATGATGCGAATCAGAAAGAGCTCCGAGCGCGGCCGTACCCGCCTGGACTGGCTGGATAGCTTTCACAGCTTCTCGTTCGGAAACTATGTCGATCCACAGCACATGAGCTTCGGCGTCCTCCGCGTGATTAACGACGACCGCATCGCGCCGGGGAAGGGATTCGCTCCTCACAGTCACCGGGACATGGAAATCATCACGTATGTCTTGGAAGGCGCACTGGAGCACAAGGACAGCTTGGGCAACAGTTCGGTGATCCGGGCGGGTGAAGTGCAGAGAATGAGCGCAGGGACAGGCATAACCCACAGCGAATTCAATCCATCGGATCAGGAGCAGGTCCATCTTCTTCAGATTTGGATCGAGTCGAAATTCAAGGGCTTACCGCCGAGCTATGAACAGCGCTCTTTCGGATTCGAAGAAAGTCCCAGCCGGCTGCGCGTTGTCGTCTCGCCCGATGGCCGGGACGGCTCGTTGACGATTCATCAGGATGCGATCGTTTTGGCAGGCCGGGTTAGCCCGGACTCCGGGTTGCGCTACGAGATCGCGCCAGGGCGTCGGGTCTATGTCCATCTGGCCAGGGGCAGCGCGATACTGAACGGAAACCCGCTTGATGCGGGCGATGGAATCGCCGTTACCGATGAATCGGGCTTGTTGCTCGAAAGCGGCAACAATGCCGAAGTACTTGTGTTCGATCTGCCATGAGTGCTTTTGCGACTTGCACCTGGAGAGACTTGGGCTAAGCTGAACTGTAACGGTAGTTGACACGCAGAGAAGAAGACTGACCCGGCTGAGCCCGGGTCTTTTTTTGCCCGTTCGGAAGACGTTTATACGGTTTGCCGTCGAGGCGTCGGCTGTATGAAAACGGCTTCGGATAGATCCCGTTGCGGCGTGCGGATCGGGGTCATCCTTCAGACGCCGTTTGCAACCTCGATCAACTGAATGAAAACTTCCTTAAGGTGAATAGCCGGGGCTCTGGATATAATCACGACTCGTGCCCCAAGGCCATTTTCACTGAGAGGAGCTCCATGAATCTGGAAAAAGTCGTCTTCGGGTTCTTCATCGTTCTTGCCGCCACGCTCAATTTCGGCTTTTTCATCGGCGAAATCGACAAGCCTCATCTTCATCATGTCTCCGAATTGTTCGCCGCCATCGTGGTGAATCTGATCGCCACCGTGCTCAAATTCGGCGATCGCACCCAAATCGGCGCGATTCATCTGGCCACCAGCCTGGTTGCGGATCTTCAGCTAATCGCCGCGGCCGTGGCCTGGGCTTATGCGGTGTACATGTCGGCCGAGGGACTGACACCCGGCGCGATGGCCAGCGTGGTATCGCTGGCCGGCGGTGCGATGCTCGCGAACCTCATTTCGGTGACGATCCTGATCGCCGAAACCGTGATGCTGCGCCGATGAACCCGAACCCGGTCAATACCGCGTTTTTCGTCGCGCTTCGCCACATGCGGGCGCCGCTCATCGTTTTGATCGCGATTTTCGCGATTTCAGTGGGCGGGCTGGTGTTGATTCCCGGTATCGATGCGCAGGGAAATCCTTGGCGGATGGATTTCTTCCATGCGCTTTATTTCATCAGCTACACGGCCACGACCATCGGCTTTGGTGAAATTCCCCGCACCTTCACCGATGCGCAGCGGCTTTGGGTCATCTTCTGCATTTTTCTGTCCGTGATCGGTTGGGCCTACGCCATCGGCAAATTGCTGGCCGTGGTTCAAGACCGCGGTTTCAGTCAGGCGCTGACCGGACAACGCTTCGAGCGTTCGGTGAAACGGCTGGGGGAACCGTTCTACCTGATTTGCGGTTACGGGGAAACCGGCCAATTGTTGGCCCGTTCGCTGGATCATTTGAATATCCGGTTTGTGGTGATCGACATCGATCCCGAGCGGATCAACGAGCTCGATTTGCAGGATTATCTGTCCGATGCGCCGGGCCTCGTCGGAGATGCTCGGCTGCCGAACAACCTGATCATGGCCGGACTGACTCACCGGACTTGCGTGGGTGTGATCGCCCTAACCAATGACGATTCCGCCAACCTCGCGGTCGCTATTGCGGTACGTCTGTTAAACCCGGCTATTCCGGCACTGTGCCGGGCGACGGCGGTCAATGTGGCCGCCAATATGGCATCGTTCGGTACTCGCCACATCATTGACCCATTCGACAAATTCGGCGAATACCTGGCGCTGGCGATCCGGTCTCCAGGCTCCTACCAATTGCTCGAATGGCTGACCGGGCTACCGGGCACAGAGCTGGTCGCCGAGCGCGAGCCGCCTCGTGGGCATTGGCTGGTGTGCGGGTACGGCCGCTTCGGGCAGGCGATCATTCGTCATATCGAGCACGAAAATTTGGATGTGACCCTTATCGATCCGAGGCCATCCGATCGCGGCACTCCATGGCGTTGGGTCGTCGGCGAGGGTACTCGGGCCGAGACTCTAAGCGAGGCCGGGATTGACAGGGCGGTGGGAATCATTGCCGGTACCGACAACGATATCAACAACTTGGCGATCGTGGTCACGGCGCGCGAGCTCAACCCCGATCTGTTCGTGGTACTGCGGCAGAATTTGCAGGCGAATCGAGAGCTGTTTAGAGCCTTCAATTCCGACTTCACGGTGGTGCCGAGCGAAATCATCGCGCACGAATGCCTGGCGATTTTGACGACGCCGCTGCTGTCCCGCTTTCTCGCTATCGTCAAGCACAAGGACGATGCTTGGGCGGACAGCGTCGTCGCTCGGATTTCCGCGGCTACCGGCACGCTGGTTCCCGCCACCTGGAGCGTGACGCTCGATCGTCAGCAGGCCCCGGCTGTCGTCGAGATGATTCATCGCTTCGCAATCACTTTGGATGCCTTGCTGCGGGATTCCGCCGACCGGGATCGGCGGATGTCCTGCGTCCCATTGATGGTTGTGCGCGGCGCCGAGGAAGTCGAGATTCCGGCTCCGGAGTTCGTGCTTCGCGAAGATGACCGCATCCTGTTCGCCGGGCTCTCGTCGGTCGTCCCGCACCAGCAATCGATCCTTCGCAACCCGGATGTCTTGCATTATGTGTTGTTCGGCACGGAAGTCGCGAATAGCTGGGTGTGGCGAAAGCTGGCCGGCGCCAAGGCTAGGCCCTGACCCTGACTTTTGCTTCGCCTATCAGGATTATGGGCGTTTTAAAAACCCATTTTCCGCCAACGGCGAAACTGGCGGTACAACACCTGACCGCCCCAGAACCAGGCCGCTAGCATCAGAAGACGCCCCATCATATAAGTGAATTGGGCAAGCGAGCGGTCGGATTCCAGCAATCCGAGGCGGCTCAGCAGGTTGTTCCAATCGTGCCGGTCCGGGTCATCGTAGCCGGTGCCGCCGCCGAGTAACGGCAGTTCGAGCGCTCGGGCGTCGTTGATGTAGATCGCAATGTCCATGGCGCTTTGCCCGATCCACCACAAACCCACCGCCGCTCCGAACGGATCGCGATTCCTCACCAGAAAGGCCAGCATGACGATCAACGGCATCAGCACTTGTCCCAAACTGCCGCCCAGGATGTGCATGAAGTCGCCGAACGGCATGAAAATCACGTGCCCCGCCTCGTGAAAGACGAGGTTGACCCGGTGCAGAAACGACTCGCCTATTTCGAGGGAACGATCGGGGCTCAGGAAGAAAAAATAGCCGCCCCATAGCGAAAGAATGGCGAAGAGCAGACTGCGTCCGCTCCAGGCGAGCGCCGTGGTTTTGGGGCAGTGGCAGATGTAATCGTCAAGCATCCGCCGCCAAGCCGGGACGGGCTCTTCCGTGTAGATCGTGATCTTGGGGACCTCTTCGGATACCGATTCGGTGGGCCGGTTATATTTTTCCCACTTCCGGAAAACGATGCCGCAAGCGGGGCATGTGCCTTCCGGCGCCTCGTCCTCCGGCCGCCGGGTGTGGTTGCATTTCGGGCAGATGGTGTAGCTCAACGAAATCCTCCGGAAGGATGCGGGCGGACGGCAAACGCTTGTGTGAGCATAGTCCATCCCGGCTGCCGCGCTGGACTGTCCGTTCCCTGCTGTGACAGACTTTTCGGACCGACGACTTAACGCTAAGAAGACACACCGATGACCATTCACCCAGATTCGCTCCGCGACTCCATCGATATGTTTTGGGATCGCGAAATCCTGCCCACGCTCGTCGATTACATCAAAATCCCCAACCTTTCGGTTGCGTTCGACACCAACTGGCAGGCAAACGGCCACATGGAACGCGCGCACCGGTTGGCGGTGGACTGGTTGCATGCGCATTCCATCCCCGGCTGGACCATACACGATCTCAGCATTCCCGGCCGGACGCCGCTGCTGCTCTTGGACATTCCGGGCGATCTGAACAAAACCGCGCTGATCTACGGTCATCTGGACAAGCAGCCGGAAATGGAGGGCTGGCACGAAGGCTTCGGACCGTGGACGCCGGTGCTCAAGGACGACAAGCTTTACGGACGGGGCGGCGCGGACGACGGCTATGCCCTGTTTGCCGCGATCGCCGCTTTGAAAGCGCTGGAAGGGCAAAAGCGCACGCGCATCGTGATTCTCATCGAGTTTTCGGAGGAAAGCGGTTCGCCCGATTTGCCGCCGTATCTCGAAAGCTACGCCCATCTGATCGGCCGGCCCGAGCTGGTGATCGCGCTTGACTCCGGCGCCGGCGACTACGAGCGCCTTTGGTCGACTACGTCCCTGCGCGGGCTGGTGAGCTGCATCGTCGACGTGAAAGTACTGACGGAATCCGCTCATTCGGGCATCGCCAGCGGTATCGTGCCCTCGTCCATGCGGATCATGCGCCAATTGCTGGACCGCCTGGAAGATCCGGCGACCGGCGACACTCGCCTGCCGGAACTCAAGGCCGAAATTCCCGCTCAGCGGCAGGAACAGGCGAAAGCGGCGGCGGCGATACTGCGCGGCGGTCTGCTCGAAAGCTTCAGCGCGGTGCCGACACTTCGCCCGGTGAACGACGATCCGGCCGAGTTGCTGCTGAACAATACCTGGCGGCCGACGCTTTCCGTGGTCGGGCAGGGCGGCATGCCGCCGTTGAAGTCGGCCGGCAACGTGCTGCGCGCCCACACCGCCTTCAAGCTGTCCTTTCGCCTGCCGCCGACGGTGGACAGCCTGAGAGCCCAGGAGATCATCCGTCGGGTGCTGACCGCCGATCCGCCTTATGGCGCCGAGATCGACGTCGAATTCGAGCAGGCCGGAACCGGCTGGGACGCCCCTGTCTTGGCGCCTTGGCTGGAGCGGGCCACGAGCGAGGCTTCGCAAACCTTCTACGGGCATGACGCGGCTTATCTGGGGCTCGGCGGCAGCATCCCCTTCATGGGCATGCTCGGCGAGCAGTTCCCGGAGGCTCAGTTTTTGATCACCGGAGTTTTGGGCCCCAAGAGCAACGCCCACGGGCCGAACGAGTTTTTGCATATTCCGTATGCGAAGAAGTTGACGGCGTGTGTGGCTTATATCGTCGGAAGGTATGCCGAGCTAACGGGCGCCTGAGCGCAAAAGGTAAGCGCGGGTGTTGCGAAGGGCCGCGGGTGGCTTAATGCCTCAACAGCCGTCCGCGGAGCGTGGTTGACCGGCTGAGACCTTCAGTCGATAACCGACTCCGGATTCCGTCAGAAAGTATTCCGGCTTGGCGGGATCGGCTTCCAGCTTTTGGCGGAGCTGGCTCATGTAGATCCTAAGGTAATGCGCATCATTCATGTGGCCCGGCCCCCAGACCTCTTTCAATATCTGGTGATGGGTGAGGACCTTGCCGGGATGTTTGACCAGTACGGATAGAAGGCGGTATTGGATCGGCGTGAGGTGAACCTCCTGATCGTCGAGATAGACCAACCGCTTGGCGAGATCGACTTTTAGACGACCCATTGTGAAGACCCCCGGCTGGATGTTTTCGGGATTCATCGCCGAATGCCGCAACGCGACCCGGATGCGCGCCAGGAGTTCGCCAAGGCTGAACGGTTTCGTTAAGTAATCGTCAGCCCCGGCATCCAAAGCATCGATTTTGTCCTGCTCGGCGCTGCGGGCGGACAGGATAATGATGGGCAAAGCCGTCCATTCCCGGATTTTTTTGACGATCTCGGCCCCATCCAGGTCGGGTAATCCCAAATCGAGAATGACAAGGTCGGGTTTACGGACACTGACCTCGATCAGTCCTCGCTGTCCGGTGTCCACCTCGAATACCTGGAACCCTTGGGCGGAGAGGCTGGTGCGGAGAAAACGGCGGATCGGGGGGTCGTCCTCGATCACCACGACCACTGGATTGGGATTCGCCACGATCAAGGTCCCGTTTCTTCCTCTAAATCGACGGTTGGGGGGGATAGTTCGAGCGGCAGTGCGAACGAGAAAATGGCGCCGCCGGTACCCCGATTTTTTGCGCGTATCCAACCGCCATGAGCCTCGACAATGGCGCGGCAGATGGCCAATCCGAGTCCGACACCGCTCTGTGCGCTTTCACGATGCGTCCTATGGAACTTTTCAAAGATTTCGTCCTCCTGACCTTTGGGAATTCCGGGGCCGCGGTCCGCCACCGAAACCGTTACCATCAGCGGAGATAGTTCAGCCCAAATTTCGATAGGACTGCCCGGAGGCGTATAACGCACAGCGTTCTCCAACAGATTCACCAGCACCTGCTCGATCATGACGGCATCGACATAAACCAGCGGTAAATCGCGCGGCAGCTTAACGCTGACCGATCGGCCTTCCAAACGCTTCTGAAGGCGGATCAGCACGGTCCCGACGATCTCCTCCAGGATGTGCCATTGCTTATTGAGCCGGACCGCTCCGGCGTCGAGTCTCGCCATGTCGAGGATGTTGTTGACCAGGTTCGACATCCGCAGGGCTTCCTCGCAGATCGCACGGCTGAGGTCTTGGCGGTCTTCCGGTTTGAGGGCCGCATCGCCTTCGGCCAAGGTGCTGGCCGAACCGACGATGGTCGCGAGGGGGGTGCGAAGGTCGTGGGAAATGGAATTGAGCAGTGAGTTCCGCAGGCGTTCCGCTTCCATTTGAACCGAAGCCATTTTCGCCTGTTCGGACAAACGGACGCGCTCGATGGCTTGCGCGATTTGGCCCAGCAAGGTCTCAAGAAGTTTTTGCTGCTCCGGCAAAAAGATTCGCCGCAAGTTCACCGGCAGCATCACCAATACACCGATCACCTGATCCGCGGCCGCCAACGGAAAATAAACGGCTTTGGCGCCTGCCAAGGTATTGGTGCCTTGCCCGGCCATCTCGTCATGGTCGTACACCCATTGTGCCACGCCCAAATCGCAGCCGCGCAACGATTCGTCCAGCGCCTTGTCGGCAGGATAAGCGATCCGACCGTTTTCATCGGGAAAAAGAATGACGTTTCGGCTGCCGAACTCGGCATGAATGTGGCGCACCGCAATACGCACAACATCCTCTTCGCTGCGGCTGGCGGCCAATTCCTTGCTCATGGCATACAATACCGTCGCGCGCCGTTCCCGATGGGTGGCCACCTTCGCCTGATAACGGACATTCGCCATGAGATGGCTGGTGACGATCGCCACTGCCAGCATGGCCGCAAACGTAAACAGGTACTGAGTGTCGGACACCGAAAAAGTGAAATAGGGTGTCACGAAGAAAAAATCGAACGCGGCGACCCCGAACACGGAGACCATAATCGACGGGCCGCGCCCGAAACGGGCGGCTATGAACATCACGCCCAGCAGGTAGACCATAACCAGATTGGCGAGATCGAACCGGCCGAACATGCTATTGGCGACCAGAGTACACAGCACGGTGACGACTAAACCCCATGCGTAGCCCTGGTATTTGACATGGGCGGGTTGCGGCGGCTTTTTGCGGAGCCCCGGCGGCGGCGCTTTGCGGAAGAGAGAATGCTCCTGGTCTTCGCTGTTCCCGGCTTCGTCAGCATGGGGACTGCCCAGGAGATAGACATTGATGTTGTGTGCCTTGCCGATGATCTTATCGACCACCGAGCCGAGCAACCAGCGTCTCCAGCCCCGCCGGCTCGGTTTGCCCATCACGATTTTGCTGACGTTGCGCTCGTTGGCGAACGCGATGACGGCCTCGCTCATGTCGGGCGCACTCAGGGTCACAGTCTCCGCGCCGAGCTGTTCGGCCAGCCGCAGCATGCGCAGCACCGCATCCCGTTTTTCCGCAGGCAGACGCTGCAACCTGGGCGTTTCCACATAGGCTACGATCCACTCGGCTCTGAGGCCGGCGGCGAAGCGCTTGCCGGCGCGCACCAAACGTTCCGCCATGGGGGTGGGGCCGATGCAAACCAGGATGCGCTCCCCGACCTGCCACACCTCGCGAATCGCATGGTCTTCGCGGTAATCCTGCATCTGCGCATCGACCCGATGGGCGGTCTGCCGCAAGGCCAGTTCCCGCAACGCGATCAGGTTGCCTTTGCGGAAGAAGTTTTCGATCGCATGTTTGGCCTGTTCCGGCACGTATACCTTGCCCTCCTTGAGCCGCACCAGCAGCTCGTCGGGCGGCAGATCCACCAGTTCGATTTCGTCGGCCTCCTCGAAAACAGTGTCCGGCACGGTTTCCCAGACCCGAATGCCGGAGATTTGCCCCACATCGTCATTGAGACTTTCCAAGTGCTGGACGTTGAGCGTCGTGTAGACATTGATGCCGGCATCGAGCAGTTCCTCGACGTCCATCCAGCGTTTGGGATGGCGCGACCCAGGCGCATTGATATGGGCCAATTCGTCGACGAGTATGATCGAGGGCTTGCGCTTGAGAGCGCCGTCCAGATCGAATTCGCGCAAAGTCGCGCCGCGGTATTCGATGGCCTTGGTCGGCAATACGTCCAGACCTTCCAGCAAGGTGGCGGTTTCTTTGCGGCCATGGGTTTCCACTAAGCCCACCACCACATCGATGCCCTCGGCCCGCCGTTCCCGCGCCGCCTCCAGCATGGCGTAGGTTTTCCCAACGCCCGCCGCCGCCCCGAAAAAGATTTTGAGTCGGCCTCGCCGGGCCTTGGCGCGGTCGCGCTCAACTCGGGCGAGCAGTTCGTCGGGATTGGGACGTTCGATGGTCATCGGGGCAATCGATCCAGCGCTAAATTCAGCTTCAACACATTGACACGCGGTTCTCCGAAAAGTCCCCACTGACGGGATTCGGTCTGTTCGATGACCAGTTCACGGAGTCTTTCGGGGTCTATGCGCCGGACTTTTGCCACGCGGTTGATTTGATAGGCCGCCGCGGCGGGACTCATATGCGGGTCCAGGCCGCTGGCCGACGCGGTCACCAGGTCGACCGGGATAGGCGCTTGATTCTCGGGATCGGCTGCCCGTAAAGCCTGAATTCTGGCCTTAACGGCATCCGCAAGCGCCGGGTTGGTCGGCCCCTGGTTGGAACCGCCGGAAGCGCCTCCGTTATACGGAAACGGCGAGGTGGCCGAAGGCCGTCCCCAAAAATATTTGGGATCGCTGAAAGATTGGCCGATGAGTTGGGATCCCACGAGTTTTCCGGACTGATCGCTAATCAGGCTGCCATTAGCCTGGCTCGGGAACAGGAGTTTCGCGAGGCTTGTCACTAACGCGGGATAAATGAGTCCGGTCAGTGCGGTCCAGATAACAAGCATCAGGAAAGCGGGTTTGAAGTGCACGGACATGGGAAGATTCCTTTTACACAAGGTCTAGAGCCACCAGGATCAGATCGATTGCCTTGATTCCGATGAAGGGAACAATTAATCCGCCGAGACCGTAGATCAGCAAATTGTTGCGGAGCAGCAGGGCCGCTCCGACCGGCCGGTAACGAATTCCCTTCAGGGCCAGCGGAATGAGCGCGATGATGATGAGGGCGTTGAAGATGACCGCCGACAGGATAGCGCTCGAAGGCGTGGCCAGGTGCATGACGTTGAGGACGTTCAAGGCCGGATAGGTGCTGGCGAACGCCGCGGGAATAATCGCGAAGTATTTGGCCACATCGTTGGCGATGCTGAAGGTGGTGAGCGCGCCGCGGGTCATCAACATCTGCTTGCCGGTCTCGACGATCTCGATCAGCTTGGTGGGATTGGAGTCGAGATCCACCATATTGCCGGCTTCCTTGGCCGCTTGGGTGCCGGTGTTCATCGCCACCGCCACGTCGGCCTGCGCCAGGGCCGGAGCGTCATTGGTGCCGTCCCCGGTCATGGCGACCAGCCGGCCATCCGTCTGATGCTGCCGGATCAGCTTGAGCTTGGCTTCCGGCGTGGCCTCGGCCAGGAAATCGTCCACCCCGGCTTCCGCGGCGATAGCTGCCGCGGTCAAGCGGTTGTCGCCGGTGATCATGACGGTCTTGATGCCCATCTGGCGCAGTTCCGCGAAGCGCTCCTTGATGCCCCCCTTGACGATGTCCTTGAGCTCGATGACGCCGAGCGTTCGCGCGCCCTCGGCCACGACCAGCGGCGTGCTGCCGCGGCGGGCGACATCGGTGACCATCGTTTGGATACCTTGCGGGAACGTCCCGCCGAGATCTTCGACGTAGCCCCTAATGGCATCGGCGGCGCCTTTCCGGATCTGCCGATTTTCGAGATTGACGCCGCTCATGCGGGTTTGGGCACTGAAGTGTACAAAAGTAGCACCCAGCGAATGAATGTCGCGTTCCCGAAGGCCGAACTTCTGCTTGGCCAATACGACGATGCTGCGGCCCTCGGGGGTTTCATCGGCCAGGGAGGCCAGCTGGGCGGCATCGGCAAGATCATGTTGCATAACCCCGTCGACGGGCAGAAAAGCGGAGGCCTGGCGATTGCCCAAGGTAATGGTGCCGGTCTTGTCCAACAGCAGCACGTCCACGTCACCCGCCGCTTCCACCGCGCGTCCCGAGGTGGCGACCACGTTCTTCTGCATCATGCGCCCGATACCGGCGACGCCGATGGCCGACAAGAGACCGCCGATGGTGGTCGGAATGAGGCAGACCAAGAGCGCCACCAGCACGGTGATGGTGATCGGCTGACCGGTTCCCGCGGTTTCCACGCTGTAAAGGGAGTACGGTAGCAAGGTCACGGTGGCCAGCAGAAAAATCAGGGTAAGGGCCACCAATAGAATCGTCAGGGCTATTTCGTTGGGCGGCTTTTGCCGCTTGGCGCCTTCCACCATGGCGATCATGCGGTCCAGGAAGGTTTCCCCCGGATTGACGGAGATGCGCACCACCAGCCAATCCGACAATACGCGCGTTCCGCCCGTCACCGAGCTGAAATCGCCTCCCGATTCACGGATCACCGGTGCCGATTCGCCGGTGATGGCGCTTTTGTCCACCGAAGCGACGCCCTCGATGACCTCGCCGTCGCCGGGAATGAAATCTCCCGCTTCCACCAGGACCACGTCTCCCCGGCGAAGGCTGGAAGCCGTGATCTTCGAATAGTTGACGTCGAAGCGGGGCTTGTCGAGCTTTTTCGCCATGATGTCGCGTTTGGCGCCGCGGAGAAACGCCGCCTGGGCCTTGCTGCGGCCCTCGGCCACCGCCTCGGCGAAGTTCGCGAACAGCACGGTGAACCACAGCCAGACGGTGATGCCGAAGATAAATCCGGCCGGCGCCTCGCCTTGTCCCATCAGTGCCTGGATCCAGAGCACCGTCGTCAGAAGGCTGCCGAGATAGACGACGAACATCACCGGATTCTTCCATTGCTGCCAGGGCGTGAGTTTCCGGAGCGATTCCAGCAGGGCTTCTTTGAGGATCTTACGGTCGATTAACGAAGGCGCTTCGCCTTTTTGGCGGTGCGGGATTTTGCGGTCAACGGACGAGGCCCCCGCCGTTGGTTTGTCCTGAGGGCGTTTGCGTTCAACTAAGGAAGGCGCCACAGTTTTCTTGCTCATCAGAGTCTCCAAGGTGCTCGACGATCGTTGTAGGGTGGGTTAGGCGCGCATCCGCCGAATCTTCAAGCAGCCTCTTCCTTTTCGCGCGACGTAACCCACCGAGGGGCTATTTCACGCCAACCATGATCAAATGCTCGACCACCGGCCCCAATGCCAGAGCCGGGATAAAGGTCAATGCGCCGACGATGATGACGGTGCCGATCAATAATCCGACGAACAGCGGGGTATGCGTCGGCAAGGTGCCGGGACCAACGGGCACGCTCTTCTTGGCTGCCAGGCTACCGGCGATGGCGAGCACCGGCACGATCAACCAATAGCGAGCAAACAGCATGGCCAGTCCCAGCATGGTGTTATAAAACGGCGTATTCGCCGATAGCCCGGCAAACGCGCTGCCGTTGTTGTTGCCCGCCGAGGAAAAGGCGTAGAGGATTTCGCTCAAACCATGGGCGCCCGGATTGGCGACCGACGACTTGCCCACATCGACGAGAACCGCAAGGGCAGTGCCGCCCAATACCAGAAGCGGCGGAATCAGGATGACTATTGCGGCCATTTTCATCTCGTAGGCCTCGATCTTCTTGCCCAGGTATTCCGGGGTGCGCCCGATCATGAGCCCGGCCACGAACACCGCGACGATGGCGAACACGATCATGCCGTAAAGGCCGGAACCGACGCCGCCGTAGATGACCTCGCCCAGTTGCATGAGCCACATGGGAATCATGCCGCCGAGAGGCGTATATGAATCATACA
This sequence comes from Methylocaldum sp., assembly GCF_035627495.1. Lineage (GTDB taxonomy): Bacteria > Pseudomonadota > Gammaproteobacteria > Methylococcales > Methylococcaceae > Methylocaldum. Next base: position 20,698 of record NZ_DASPLO010000063.1, read on the forward strand.
TGGAATTGACCGAACCGTTGGAGGCGGCGGTGGTCGCCACGGCCCAGAGGGCGGAATTGACGATCCCGAAACGGATCTCTTTACCCTCCATGTTGCCGCCGGGTTGCAGGCTCGATGCGGTCTGATCCACGCCCAGCGCGGTTAAAGCCGGATTGCCGCTTTGTTCCGCCGGTACCGTGACGAAGATCAGGGCGATGAAAACTATCGTCATGGCCGAGAGGATCACCCAGCCCTGCCGCGTGTCCCCCACCATCATGCCGAAGGTGTAACACAGCGCCGCGGGAATCAGGAGGATGGCCAACATTTCGAGAAAATTGGACAGGGGAGTCGGATTCTCGAAGGAATGCGACGAATTCACGTTGAAAAAGCCGCCGCCGTTGGTGCCGAGCTGCTTGATGGCGATTTGCGATGCCGCCGGGCCCACGGCCAGCGTCTGTTCCTTCACTTCTACTGTCTCGGTCTCCGGATTGCCGTTTGCATCTCTCGGCGGTTGTCCATCCTCACCCAGCTTCGCTTGCTCATAGGTCACCAGATCGAGCAGAGGCACGGTCCGATAGGGGCTGAACGTTTGCACCACGCCTTGCCCCGCCAGCAACACTGCCAGTATCAAGGCCAACGGCAACAGGATGTAAAGGATGCTGCGGGTGAGGTCCACCCAAAAATTGCCGATGGTTTCGGCATTCCGCCGCGTAAACCCGCGGATGAAGCCCACCAGAGCCGCCATTCCGGTCGCGGCGGAGACGAAATTCTGCACCGTCAACCCGAGCATCTGGGTCAGATAGCTCATGGTGACTTCGCCGCCGTAACCTTGCCAATTGGTGTTGGTGGCGAAACTGACCGCCGTATTGAACGCCGAATCCGGAGTGACTGCCGGAAGAGTCTGGGGATTCAAGGGCAGATAGTGCTGCAAGCGCTGGAGACCAAACACCGCCAGGGCGCCAAGAAGGTTGAACACCAGCAAGGCAATGGCGTAATGCGTCCAGCGCATCTCCTGTTTCGGGCTAACGCCACAGACGCGGTAGATCAAGCGTTCCACCGGTGAAAGCCAACGATTCAAGCCCACCGACTCGCCCTGATAAACGCGGGCCATGTACCAGCCTAGCGGTTTGACCAGCGCCAACAGGGTTACGATGTAGATCGCGATCTGCAATAAACCGTTAGGGGTCATCAGAACCTCTCCGGATAAAACAGCGCGACAACCAGATAAATGAAAATCGCCAGGGCGAGAACGCCACTTACCAGATAAAGCCAGCTCATGATTGCCGCCTCAACTTTTCGCAACCCTGAACGAGCTGAATAGTAACAACGAAAAACAGAACCACTGATACGAGAAACACAAAATCCATGAGAAATCTCCTGCACTAAAAAGTAATCATCAATAAGCTAAATCATTACTTTCGGTTCTGTGCCTTGCCAATATTTTGTGTCCTTCCGTCATAAGTAATGGTCAGCGTGATTTCATCGCGATATTCGATGTCGAATCGATAGCAGAAATCCGGCATTTGCTTTCCGTATTAAGGAGTTACGTTTGCTCCTGGCCGAGCCGACCGTGCTTTCTTTCCGCATAATTTCGTAACGATCATGAATGGCGTTACAGGCGGATTAACTATTAGAGTAATGCCAGTTAAGTATTGAGCCCGAATAACCTGAATCGATTTGTGACGAGTTATTTCACTTAGAAATCTGTGTTTGAGAAGTGATTAAAACCAAATTTAAATGGTGATTTATCTGACGGGATATCCTAAACAGAACGATCTAAAAAAGTCGTAAATATTTTTGAGGAGCTTGTAAAAGACCGATAAAAACACATCCTGACTATCGGTACGGAAGGTCAAGGACATTTGGAACATGGAGGTACGGCAATTTACCGGATCGTTAGAGAAATGCGGATTAAGTGAGGCCCCACTGGTATTGAGGCTTCGCTTGAGGCGGGGCTTGGATTGTTGGGCCTTGCTGTCGAGAGGGGAGGTAGACCTAGTCCGACTGAGCACGCGCTCTGGCCCTCGTGCCGGGTGTCGGCCGCGCATCAGGAAAATCGGGAAATGCGCTTCTGATTCAGATCGTGGTGAGTAAAGCGTGTCCTTTTGATCGAATCATCGGTTCACGCGGACAGCGATGTCGAGCGCTTGAATTGCCTCTGCGATTCCATCCAGAAATGCCTCCGGTAAAGCCGAGAGCCGCGGTGCCTGCGTCTGCATCGAGGGGCGCGCCAGACCATAGAGAAGAACGCCTTGAATCGACGCATCTCGCTGTTTGAGATTCGCCAAAAGGTCAAAATAAGCGTGCCGTTCCGCTTCAGAAGGCGGCTCGTCGTCAAACGCGAATAGGCAGCTCTGAATCCAGGTGGGGCAAAGCCGCGCGCTGATCTCCAGATTGCGGAGGACGGCCTCCGGGTCGAGATTGACCTGGTTGATCCGAAGTATGCCTTCGGCCGTCGCGCTGTCCATTTTGAACCAGACCTCGCCCCCGAGTTTGCTCCAGCGTTTCAGCCCTTGTTGTACGGCGCGCTTGTGCATCAGGCTGCCGTTGGTGATGAGCACCAGCTTGATCTTGCCGAGCAGGCCGAACTCGCCGCAAACCGCGCCGATCAGCTCGACGATCCGATCGAAGGTCTTGCAACTGGTCGGTTCGCCGTTTCCCGAGATAGCGATGTCCTTGATGACGCGCTGTTCGTTCGGTATCTGGAACCGTTCGTAGAAATCGCCCAGCAAAACATCGTTTAAGAGTCCGCGCAGCTCATCTCCCAACTGGTCTTCATCGATGTCGGGAGCGGCGCCACGGACGAGATTCGGCACCTGGCAATAGACGCAGCGCCAGTTGCAGGCGTTGTTGGGGTTGAGATTGATGCCGATGGACAGCCCGCCGGAGCGGCGGGAAATGACCGGGTAAACATAGGTGAGGCCGGCGCTGTCGCGGCTGTGGTTTGTGGTGGTGAGTTGGCGCATGGATGTGGTGTGAGGGTGGCGTCGGAGTTTGGCTATCGTTAGTCAGGCGTAATGTCTTCAAGTTTCTTGAAATACTATCCTCCCCGCAATAGTTTCGGCTTTGCCCGAGTCCAACTCTTCAAAACGTCGTCTTGCCGCCGCAGTCCAATTTAGTTTGGTGTTGAACTCAGACGCGATTTTCGACATCCTTGACGAGGATCCATTAGTTGATAGGGAAGTGCAACATATGGAAAGAACAGGGATTATTACCCTTTTTCCTTTCGGCGGGCGCCACGGATGTGCCAAGGAACTGCACAATCTCGCGGTGAAAGGGATAAACCTCTTTACAGTATTCAAGATTCTACGAGCCGTGGCGATCGGGCGGGCCAATCTGGAGTTTACGAAATGTCCCGAGCACTACCGTCCGGGCTTCCTTACCGCGAAGATGCTTCACGAGTTCGCCGTTAACCCCGAAAACGAGATGTCGGAGAGCTTCATAGAGGAGGCGCTGTCAAAAGGCGACGAGTGCTACGGCGTCTGTGATGGCGATCGGCTCGCCTCTTACGGCTGGTATTCGTTTCGCCCAACGCGTATTGATCCTCCGGATCTGCAGCTGCGCTTCAACCACGAGTATGTCTATATGTACAAGGGGTTCACGCACGTCCGCTACCGCGGGCAGCGGCTTCACGCGATCGGGATGACGCTAGCTCTGCAACACTATCTCGATAGGGGATACAGCGGGCTGGTCTCCTACGTGGAGTCCAACAATTTCAACTCGCTCAAATCGGTGGCGCGGATGGGATATGAGGAGTTCGGCTCGATCTATCTGATGAGGACTTTTGGCCGCTACCTCACGCATGCGAGCCGCGGATGCGAAAGCTTTGGCTTCGCCGTTGAGGAAATGTCGCTGGAGCCCGGCGGATTGTAGCGGCATCCGGCCCAGCCCGTCCTCGATCCCACGGAACCGATCAACAGCGGGTCAAAAGAGGTCAGCCCGTGTAGGGCGCGAGTTGCCCCTTGTTGTGGCCTGCAAAGTGGGGATGCGGAACTTATGGTCTGAGGGCGAACCTCAAGAGCCCGCTGCACCCAGTCGCTGGGCGCCACCGTACCCTTTCTCCCATTCGGCGACACTGCCAGGTACAGCGCAAAAAAGCGGGTGTGGCTCGGGAATTCGGACTTGGGTGATCCTAGCCAGCCATTCCGGATCGCGTGCTTCCAACTTACCGATTAGATGCCGCCACTCAAATTCCAATTGTCCACGGGTTACAGCGATACGGCCGTTTGCCCGCGAGCGACTGATCTTTGTCGCCGCAAATTGGTAACTGCGGCTTGCCGCCTCCGCGTAGACCGCCCTTAGGTACTCGGCAATGAATCCGACGGGGTTCGTCTGGGTGCGAAAACGATGAAGTTGCGGGTGATGAACGTAGCCCTTCGTCTTTCCTTCGAGTACGGCTTGGGCAAGCAGGCCCTCTCGCCACAACGTGACTAGACCGCATGGGTCGAGATATTTCGGATGCAGACTCCAGATTCTCATTGCCGCTATTTCACTGCCGTCCAATCAAAAATAGACACCCGAAACGACGCAAACGTTCGCACCTTCGAGGTATAGAGGTATATAAGCTCGTGGCTGGGTCAGGCTTTTATTGTTTGACTTCGGCTGCTTCTGTTTCAGCGAAGGTAGTTACTTCGGGTAAAGAAATGTAAAGCAAGTGACAAAAGCCCGGGCCTTTCAGACCCACAGATCAGCCCGTCGACGCGATTCTCCACGCATGCGCATCATACTTGCCGAAGTCCCGTGGTGTGGCGTATGACTCGCGGTGCATGCGCCACAAACGTCATGTCGTCATAGTGGTAGGTAGTCGGCTTTGAAGAATCCGATTTTGTATCTGAAGGTCGGCGACTGAGTCCGGGCAGGACCTTCATCAAGGCGGCCCGTCAAACAACCGGGGCGACCGGCGGTAGTGATATCCCCATGAGTTCTCTGAGCGCGGACATCAGCCAGGCATAAAAAGCCCTCAGGAAGGCCAGCAACAGCCGGATGTTTTGGCCGAC
>NZ_DASPLO010000064.1:0-6681 GCF_035627495.1 Methylocaldum sp.
CAAGCAAGTGACCGGGCTGGAACGCTGCCAGTGCCGCAAGGCTCGAATTCAACGCAATCACATCGGTTGTGCTTTCCTGGTCTGGGTCCGGCTCAAGTCCTTGGCGGCTCAAACCGGTCGAACGGTCTATCAACTCAAGCATGGCTTACTGGATGACTACCTTATTCGACAACTTAAAAATCCTTCGCTAGAAATGCGTCTTGCGTAAGTCCTGTTTCCGTTGATTTAACCCGCGAGTCAGGGTCTTAAGGAATCGATTCACCGAATTTGGGATGGTAATGTCCAGATCAAGCAAAGGGTACGCCGGGGGGTTAGGAACAGTCTTCACATCGCGGGAGGTGCCAATCACATCAACGCCACGCTCGACCAGCGCTTCCGCGGTAGCTCTCCCGATGCCGCGTGACGCCCCGGTAATCACCGCCAGCTTTCCGCGCAAGTCGATCTCGGGTTCAAAATTCTCCAAAGGGTAATATCGAGGATTAAGTGTCGCGTCCCCGCCTTCAGCTTTGGCTGTACCGACCATCAATACATTGCCAAACACCGAGGGCAACGCGATGGAGGCGGCTGCGACGGCGGTGGGTACCTTTAGGAAATTCCGCCTAGTGATTCCGGAGGGTCCCGATGGCATGTGGAGACAAACATTCGGTATTTCTTCTTTCTTTTTCATGGCGCTCTCCTATTTGTGGACGCATGGGGTGTTATTGCCGGACCACAGGCTAGCGATATACTTTTTGTGCGTCATCACTCGTTCGAGTGAGACGAACACCGATAAGACGGCTCAACTTTTCTAATAGGAGGGACGGAACTCATGGCCGACTCAGCCATGCCTTGCTCGTTGGAAGATTTCTCTGCGGTAGTCGAAGTGATTTACGACTGTGTGATCCAGCCGGAGCGATGGCGGGAGGCGGTGCGGATGATCTGCGCCCTGTGCGAGAGTCCCTATGGGTCGGTCGCGGTTTTTGATCTTGAGACTTGCGACAACATCCGGCTCTACGATCATGGGTACAGTCCGGACTACTGGTTTGAGTATCAGCGTTACGCCAACGAACATCCCATTCTGCCCGCCGTAAGGCTCATGCCAGAGGGCGATGTCACCACCATAGCGCTGGGTTGCGGCGATGAGGAGTTCTTCGGTAGCCGCGTCTATCGGGAATTCTTGCAGCCACGCGGCCAATGCGACTTCCTTGGTCTTTTAGCGCTGCGCACCGGTTCGCGTATAGGTTACTTGCACGCCTGCCGGAACGTCGATCAACCCCGCTTTGGCGACGATCAGGTTCGAATATTCAAGCTTCTGTCCAAGCACGTGTGCCGGGCGATGAAGATCTCCGATCTATTCGATTTGCGCATCATGCAAACCGATACGCTTGAGCAAACCCTCGATGGCCTTGCGGCCGGCGTGTTCCTTTGCGCTCGCGATGGCCGCGTCGTGTACATGAACAGCGCAGCCCGACGTCAGACCCAGGCCGGGCAGGCGCTTCGCATCGTCAGCAATCGCTTGTCGCCGATCGACCCGAATGCGTCGCGCCAGCTTGCCTCGGCGTTGGCGAACGCCGTGGACGACGAGGTCGAGACGCTGCACGGTGGACACTCGATCGCACTGCCCGATCGCGCTGGTGCCGGGCTGGTTGCGACCGTACTGCCGCTCAACCGGGGCAAGCGGCAAAGCATCTCGAAACCGTTTACGGGGGCAGCCGCGATATTCGTGCAGGATCCGGCGGTCTTACCGTTGTTTCCGGGGGAGGCGTTCGCCAAACTCTATGGTCTGACCGGCGGAGAATTGCGCGTCGCGCTTGCCATGGCGCCTGGTCTTCAGCTCGAAGAGATTGCCGACATGCTTGGGATCGGCTTACAGACTGTTAAGACCCACCTACAGCACATCTTTCAGAAAACGAACACGTCACGGCAGGCAGACCTGGTCGCGCTTATGTCCCGAGTTTCCGGCCCTATAAAAGCACACTAATTGTAATGTCCGAATTTAGGTCGACTTATCAGTAATTGCCGCGTGAATCTCGAATGACAGGCTTCTGAAACAGCCAGCCGTTCATATTGGCTCTGCCAACGACCGTAGATGGCGGGGATCGGTACATCAATAATCGGCGGAGGCACCGGCAGGAATGAGCGCCGAACCAGTCGTTCGAGGTCTCGATGCGACCGCCGGCTTTGGGCACGTACTGCTCGCTCGACCTTGAAGAGAGCAGTCGTTCGTGAACGGCCGGTATTGGTCAGGGCGAATGACCGATGAGGCCGAAAACCGGACGCACATTGGGATCAGCCTGACAGGCTCTAATTTGGCCGGAGGGAGCCAATCGGCCAATCTAGTCAAGCTGACTTATTTTGGATTAAAGGCAGATTTACGTTCACCCAACCGGCTGTGGGTTGTCGATGCGGCTTGGACTGAAAGTTCACTGGTTACTTAAAAGCCAGAGTATCTGGCAAAAACGAGGAAATCTGAGACGCCCGTCTTAAATTGGGATTGGCTGAGAACGAGCCGTGAAAAAATAAGGGCATCCCGCTCGGAATGCCCCTTTTGTTTTGAGGAAGTCGATCAGCGAATCAACCGCTTCGCCAGTGCCACCTCCAAACTATCTCCGTCCTGGTTCAGCACATCCAACCCCGTGTCCGCCATGTCGCCCGAAGTCGACTGGCTGACCGCGATCTTCTTAGCCATAAGGCTTAGGCAATCGATTTGGGCCGTATCCTCGTAGCCGAGGTAGAACACGTCGGCCGGCTGCTTTTGCCCGATGCACCAGGAGCGCCGCGAGGCTTGCTGGACGGTGTAGACGTTGTAGCCCGACTGGAGGAACACAATCGCAGGAAAATCCAGCAAGTCCAAACCGGTCTTGACCAAGTCCGGATTGCAGATCAGGACGTCGATGCCCCGATCGACCTGATCGAGAATCCAGTCTTCCCGCTTGGACGTTTCAACACTGGACCGGAGTACCGCCGCCTTGAAGCCTTCCGCCTGCAACAGGCTCTTTAGCCGTTGCGAAGTGTCGCGCGTGCCGGTCAGGTTTATTGGCTACTGACCGGAAAACCACGATCCAAAGCCGGGCATATCAGCCCCGAGATCGGCGAAAACACACGCAATCCAAAAGGGGCTGACTAATCGCTCGATAAGCGTGGACAAGAGGGGGGGTAGTATCGACCAATACCACGTCAATCTTCGCCGCGAGTCAGGGCCATGATTTCATCCGCGCTCATCTTGACCGTGGCGACACCGCGGAGGGCGGCAAAGCGGTTCGCGGGCTTCTTGGTTTCGGCGGGGAGAAGGAGCACCTGTCCCTCTTCCGTAACCTTGAACTCCACCGCACTGCCGGGTTCTAGTCCAAGAAGATCCCGAACGGGTTGGGGAATCGTGACTTGCCCCTTGCGGGTCACTGTTGTACTCATGAATCGTCCCCGAGGTAGTACCTTGCGCCAGAAGAGTATTAGCCCTAGCCGAGCATCGCAAGCCATTCGTCGGGACATTCCAAAGCCGATGTTTACCGTCAGGCAACACTATCCGCGGGGGACCTTGCCTTTTGACGTTTTCTTAACGCCGAAAGGGCTTGGCCACCGGCAGGCTTTGCAATAAGCCTCAAAAATGAACATCGAGTTCTTGGGTTTTCTTATTCTCGGGCTGTGCCAGTGGCACAGATCAGAGGTGGACATCTCTATCGGCAGTGAAAGGGGCAGGCTTTTGTTATCTGCTTTTAATTCGGTGGTTCTCGTCTCCACAAGGGAACTGACGATGCGTACTGAAATGGAAAAAGCCGAAGGCAAACAATAAAGAAAGCCTGCCCAGGACCCAAAGCAACGCTTGAGTAATTGGCAAAATGCCATTAATCTGCCGGCATATTGCTAACAGGAGGACCGCAGACGATGGCATCTCACTCCAACACCGTATCCGAGTCCAGCGGTTCCCGCTACGGTCATTTTCTGGCACGTTTGGGCGCGCTGCTCGATTTCCCTGGGCGCTTAACCTCGGAGGAGGATCTTATTCGCGAAGCGCCGCTTAGGATGAGACCGACAGTCCTGGATAAGCTCGCCGAAGAGGGCTTGACGGCGAAGGAGCTGGCCATGGTGTTGCCACCCCGCACCCTATCCCACCGGCGCGCCCATCAGCAATCCCTGTCGCCCGATGAATCCGATCGGGCTCTGCGAATGGCTCGGCTCGTGGCCTTGGCGGAAACCGTGTTCGGCAATCGGGACAAGGCCCTTCGCTGGCTACGAAAGCCACTCAAGCGACTCGACCATAGAACCCCTATGGAGATCCTATCCACCGAGCTGGGCGGTCGGATTGTCGAAGAGTACCTGATTCAAATCGATGAGGGCTTTGCCGCCTGATGCGCATTTGGCGCATCAGCAACTACGCGGATCTCCGTGGCAGCGGCGGGATTCGGGCCAGCGGGCGCTGGCACAGCCGCGGAAGTCCCATTGTCTATTGCGCTGAGAATCCCGGAACCGCGCTCCTGGAGGTACTGGTTCATCTGGAGATCGACGATCCCGAAGATCTGCCGGATAGCTATCAATTGCTATCGATCGATTTGCCGGATGCCGTGGTTCGAAAAGAACTCGACCGGGCATCGTTACCCGATGATTGGCGGGAACGCCCGGAGGTGACGCGATCGCTGGGGGATGCCTGGCTGAAGGGCATGGACAGTGTGGCACTGATTGTGCCGAGCGCCATTGTCCCTTATACCGTCAATGTCTTGATCAACCCGCTTCACGCGGATAGCACTCAGCTCCGCATCCTGGCCGCGGATCGTTATCCCTTCGATGCGCGTCTTTATAAGGGCTGTGGCGGATCGACATCCTGAAACACGACACGCGACAACAGACCGTGCGTATGCTCTCGCCTAGACTGGAACATTTTCCACGCGGTGCATGACGGCTTCGGCGATCTCCTAAGCCCGTTCGACAGCGATACCCTGATGGAAGTCGATCGGCAAGGAATGCTCCGTTTCTTCCAGAACGGTGAAGGAACGCTGGTGGCCGGCGCGCGGATGAACCGTCGTCTTCAACCCATTAGGTGTTGTCGTAGTACGGCAAGTCATTGCTGGACCAACCGAAATAGCGGTCACGGGTGTCGGGCGCCTCATCCTAGAAACGGCAGTTAACCGCTTAGATGGACTAGAAAAGCCCGATGAATCAAGCGGGCGGGCCGAGATTTGCTACTGGCTTGGGGCAGGATACTCTCCGTTAGCCCCCACGCCATACCGTCAGAAAGCGCCACCAGCCATTTATAGATCTCAACAACACCTTTCGCAGTACGTTCGGACAACCGCCCATTGCGCCATACGGCGACAAAAAGTCCAAATAAAACCGATTATTCGCCGACGACCGATTTAAGTCCCTGAAAGGCTTTCAATTGATCGGCATATCGCTCCAGCCTTCGCAGCTCACAGAGGCAAACCGAGTGCGACAGGTTCAACTCGAGCAATATTTGATGAAACCGGAGATACTGGCGCCGTACGGCCGCAGGTTGGGCTCGCAACAGTTTCAGTGCGGTCGCACTTTCCAGCTGCAAATAGGGCTGCCGTCCCTTGACGCCGGATTTGCGCCAGCGTAAATAGACCGCGCCGGTCTTGAGTTTTTGAACGCTCAGATGCATCGGCCAGGGGGCACGGAAGATTTGCTTGAATTCGTCCACGACCTTGTACATGGCGGCCATGATTTCGTCGAGTTCCTGATGGAGCCGGCGAATGCGGTTCCATACTTCGGTTTTGCCGATGGGCTTTCGTTCGGACATCCAAGGACAACAGGCGACATCGAGTCTTATGGGTTTACGTGTTTTTCAGGCTGTGTCACTGGCACACCTCGGAAATGGCCGCACTTGCCCTTATCCCTTAAAAAGGTAAAAGCCTTTTAAGGGGCTATCCGGTCCATATCTACCCGATCCGCTTCGTGGGTACCCATGACGTGATTCAGAGAGCATGCGTTCGGTCAGTGCGAACTCGCTGTTTCCTTCGGTTCGCCGGAGGGCGGCTTCCGGCGCTGCCCCGCCTTCGCCACAATCAGAGGCTGCTCGATCAGGCCGAGCTTTTCGGCACCTCGAGCGACAGGATCGGTTGACGTGGCATTGCGCCGAAGGTTCGGGGCTGTCGGCGGTTGACCGATCAGACTCCAATGCGACCGTCGACGCCGCACTCGCCGGACCGTCGGCATCGGTAATCGGTTGCGGTTTGTCGACCGCGGACGTCGATTGTTCCCCATGGGCAATAAAAAAAGCCTTGCAACTTCTCGCAAAGCTTTGATGTTATTGGCTGGGGGACTAGGATTCGAACCTAGGTTGACGGCGTCAGAGCCCGTTGCAACGTGCCGCAAAGTCACGAAAAGGGCCTACATACAAGCACCTACAAACCGGACCGTCACAAAGAACTCGGAAAGCGTGACAACGGCGTTGACACTTGGTTGACAGACAGCCAGTGAAGCCGCAACCCGCTCATCGATTGCGTCGCCATTTTTTACGAAACCTTTTGGGACATCCAAGTCTCCAAAAGGAGCAAAAAATTGGCGACGAGTATTGCCTTCGGCGCCCCGGCCGTCCTGCGTTCGACAGGTCCCGACCCAACCAGGGGTCGGGACCTGGCTCCACAATGACTCGACGCCCGGTCGCGATGCCTTGTGGGTCGCCTACGACCGCCGCTCTCGCGGCGACCTCCGGCCACCCACCCGGCGCTTGGGCTTCCGGGGACTACT
>NZ_DASPLO010000065.1:0-6503 GCF_035627495.1 Methylocaldum sp.
GCAACACATCTCCGAGTCGGTCGAGCTTGGCTTCTCGTTCCTCAGCAGCAAACAGGCTCTCTTTGATCTTCATGGCGGGGCTTCTTGCATGGGTTGAGAGATAGCCATTATCTCAGCAGACAGGTTTTTCGAGGCGCCCTAAAGTGGTTTCGGAAATTTGAACAGCCCATAAGTGGTTAAACTGGCGCGGGTAACGCCGATGCTCTGGAGCACACCATAAGTAAGCGTCTGGTTTGCCGTCCGGCGTGGATGCCATACCATTTGATAATATTTAATGGTATAACGGACCAAGATACAGAGGAGACCCCCGTGCAGAAAAACACCAGCGTTACCCTTGGCGCTCACTTTGAACAGTTCATTGCCAAGCAGGTTGCCGAAGGGCGCTATGGTTCAGCTAGTGAAGCGATCCGGGCCGGACTGCGGCTTCTTGAAGAGCATGAGACGAAACTAGCCGCCTTGCGTCAGGCCCTCAAAGAGGGTGAAGAGAGCGGTCGTGCCGATTATTCCCTGCAAGGTCTGATGGATGAACTCGACGGTGAAAGCGCGCACTGATGCCCCGCTTTGTGCTGACCAACGCGGCAATGACAGACTTGAAGTCCATCGGCCGCTACACGCAAGACACTTGGGGCATAGCGCAGCGGAACCGTTATCTTGCGGTGCTAGACGGGAGTTTTCATGATTTGGCGGCCAATCCGCTCATGGGGCGCGACTGTGGCGACATCCGCTCCGGCTACCGCAAGTACCCTATCGGCAAACACATCGTGTTCTACCGTCAAACGGAAGCCGACCAAATTGAAATTGTTCGCATCCTGCATGAGCGCATGGACGTAGAAGCCCGTCTTGGTGACTCCTGAGGTAAGTACATAAGCGGCAACCTCTCTTTTGAGCAACATTCTGCCCGCGAAAAAGCTGCTAGGGTATGGAGGTGATTGAGGAATTTCCAGTTAAACAATTTACGTTTCTATACCCATTTTTGTAGGAAGCAGCTTTTTATGGGAGCGCCACATGAAACCCGCTTTAGTTGAGATGGGATACTGGTTTAGCGAGACCGGATATATCTTGATGATCTTTGAGAAAGGGTTTAGGCCAAGAAACTGCTAAAACCCGCGCAAGTTATGGAAACCGCTTCCGATTGACACAGAATTAGCAGTAGTGAATCACAGGTGATTGATCTATCGAGAATACCTCAAGGTTCAATTCCAGCCGCCACCAAACACCTTTCCGGCGACATCCAAAAATATCCGTAAGCCCACATAAATGCGGACTTTTTCATTTATATCTCATTCATCATGATATAAGCGAGAAATGGAATTAGATCGTGACGAATTCTTCCCGCGAATAACGGGCGGTCCCGAATCGATAGTCGCTTTGGAGGCAGTGATCCAGCCAGCGGGTGAGAAAGTAGTTCAGCGACCATTTGTAGTCCAGCACATTTTCGGCGTTCGACCGGTCCCTTACCGCATCCAGCACGAATGGACGGCAATAATCGCTGAGCGCTTCGGCGGTCTTGGCATCCAAGCTGACGCGAATTTTCACGGCCGGCTCGAAATCCCGCACGAAGTCGTGGGTAAGCTCCAGTGTCAGCGTATAGGGCGACCGATCGAGCAATCTCAGATGCAAAGACGGCTTGCCGTTGACCTGGGCAACAGCCGTCTCGTCAATGCGGGTCAAATCGGGAATTAGGTTCGCCAGTTTCTCGTAGTTCGATTCGCAGACTTTTTGTAGCCAGAAAGATTTTTCTGCAGGCTGGAAAATACTCATTTCCGGTAAAACAATCTCTCAAAATTCACTGTAAGTAGCGCAAGCGCTGGAAGTCTCCCATAAGGTAACGCTCTTGACGCTATAACCTCGACTTGCGACGTGCCCGAAGATCAGCTTGGCCAGATATTCGGCCGTCGGATGCCCGTCGAGAGCCAAAAAACGCTCTCCGGCTGAAACGAGCGCCGGCAAGAGCGGGTCGTCCTTGTGCAGAAGCAGATTATGATCCAGCTGCCGATCAATGTAGTCCGACGCAACGGCGCTGATTTCAGCGAAATCGCATACCATGCCCTGTTGGTTCAAACTTTGAGCAGTCACGGTAATCGCTGCTTTGACACTGTGTCCATGGAGATGACGGCACTTGCCCGCATGTTCCATTAGACGGTGTCCGTAACAAAAATACACTTCTTTGGTAATCGTAAACATGGATTGCGATGAGGACATTAACGAACGATCTCACTCGCTCTTGATGCCTTTGATGGCACCGGCTATGCGATAGCGGCCCGCTTCGGTCTCCGTGCAACGGATTACCTCAATATAGGCCGTCAAGGGAGGCGTAATCTTGTTGTCCGGAACGAGACGAACTTCTACAGCCTTGCCGGCATCGACGGTGGTATCGGTCTCGAACAAGATGCCAGACCCGCTGATATTCACGCATGCCCCCTCATATACGGCATCGCCGTCGGCGAGCCTGAAGCTCATCTTGCAGTGGGCCTGCATGCGAATGAAATCCCGCTTTTCGTCGAATTCCAGCATAGCTTCGCTACTCCTCGTTAGGTTTATCAATATTCTAACCGATAGATTGTACTGGAAGTTGCCCGGCCGCTTCGGCTTCCGAGTTTGGCAATTGATATCCTTTTATGCCATAGTGCCGCGGCTAAATTGACATGCCCCAAAAGATAGACAATTGGAACGACGCAGCAATCCAACGCATTGAATCTATGAGCACTAAATCCATCGTTCTGACGGGAATTACCACTACCGGCACCCCACATCTCGGCAATTACGTGGGCGCCATACGCCCTGCCATCGAAGCCAGCCGCGATCATAACGTTCTGCCTTTCTATTTTCTGGCGGACTACCATGCGCTGATCAAATGCCAAGACCCGGAGCGCGTCCGCCAATCCACGTTGGAGATCGCCGCGACCTGGTTGGCCTTGGGGCTGGATACGCAAAACGCCGTGTTTTACCGCCAGTCGGACGTCCCCGAAATCGCGGAACTGGCTTGGATACTCAGCTGCGTTACCGCAAAAGGACTGATGAATCGCGCCCACGCCTATAAGGCGGCGGTTCAGGCCAATGAAGAGAGCGGCGAAAGCGATCCCGATAAAGGGATCACGATGGGCTTGTTCAATTATCCCATTCTGATGGCGGCTGATATTTTGATATTCAACGCCAATAAAGTTCCCGTGGGTAAGGATCAGGTTCAGCACATCGAGATGGCGCGGGATATCGCCGGACGGTTCAATCATATCTACGGCGAGCACTTCGTGCTTCCCGAAGCGGAGATCAATGAGGATACCGCTGTCTTATGTGGACTGGACGGAAGAAAGATGAGCAAGAGTTACGACAACACCATCCCGTTGTTCGCACCGGAAAAACAGCTACGCAAGTTGATCATGAAGATCAAAACCAACTCGCTGTTGCCTGGCGAGCCGAAAGATCCCGACACCTGCACGCTGTTCAGCATCTACAAGGCTTTCGCGACCAAGGAAGAGACCGCCGCGGTACGCCGGCGCTACGAGGAGGGCATCGCCTGGGGCGAAATGAAAACTATCCTGTTCGAATATCTGAACGATCATCTGACGGCGGCGAGGGAGCGTTACGAAGCCCTGCTACAGGCGCCCGATAAAATCGAGGAAGCGCTGCAGGATGGTGCGCGCAAGGCCCGGAGCTACAGTGCGCCACTCGTACGGAAAGTCCGCCACAGTGTCGGAATCCGCGGCTTGAGCGGCTAACCCTTACCTATGATTCGGCCGCGAGATTCTCACATAGTCGACTCTCGCTCCAATCGCTTATGTCATGTTGCGTGATCCGAAAGACGGGACTGAAAGATATCTCAAGACAATCGGTACGCTGATTGCGCTGATAAAACTGTCCTGGCTGTTGGCGGCGCTAACGCTCTTTGCCGGCTGCGCGTCGAGCCGATTGCAAGAGCCTTTAGCCGTGAACGAAGTTGGGCCAGGCCATGAGATCTATTTGATCGATTTAGGCTGGCACGCCGGTCTTGCGATTCGACGGACCGATATCCCGACCGGTCTATGGCCGGAAAGCGCGGACTTTCCGGATGCGGAATATCTCGAGGTTGGCTGGGGAGACCGCGATTTTTATCAGGCCCCCGGCTTTAACCTCTGGTTTGCCCTCAAGGCCGTCTTAGTCCCGACCGACAGCGTTCTGCACGTTGTCGGATTGCCTGTCCATCCGACCGATTACTTCCCCGCCGCCGAGATCGTGGAGATTACCTTATCGGAACGGCAGCTTAAGCAACTCGTTGCGTATATTCACAACACCTATACCCGCATGGATACAGCCAGAGCTTCGGCAATCAGCCCGGGTTTGTATCCTGAAAGCCGCTTTTACGCAGCCGAAGGCAAATTCCATATGTTCAATACGTGCAATGTCTGGGTGGCGCACGCTCTACGCAGCGCGGACCTGCCTGTCGTTCCGTTTTTTGCGGTAACGTCGACGGGACTCTTGTCTCAGGCGCGCGAGTTCGGCAAGATCGCCCGACCGGAAACGGAAGATCACTGAATATCGATCAGGGCCGATAGAGAGATCGGCGCAAAAACCAATCGACGATTCCGCTCAACACGCCAACCGATTAAGCACGAGGAAGTCCCATGCACGTCGTCATCATCGGCTCGGGTATCGCCGGCATCACCTTCGCAGAGGAACTTCGGAAGCTACAGCCGGACAACCGTATCTCGGTGGTAACCCAAGAGAGTCACGGCCATTATTCGCGGCCCATGTTATCCCACGGTTTCTCACGGGATGATGTCGAGACCAAAATCATTCTAAAGCCATTCGACGCGTTGCGGGACGCCGGTATTGAGGTTCACGGCAAAACGGAGGTACTGACGCTGGACCGTGATGGCAAAACGGTTTTGTGCCGGAATAACACCGGTGAATTCACGCTGAATTACGATAAGCTCGTGCTCGCGCCGGGTTCGGATGCGCTAATCCCACCGCCATTTCAATCGAGCAGCGAATTGTTTTCCGTCGTAAACAGCCTCGACGACTTGATCGAACTCCGCCGTCACCGGGAACAAGTCATCGAGACTTCGGGGACACCCTTGTGGGCAGTTGTCGGCGGTGGGCTGATCGGCTGCGAAGTCGCTTCCGATCTGGCCAAGGCAGGCGACCGAGTCATATTGTTTCATGCCTTGGCAAGGCTCATGGAACGCCAGTTGGTGGAGGAAGATTCGGCCACTCTGCTGAAGGTTCTGCAAAGCCATGGAATCGAGGCCCGCTTGAATGCCGCGGTTCAGGATTTCGAAAAAATCGGCGCTCTTTATGCCGTGAAATTGCAAGACGAGCTCGCGACCGGTTTCCACGGCGTTATCGTCGCCTGTGGCTTCAAGCCGCGAACCGATCTGGCGCGGCAAGCCGGCTTGACCGTCAATCGGGGCATATTGGCCGATGAGTTCCTGCGCACCAGCGACCCCGATGTCCATGCCATCGGCGATGCCGCCGAATTCGTCGACGGCCGGCTGTATGCCTATATCATGCCGATACGGCACCAAGCCTTTTGGCTTGCCCGCTTCCTCGCCGGTGAGGTGAAGGAGCCGTGGCAGCCGCCCGATTTCAAGCCGCGCGCCAAAGTACACGGCTTCAATGCCGCGCACCCTTATTTGTTTTGATGCGGTTCCGGTACCGAGCGGCAACGGGCTAAACGATCTCTCTGGACTCTCACCCTACATCCGCCAAACCAATAGTTTGGCGGCGCGGACGTCCTGCAAGGTCAAGGTTTCATTGGGTGGCAGATCGGGCACGCCGAACGTGTTGCTGATGAAAAGCGACCCCGGCTTCATTTCGTTTCGCGCCTTGCGCCACAGGCGAGGCATCGGAGCCGGCGATAGAAAGGCGTAAACCACATCGTAGCAGCCTAGATCCTCGTTCCAGAAATCGCCGAATCGAATACGGCAATTGGCGTCTCTTCTGAAAGATAGCCAGCCGAGGAGGAATGGCAACGGCGCCGATTCGACTCCCAAGAACTCGCCGGATTTGCATTGCTTGGCTAAAACGGCCAAGCCGCCGCCCCAGCCGCAACCCAAATCGACAAACTTAAACGCGCCGTGCCTCGGCAATATTTCCGAGACGGCCAGCCAGGTCCCGCGATTGGTTAAATAAAAGGGAACCCGATCGCGAAGATTGCTGCGAAAGACCAGCCACAGCAGTACAAAAGCCGCCAGGTAGAGACTCGGCGGAAAATCCAGCCGCCATGCGAGAATGATCGAGGGAACGAATAGAGCTTGGATCGGCAGCCACCAATCGATTGCGTCGCCATTTTTTACGAAACCTTTTGGGACATCCAAGTCTCCAAAAGGAGCAAAAAATTGGCGACGGGTATTGCCTTCGGCGCCCCGGCCGTCCTGCGTTCGACCGGTCCCGACCCAACCAGGGGTCGGGACCTGGCTCCACAATGACTCGACGCCCGGTCGCGATGCCTTGTGGGTCGCCTACGACCGCCGCTCTCGCGGCGACCTCCGGCCACCCACCCGGCGCTTGGGCTTCCGGGGACTACT
>NZ_DASPLO010000066.1:0-1452 GCF_035627495.1 Methylocaldum sp.
CAATGACGCCGCCGTCATCACTGGCACCAGTACTGGTGCGCTTACCGAAACCGACGCGGTACAAAGCGTAGGCGGCACGCTTGCTGCCACCGATGTGGACAGCAGCGCCGCCTTCGTCGCGCAAACCAATGTTGCGGGCTCCAACGGCTACGGCAAGTTCACCATCAATGCGGCCGGTGTCTGGACCTACGTGATGGACACCGCGCACAACGAATTTGCCCAAGGCCAGCCCTACACCGACAGCATCACGGTGGCGACGGCTGACGGCACCACGCAAGTCATCACCGTCACCATCACCGGCAGCAATGATGGTCCTGTTGCTGTAGCCGATATTGACTCCCTGAGCCTGGCTTCTGACATAAGCACAGCAGGCAATGTGCTGGCTAACGATACGGATGTTGATACTGGAGACATCAGGACAGTCAGCGCCGTGAATGGGATAGATGCCGATGTAGGCACAAGTGTTGCGGGATCCTATGGCACTATTACCATCAACAGTGATGGGTCTTATGTCTACAACATTGACCCACTCAATCCAGCGGTCATAGCCCTGGGGGCCAGCGGTACCCTGACAGAAACGTTCAGTTATACCGTAAGCGACAGCCATGGTGCCACCAGTACCACAACACTGACCGTTACCATTAATGGTAATAACCAGGTGCCCACGGTCACAGCTGATACGGGCAATGTGCAGGAAGATTTGGCAGTCACAGCCAGCGGCAATGTGCTTGCCAATGACAGTGATGTCAATAACGACACGCTTACTGTCAGCCGTGTCAACGGTATTGCAGGTAACGTAGGCAATACCGTCAATGGCACTTATGGCAGCGTGGCCATTGCTGCCGACGGCAGCTATACCTATACACTTAACAATGCAGCAGTCAATGTTCAAGCCTTGGCTGCAGGCCAGACAGTCACTGACACCTTTACCTATACTGCGGATGACGGCAATGGCGGTACGACCAGCAGCACGCTGACTATTACCATCACCGGCAGCAATGACACCCCGGTGATCACCTCGACGGCACAAGCCGGCAGTGTGGCGGAAGACGGCACGCAGACCGCCACCGGCCAAGTCACGGCCAGTGACGTGGATCTGGGAGCGATCCTCACCTACACGGGCAACAACACTGGCGTCTACGGCGCCATCACGGTCAACAGCAGCACTGGCGCCTGGGAATACACGCTCAACAACGCGGCGGCACAAAGTCTTGCCGGCGGCCAGACCGTCACTGAAAACTACACCATCACGGTCACCGACGAACACGGTGCCAGCGTGCAGCAAGTGGTTGCCATCAGCATCACCGGCACCAATGACGCCGCCGTCATCACTGGCACCAGTACTGGTGCGCTTACCGAAACCGACGCGGTACAAAGCGTAGGCGGCACGCTTGCTGCCACCGATGTGGACAGCAGCGCCGCCTTCGTCGCGCAAACCAATGTTGCGGGCTC
>NZ_DASPLO010000067.1:0-4460 GCF_035627495.1 Methylocaldum sp.
CCATCCCGCTTGCGTCCCATGACCAGCGGCCGCGACAACACTGAGCTTTTCTCTGTCATAGGTGTCCACCTGCTTATACGTGGACACCATCCTTACCTCTTTTCCGCCACCATTCCAGACGTCGTTAAAGGAGCGCTTACCACGATCCGATGAATTTCTAATCGCCTTAGCTGAAGTATTTCATTGATGAGACTGAGTTCGGTCATACGTATTCGAGAAGTGAAAAAGTCGCTATGGCTTCAAAGGTGGTGATTTTGAAGTGTTTACTGAAAGTCTTGCGCTTTATCTGAAGAATCGCAGCTTGAATTAGCTGCTGCGGTTGGCGATTGGTTCATGTTGACCATGGATTTCATTTTAGGAAGAGACCGTATGAGCTCCAAGAACCTTCGAGTAAGAATTGGAATGCCGGTGTACGAGGATGAGCACTATTTGAGAGAGTCATTGAGAATCAAATCCCTTCTGTTTAGCCCTGTTTATTTCCCACCGCAGACCGGTGGAATCTCAAGGTTCATGGAGACCATCGCTGTGGAACTGGGCCCGGAGGAAGTCTGCTGCCTGACTGGGGGGATTTTGCCCACCGGTGACCGACTTCATGAACTCGGCGTGCACGTCTATCGCCGGCCGAGAGCCTGCCACGGCCCGCGCTTTGTTCGCAGTGCCATGCTCGCGACGACCCTGCTTGAAATCATCTTGCGTGAACGCCCGCAGATCGTTCAGCTCGCCGCTGCTCACGATGGCCATGTCGGATTATTTCTGCGCTGGTGCCTCGGAATTCCGTATGTCGTGTACGCACACGGCAATGAAATCCTGGCCGCGCAAAAGGCTTCTGGGTCGAAGACGCGGCTGGTTCTACGCAGCGCCGCTCGGGTGATTGCGGTCAGCAAATACACGGCACACCTGGTCGAGCAGCTCGGAGTCAAGGCGACCCGCATCGAAGTCATCCATCCCGGGTGCGAGGTAGAGTTTTTCCGTCCGCAGCAGCCAAGCCTAGCCCTGCGCCAGCAGCTCTTGGGAACCACAACCAATGAGAAAGTCATCGTCACAGTCGGTAACCTGGTGGCACGCAAAGGGCAGGATATGGTCATTCGGGCTCTTCCGCGCGTGCTCCATGCATTTCCGAACACCCAATACTTGGTTGTAGGAGATGGGCCCTACCGACCGGAACTGGAGCAATTGGCCGCTGAGGTTGGAGTGCATGAGCAAGTCATCTTCACAGGGCGGATTCCAAATGAGCTTTTGCCTGAAGTCTACGCCCTGAGTGATGTCTTCGTGATGCCTAGTCGTGAACAATGCGAAGCGAGTGATGTGGAAGGATTCGGCATCGTGTTCCTTGAGGCGAGTGCCTGTGGCAAGCCGGCGGTGGCCAGCTGTTCCGGGGGTATCGAGGACGCGGTCGTGGAAGGCGTCACTGGCTTCCTGGTAGATCCACTCTCGCCGGACGAGATCGCGCACGCCTTGATTCGTATCTTGAGCGACGCGAATCTGGCCGCAAACTTGGGCAAGCAGGGCCGCGAACGTGTCGTACGCGAATTCTCGTGGCGCCGGGTTGCTGACCAAATAAGAAGGGTTCTCGCTGAGGTCGTGCACGAGCAGAATTTGCCATCCTGACAAGTCAGATTGGCGAAATATGTGCTATCGAGATCACAGTCGCGCCTGTATACGGAGCATAGAAACGAATGATGCGAAAGAATGCCCAAATTCGGATTCCTGGATCTAAGATTCCTAGGCCCATACATAACATAATGGCCAATTGGAGCGGGTATATTTTTTCCGCAACAATCACATTTTTCCTCACACCATTTGTGGTGCAGCATCTGGGAAGCACCGGCTACGGCATCTGGACACTGCTGACCTCACTTACCGGGTATTTAGGTCTTCTCGATTTGGGAGTCCGGGGAACGGTCACACGCTATATAGCCCGCTTTCATGCTCAAGCAGATCACAACGAAGCCAGTCGGGTCACGGCATCCGCCTTAGTTGTCTTCGCCGTAAGTGGAAGCTTGGCCGTACTGATTTCTGTCATCCTGGCCGCCTTCGCGGTAGATGCCTTCAATATGCCGGATGAGTTCAAATCTGCGGCCAAGACTGTGTTTGTGGTAGCCGGTTTTACGGCGGGTGTCTCGCTGGTGAGCGGCGTCTTCGGTGGAGTGATTGCTGGTCTGCAACGCTTTGGCCTTTTGAACATGATTGAGAACTTCAGCGGAGTACTGCGCGCGCTGGCAATTGTGATGATGCTTAGCCACGGGTACGGCCTTCAGGCGCTTGCGTTGATTCATCTGGCCTTCTCGGTTCTGAACGGCTTGGCATATGGCATCGCCAGCCGCCGTCTCTACCCGGAGCTTTCCTTCCGGTTAAAAGATTCCAGCCGGTCGCATCTGCGTATGATTCTTTCATTCAGTGCTTATTTATTCATCCTGAATGTTTCGAATCTTCTGATCTTTTACACCGATACCATGATCATCGGTGCTTTCCTGTCCGTGAGCATGATCACTTTCTTTGCCATTGCAGGAACGTTGATGAATCAAGCGCGCGTTATTCTCCGCGGGATTACCACCGCGATGACCCCGCTGGCCAGCTCCCTGGATGCACGGATCAGCTATGCAGGTCTCCAATCGACGCACTTACGCGTCTCACGTTACGCGACGATGGTTATCGCACCGATACTGGTGACATTCATGCTTCGTGGGGAATCCTTCATCAATCTGTGGATGGGAGACGAGTACGGTGAGCTTTCGGGCCGGGTGCTTTTTATCTTGGCCCTGGCGCTTCTGCTCACTACCGGAAACCACGTATCCGCCTCGATCATGGTCGGCATGGGCAGGCACAAAGGGATGGTGCCCATCGCTGTAGGTGAGGCCCTGTGTAACCTCCTGCTCAGTATTCTGTTGGTTCAGTCTTGGGGAGTCGAGGGGGTTGCTTGGGGTACCGCTATTCCTAACATCGCGTTCGGTATCCTGTTCTGGCCTTGGTACATTCGCCGAACGCTGGGAGTTTCAATACGAACCTACCTGAGCTCGATTTGGCTACGTCCCGGCACGGCATTGATTCTTTTTGCCTTAGCTTCTGCGTACATCGAAAAGTTCTGGCCGGCGACCAACCTGGTGCTTTTCTTTTCGCAGGTGGCGATGGTTTTGCCCTTGGCTCTGGTTAGCTACTGGTGGATCTGCTTTGACTCCGCTGAGCGACAGAGTATTCGCTTCCGCCTCTGGCATCCGTCGATTGAGCCACAAAGGATAAATACGGAATGAAATCCTTCCTGTTTATAGCCCCTTTGGCTTCTACTGCAGATCGACGGGATCTCAAAGTTCAAGAACGCTGTAGTGTGTAGTACGCGGGTTCTCGTGGTACCGGGATTGCTTGATCGGATAAGAAGAGCTCTCGCCGAAGTCGCGCGCGAGCAGAATCGGCAATCCTACGGGTTAGATTGGTGAAATGCGTGCATGGTGTGTTTGGATTCGACTTCAGGATTATGAGGTGTTTTGATGAGCGGAACGCAGCCACGTGTCAGTATAGGAATACCGGTCTATAACGGCGAGCGTTATCTCGCCGAGGCGCTGGAATCACTCTTGGCCCAGACCTTTAAGGACTTCGAAATCATTATCTCGGATAACTGCTCGACCGATCAGACCGAAGAGATTTGTCGCCGATATGCAGAGCAAGATTCGCGCGTTCGTTACGTACGTGCGGAAACAAACCGGGGTGCAGCTTGGAATCATAACCGGACGGTTGAGCTAGCCAAGGGCGAATACTTCAAATGGCAGACCTATGACGACCTCTGTGCTCCGACCTTCCTCGAAAAATGTGTCGCCGTCCTGGATCAGCACCCCGAAGTCGTACTCTGCTATCCTCAATTCGTCCGCGTCGATGCGGAGCGCAATCCCCTCGAAGCGAGACGCTCGCAAGTAGATGGTGCAGCAGCACCGCCCGAACGATTTCGTACGCTGATTCTTAAACGATCCACTTGTGAGGAAATCTACGGAGTCGTGCGCACACATGTGCTCCGGCAGACACGCTTGATTGGTAGTTATTCCAATTCCGATGACAACCTGCTGGCGGAATTGGCTCTGCGAGGGCAATTTTTCGAGGTGCCGGAGCCGCTATTTTTCCACCGCGTTCATTCCGGGCAGTCGACAACGGTTTTCGGCGATCGCCTTGCACGCTTCAGGTGGTTCGATACGTCGGCCGCCGGACGGCTGCATTTTCCGTTTTGCAGGCAATTTCGAGAGTACATAGGGCTTATTCAACGGGCACCGCTGTCGCGGCATGACAAGCTCCGCTGCCTCCAGCACTTAGCAATTTGGTTTTGGCAGAAACGCCGACGAATCATAGAGGACCTATACCTAGTTTTCTTCCGTCATACACTGATGCCATCTATAAAGCGCTACGCTCCGTGGACTCGACCGATCTGGCTGTCAGTCAAGAAGACATTGAAGAAAGGCATTGCAGTCAGCGTGTGACTG
>NZ_DASPLO010000068.1:0-27817 GCF_035627495.1 Methylocaldum sp.
CTTCAACCGAATGACCTTATCTTCACTCATGGCGTATTCGCTCCTCTCAACAGGAATGGATGACCTCGAAGACCATCCAGAATACGCCGCCTACCTCAGCCCCTCATCCACAACTTTCGAGCATAACTCTAGAAACGCCCGTTCGGCTGGGCTTGGGATAGACATGAAATGCGAAACATGCGGCTCATGCCTGAGACTCACTGTCCGGCCGTGATCGATATATGAGGTTCATGGTGAGCCGCTTGCAAAAGCGGTGGTTACCTTATGAGTTATCCTATCCAGCTCATCAGCTGACATTAATTCTGCCAAACCATCGGCTGACTGCTGGTCTTCACGCTCACCGCGCGATACGTCGACGCGGTGGTCTTGCGGCTGCCGCCATTACCGAAACCGCGCCCAATCATGAGATTCACAAAAAGTCTTTTCCATACGCTGCTTTTTTCGTTTTTTCTTTTCACTCTGAGCGGATGCGTTTATCTCCGGCTGCTGGAGGCAAAGAATCAGCTCGCCGACTTCGAACGGAATTTTCGCGTTCAAATCACCGAGGATCATTTCCGCCTCAATTTCTTGAAGCCGGTGCTATTGAGTGAGGATTTCCTTTATCTAACCAAACTGCACCCTAGCCGGGTAGAAGAACTCCCCCAGGGCTACAGGTGGTATTTGGATTTCCGTCAGATGAACACTCGTGCACAGCCGGGGAAATCCATCGTTTTCGGGATGACGTTCAATCGTGAAAATCGGCTGTCCCGTTGGGATTTCTCGCCGGTTTTCCTGGAGATGGCGCCCGCGACATTTCTTGAAGCGTCGATACGATCTTTGGGCAAAGGCAAAGTGGACGAGGGGCATCGACAGTTGAAGGTCGATCCTGAAGACCTGCCGAAGGTTTCGGCTGCACCACCGAACCGGAAGAAAATTTTAGAAGTTTTAGGCCCTCCAGCCGAACAGTCCGTGAAAGACGGTATGACGCTTTACGTGTATCGGTTCAAAGCCGAAGCGATTCCCGTGGGTGAGGAGAACGAAAAAAGGCGAGTCGCCGAGGCCAAGCTTTATTTCAACCCGATTACGGATGAATTGATAAAAATGTCCAGCCGCTTCGTGGGCTTGAAAATCGCCATCGATTATCGAAGGCTCGCTCAGTCAAGCAGGCCCGGTTAAAGTTAATTTCAAGAAATCGCCTAGGAACCTTTGCGGTGTCTCAAGGTCTTTACAATTAATTACCAAGTTTTTTACTTGGTTTTTAACTAAAGATTGGAGATTGTCATGGCTGTATTAGAAGCTACAACGTTAGTACTGGCACTTGGAACGATGATAGGAATTCTGATTACTCGCTTCAGATAATCTAATAGCTCTTTAAACCAGCAGTCGGTGTAGACATTACCAGCATGAGCTGTATTGATACACCGGCTGTATCATCGATAAAAAACCGGCGCCGTCTTTTTCGCCAACCGGAGCGAAAACTGGCGGTGCCGGTTTTTTTAGCCCTTCAATTCCGCCCGGCAATCAGTGTGTTGCAAGCACCGAGTGCCGGGCCACATGGCACTAGCCTTTTAAGCGCACAATGCCCATCAGCTTTAAACCCAACCGTTCGTAGAACGGCTCGCTGATGCCTTTGCGAATCTTGCGGATGAAGTACTTTTCGAACGCGATCTTGGCCAGGTGTACCCAGCGGCCCTTGCTGGCCCAGGTGACATTGCGCGGTGGAATCTGCGGCTTGGCAACGAACGCCACGCCGGTATCGCCGAGGTCGGCCAGGCACAAGGCGTTCCAGGTGCCTTTCTCCGATGGTTCCTTGCCGTCCAGTTCATCGCGAATGTTGTGTGCCGTGGCGGTCACCATCGATTCGATCATATAGCCGGTCTTGGGCGCCCCCGTGGGTACGGGCGTGGGCTCTACCGACGGAATGGCCACGCAAACGCCGACCGAGTAGATATTCTTGAATTTAGGGTTGCGCTGGTATTCGTCGATCAGCACGAAGCCGCGCGGATTGACCAGCCCCTCGATGCCACGCACCGCGTCCACGCCCATGAAGGCGGGAATCATCATGGCGTGCTTGAACGGTACTTCGTGCTTCTGCTTTTCCTGTCCTTTCTCGTCCACCTCGGTCACGTACATCATGTCCTGTTCGATACGATCGACCTTGGCGTTGGTGATGGCCTTGATGTGATGCTGCCGCAGTTCGCCTTCCAATAGACCCTTGGTATCGCCCACGCCACCCAAGCCCAAGTGGCCGATATAGGGCTCGGACGTGACGAAGGTGATCGGCACTTTGTCGCGAATCCGCCGCTTGCGGAGGTCCGCATCGGCGATAAAGGCGTATTCGTAGGCCGGTCCGAAACAGGACGCACCCTGGACCGAGCCGACGACGATGGGGCCCGGGTCTTTGACGAACTCGTCCCAGAACTCACCTGCCTCGGCGGCGTGATCGACGTGGCAAATGGATTGCGTGTGACCGTGCGGGCCGAATCCCGGCACGTCCTCGAAAGCCAGCTTGGGGCCCGTGGCGATGACCAAATAGTCGTAGTCGACGCTGGTGCCGTCGGCCAGCTCGATCTGATTCCGGTCTGGGTGAACCCGGTTCGCTTTCTGGTTGATGAAGGTAATTTTCTTTTTCTTGAACATCGGCGCCAGCTCGACCTTGATGTCGTCCGGCTTTCGCCAGTTCACCGCCACCCAGGGGTTCGACGGGACGAAGTGAAAGGTGGCACTGTCGGAAATGACACAGACCTCGTCCTCTTTCCGGGCCAATTGTTTCATTTCGAGAGCCATCGGAACGCCGCCGATGCCGGCGCCTAATACAACGATGCGGGCCATGGTTAGCCTCCTCCGTTCTGGTTGTTAATCAATCAAGAATGCTTGATTGAATCTACGTTGATGGATCGCACGACGGGTCAATCCCGCCGGCATCCATATTGCACTCCGCCTCCAGCCACATCGCGTTGATGATGCCGAAAGCGCAGGCGAAACCGACACCCAATATCCAAGCGAAATACCACACGTTCTTACCTCAATACAAAGAATGCTGATCTTTCAGCACTTTCTCGGGAGTGACGCTCCCCCACAGCACCCTATACACCCAGCGGGTATAGGTCAGGACGATGGGCAGGAAGATTACCGTGATCCAGAAGGCTAACGCCAGAGTGAAGCGGCTGGAGCTGGCATCCCAGATAGTCAGGCTGTGATTCGGATCGCTCGACGAAATCACGAGATACGGAAACAGTCCGAAGCCGAGCGACAGCAGTACCCCGGCGATACCCACCGAACTGAACACGAAGGCCCCGATGGACGTATGCTCCAGGGCCGAACGCCACGCGAGGAACAAGCCTAAGAACCCGAGCGCGGGCGCAACCAGCATCCAGGGATGGGACACGAACTGACCCAGCCAGCCGGATGTCATGGTCACGGTTTTGTTGAGCGAGTTGGACGGAGCATCGGTACCCGGCATGGCGGTGATTTCCGGGAGGCTCATTCCGAAAGCGACCCACAAGCCCACCAAGAGCACGGTGCCGATCACAACGGGTCCCAGCACCCGTACCACGGCCAGCGCCCGCCGGTAAAGCTCCCCTTCCGTGCGCCACTTGAGATAAATCGCACCGTGGAACAGGCTGAGCAGCAATCCGATCGCACCGCAAAAGAGCGCGAAGGGATTGAGCAAGGCGAAGAAGCTGCCATCGTAATACGGTCGAAGATCCGCGTCGAAATGGAACGGCAATCCCTGAACCAGATTGCCCACCAAGACACCGAGCAGAATAGGCGGCACCGCCCCTCCGATAAACAACCCCCAATCCCAGGCGTTGCGCCAAACGGGGTTTTCCAGCTTGCTCCGATAGTCGAACCCCGCCGGCCGGAAGAACAAAGCAAACAGCACCAGCAGCATGGCCACGTACAGCCCCGAGAAGAGGGTCGCGTAGACCAGCGGCCAAACGGCGAACAGTGCGCCGCCCAAAAGGACCAGCCACACCTGGTTGCCCTCCCAGGTACCGCCGACGGTATTGATGACGGCGCGGCGTTCCAGATCGTTCCGCCCAACGAACGGCATGAGCGCGCAGATACCGAAGTCGAACCCTGAGGTCAGAACGAAGGCGATGATGACGACCCCGGTGAACAGCCACCAAATGATTCTTAGAGTTTCGTAATCGAACATGAGGGTTCCTCGTTATACACCCTCTCCCCGCGGGAGAGGATTAGGGTGAGGGAAATCCGAATCAAAATCACGCTTACCTTTCATGCAACCGATGCTGTTCGTGCCTTGAAACCGCATGCCGGGCATGGTCGCTCAACTGGGCATCGAAGTAGCGGTGGATCGCCTGGACCAAATCTCTTTCTCCAGTGAGATAGTCGATCTGTGCGCCGTCGGGCAACTCTTGGTATCGGTATTCGATACGGCCGGCTTGCGCATTTTTCATCGCTTCCAAACCGGGCATACCGCCACCATGAATCCGCGTCGGGCCGGAAAAATCTCCTCGGGAAAAGGCGGTTGCAATTTCTGCCAGATGCTCGCGGATCAGACAGATTTGCTCGGCATCGGCGGGGTTCTTGGCGACGACCTGCTGCCGGCCGCCTTGTTCGGTTTTCATGAAAATGTGGGTGGTTTTTTCCAAACCGAACGGCATGACCTCGGCGCCGCGCCCGGCCACTTCATCGAGCCGCGCCTCGCTCGCGGGCTCGACGGCTGAGGCCGGGAGGGCGGTCAGCAAGGTTACCGATAACAATAACTTCAAGGTTCTCATAATACGTCTCCCGTTTCGGCTCAGGCCGTTCGTGCAGCCGGTTTCGCCCCGAAGTGATACTTTCCGGTATGCAGGCTGCTCAGGCTGCTCGGCCCCAGGCGCGCGTATTTGACCATCAGGAACATCTCGATGACCAACAGAACGGTGTAGAAGAACACGAACCCGCCGATGCTGAACCAGAGCTAGTCGGAACTGATGTTGGACGCGGACAGGTGGGTCGGCAGCACGCCGGAAATGGTCCAGGGCTGGCGGCCGTATTCCGCCACGAACCAACCGGCTTCGGAGGCGATCCACGGCAGCGGGATACACCAGGTGGCGAGCTTGAGTAGCCATTTCTTTTGGTCGGCCACGCGGGTCGCGCAGAAATAGAACGCCATGGCGAATACGAACAGCATGGTGAAACCGGCCGCGACCATCAGACGGAACGTCCAGAACAAAGGGGCCACCCGCGGAATGGTGTCGTTGGCGGCCTTTTGGATCAGTTCCTCGGAAGCGGCAGCCGGATCGGCAGTGTATTTCTTGAGCAACAGCCCATAGCCGAGGTCGGTGACGTGCTGGTCGAATAGCGCCTTGGTAGGCTCGCTCTTGTCCCCCGCCCGCATTTTCTGCAACTGATCGTAGGCGATCATGCCGCTTTTGATCCGATCGGCGCTTTCGGCGCGCAGTTCTTTAATTCCCCTGACTTCCTCATCGATGGAGCGGGTGGCGATCAGCCCGAGCACGTAGGGCACCTTGATCGCAAAATGGGTCTTCTCCGCCTCCTGATCCGGAAAGCCGATTACCGTGAAGCTGGCGGGCGGCTCGTGGGTGTCCCATTCCGCCTCGATGGCGGCCAGCTTCATTTTTTGGGTTTCACCTTCGGTATAACCGCTTTCGTCGCCCAGGACGATCACCGACAGCACCGAAGCCAAACCGAAAGCCGCCGCGATGGAGAACGAACGGCGGGCGAAGCCGAGGTCGCGTCGCCGAATCAGATACCAGGCACTGATGCCCAGCACGAACATGGAGCCGGTCACGTAACCCGCCGCGACCGTATGCACGAATTTGACCTGGGCCACCGAGTTGAAGAACACGTCGGCGAAGGACGTCATCTCCATGCGCAGGGTCTCGTAATTGAACGCGGACCCGACCGGATGCTGCATCCACCTGTTGGCGATGAGAATCCACAAGGCCGAGAAACTGGTGCCGAAGGCCACCAGCCAGGTGACCGCCAGATGCTGAACTTTGGTAAGTTTGTCCCAGCCGAAGAAAAAGAGCCCCACCAGGGTCGATTCGAGGAAAAAGGCCATCCAGCCTTCGCTGGCCAAAATCGGGCCGAAGATGTCGCCCACGTAATGGGAGTAATACGCCCAGTGGGTACCGAACTGGAATTCTAGGGTGATACCAGTCGTGACGCCCATCGCGAAATTGATGCCGAACAGCTTGCCCCAGAACTTCGTCATGTCCTTGTAGACTTCCTTGCCGGTCATCACGTACACCGACTCCATGATGGCCAGGATGAAGGCCAGCCCCAGGGTCAGCGGCACGAACAGAAAGTGATACATGGCCGTGAGGCCGAACTGCAGGCGCGACAAATTGACGATATCTTCACCGCCTATCATTTGACTTTCTCCTGGTGGACTGAAGGAATGCGGTCTGATGAAAACAGTTCCGTAACGGCGGGCTTGGGTGCATTCGGATCATGACGGAAGAACGCAAACCACAAGGCGCTCAGCAGGACAATCTTGAGGATCAGAGCCAAGGCAATTTCCCACCGGAGACGGTCACGTCCGCTAGGAAAATCTGAAGTGCAATCACTCATGTCGGGTTTCCGGATGTTTTTCATTCGTGGGCCACGACGCCGCGCTGCCCAATTGTTATCCGCTCCCTCGAAAAAAAAGACCGTCCTTGGCTAGGGGGAAACACCAGTCTTAAAGGACTAATTCTTTCTCGGTTTGCACCTGACAGCGAATGCGACTCGCCGCCATGTCCTGGAGAATAAGCCCTACATAAACAGTAGCTAATATCATTACAAGCTCCATGCCAAGCTGCTTAATCGAATCGCACCGCAGCACATCGCCCTACTGAAAGGCTTCGCCGCGACTCCGGCGTTTCATATGAAACAGCTTTGAAACAACACCGCGTATCTTGAAACAGGATGAAACATTGATGGCCGGACCAAGTCTCGATGGCTTTTTTCGCAAGGTGGCAACTCGCCGATGTACAGTGCAAGGAGGCCCGGCCTGATAAGGAGGCCGCCGTTGGCGCATCTTAGTTTGGGGCGGGTCTCGCCCCGCAGGCGAGTTCCTTTCTTTTGCTTGCCCAAAAGAAAGGAACCAAAGAAAAAGGCACCCGAATGGCACGCTGATCCTGCGCGTCGCCGCCTTGAGCCGGGGGCGACCAAAGGCACGTCCGTGTGCCTCGGTCGCCGCGCGCGATCCCTCGCGCGCCCCTTGCGGGCCGTTCCGGCCCAAGGCGGCGATGCTCGGGCGCGCCCTAACGGGACAATAAAAAACCCATCCGGTCGGATTCGAAAATGGTCTAGGCAGGAGATGCGATCGATAAAGGTGCAGAGTTAGAGACCGGCGGAAAAAGCCGGCCGACACTGAAACGGAACCCGGATTTTTTGCGGTCTGCCGTCACGTCACAGCCATAGAGCGCAGCCCCAGGCGATTAACCCGAGCCCAATCAGTTTCCGAACGCTTTCCTGCGGTCCGGGAACATAACGCTCGGCCAGGATCGCCAGAGTAATCACGCCCATCCACAACACGTTCATGACGCCCACGGCGAACATCACCAGCATTTCCGCCCAGCAGCAGCCCACGCAGTAAAGGCCGTGATGAAGGCCCAATCGCCATCCGCCACGCCAACCAGGCCGCCCATGGGTGAGCAGAAACCCCATGGGCGTTCGGCAGTGATTCAGACAGGCCGTCTTCCATGGCGTGAATTGGTAAATGCCGCTCACGATCAGGATAGCTCCGGACACGATGGAACTGCGGCTGTCCATCATCGGCGTCAACCAATTGAAACCATGGAACTGCCACTGGAGCAGAGTCACGATGATTCCGAACCCCATCCACAGCGCGATGTAGCCCAACAGAAACGCCGATAGATTAATTCGTGCATCCGACCGTCGGCTCCGGTCGATTCGCGCTATCAGCACGGCCATCGGCGTAACTACCGGCAGCATCATGGCCAGCATCATGATCAGCCACATCGCCCCGGTCAGTCCGAAGTCGGTTAGCGACCAGCGCCAGGTGCCGGTTGGCGGCATCCACATACGGTCCATGGGCAAACTGTTCATCGCCACTTGCTGCTGATAGAGAGCCCACCACGCCGCGATCGTGGCGGCGCCGAGTCCCGCGGCAATCAGCAGACCCTGGACCGTGCCCTTGGAAATTTTCGCCGAAGCAGCCATGGCTTACGGGTGATACGCGAAGGGAGAGAAATAGCCGTTGCGCCCGGAAAACTCCCAATCGAAACCATAGTCCTGATAGCGGTAAACCTCCGACTTCGCCACCACGGAAGGGTAAGAGGGCACCACGCACAAGGGCGGATTCGTGATCGTGGACTCGTTTCCGTCTATGCCGTCGATGGCGCGTATGCTCACCTCCGCGAGGTCGGACATCAAAAGGCGCCGCTCTTTCCCGGCGGCTTCGTAGGTCATCGGCACGTGCTTCACACCGAGCACTTCGCCGACAAAGCCCGCCAGCAATGCCGGATGCCCGCCCGACTGGCCGGCGAAAATTTTGGTCAGCGCCTCCGATTGGGCCGCATCCGCCCGCTCATCCAGATAAAGCGCCGCCTGCCAGTTGCCTTCCTTCATATGTCCCGGCGCATAGCACGCCAACGCGACGTTTAGTCCATCCAGCGTAACGCCTTCCGAATGGCCCTTATCGATATGCCAGGCAACGAGCAGCTTGCAGTCGCCTTCACTGGGCGGATTGAACCACACGCATGGGCAGGCCGTTTCACAGTTGCAGGTTTCGAAGTAGCTGCCTTCCAGATGCCAGGGATAGGATTTGCTCATGATTTGACTCCACAAGATATTCACGTTGGATTGGCGTTTCTAACGAAGTTCGCGCCCAAAAGCGCAGGCTACACTACCGGTCCTTGGCCATTTTGGACCGAAGCGGGCGAAACGGAGAGGGATCGATGCCGAGCTCACTCAGCTTCAGATACACCGCGCGTGGCGTCAGTTCCATCCACTCGGCCACGCGATTGATGTCGCCCTGGAAACGCTTTAACGCCTGATCGAGGTATTCGCGTTCCACACGGTCCAATACCTGCTTGCGAATAGCCTTCCAGCCGCATTCCATAGAGACGGCGGAACTCAGCCCGACGTCGGCATCGGCAACTTCTGCACCTTGGGCGAATAGGACCGCCCGCTCCAGGACATTTTCCAATTCCCGAACGTTACCGGGCCATGGATAGGCCCGCAGCCGTTCCATGAGGGCAGCCGTCACCCCCTGAATGGGTTTCCGGTAGCGTTTGGCCAGCCGCTTCAAAATCAGGTCGACCAGGTAGGGGATATCTTCCGACCGTTCGGAAAGCGGAGGGATCGCCAATTTCACCACATTGATGCGGTAGTACAGGTCTTTACGGAAGCGTCCCTCGGCCACCGCTTTTTCCAAATCGCAATTGGTGGCGGCAATGATCCGGGTATCGACGTTCAAAGTGCGGTGTCCCCCCACCCGCTCCAACTCGCCTTCCTGCAGCACCCGGAGCAACCCGGTCTGGACCGCCGGGGTCAGTGAATCCACTTCGTCCAAGAAGAGGGTTCCACCGTCGGCCCTCTCGAAATAACCGCGGTGAATCTCGATGGCACCCGTGAACGCGCCCTTTTCGTGGCCGAACAGCACGCTTTCCACCAGTCCCTCGGGAATCGCCCCGCAATTCACGGCGATGAAGGGCTTTTCGCAGCGCTCGCTCATGGCATGGATGGCGCGGGCGACCAACTCCTTGCCGACCCCCGTCTCGCCCCGAATCAGCACCGTGGCCGGGGTGGGCGCCACGATTTCGACCGCCCGCAGCACGTCCTGCATGGCCGGGGACTGCGCAACGATAGCCGGCCGCTCGGTATCCGGAAGCATGGGATGGCGTACATTGATCTGGCACCAGATTCGGTGCATGCGTTCCTCGATACGGGCCTGCAAGTCGCAGGTATGTTTTTGTTCCGGCTTGGGCTCCGGTTGATCCCGATATTCGATTCCTTGCAATCCCGTGGCAGTCTCGTGATTCAAATAGATGCCCACTTCACAGCCTTCATGGCCGAGCGCGATGCGCCGTTCCAGTACGACCTTGGCGTAACCGAAGTTGCGCGCCGCGATGCCGCCGAAAACGCTGGAGGTCATCCGGCACAACTCCGGTGAATTCTTCACGCCCTCGCCGAACGGGCAGCGGCTGCTGGCCACCCGGATGCACTCCGCATCGCTCGAAATCAAAGAAAAATGCCCGCCGATCTTGTTCTTGAGACCGATGATCAAATCCGCGTAGCTCTCTCGATCCAGGGCCTGGTCGAGGGCGTACTCGGTCCTGAACGCTTCTTCAAAGAATCGCCCGGCGCTACGGGCAATCCGCTCGATGATCTGCCCCGCCTGGGCCGAGCCCGCCTCCTCGCACAGCTCCATCAGTTCGATGACGAAAGTCTGGAGAAAGCCGATTGGAGTCAACTGGGAAAATTTTGCCTGGTTCATGGAGGGCGCGCGTGTTGCATCATGGATGCAATAGACTAAACCGGTCCCTTAAGATTTAGGAAGCTATTTTTCATCCAATGAAGTTGTATTTCACCAATACCACACAAGAACCTTCATAAACGCTTGTTTTTACGTGAAAACGAGTCGAATAATGCTGGCACGCAAACTGCTCAAAATATGAACGTCCGGTATCCGGACACCGTTGAAATTCACTACAACAAGACAACATTCCACGAGGAGAATTTTCATGTCCCAAGAAAGACCACCGCTTGATCCGCACCCGTTAAGCCCTTATGTCTCCTGGGCGGGGCACCGCAACCGCGATCCGATCCTGGAAACCTTCAAGCAGAAGTTTCCAACGACGCCGGGGAACGTACTGGAGTTCGCGAGCGGCAGCGGTATGCACATCAACTACTTCGCGCCGAATTTCCCGCACCTGGCGTTTCACCCCACCGACATGAACGAGCACGCCCTGGAAAACATCATGAGAGTCACGTGGGAAAATCAGGTACAGAATGTGGTGAAGCCCATCCAATTGGACCTAACCCGCGAAGAGACCTGGCCCCACCCGGACGAGCAGCTCTTCGATGTGATTTTCGTCATCAACATTTTTCAGGTCGCTCCCATTTCCGTCGCCGACGGCATGATGAAGTGCGCCTCGCAATTGCTGCACAAAAACGGTTTCCTGTTCATCTACGGACCTTTCAAGGACCGCGGGCAATACACTACCGAATCGAACCAGGAGTTTGATCAGATGATTCATTCGGCGGGTGTCTCGGAGTGGGGCCTGAAGGACATTGCCGATCTGGAAAAAGCGGCGCACGGTCATACCCTTGCGCTGAGCGAAAAGATCAACATGCCGGCCAACAACTTCGGCCTGATCTTCACCCGAGCCTAAACGTCGCAGCGAGCACCTTGACATGACCGATCGTAAAGCCGTCGTCATTGGAGTTGGACCTTCCAAGGGCTTGGGCGCGACCCTCGCCCGGCGTTTCGCGCGCGAGGGGCTGAAAGTCTATCTTGCCGGCCGCACCGCCGAGAAACTGGAACGGATCGCGGCGGAGATCCGAGCGGCCGGCGGCCGGGCGCTGCCCGTGGCCACCGACGCCACCGTCGAAGGCGACGTCATATCGCTGTTCGAGAGAGTTTCCGGCGATCCCGGCTCACTGGATATCGTCGCCTGCAACGTGGACAGCAATCAGCGGGCTCCGCTGCTGGAGACCAGCGGCGATATGTTCCGGCAGCTTTGGCTGCAGAATGCCTACGCCGGCTTTCTGGCGGGGCGGGAGGCCGCGCGAGTGATGATCGAT
Organism: Methylocaldum sp.; assembly: GCF_035627495.1. Classification (GTDB taxonomy): domain Bacteria; phylum Pseudomonadota; class Gammaproteobacteria; order Methylococcales; family Methylococcaceae; genus Methylocaldum. Next base: position 11,713 of record NZ_DASPLO010000068.1, read on the forward strand.
CAAGGTCACGGGACTCTGTTCTTCACGGGCGCCAGCGCCTCGTTGCGCGCCCGTCCTCCGTTCACGGCCTTCGCGGCCGCGAAAAGCGCCCTACGGGCCTTGGCCCAGGGCATGGCTCGGGAATTCGGGCCGCAGGGCATTCACGTGGTGCATGTCATCATCGACGGCGTGATTAATGGCGAGCGGGCTCGCAACGCCTTTCCCGAATTCGTCGCACAAAAAGGCGCCGACGGTCTGCTCGATCTGGACGCCATTGCCGACACCTACTGGCTGCTGCACGGTCAGCAACGCAGCGCCTGGACGCACGAACTGGACCTTCGCCCGTTCAAGGAACCGTTTTGATTCTGTCCCGCTTGGCTCCACCGGAAAATCGAAGGGTCTCCGACTCCAACATGTAGGCCGGAATAAGCCCTTCGGCGGGGCTCAGGACAGGCTCCGCGTTTCCGGCAGAACAGCGCCGGGAACGGCTCCGCCCCTTCGACAGGGCTCAGGACAGGCTTATCCCGGCCTACCCAGGTTTCTTTTCGTTGATCGACTACCGGCAGGGATTCGACGCGGTCTAACGTACGGACATTTACACGGTATTTGGAGATTCGCCGCCATGGATACCTACCTTTTGGCTCTGGGATTACTGCTCGTCGCCAGTCTCGGCGCGTTCCTCACCGGGGCTATCCCCTACCCCTACGGCTGGCTGGTGTTGATCATGCTGCTCATCGCCCGGTGGCTGCAGCTCAAACAAGGCAATAATCGAACTCGGCGACGTTAGCTTATGACTCAGGCTTCCGTCGCCGGAAACCGAAGCACGTAGCTATTGCCCCCGTCGGGCCGCTCGCCCAAATGTTTACTTGGCGAACTTAAGCGTCATCCGGTCGCTCTCCCCGATAGCGAGGTAGCGATCCCGATCTTTTTCGCCCATCCGCAAAGCGGGCGGCAGAGTCCATACGCCCTCCGGATGATCTTTGGTGTCCTTGGGGTTGGCATTGATCTCGGACTTGTCCGCGAGTTTGAAACCGGCTTTTTCGGCCAAGGCAATCACATAATCTTCGGTCACATAGCCGGTCTTCATCATGTCTTTAGGTGAAGTGCCCGGCTTGGCGCGATGTTCGACCACGCCGAGCGTCCCGCCCGGCTTCAAAGCCCGGTGCATCGCTTTGAACATGTCGTCCGCCGTGCCGTCCGCTATCCAGTTGTGGACGTTCCGGAAGGTCAGCACCAGATCCGCCGTGCCCGGAGGCGCGAACTCCGCCTGTTTCGGATTCTGCATCGAGGTCAGGACGACCCTGTCGTAGACATCCGGTCTCGCCTTGAGCTTGGCTTCATAGGCTTTCTGCATCTTGGCGGCGTACTCGGGCATCCCGGGTTGGATCGGTCCGAAACCGACCGCGTAGAGTTTTCCATCGGCACGCAGGACAGGCGCGAGAATTTCCGTGTACCAGCCGCGTCCGGGCGAGATCTCCACCACCGTCATGTCGGGCCGAAGGCCGAAGAAGCGCAGGGTTTCCTTGGGATGCCGGTATTGATCCCGGTCGCGGTTTCCGGCATCCCGGTGATCGCCTCGAAGCGCCCGATCCAATGCGTCTTCAGCCGCGACATTCCCGGCCGATGCCTGTTCCGAGACAATTCCGCTTATCAGCGCCCCCAACAACAGGGTCTTGAACATCTGTGCCAAGGAATGCGATTTCATGCTGGGCCTCCACATTTTCTGAAATTGCTTGACGTTTTCTTTCTCTTGCTTCCGGCACATAGGCTATCGCGCCGTATCCGTATTCACTCATCCGGTTCTATCAGAATCGCACAACGAGGTAAACCGGTCCCGCCGAGTAAGACGGCTGTCTCGGAGCGGCCTTCCAAGCTGAATCTATGCAAAAACCTCGGAGAGCCCGACGGCTTGTTCTACAATCGCTCGGGACGTTTACCTATGGAGAGAGATTCCCATGCATTGGAAAGAGTGGCTCGACCGCAATGTTTTCGACCTCGGCCGCCAGATGCGGCTGAGCTATCTTCCGCCCATCATGGTCTACATGGCGGCCGGGATTTCCGGGCTGACCGGCATCGTGGGCACCTTCTTCGTCAAGGAATATCTCGGCCTGTCCGCGGAGTTCCTGGCCGCCCTGAGCTTTTGGATGATGCTGCCCTGGACCTTGAAAATGCCGCTGGGTCATCTGGTAGACCTGATCTGGCGCCACAAATCCGGCCTCATTATTCTCGGTGCGGGGCTGATTTCCGCCAGCCTGTTGATCATGATCGGCTTGCTCGACAGCCCGGCCGCCATGCGCGAGATTCTGCCGACCGAAACCTGGTACGTCCTTTCCGCCCTGCTGGCGCCTATCGGCTACGTGCTGCAGGATACGGTGGCGGACGCCATGACCGTCGAGGCGGTGCCGCGCGTGGACCGCGAAGGCCGCCCGATCGAGGAAGAACAGCTCCGCCTCGCCCATACCACGATGCAGACTTTGGGGAGGGTCGCGATTATCGGCGGCACCCTATTGGTCGCGGCGGTCAACGTGTATCTGTTCAGCGGCGTCGAGAACCTGAGCGGACCGGAGAAAACCGCGGTTTATCTTCAGATTTACCGGCTGGCGCTGATCATTCCGGCCGTTTCCGTTCTGGGCGTGGCGTTAGCCGCCGTTTTGCGCTGGCGCGACGCGCAACGGTTGGCCTCTCAGGGATTTGAAACGGATGAGATTCAGCGGCTCCTAACGAGACCGATCGACGAATTGCCCGAGGTAAACTGGTGGATTCTGGGCGGCGGCCTCGTGTTCGTCCTGTTCTCGGTCGGCATGGGTCTAGCCGCCGTGCCTTTGAACGAGGAAATCATCTTCATGGGCTCCCTCGCCATCGTGCTGTTCCTGATGCGGCGGCTGACCTCGGATCTCCCGGACCGGGCCCGCAACGAACTCTATGCCACGGCCATCGTAATCTTCGCGTTTCGCGCGATACCTTCGACCGGGGCCGGTTCGAGCTGGTGGATGATCGACGACCTCGGCTTCGACCAGCAGTTCCTGTCCCAGCTTTCGCTGATCGCCAGCGCGTTGACGCTGTTCGGCATGTTCATCTTCCGCCGCTTCATGGCCGAGCGTCCGATCACCTATATCATCGCCGTTTTGACCGTCGCCGGCGCCGTCCTTTACCTACCCAACATCGCGATGTTCTATGGATTTCACCACTGGACCGCCGCGCACACGGGCGGCGTGGTCGACGCCCGGTTCATCGCTTTGATCGACACGGCCCTGGAATCGCCCCTGGGTCAAATCGCGATGATTCCCATGCTGGCCTGGATCGCCAACTCGGCTCCGGAGCGACTCAAGGCGACCTATTTCGCCGTCATGGCGGCCTTTACCAACCTGGCCTTATCGCTTTCGCAATTGGGCACCAAGTATCTGAATCAGGTGTTCACCGTCACGCGCGAGGTCAGGAATGCAGCCACCGGGGCGCTGGAGGTTCCCGCCGATTACAGCGAACTGGGCGCATTGCTCATCACCGTCACCGTAATCGGACTGGCACTGCCCATGGCGGCCATTTTCACCGTCAAACGAACGCTCTTGGCGGGGCCCAAACCCGAACCGGCCGCCGCGGCTGGCTTCGAGCGTTCCTGATGGCCGGCGACGCGGCGATTGAATCCGCTAAAGCGCTCGCGTCACGCTGGGCGTGAAGCTCTGCTTAATCCTTGGGCTGTCGGGACAAGAAACGATCCAACTGATTCGCGAAGGCCTGGCGGTCGCTTTGGCTCAAGGACGAGGGGCCGCCCGTCTCGACGCCGCTATTGCGCAGCTCCGTCATGAAGTTGCGCAGCGTCAGTTGTTCGCGGATGTTGTCTTTCGTGTAGAACTGCCCCCTCGGATTGAGCGCGTAGCCGCCCTTCTCGACGACCTCGGCGGCCAGCGGGATATCCGCGGTGACCGCCAGATCGCCGGGCTGGATTCCCTGAGCTATCTTGTTGTCGGCCACATCGAATCCCGCGGGCACGCGAAGAGCTCTGATATAACGCGACGGCGGCGTCCGAAGCGGCTGATTGGCGACGAGAATCAGCGAAATCTGCCGCTTTTCCGCCGCACGATACAGAATCTCCTTGATGACGTTCGGGCAAGCGTCGGCATCGACCCAGATTTGCATGACAGGTTTCCTGATAAGTTGAGGATGCGCCGGATGATCTCATCCCGCGCATTCCACCGGCATGCATGATTAGGCTGCTGGTGAAAATGTCCGATAGGAGTGGGCTGGGCAAGGTAGGGGCGTCCTCGATTCAACACCGCTGAACCGCCGCCCCATATCCTCGGTTCAAAGCATTGTAATTCAAATGGTACTCATGACCCTCATGTCGCCTTCGCGAGCGGCATGTTCGCCGGATCAGCGTCGCGATAGGAGCGGGGCACGTTTAACTCCCCCAATGGCGTTACTGCTCCTTGCAACACGAGAGAACCGGACCAACTACAAGCCTCCGATTCGCGATCGGCCACTTTTCGCCAGCGCGGTTCACCCCGTAATGCTGCCTCAGCGATCGCGCTTCGTTACGAAAAATACGTCTTCCTGAATGTTTCGTATTGACGTATTACGGCGAATGATATCGGACAGACGCGTGCGGTGCACCATGGCAAGATCCTTCCCTTTCAGTGTACGGGTATACCAGTAGCGATCCCCCGCGCGGCTGCGGTGGAATTGGTCCACAAGGATAGTCCTTAGCGTTTCGCCCAGCATCGTGCCGCGGATATCGTCCTCGCAGAGAAGTCCCACGAACAGATCGATCTCGTCGACATTGCCGTAAAGCTGCTCCAAGGTCGTTGCCAAAGCCCGATCGGAGGTGATCTCGGAGAAACTGGATTTGCGCGGCAGGCCAAAATCCGAGCGGACGGTATTGAAGTCGGGCAATCCCATGTCGCGGCCGCGCTGTATGTTCAGCGCGATCAGGTCCAGTCCGCCGGCCCCCGGTGCACCGAACAGGAAATTGCGGACGTCGTCGATTATTTTGTTGTCCAACTCCTGCATGCGCTGCGCCGCCACACCGCGGATAAGGGGCTCGATGCCGTGTCGCGCCAACATGGGCGGAGCTGCCTCGAAAAATGCATCGCGGAGCGAAAACGGGCCTTCTTCGATCGACTTGCCATTTTCCTTAAGACGCAGGACTTTCGAGCTGAGCATGGTATGCCCGAGCCGGAAGGCGGCCGTCGAAAAGAGCGAGCTGAGCCCCGGATTGGCGCCGGCATCGTAACGCCGGGTTGTGTGAAGACCGCCTCGCCCCAAGAGAGCCGGCAGATATTCCTCATACGTCACATGCTGGATCTCGGCGATGACGATCTGTCTGGCGCGCTGATAGAGTTCTTCGTCGTCGAGGCTCGGCTTCGCCTTGCGGATTCGGTCGACTTGATAATTATGTTCGCGCACGAACAGCGTGTGCATGGCGGCAAGCGTGGGCTGCTCGTTGGCCCGGATGTCGCCCGCGACGAAAAGCTCGGGCGATAAATTTGGCTTTTCCGGCGTGCCGGCGTTCGGTTGCGTTCCGTCGTTGTGCGGAAGCAGGTTGCCGGACGAAACCTTCAGGTAAGGGCCAGACCGAAGCCAGGCGGCGCGAGCTCCGTCGGACCCGTAGACCATGGAGCCGTCGATGTACCCGGTGACTTCGTTGATCTGCTCGCGCGGATTGCTCGTGCTCCTCCCGGTGGCCGCATCGAAAATCGCGCGACGGAACGGCATCGTCTTGGTGCCCGTTCCTTGAGGATCAAAGAACGCATCTCCTGCGGGGATGTCAATCGGAAAGTTCTCTGCCGTCCCTTCGGTAAGCCCCAAGTCGTGATCCAAAAATTGACCCCAGGTCCACATGAAATCACTTTGGCCGCCTCGCGCAGGGATGAGCGCGTCATTCTGGGTGAAAACGGCATTGCTGATCTCGCGGGGACTCGGCCGCGTGGCACCAGCCGGCGAGGCAATGCCGTCCGCGTAGTACGCGCCGCTCGCGCTCCGCAGCAAATGAGCACTGGGCGTCCCCCATGTGGGGTTGGCGATATTGTTTCCGTAACCGTCGATGGTGCGGTAATCCTGTGCATGAGCGGCTTCGGAGACGTAAAAGACGGTTAGCGCCACAACAGTCCAAAGCGTGGCGCCGGACCTTTTATGACTCTGCCGTAAACCGGCGGGGTGTTCGTCGTGTTGCATAGTTCACTTCCTTTGTGCACTACTGAAAAAGTCCTTTTTACAGCTTTAAGAAGCGCTACCAGGTACCAACGATACCTGTATATATTCGAATCCATTTAGGCTTTACATAACCACCTCCATAGACTAAATACCTTAACGAGCAGCATCTCCATCGAAGCCCACAGGCATTCTCGCTCGGCCATTACCTGATGAGCCACCTCAAAAAAGTAGTAACTAAAAAATAAAACAGATAAATATTCGAAACATAAGTAGATGAATAATCTATTGTTACAGAAAAAAAAATAAGGAGGGTTACGGAGAGATGCGGAGGAATCGAAAGCAGGCAAAAAAGGGAAATAACAGCTTCGCCAGTTATCTAAAATCCAGCTAAAGCATTATATGGGTTAGTTTTTGTTAATATTTTATCTATATTGACGTTTATTCGTTACAACCCTCCTGCCGCTCTCGGTATTAGAGAACAGAGTTAACGAGAAGCGTTTTAAGGCGCTCGGCAGCCGAAAATAACCCTCTGCTGAAAGGCGCAATCGGTAACAGGCTACAGTGACTCAGGCTCGAGATTCTTTATCGCAGGACCCGATATCACCTTCCCCTCCGCATCGAAGCGTGAGCCATGGCAAGGGCAATCCCATGACTTAGCCGCTTTATTCCAGTGAACGATGCAGCCGAGGTGCGTGCAAACGGCGGACACCGCATGAATTTGGCCCGTCTCGTCCCGATGCACAGCAGTCTTTTTGCCATGGAAGTTGATAATCTCCCCTTCTCCGGGAGCAACGGTCTCCGGGGTCTGCCTCAAGCCGGACGCCAGTTTGTCCTTCAGCCACATTTCCCCGATATGGACGTTTTTTTTCAGGAGCTTCGCACCCGACGTCTTGAGATTCACGCGCGTCGCTCGGTAAAGCTCTGCCCAGCGGTTGTGATTGCCGATAATTTCGTCGGAAAGAATCGTAGCAGCCATCGTGCCGTTGGTTAAACCCCAGGCGCTGAATCCGGTTGCCGTGTAAAGGTGCTTCGAGCCCGGCGTGAGATGACCGATATAAGGCACGCGATCTGCGGCGTCGTAATCCTGATTGACCCACTCGTATTCTATGGACGCACCCTGAAAGCGGTTTTGGACGAACCACCGCAGCTCTCTCGACTTCTGCGCGGTGTCCGCGTGACCCGTCGGATATCCCTGTCCCGAAACGATCAATAACGGCCCTTTGTCCGTCGGATGAACGCGGACCGAATACGAGGGCTCCCCCACCGACAGAAACATTCCATCGGGAACCTGCTCCGGGGCCACCCGAATCCCGACCACGACGTGCTGCCTGGGGAATGCCTTGGCGAAAAACCCACCGCGATCCAGAATGGGAATATTGGTCGCGATGACCACATCTCGCGCGGTGACTTTCCCCTTGTCAGTCAAGACCTGACAAGGCGCTCCCTCTTCGACGTCCAGAACCCGGGTATTTTCAAAGATCGCGCAGCCGTCGCCATCCACGGCCTGAGCGACCGACAACAAATACTTCCGCGGGTGGAACCGTGCTTGGTTATCGAAGCGTACCGCACCGACAATCGGAAAAGGCAAAGTCGTTTCGGTGACAAGATCGACTGGCAATCCCAGCCTTGCGGCAGCTTCCCGCTCGGCTTCCAAAGCCGGCAACTGCTCCTTCGACTCCGTGACGGTGTACGCCGCCTGGCGCTCGAAATCGCACTCGCTGCCCAATTGCGTTCGTATGGTGTCAACAATCTCGATCGCGGCTTGATTCGACTCCGCGTAGACGCGAGCACCGTCTTCACCGAAAGATTTGATCAGATAGGAGTAGATAAGACCGTGCAGCGAGGTGAGTTTGGCGGTGGTTCGCCCCGTGACCTGCCCGACAATTTTCTGCGAGTCGATGACCGCCACGCTTCGCCCGGCCCGTTTCAGGAGGAGCGCCGTGGTCAAGCCCACAATGCCGGCGCCGACAACGGCCACATCGACGGAAAGATCACCCGGGAGCTCTGGGTAGCTCGTCTCCGGTGTGGAATCGATCCAATACGAGACGTGCTTGGTAGAAATATCGGCCATCCTAGCCTCCGTTCAGTCCTTTGGGGCTCCTGAGCTTCGCCTGGTCGAGAATGGGCCAAAGCCAGGAAACATCGACGAGCGGCCATTTGGCGCCGCGTTTTAGCCAAGAATAATCATCGGCGCCACAATTCGTCAACCGATCTGCCCTGCGGCCTGAAGGAAAAAACCCCGCGACCGAAACGCACGGGGCTTCTGATGGCGTTGCTCCGCAGCGTTCCTAAGTCCCGGTGGATTTAATGACTAGATTGACCACGGTAATGACGGCCAGAACAAATAGCACCGTAAAAATTATGCCGCCGATGATATAAGCCTTGGCCGAACCAGCCGCGAAATCGCGCTCCCGGTTTGCGGAGCTTTGGACACCGAAAGCCGCCGCAACGACACTGGCAATGACCTGAAATAGCGTGGGCTTTTTGGGATTAGGATCACCTGAACTCATGGCCGTCATCAATGTTGCTGAACACAATCTGCTTCAAGATGTAACGCTTTTCTTTTTGTTCAAGTAGAACTTGACGCCGAAAGCAGCGGCAATAACCAAAGTAGCGATGGACACTGCAACTGCGTTGCTGCTGATCACCTCTTCGTCCACGTTGAAGGCGTAAGTGCGGAGATACGTTGCCAAGAAGTACAGAGTCTGCACCGTGGCTATGGAGAAGAAGAACGAGACCAAGAACTTATCGAGAGCCCTGTACTCCGTGAACTCCATATGGTCGAAAAACAGCTTCGTAATCGCGTAACCCGGCAGAAACATGATCAAAATCGTGATCAGAATGCGTTGCGCGTAATAAAAAGGCGACGTGGTCGTGAACAACGACATCAGCACGATGAAGACCGCACTGATTCCCAGCATGCCCATCCACATCGTTCGGTCATCTTTGTTGAACTGAAAAAACTTATTCATATCCGGTTTCCTCTATTATTGTTTTTTAAAGAAATAAAACCCTTCGATACCGCCTTTAAGGATCATTCGGTCGGGCGTTTTCTCATAGACCGTATACTCGATCGGTCTTCCCGGCCGCCCCGGATCATCCGCTGCAATTTTGCCGTTCACGATTTTGTACGTCCATTCGTGCCGGTCTTCCGCTTTGAAATGCCGATTGAACCCCGAAGTGACAATGGTGCCGTCGAGTTTGAATTCCCAGGTCCGATTCTCCTCAATCTTGGGTTTATTGAGCGCCGGAGCCACCGACTCAAGCTGCCACGTACCCGCAATTTCGCTGTTGTCTTTTAGTAGGATTTCTCCCCAAGCGGTGGTTCCAATGGCCCCAGCAAGCCAAATTAGGCCGGCTGCGCCGAAAGCTCGAAAATTCATACATATCTCCCCGGAACTGGTAATGTGACGGTTGCCCTCCCCCGCGAAAGAGAAGCATCCGTAGGCGAAATCGTTAGCCATATCTTGAAAGCGAGCCGAATTTTTACATCTTTCATTTCCTCATGGCAAGGAATTCACCGGCTTGTCGCTCACGAACCGGTTTATCACCGGACACTCTGTCTCTAGAATATGATCCCTTTTGCCGTCGAAACACGCTTTCGACCTTCCCTTACCTCGGAACACCGCACGATGATCGATTTGAACGCCCGCGCCGCTTTACTCAGACAACTACTTTCGGAAAGGATTCTATTCCTGGACGGCGCGATGGGCACCATGATCCAAAGCTACCGACTCGGCGAGAGCGACTATCGCGGGGAGCGGTTCGTCGACTGGCCGAAAGATCTCAAAGGCAACAACGATCTTCTCTGCCTCACGCAGCCGCAGATCATCCGGGCCATTCATGATGCCTATCTGGAAGCGGGCGCGGACATCATCGAGACCAACACCTTCAATGCCAACCGGGTCAGCCTTGCGGATTACGGCATGGAGGAATTGGCTTACGAACTCAATGTGGAGGCGACTCGCCTGGTGCGGCAAGCGGTCGACGCCATGTCCGAGAAGACCCCCGATCGACCGCGGTTCGTCGCCGGCGTATTGGGGCCGACCAATCGGACCGCCTCGATTTCCCCGAACGTCAACGATCCCGCCTTCCGCAACGTGAGCTTCGACGAACTGGTCGACGCTTATTACGAAGCCACCAAAGGCTTAGTCGACGGCGGCGCGGACATCATTCTCATCGAAACGATCTTCGACACCTTGAACGCGAAGGCCGCCGTCTTTGCCGTAGAGCAGTTCTGCGACGATCGCGGGCTCCGCTTGCCGGTGATGATCTCCGGCACGATCACCGACGCCTCGGGTCGGACCCTGTCAGGCCAGACAGTGGAGGCGTTCTGGAACTCGCTGCGCCACGCGCAACCGATTTCCATCGGCTTTAACTGCGCGCTGGGAGCCAAACAACTTCGGCAATATATCGAAGAGCTGGCGCATATCGCTGACACCTATGTCTCGGCTCACCCCAACGCCGGGCTCCCCAACGAATTCGGCGAATACGACGAATCGCCCGAAGCCATGGCCAAGGAAATTGCCGAATGGGCCGAGCAGGGATTCTTGAACATCGTGGGCGGCTGCTGCGGCACCCGGCCGTCTCATATCAAAGCCATCCACGATACGGTGGAGCACTTCCCGCCCCGGTCTATCCCGGAGATTGAGCCCAAGTGCCGCTTGTCCGGGCTCGAGCCCCAGAACATCGGTCCTGAATCCTTGTTCGTCAACGTCGGCGAGCGCACCAACGTCACGGGTTCGGCGGTCTTTCGCCGCCTGATTCGCGAGGAGAAATACGAGCAGGCCATCGACGTCGCCCGTCAGCAGGTCGAGAACGGCGCGCAGGTCATCGACGTGAACATGGATGAAGGCATGCTCGACTCGCAAGCCGCCATGGTCCGTTTCCTGAACCTGATCGCCTCCGAACCCGACATCGCCCGCGTGCCGGTGATGCTGGACTCGTCCAAATGGGACATTCTCGAAGCGGGACTGAAATGCCTGCAGGGCAAGGGCATCGTCAACTCGATCTCGATGAAGGAAGGCGAAGACGCTTTCATCCGCCACGCCAAACTGGTCCGGCGCTACGGTGCGGCCGTCATCGTCATGGCGTTCGACGAGCAAGGCCAAGCCGACACCCGCGAGCGCAAGGTGGAGATCTGCGCCCGCGCGTACAAAATCCTCACCGAACAACTCGGGTTCCCGGCCGAGGACATCATCTTCGATCCCAATATCTTCGCGGTCGCCACCGGCATCGAGGAACACAACCGCTACGGCCTCGACTACATCGAAGCCGTGCAGACGATCAAGGAAACCCTGCCCCATGCGCTGATCTCGGGTGGCGTTTCCAACGTGTCATTTTCCTTTCGCGGCAACAATCCGGTGCGCGAAGCCATCCATGCCGTTTTTCTTTACCATGCGATCCGCGCCGGCATGGACATGGGTATCGTCAATGCCGGCCAACTCGCCATTTACGAAGACATCCCGGCAGAACTCCGAGACGCCATCGAGGATGTGATCCTCGCACGCCACCCGGACGCCACCGAACGGCTATTGGCCATCGCCGAGAAATACCGGGACGAAGGTGGAACCGTCGAAAGGAAGGAAGATCTCGCCTGGCGGCACTGGCCGGTGCAGAAGCGTTTGGAACACGCGCTGGTCAAGGGTATCGACGAATTCATCGAGCAGGACACCGAGGAAGCCCGCCGGCAGTACGAGCGGCCGTTGCATGTCATCGAAGGTCCGCTCATGCAGGGCATGAACGTGGTCGGCGACCTGTTCGGCGCCGGCAAGATGTTCCTGCCCCAGGTGGTCAAATCCGCCCGCGTCATGAAGAAATCGGTGGCTTACCTGATGCCGTTCATGGAAGAGGAAAAGGCCGGCGGGATAGCCCAATCGAACGGCAAGATCCTGCTGGCCACGGTTAAAGGCGACGTGCACGATATCGGCAAGAATATCGTCGGCGTCGTGCTGCAATGCAACGGTTTCGAGGTCATCGACCTGGGCGTCATGGTGCCCTGCGAAAAAATCCTCGAGGCGGCGCGCGAACACGGTGTCCATATCATTGGCCTCTCCGGCCTGATCACGCCGTCCTTGGACGAAATGGTCCACGTCGCAAAAGAAATGGAGCGGCTGGGCTTCACCCTACCCCTGCTGATCGGAGGCGCGACTACCTCGCGCGCCCACACGGCCGTCAAGATCGAGCCGAACTACAGCGGTCCTGCGGTTTACGTGACCGATGCCTCGCGCAGCGTCGGGGTCGCCGGAAGCCTCTTGAGCGAGGATCTGCGGGAGGATTTCATCGGCAAAACGCGGCGCGAATACGATGAAGTGCGCCAGCGGCACGTGGGACGCAAGGCGCAAAACCCGATGCACGAGATCGCCGCCGCGCGCGCCAACGCCTTCCACGGCGATTGGCAGCATTATGCGCCGCCCAAGCCCACGTTCCTGGGCACCCGGGTATTCGACCGCTATCCGCTGAGAGAAATCGTCCCGTATATCGACTGGTCCCCGTTTTTCCACACTTGGGAACTGGCGGGCAGCTATCCGAAAATTCTCGACGACGAGGTGGTCGGGGAACACGCGCGCACCTTGCTCAAGGATGCCCGGGCCATGCTCGAGACCTTGGTCGAGGAGGACTGGCTTACCGCCCGCGCGGTGGTCGGATTCTTCCCGGCCAACGCGTTAGGCGACGATATCGCGCTTTATACCGACGATGCCCGCAACGAAACATTGACGGTCCTTCACCATCTGCGCCAGCAGGCGGTGAAACCGCCCGGCCAGCCCAACTACTGCCTCTCCGATTTCGTGGCGCCGGCCGAGAGCAGAGTGCCCGACTATATCGGCGGCTTTGCCGTTACCGCCGGGCATGACATCGAAAAGCATCTCGATCGTTTCGCCGCGAATCACGACGACTACAGCAGCATCATGCTCAAGGCCCTGGCCGATCGCTTGGCCGAAGCCTTCGCCGAACTGATGCATCGTCGGGTTCGCCGCGAATTCTGGAATTATGCGCCGGACGAGCATTTCACCAACGAGCAATTGATTGCCGAAGCATATAGGGGCATCCGCCCTGCCCCCGGATACCCCGCCTGCCCGGATCACACCGAGAAAGCGGCGCTGTTCGAGCTGCTCGATGCGGAAAAGAACACCGGCATCCGCCTGACGGAATCTTTCGCGATGTATCCCGCCTCTTCCGTCAGCGGCTGGTATTTGGCGCATCCGGCGGCCAAATATTTCAACGTGGGCAAGATCGGCCGCGAACAGGTGGACGATTACGCGAAAAGGAAAGGCATGGCGGTTCAGGAGGCCGAACGGTGGCTGGCGCCGATACTCGCCTACGAGCCGGATTAGCCGGTCGCTTAGCGTTTAATCAAATTTATTATGATCAAAACAGGTACATGGAGGTTAGCCGGTTCGGCTACGGCCTTGTTGATCTTCCATCAGGCGCTGGCCTCGCCGCAAGCGGACGTGACGGAGCTGCCTGCGGTGAAGATAGCTGCCCCGGAAGACCTGACCGAGACCACCAATAATCTCTTACAAACGCCCACCAATAATGTGACTACCCGATCGCGGACGGATGTAGAAAGTTCGCAGTACAGCAACGTCAACAGCTATCTGCGCGGCACACCGGGCGTTTTCATGAATCGCGGCAGCGAGGGCCGCGGCGTGGGCCTCAGAGTGCGCGGCGCGTCTGCCGCCCAAGGCTTGGTAACGTTCGACGGCGTGCCGTTGTTGACGGCGCTGCCGGGACTGAGCTGGCTCGACACTATTTCCGCCGAGGCCTTGGGCGGCGTGACAGTGGTGCTCGGTTCCAATCATGCCTACTACGCCAGCCAAGCCGTGGGAGGCACTATCCAGCTGAATTCCAAACGAGCCTCGGAAAATTACGGTTTGACTCACGCCGAAGGAGGCAGCTTCGGAACCTTTTGAACGACCCTGAGCGGCGGCTTACAGAGCGAACGCGCCCATATTTCCGTGACGGGAAGCCGGGTGAACCAATTCGACGGCGCGTATGACGCCATACGGAACCGCGGCAATCCGGAACGGGACCCGTTCGACAGCACCCTGGGCCTGCGCGGTACGGCGCGCGGTTCACGCCGGATTTGGCCGTGGACGGCAGCTTGCTCTACAAAGACTCATGGCAAGGCGCGGATCTGCCGGGAGTGACTCCAGCCGGTCTTCCCACGTTCGTCGACAGTTCGACCACAGATTTTCACGAAAAACTCTGGCTGACCCAAAATACCGCCTCAGCGCGCCTGACCAACGATTGGACCAGTCAGTTGCAGTTGGCCTACACCGAGAACGATGTCGCCGCTCAAGCCGGCCGGCTACCGGTTAGTTTCCGCAGCCAATTGATGTTCGCCGATTGGCGCAATATTCACGCGCTTTTCGATGATCAGGCGCAACAGCGGCACTGGCGTTTGGTCTGGGGCGGACAGGCGCGCCACGAGCGCGGCGAAAGTGTAAACCCATTGCGGCCGACACAATTCCGTGACGAACGGAAAACCGTAACCGGATTCGCCGAAGCACTGGCCGACCTGGGAGCCTGGCATCAAGAAGCCGGTGTGAGGGTGGAAAGCCACGACGATTACGGCAAGCATACGTTGCTGCATTTCGGGTCCCGTTGGGGTCTCTCGTCAAGCTTGAGTCTACGGGCCAACGCAGGCACCGTATTCCGCGCACCGGGCTACGGCGAGTTGCAAATGCCGCTATTAGGCAATCCAATCCTTAAGCCGGAGAAGGGTCTGACGGCTGATGCCGGGGTCGATTGGATGCCGACCCGCGATTTACGCCTTGCCCTGACCGGTTATTACGGCCGTTATAACAACCTGACTACCGTAGAAATCGGCCCGGGACGCTTTTTCGGCTTCGGTAATACGCCGCGCGCGCGCATCGCAGGGATAGAGGCTTCGGCCGAAGTCCGCTGGTCCGAGCAACTCCACAGCGGCGTGGACTTCACCTACCAGTACAGCCGCAATCTGGACAATGATCGGCCCTTGGCCTTGCATCCGGAAAAAACCGGCCGCGCCTGGACCCAGTGGGACATGAGCGCTTTGCCGCTGAGTTTTCGCGTGAACGCAACGTATCAAAGCCCGCAGTGGAACGATATCGCGGCAACCCTGCGTACCGGCCATTCCGTCCGGCTCGATGTTTTGGCCACTTACCACGCGTTATCGCAACTGGATCTTTATCTGCGCGGGGAAAATATCACCGACAAGACAACAGGCGGCACTTACGCCCGCTACACCATGGGCGCCACGGTGTTCGGCGGTGTTCACTTGAAGTTTTGAGGCGGATCGGAGAGCGCGAGGGGCCTGTTGTCAGGATTGCTATTCAGCCGCGTCTTTAACGCCGACGACGTTTAATAACGGATGTTGCAGCAGCGACTGACGCAGAGGGTCCGCCTCATCCATGGATGCAGCCAGGCTCAGGAGTATCGCTGCGCTACGACGACGGTACGCATCCGCTTCGGAAAAACGACCCGTTTTGCCATTGAGCTCCGCCGCGGTTGCGTACACCTGCCATTCCACGAGGGGCGCTTCGACTTTGTTCAGACAAACTACCGCTTGCTCGATTTCCTCGAGTGCTTTATCCCATGCCTTCCGCCCCATGGCTGCCTTGGCCAGTAAACGGTGTCCCATCGCCACATAGGGCGGATCGGGAGGCAAGGCGGAGAGCTCGCAGAGCTTCTGGGCCTGTTCCTCGGCCTTTTCCCACTCGTTCTGGCTCAACCAATATTCGGTGAGCCCCTGAAGAAACAGCGGCGCATGTACCATTCCATCAACTGACGAGAGGTTTCCAGCAGATGATCGCTCCGGACGAAGCATTCAAAAGCCTCGGGATATTGGCGTAAACCTAGAGTCCTGTCCCATTAATTCGCTGACATAATCGTTGAAGTTTGGCCAGGATGGAATCCGCCGTGGCGGTCCAGACGAAGGGTCGGCAGGACTGGTTGTAATGGGAGATGAAGTGGTCGATCTTGTTGACCAGATCCC
>NZ_DASPLO010000069.1:0-2733 GCF_035627495.1 Methylocaldum sp.
GGGATCTGGTCAACAAGATCGACCACTTCATCTCCCATTACAACCAGTCCTGCCGACCCTTCGTCTGGACCGCCACGGCGGATTCCATCCTGGCCAAACTTCAACGATTATGTCAGCGAATTAATGGGACAGGACACTAGGCGTATCATAGTATCGATCGGCAGGGCAGCGCGATCATCAAGTTTCCGGGAGGAAAACGTCTATTTCTATCCCAGGCGCTCGCCGCTCATAAGTTATGGCCTCGAAAGATGCAGCCGAAGCGCCTGCGACAATAACGAGAGATTCGAGGAGATTTTATGCAACATCCAGTCGATCGTTCGCGCCGCCATTTTATTTTCCGGACCGGAGTGGGTCTATTAGCCGCGGCTGGCATGCCGGCATGGGTGCGCGCCATGGAGATGCAGGGCATGACCAAATTGACTCCCAATCGGGCATCTCCCGGCTTTAAACCCGATGTCGAGCTTGAATTGATGGCCCGCCAAGGGGCTATATCCATCCTGCCGGGCGAAGCCACGCGGGTGCAGCAGTATGTAGCCAAGTTGCTGAGCGGTCCGAAGGAAACGCTGGCCGAATTGCCCGGAAGCTATTTGGGGCCGATCATCCGGTTCCAAAAAGGCCAGAAAGTGCGCATTCATTTCCGCAACGACTTGATGGAGCCGACCATCACCCATTGGCACGGACTGCACGTTCCGGCGCTGATGGACGGCCATCCGATGTACGCCATCGATCCGGGCGAGACCTTCGTCTATGAATTCGAAGTGCGCAACCGGGCGGGCCTCAACATCTATCATCCGCATCCGCACGAAATTACCGCGAAGCAGGTTTACTACGGTCTTGCCGGCGGATTGATCGTAAACGACGAGGAGGAGGCGAGACTCGAATTGCCTTCCGGCGAGTACGAGATTCCCATCGTCCTTCAAGACCGCCGGTTCAACGCGCAGAACCAGTTGATTTACGGTCCGCACATGCATGATCGCATGATGGGGTTTTACGGCGATCACATCCTGGTCAACGGTCGTCCGAATTTCGAGCTCGAAGTGGCCAGCCGCGCGTACCGCCTCCGGTTCCTTAACGGCTCCACGGCCCGCATTTACAAGTTGGGCTGGAGCGACGGCACGCCTCTTACCGTCATCGGTGTCGACGGCGGCTTGCTTGAGGCTCCGGAAACGTTTCCTTACGTAATGTTAGCGCCTGGCGAACGCTTGGACGTTTGGGCCGATTTCAGCGGCCGTCCTAAAGGCACCGAGTTAGTGATGCGCAGCCTGCCGTTCTCCGGCGCGCTGCCGAACATGGCCGAGCACATGATGGGCGGCATGGGAGGCGGCATGATGGGGAGAATGGGCATGATGGGCGCCATGGCCTTGCCCGTCGGCAGCGATTATGCCCTGTTCAAGATCCGCGTCACCCGCGAAACGAGCGAAAGTCCGAAGCTGCCGAACCGGTTGTCGAAGATCGACCGGTATACCTTGGGCGATGTCGCCAATCCGGACAAGCCCGTACCTATCGCGATTTCCGAGGGTCCGATGGCGATGCTGCTCAACGGCCGGCCCTATGCCTTCAACGACGTTCAGCCGAGCGAGCGCATTCCGGTCGATACCGTGCAGCTCCTGGAAATTTTCCATACTCGTGGCGGTGGACACGGCCACGACGGGGGCGTCGAAGCGCAACAAGGCATGGGCGGCATGGGGCATGGAATGGGAGGTATGGGCCATGGCATGAGAGGCCACATGATGGGAATGATGGGCGGCGGCCACGGAAGCCAGGCTCAGCAAGAAGGGCAGGGCATGGGAGGCATGGGCATGAGGGGCGGTATGGGGATGATGTTCTCCATGGCGCACCCCATCCATTTGCACGGTCAGCAATTCCAAATCATCAGCCGCACGGTGTCTGCCGAGAAAACCGAAGACTATGCAACCGTGAAGGACGGTCTCGTCACCAGCGGCTGGAAGGATACCGTGCTGGTCATGCCGGGCGAACGAGTGCGCATCATCAAGCCCTTCCAGGACTTCAAAGGCGTGTTCATGTATCACTGCCACAACCTCGAACACGAGGATATGGGCATGATGCGGGACTTTTCAATCGAGTAGCCGTAGGGATTTTGCCCGCCAATAATATTCTGTTCTACTCGAAAACGATTGTAGGGTGGGTTAGGCGCGCACTGGGACAGGTTGGCCGCTGGTCATTGGGCTCCGAGCGCACCGTAACTCACCGGTTCCGCGGCCTTGCCTGGTGGGTTACGGCGCGCGGAAACACCAAAGGAACTTTGCAGGTTCGATGCGATGCGCGCCTAACCCACCCTACACCAGAAACATGAATCGGAACGGCGTTTTCTGCCATATCCTAGGTCGGCAATCCTTTGCCAACGCCCGTTGTTCTAGTCGATACCCGGTCGCTTTCCGTCGACTTCAATCAACCGGTCCAAACGGATCACCAACCCGTTTTTCAACTTCAGAAATTCTTCCTTGTCTTTCGTGTAAATATCCTCGACGTAGTCTTCAACGGTAATGGGATTGCCGGAGATATCCCGGTAAGTAATCTCACACTTTCGGCGCCTTATCGCTAGAGCATTTTCACGTCGGCTATACGGCATAGCCGGCGTTCCGGAAGTAGTTCGTGCATTCGGCCGGAGTCAGCTGATTCAACAGTTCGCCGATGGCGTCCCCAATCGCCTCGACGGTGCGTTGCCCAGCCTTGCGGAGCCGCGCCTTGAGCTTGGCGAAAAGCTGCTCGATC
>NZ_DASPLO010000070.1:0-41710 GCF_035627495.1 Methylocaldum sp.
CGCGTCAATCTGATCGTACGCCCTGAACTCGCCACCAAAGCGCTCCGCACCCACCTTCGTCAAAGCCGCCGTCAGGGTCGTCTTGCCATGGTCCACATGACCAATCGTCCCGACGTTCACATGCGGCTTCGTGCGCGTAAACTTTTCTTTGGACATCCGCCAATACCCCTTAATCTGATTACCGATACACCCAAACTGGAGCCCATAACCGGACTTGAACCGGTGACCTCTTCCTTACCAAGGAAGTGCTCTACCGACTGAGCTATATGGGCGAAAACCTGCCACCCTTTTTGCTGGAGCGGGTGATGGGAATCGAACCCACGCCATCAGCTTGGAAGGCTGAGGTTCTACCATTGAACTACACCCGCGCAAAATCCTAAATTTAATGGTGGAGGGGGAAGGATTCGAACCTTCGAAGGCTGAGCCGTCAGATTTACAGTCTGATCCCTTTGACCGCTCGGGAACCCCTCCAAGGGTTAAGACGCAAATTATTGGGCATTCACTTGCCTGTGTCAATATTCAACGCACTTCATTTCTTGGACCGGCATGAAGACTAGCCGTCACGGCGCTTAAATCTCCCTGCAACATAGCAGGAAATAATTCAACCACCCTAGAAATCGCGCCACGAATCAATTCGCACTCATCACCACCCGGGTTACCCAGAACGTAGGGCACGACGTCGTCGCGATTACCGGGATGACCTATACCGATACGTATCCGATAAAACCCGGCCGCGCCCAACTGGCCAATCAAATCCTTCAAGCCGTTGTGACCACCGTGCCCGCCGCCGCACTTCAGGCGTACAACACCGGGAGCAAAATCTAGCTCATCGTGAGCCACTAAAATTTCCTCGACCCCTATTTTGTAGTACCGGGCTAGCGCCGCCACCGACTGCCCACTCCGATTCATGAATGTCGTCGGCTTTAGGAGCAACGCACTGTCTTTTCCGAACTCCAACGCCGCCACCAACCCATGAAACCGCTGATCCTCCCGAAACGCGAGGCCGCGAGCAGACGCAAGCGCATCCACAAGCCAAAACCCGGCGTTGTGCCGGGTTTTTTCATACTTGACCGTCGGATTTCCAAGACCGACCACCAACCTGAATCGAACAGACAACAGCCTCTCCCGGCCATTTCATCAGCAACGGACAGCTATTCGGCCACACCCTCAGACGATTCGGCAACCTTACCGGACTGAATTGCCGCAACCGGCAGATCATGTTCCGGTCCATGAGCCAAGGCAAGGACATCAACCCCTTCAGGCACCTTCAAATCCGAGAGATGGATAGATTGCCCCACATCGATTTGCGCCAGATCAACCTCGATGTATTCGGGCAAGCGATCCGGCATACAGGCGACTTCCACATCGACCAGATTATGGGTTACCACACCACCCTTCTTCACACCAACCGAGATTTCCTGATTGACGAAATGCAAGGGCACATGGACACGAATTTTCTCAACTCCGCTTACACGCTGAAAATCCATGTGCGTGATAATCGGCCTACTTGGATGCCTCTGCAGCCCCTTCAAAATGACTCTTTCCTCTCTGTCTACAACCTTGACAATCAAGACATGGGAATAAACAGCTTCATTCTCCAGGCTTTTCACAACTTTATTGTGATCCAACACTACCCCTACCGGGTCGGCGCCACCACCGTACAGAATTGCCGGAATTTTGTTTGCCCGACGCAACCGCCGCGCATCGCCTTTACCGGTAGCCGATCTTAACTCTGCCTCAAATACAAAACTGCCTACCATCTTTCTCTCCAAAATACTCTTAGCAGTGGATTAACAAAACTACATCAGTCCACATAGAGGGAACTAACTGATTCGCCGACCGCTATGCGGCGTATCGTTTCCGCCAACATTTCAGCAACACTCAGCTGCCGAATTTTTTTACATTGCTGCGCATCCGGATGCAGCGGAATCGTATCCGTCACGACTAACCCGTCCAGCACCGAATCTTCGATGTTTTCTACAGCTCGTCCCGATAACACAGGATGAGTACAATATGCCACCACCCTCCGAGCCCCGTGCTCCTTCAACGCGCCCGCCGCCCGGCATAGAGTCCCGGCCGTATCCACCAAATCATCGACCATGATGCAGGTACGCCCCTCCACATCGCCGATAATGTTCATCACCTTGGCCTCATTCGGCCTTGGACGACGCTTGTCGATAATAGCCAAATCCGCGTCATCAAGACGCTTGGCCAATGCCCGCGCCCTCACCACACCGCCCACATCGGGGGAAACAACAATCAAGTTTGGATACTTCTGCCGCCACACATCACCCAATAAAATTGGAGAGGCATAAACGTTATCCACGGGAACATCAAAAAAACCCTGAATCTGATCGGCATGCAGATCCACGGTCAACACCCGGTCCGCCCCTGCCGCACAAATCATCTTGGCGACCAACTTTGCCGTGATAGGCACTCTAGCCGACCTAATTCGACGGTCTTGGCGCGCATAACCGTAATAAGGTATCACTGCGGTAATCACGGACGCCGACGACCGACGAAAGGCGTCGATCATGACAAGCAACTCCATGATGTTTTCATTAATCGGCGCACAGGTAGGCTGGATCAGAAAGACCTCCCGCCCGCGGACGTTTTCCTCAATCTCGACCGCTATCTCACCATCGATGAATCTTCCGATAGTTGCCATCCCCAGCCGCATATTCAGTTTGCGCACGATGCCTTCGGCCAAGGAAGGATTGGCATTCCCCGAAAACACCATGAACGAGGCGTCTGTCATTCAAGACACTCCAAAGTCGAGACGTCGAGTCGGAATTATATGGCTGGGGCGCCAGGATTCGAACCTGGGAATGCCGGGATCAAAACCCGGTGCCTTACCGCTTGGCTACGCCCCAATGAATGTTGTTGACAGCCTTATTCAGGCCAACTTCAGCGCCTGATGAAGAGGCGACCGATTCATGCCCCGGGCCACAAACACCGACCAGTCGCGCTCTAATGCAATAGCCGCCGCCCGCGCATCAGTCTCGTCGGCAAAGGTCGCGAACACGCAAGCCCCGGTACCCGTAAGCCTAGCAGGCGAGAAACGCCTCAAGCTGCCCAAGGCAGCCTCAATCTTTGGGTATAACTCCGAAACCACAGGCAAACAATGATTTTCCTGCTGGCCTGCAAGAAAGTCGGCTATTTTGATTGGTTTATTATTTCGTGTCAAACCAGGCGCCGAAAAAATTTGCCCTGTCGCCACATGGCACTCGGGCACCACGACGAGATACCAAGGCTCCGACAGATCCAGCGGAGTCAACACCTCCCCGACTCCTTCGGCCCAAGCGGAACAGCCATTGACGAAAACCGGAACGTCAGCACCCAATTGCAACCCCAAGATCATTAGGTCCTGCAATGATAAGCCTGCCTGCCATAAGCAGTTCAACCCCAGTAAGGCTGTTGCGGCATCTGAGCTTCCTCCGCCCAACCCGCCACCCATAGGCAGATTTTTTTCTATTTCGATTTCGACTCCGCAGCGAACACCGGCAGACTGACGCAAGAGTTGCGCAGCCCTCACTGTCAGATCCATTTCTTCCGGCACGCCCGGAAGCGGGGTCAGCAGCCGAACTAGACCATCGGAACGACGGCGCAGCGTGATCCAGTCACAACGATCGATAAATTGAAATACTGTTTGAAGCAGATGGTAACCGTCGTCGCGACGACCCACGATCCTCAGCATCAGATTGAGCTTTGCCGGCGCTGGCAAACGAAGCACTTCCGCTTTCGTCATGTACTATCCCCTAATTTGCCAGCTATCCGCTATTAACTTGAGTTTCACTTCGGGACCTTGAATAGCCATTTTCTGTGGCATTATCCGATCGCCCACATTCACATACCGCTCAAATCGAAGCGTCCAGCCCGATTGCTGGAACCCTCGCGATGAACCGGACTCCTCATAAACAGGCGTATGACTTTGATTCGGATCAGGCAAACCCATAACCCAGTAACGCAAGCTGGATAAAGGCACAGCAAATCCCAGCCGGTCCTTCAGCATGGCATCAGGATCGCGGGAAAATTCCGCAATCCCGCCACCCCCGTTAACATAAATCAGATCCTTTTGCAGAATAATAGATACCATACCCTGGCTAAAAGGACCCGACACCCGCAAACGATCCTGATCCGCATCGTGCTCCCAAAATAGATTCGCATGCCAGGCATCATGCGTCGTTTGCACACCAATCCGACCTTCCAGCCGCCAAGCCTTTAGGTCATAGTTTTCTTCGGCTTTCGGAGGGAATACGGGGCGGCCGGGCTCTTTCTCAAAAACGGCGCAACCGGCTAGCGACGCGATCAATGCAAGAACAAAAACCTTAAACAAAACTTGTCCTTCTAACACACGCTACTTGAAAGCTTCTCGGTACTTAACCTTGATTTTCTTCATGTCCTCATGCGCCGGATCTTTCTTGAGCGCCTCTCTCCACACTTTCTTGGCCTCTTGCCGCTTCCCGGACTCCCACAACACCTCCCCCAAATGCGCGGCGATTTCGGGATCGCGAACCGACTCATAAGCACGCCGCAAATAATCCAGCGCCACCGCATAGTTTCCCAAGCGGTAATGCAGCCAACCGTAGCTATCCAAGATGGCCGGATCGTCAGGCTTTAACTCGATCGCCCGATCAAGATACCGCTTAGCCTCTTCCAAACGGTCGCCGCGATCGGCCAAAGTGTAACCCAAAGCATTAAGCGCACTGGCATCGTCGGGACTCTTCTCTAGTACGGCACGCAAATCCGCCTCCAATACCTCAATGCGCCCCAACTGTTCGGCGACCAAAGCACGGGAATAAAGCAATTCCATCTGACCCGGCATTTCGTCCAGGGCCTCCGTCAGCAAATCAAATGCCGCTTCATAGTCCTTGGTTTTCGATAAGAGCTCCGCCTCCAGCAAATAAAGTCGCAATGCCTCATTGGGAAACTGTTTACGCACCTCACCTAAGCGCTGCCGCGCGTCGGTCATACGGCCGAGATTAATCAAAGCAGTAATCGCATTGACCTTAGCGTCGAATTCCAATGGCCCCGACCCGACTCTATCAAACCACTGCAGCGCGTTTTGCAGGCGATTCTGGTGCGCTTCGATTAACCCCAGGTAGAAATAGGCCTGCGCCCGCCACTTGGTCACGGCCGTTAAAGCGGAAAACTCTTTCTTCGCTCTCTCATCTCGTCCCGTTTCCATCAACAGTGTTGCGAGACCAAAACGGGCATCGTGATTATCCGGCTCCTTCTCCAAAATGCGAGTTAACTCCCTCTCCGCGCCTTGAAAATCCCCCGCTTTTGCCAAGAACTGGGAGTAGATCAAGCGCAAACGGACGTTGGCGGGGTCACTCCTCAGGGCCTTTTGAAGCGCGCTCCTCGCCGCCTCGGAATCACCCATCTGGGACATAACCTGCGCTTGCAACAGCCGAGCCCGATTCCAATCAGGATGCAGGGCCAGCGCCTTTTCCGTTTCCTGCAGGGCTAATTGATACTCGCCTTTATTGCCGGCCAAAAGCGCATACGCAAAGTGAAGTTCGGCCATGCGCGGAAATTCGGCGACCAGGCGCTGCATCACCTTCTCCCCCTCTTCCTTGGAAACCTCCGAATCCAACCACTTGACCAATTCGATCAAGGTATTTTCCAGGTCTACATCGGGCAGGGTCAAAAGAGCCCTCAGCTGATCGAGAGCCTTATCGGTTTGCCCCGTTTTAAGAAGCAGTAAAGCCGTTATCCGACGCGCCGAAACGTTTCCCGGATCGCGCTCGCTCCATAATGTAGCCGCCGTTAGAGCTTTTTCGGTATTTTTAAGATAGAGTCCGATTTGAGCCGCCCGCTCTGCGATCTGAGCATCTTGAGTAAGCCTGGCGGCTTCCAAGTAATTGTTCAGAGCAGTCTCGTACTGTCCGCGCTGACCGGCCACTTCGGCGGTTAAAAGCAAATAGACGATTTCCGAGTGCTGATTGAGTTCTCGGACACCTGCCTGACGGATCTCTTCGGAGGATTCGCCAGAATGGGGCCGCGATGGATTCAAACCCGCGCATCCCGACAGCCAGATACCCCCGACACACGCCAAACAGACCAATCGTTTCAACACTGACGAAATCCCTAAGCCGAAGTTAATAAAAGAACCTTGGATAGTATCGACAACGCTTTTCTCCCTCCATCCGGAGCGGCATCACGGAGATGTCCTGAGCTTTCGACAAAGCGGAGTAAACTGAATTTTATAAACCGGCGAGATTGTACGCTGTCCGTAACATGCAACAATAGACCCGAACCTCCACTATTTGGCTGCGCCCGAGGTTTTTTCTTAAAATTATATTTGGAAAGTCGCAGAAATTTGAGTTCATGGGCATTTTAACCTTAGGGTTGAATCACAATACCGCGCCGATTTTGATCAGAGAGCGCTTGGTCTTCCCGACCGAACGCCTCAAATTCGCCTTGCTGGATCTAATTAAATTGCCGCAGATCGGCGAAGCGGCAATTCTTTCTACGTGCAACCGAACGGAATTGTACTGTGGCGTCGAAACCGATAATCAAGACATCCTGATCGACTGGATCGCTCAAGAGCAGCGCCTTCAACGGGAAGATTTCCAGCCGTATCTCTATTTTCACACCGATGCCGAGACGATCCGCCACATGTTTCGCGTCGCCTGCGGGCTGGACTCGATGATACTAGGAGAACCGCAGATTCTCGGGCAGATGAAATCGGCCTATCAAGTCGCGGCCGAAGCCGGCACTCTCGGCAAGACCCTGAGCAAATTGTTTCAGCACACCTTCACCGCCGCCAAGAAGGTGCGAACCGATACGGCTATCGGTTCCAGCCCCGTTTCGGTTGCTTTCGCGGCCGTGCGACTGGCGCAACGCATCTTCGACGATCTCTCACGGCAGACCGCTATTCTGATCGGCGCCGGAGAAACGATCGAACTGACCGCCCGTCACCTGACCGAGAGCAAAATCGGCCATCTGATTATCGCTAACCGTACCTACGACAAAGCACACACTTTAGCCACACACTTCAACGGATTTGCCATTTCGTTGGCCGAACTGCCGAAACACTTGGCCAAAGCCGATATCGTCGTCTCGTCTACCGCCAGCCAATTGCCTATTTTGGGTAAAGGCGGCGTTGAAAGCGCCCTCAAAGCACGCAAGCACAAGCCGATGTTCATGGTGGATTTGGCCGTGCCTCGCGACATCGAACCGGAAGTCGCCCAGCTGAGAGATGTTTATCTCTATACGGTCGACGATTTGCGGAACACCATCGAGGAAAACCTGAAATCTCGGCAGGAAGCGGCCAAGAAAGCCGAAGAAATTATCGACACCGAAGTGGAGCATTTTTTGGACTGGCTTCGCGCCCAGGGTGTGACGGCTACCATCCGCGACTTCCGCAGCCAGGCCCAAGAGATCCGCGCCGAAGCCTTAAATCGCGCCAGACAGGCGCTGCGAAGCGGTAAGTCGCCCGAAGAGGCGCTGGACCTTTTAGCGAATTTACTCACCAATAAATTGATTCACATTCCCAGCGTCCAAATCAAACAAGCGGGCATCTACGAGCGGCACGATCTGATTGCCGCCGCCCGAGAACTCTTTCAACTTAAAGACAGCTCTTAATACGTGAAACCATCTATTCGCCAGAAACTCGATCATCTCGCCCAGCGATTCGAAGAGATTACCGCCCTCCTTGCCGAACCATCGATTCAGAACGATCAGGACCGCTTCCGCGCGCTGAGTCGCGAGTACGCTCAACTCAACCCGCTGGTCGGCTGTTTCACAAAATATCTGGGCACGCTCGAAGATCTTGCCTACGCGCAGAGCCTGCTCGAAGACAAGGACCCGCAGGTTCGCAGCCTCGCCAAGGAGGAGCTGGCTCATGCCCAAGAAAGGCAAGAAACCTTGGAGCAGGAGTTGCAAATTCTTTTGCTGCCGAAGGATCCTAACGACGAGCGCAATATCTTTCTGGAAGTCCGCGCAGGTACCGGCGGCGCCGAGGCGGCACTGTTCGCCGGCGATTTGTACCGCATGTACAGCCGCTATGCCGAGCAAAAAGGCTGGAAGGCGGAGGTCGTCAGCGAAAGCGAGGGTGAACATGGCGGCTACAAGGAAGTGATCGTCCGCATTAGCGGCCAGGACGTATACTCGCGCCTCAAATTCGAGGCCGGCGCCCATCGCGTGCAGCGCGTACCGGAGACGGAAGCCCAGGGGCGTATTCACACCTCAGCCTGTACGGTGGCGGTACTCGCCGAGGCCGATGAAATCGACATCGACATCAATCCGGCCGATCTGCGGGTCGATACCTACCGGGCCTCGGGCGCCGGCGGTCAGCACGTCAACCGGACTGATTCGGCGGTGCGCATCACACACATTCCTACCGGCATCGTCGTGGAATGCCAGGATGAACGCTCTCAACACAAGAACCGTGCCCGCGCCATGTCCTTGCTGAAGTCGCGCATCCTATCCGCCGAAGAAGAAAAGCAGAGCGCCGAAATTGCCGCCTCGCGCAAGCTACAGGTGGGCAGCGGCGACCGTTCGGAGCGCATCCGCACCTACAACTTTCCGCAGGGCCGGCTCACCGATCACCGCATCAACCTGACCCTCTATCGGCTTGAAGCCATCATGGCGGGCGATCTCGACCCCGTGATCGAACCTCTGATCAATGAACATCAGGCTGAATTGCTGGCGCAGCTGGCCCAGGATTAGTGCGATGAGTACGCCTCGCCCCGCACCGAAGCCAGACAAGTCCGATAGCGCAACCATAGCGGCTGTGCTTCGGTCTGCCGCCGCTCGACTCAGTGAACTGAATGACACGGCACGCCTCGATACGGAAATTTTACTGGCGCTTGCGTTAAACCGCGATCGATCGCACCTTCGCGCATGGCCGGAACGAGAACTTTTACCCGAGGAGCAAGAGCGTTTTCGAGATCTGATCGAACAACGGCGGTCCGGAACTCCGATCGCCTATCTCTCCGGGGAAAAGGAGTTCTGGTCTCGGGCGTTCAAGGTTCGCCCCGACGTGCTCATCCCACGCCCCGAAACCGAGTTGCTGATCGAATTGGCGCTGGCATTCATACCGGCGACACAGATGGCCGATATTTTAGACTTGGGGACCGGCAGCGGCGCCATCGCCGTGACCGTCGCCGCGGAGCGTCCTTTGGCCCGCATCACCGCAACCGACCTTAGTACTGGCGCATTGGAAGTCGCGCAAGAAAATGCGGGTCTGCACGGTGTGCGCAACATTCGCTTTCAACTAGGCGATTGGTTCAATGCGGTGCAGGACGACGAGCGGTTCGATTTAATTGTCAGCAATCCGCCTTATGTCGCCGATGACGATCCACATTTAAGCCAGGGCGATGTGCGCTTCGAACCGGCTTTGGCTTTGAAAGGCGGCATACACGGGTTGGATGCTTTCCGAATCATTGCCCGGGAAGCGCGCGATTACCTGAAACCACACGGGCGACTGATGCTGGAACACGGCTTCGATCAGGCGAAATCTCTAGCCGATCTCTTAACCGAGTTTGGTTACACAGACATCAGCCACCATCTCGATCTCCAAGGTTACGCTCGAGTCACCACCGCACGGTCGGGAAAACGGGTTTAGCCACTCCTTTTCGGAATAGAGCCATGCGCAACACAGAAATCTGTATCCCGCGGTCTTTGGTTAACCAGTTACTGCACCATGCCCAAACATCGCCGGATCTTGAAATTTGCGGTCTCATCGGAGCGAAAAACGGCGTCCCGAGCAACTGCTATCCGGTTAAGAACGCCGCTACGACACCCGACTGCCGGTTTCTGATGGCGCCCGAGGAACAAATCGAAGCCATGCGTAAGATGCGGGAACGAGGAGAGGAATTATTCGCAATCTTTCATTCGCATCCTGCCGCCCCCGCCGAACCTTCGGCCACCGATCTCGAACAAGCGGCTTATCCCGATGCGCTGTATATCATTATCTCCCTAAACACGAAGGGAGTTCTTGAAATGCGCGGGTTCCGCATCCGTCAAGCACAACGAATCGAAGAAGTCGCTTTGCTTCTGTAGCAAGGTTAACTGCGTGGCGGGCTCCAAGAACGCGATTGCCTAACGGGGCAGTTCCAGGGCCTCTCGCGATTTGGGAAAGTCAGCCCCGACGCTCATGACGAAGCTGGTCACATCAGAGATATCGAGGGCGGATTTGACCACCTTCGACTCGTGAACGATGACCGTGAAACCATTAGTCGGATTCGGCGAAGTGGGCACGTACAAAACGTAACGGTCACCCTCACGATTCGTGACATAAGCCGGCAGCCACATTCCTTCCCGTGGATACTCGACATAGACGATTTCCCGTTTATTCTCGTCGGGCTTGCTGCGAAACATGTCGACGATCTTTTTGGTCACCCGATAAACCGTGTTCAAAAACGGCACTCGCTCGATGGCAAGATCGATCAGCGAAATCAATAGCGAGTGGCGTCGCTTGTTGATGGTGTGGCCGATATAAGCCAACAAGGCGAAGACGCCGGCAAACGTTAAGAGCGTGATACCAGAATTGCCGACAGCTTCGTTTACGCCAAATACCGTACTCAATATCAAGTGCGCGAGGAATATTACTATTTGCGCCACGACAATAATCGGCAGCACCGCCAAAGTGCCGATCAAAAAATTATTCAAGGCGATTTTGATGAGATGTTTAGCCTCTGCAAAATTACTGGGTGCCATGAGTTTTCTCCCTGCATGTCTAATCTGCCTTTTAGACAACATCTCCCGCAACAATGATCGCCAGCGCCGATTATGCGCAAAGCGACAGCCCTCTCACTGACCCGGGCCCGCTCCGGTCCGGCTGTCGAACCAGCCGCGGCGAATCGTCCATTTCGCCATTTCCAGAACTGGGAGTATCGTGGCTGACGCGCCCAGCACCACCGCCCATTCGATTCGCGACAGACTGTCGGTGCCGAACGCGTTCTGGAAGAACGGCACATAGATGATTACAAGGAGCAACATCGCTTCCCAAACGATCGCCAGATTCAGCCATTTGTTCGCGAACGGCCGACGAAACACAGAAAAATGATCGGAACGAAAATTGTAGGCCTTGAAGAACTCGATCGAGACCAGCGTCGCGAAGGTTATCGTCATTGCCTTGGAAAGCTCGTTGCCGTTTCGTAACGCCCATAAAAAGACACTGAGATTAACCAGAGTCGACCAAATGCCTCCGACCAGCATCAGTGAGACGACCGGAAAACTGAAAATTCCCCGCTTCGGGTCGCGAGGCTTCTGCCGCATCAAAGCCTCGTCCATCGGATCGACCGCCAGCGCCAAAGCGGGAAGTCCATCAGTGGCCAGATTCACGTAAAGAATTTGCACCGCACTCAAAGGCAGCGGCAACCCGGCCAGCATAGCGCCTGCCATCAGACCTATTTCCCCGATGTTCGAGGACAATAGGTACATTAAGTATTTTTTGATGTTGCTGAAAATCCCCCGTCCTTCCTCCACGGCGGCGACGATGGATGCAAAATTGTCGTCGGTGAGCATCATCGCAGCGGCCTCCTTGGACACGTCGGTGCCAGTGATCCCCATAGCCACGCCGATATCGGCCTGTTTGAGAGCCGGTGCGTCGTTCACGCCGTCCCCGGTCATGGCGACAATGCGGCCTTGTTCTTGCAGAGTGCGGACTATGCGAATCTTGTGCTCGGGAGCTACACGGGCGAAGACCTCGATTTGCCTGACCGCTCGCGCGAACGCCTCATCGCTCATCGCGTCCAGATCGATGCCGGTAATCACTCGTCCGTGTTTCAGAATACCCAACTCGCGGGCAACAGCGCGGGCCGTAGCCGGATGGTCGCCGGTAATCATGATCACCTTGATGCCGGCCTTCTCGCAGGTGGCAATGGCGGACTTGGACTCGGGGCGTGGCGGATCGATCATCCCGACCAGCCCTAGGAAACACATGTCTTTTTCAGCCGTTTCCAGAGACGTTTCTTCCTTTTGAGCCACCGCCAGAACGCGGAGCGCCTCGCCGGCCAAACGCTCGGCCTCGGCCTGTATCACACCACGCGCCGCATCGTCCAACGGAGCTTCACCCTCTGCACTCAGCCAGCGATCGCACGCGTTAAGGATGACCTCCAAGGCACCTTTGGCATAGGCTATCCGCCCGCCCTCGGCATTCTCGTGGAGCGTCGTCATCCGCTTGGATTCCGAGGTAAAGGGAATCTCGCCCATTCGCGGAAACCGGCCGTTCAGTTCGGAGGGCTTTAACCCGGCCTTGGCGGCGGCAACCACCAACGCGCCTTCCGTAGGATCGCCTTGAATCTGCCAGCGCCCCTCTTCAGTTCGAAGCACACTCGCATCGCTCGCCAGTGCCGCCGCTTGAAGCAGCGTCATCACAGGAGGGGTGGGAGCGACTTCGCGGGCTTTGTGGAGGAACCGGCCGACTGGTTCGTAACCGGCGCCCGTAACGCTGAACAATTCCCCGGCAGCCCAAATCTTGCGGGCGGTCATCTCGTCCTTGGTCAAGGTCCCCGTCTTGTCCGAGCAAATGACGGACGTGCTGCCCAAGGTCTCCACGGCCGGCAAACGACGTATGAGCGCGTGACGCCTGACCATCCGGCGAGCGCCGATGGCCAGAGAAATCGTCACTACGGCGGGCAGGGCCTCCGGCACTACGGCAACGGCCAAGGCAATGCCGAAGATCAGCATGTGCTCGAAGGATTCGCCGCGCAAAATGCCGAGGGAAACGATGAGCGCGACGATGAAAACGGCGGCGACGGCCAGCACGTTCCCGACTTTATCGAGGCTCTTCTGCAGCGGCGTCTCGCGCTGTTCCGCCCCGCGCAAGAGACCCACGATACGTCCGAACTCGGTTTCCATCCCGGTGGCGACGACGACGCCCTGGCCTCGCCCGTAAGTCACGGCCGTGCCGGCAAACCCCATGTTCTGGCGATCACCGATGGCTAACTGAGGATCATCCAACGGCGCGGTGCGCTTTTCCACCGGCGTCGACTCGCCCGTCAGGGGTGCCTCGTCGATTTGGAGATTCACGGATTCGATCAGGCGCAGATCGGCGGGAATGCGGTTGCCGGTCAGCAAACGGACGACATCGCCGGGAACCAGATAGCGTGCAGGTATCTCCACGAATTTACCATCGCGCATCACGCTCGCCATCGGCGCCGCCATCTGCTGCAAGGCTTCCATTGCGCGCTCGGCACGGTATTCCTGAAAAAATCCCAGCAATACGGCAAATAAAACGATCACCGCAATGACGATGGATTCGACGGTATGTCCTAAATACGCCGAGAAGCCGATGGCAACCAGCAGAATAATGACCAGGACGCTCTTGAACTGCGACAGAAAAAGCCTGAAAGCCGAAGTTCCCTTGCCTTGCTCGATCTCATTGAATCCGTGCTTGACAAGGCGGTGATCGGCCTCCTCTTCAGTCAATCCGCCCGGACCGGATCGAACGTCCCCATAAGTTTGTTCGATTGTCTTGGAATGCCAGGCCGGTTGTTGCTCCGGTGCCTCCGCCAGATCCGGCTTTATCAGCTCAATCCGATCCAGACAGTTCCAAACGAACCGCCAATGGAAACCGATGCCGGCCAACACGGCAATGTGGAACAATTCGTGCGGGCCTAACACCCCGCCGACGATAACCGGCCACCGCAGAAAGTCGAGAACCGCACCCGAGGTATAAGCCAATGCGCTGAAAAGCATCGGCCTGAAGAACGAAAAACCGAATCGGCGCCAAACAGCGATCCCGGACGCCAGCCCCAGCCAGCCGAGCCCTAGATACAGCGTCAAACCGAGCGATTCCGGGATGTTCTCGAAGAAGACGACCTTGAGCGTAAGCCCGGTAATGGCCAATCCCCATACCAAAAGCAAAACGCCCCAACGCCAGATGCCCGAGAAAAGGATGCAATGCACGGGGGTGAAGCTTCCCGCGATCAGCAAAAAGATCGCGGCATGATCCAGCCGCTGCAATACCGCACGCCCAGCCCCGCCGACGGACAGCAGATGGAACACGCCGCTCATGGAGAGGAGAAAAATGCAGGTAAAGACGAACACCCCTACGGCTATTGTGCGGCAGAGATTGCCCCGGGCCCGGCGAATCAAAAAGAACCCCAGAATGGCGAACACGCCCGCGGCCAACAAATGCATGAGAGAACTTACGGGATCGGCAAAACCTGGAATCGGATAAGTCTCCATGGCGGAATTGAGCTTTAAAACAGCTGGTGAAAAGGGCTGGCAGGGTCCTTGCGTTGGCGATGGAACGCGGCTACGAGACTAAGCCTGAATCGACAAACGCGCGCCTGGCCCCATCGCCACCGCGAGAACTCACCTCGGGGCGATATCTTGGGTTCGGGTAGTGATCGATAGGACCGTAACGGCTTGCTAATCGCCGTCGTCTGGCGCACGTTTATTGCAATTTCTTCTTGAGCAAATCGTTCAATTGCTGCGGATTGGCCTTGCCTTGGGTCGCTTTCATGGCCTGGCCGACGAAAAATCCGAACAACTTATCCTTGCCCGCCCTGTACTGCGCCAGTTGTTCCGGATTGGCGGCGATGATTTCGTCGATGGTTTTCTCGATCGCGCCGGTATCGGTGATTTGTTTCAGTCCTTGTTTTTCGATGATGGCGTCAGCGGTTTCGCCCGATTCCCAAAGGGTTTCAAAGACCTGCTTAGCCAGTTTTCCGGAGATGGTTTCATCGGCGATGCGCCTGACGAGGCCTGCGAGTCGCTCTGCCTCGACCGGGCTTTTCTCGATCTCCAAGCCAGCTTTGTTGAGCGCGCCCGACAAATCGCCCATCACCCAGTTGGCGCACAATTTGGGATCGCTGCCCGACGACTCCTTGACCACGGCTTCATAGTAGTCGGCAAGCTCCCGCGTTGCCGTCAGCACGGTCGCATCGTAGTCGTTCAAGCCATACTGGGATTTGAAGCGGTCGCGCTTTTCGTCCGGAAGTTCGGGCAGATCCTTGCGCACTTCCTCGATGAAATCGCTCGATATTTCCAGCGGCAGCAGGTCGGGATCGGGGAAATAGCGGTAGTCGTTCGCCTCTTCCTTGCTGCGCATGGAGCGGGTCTCATCCTTGTTTGCGTCATACAAGCGGGTTTCCTGTACGATTTGTCCGCCATTTTCAAGAATTTCGATCTGTCGCTCGATTTCGTAGTTAATTGCGCGCTCCACAAAACGGAACGAGTTCAGGTTCTTGATTTCGGCACGGGTGCCGAACTTCTCCTGACCTTTAGGGCGAATCGACACGTTGGCATCGCAGCGGAACGATCCTTCCTGCATGTTGCCGTCGCAAATCTCCAGATAACGCACCAAAGCGTGCAGCTTTTTCATATAAGCCACCGCTTCCTTCGCCGAGCGAAGATCCGGTTCGGACACGATCTCCAGAAGTGGCGTGCCGGCGCGGTTCAAATCGATTCCGGTAAACCCGTGAAAATCCTCATGCAATGATTTACCGGCATCTTCTTCCAGATGGGCGCGGGTGATCCCGATGGTTTTCTCGATACCGTCCACCGAAATACTCAGATGTCCCGTGCTCACTACGGGAAGGTCGTATTGACTGATTTGATAGCCTTTCGGCAGGTCGGGATAGAAGTAGTTTTTGCGCGCAAAAACCGAAAACGGAGTCACGCGGGCGCCGATGGCAAGGCCGAATTTGACCGCCATGCGCACTGCCTCGCCGTTCAGCACGGGCAATACGCCGGGCAAACCCAAATCCACCGCACAGGCTTGGGTGTTGGGCTCCGCACCGTAGGCCGTCGGCGCACCCGAAAAAATCTTGGATTTAGTAGCGAGCTGGGCGTGAATTTCCAACCCGATAACCGTTTCCCATTCCATACAAACCTCTTATACGAAATCTCTCGGAGCCCGCCGGTGCCAGTCGGTCACTCGTTGATACTGATGCGCCACATTAAGCAAACGCTCCTCGGCGAAATAATTGCCGATGATCTGCATGCCGACGGGCAGATTCTTCGAAAATCCCACGGGGATCGACATGCCGGGAAGACCGGCCAGATTTACGGCGATCGTATAGATGTCCGACAGGTACATCGCGATGGGATCGGCGGTCTTTTCCCCGAAGCGGAACGCGACAGACGGCGCGGTGGGGCCCATGATCACGTCGACCTCCTCGAAGGCCCGATTGAAATCGTCGCTGATCAAGCGCCGGATCTTTTGGGCTTTGAGGTAATAGGCATCGTAATAACCCGCGGAGAGCGCATAAGTACCGATCAGGATGCGCCGCTTCACTTCCGCGCCGAAACCTTCGCCGCGGGAGCGCATGTAGAGATCGTGCAAGTCCTTGGGCTCCTTGCAGCGATACCCGAAGCGGACACCGTCATAGCGGGCCAGGTTGGACGAACACTCGGCGGGTGCCACAACGTAATAAACCGGCACCGACAGCTTCATGTTAGGCAGCGAAATCTCTTTCACGGTCGCGCCCAGCCTCCGATATTCGTCGATAGCATCGTCGATGAGGCGCGCGATGTCTGAATCCAAGCCCTCGTCGAAGAACTCTTTGGGCAAACCGATCCTGAGCCCATCCAAGCTGTTGTTAAGAGACGCGGAATAATCCGGCACCGGCCTATCGAGGCTGGTGGAGTCCTTTTCGTCGAACCCTGCCATGACTTGGAGCATGAGCGCACAGTCTTCCGCCGTTCGAGCCATGGGACCGCCCTGATCGAGGCTGGATGCGAAAGCAATCATTCCCCAGCGAGAAACCAGACCGTAGGTCGGCTTCAACCCGGTGATACCACAAAAAGACGCGGGCTGACGAATCGATCCGCCGGTATCCGTTCCGGTGGCTCCCGGAGCTAGCCGTGCCGCCACCGATGCCGCCGAACCACCGGACGAGCCCCCCGGAACGGTGCCGGTATCCCACGGATTCTTGACCGGTCCGTAATAGCTCGTTTCGTTGGAAGATCCCATAGCGAACTCGTCCATGTTGAGTTTCCCCAGCATGACGGTTCCCACCTGCTTGAATCGCTCCACGACCGTGGCATCGTACGGGGAGATAAAGTTGTCGAGCATCTTCGAGCCGCAGCTCGTCTTTACGCCTTTGGTGCAGAAAATATCTTTCTGCGCGATGGGGACACCGGTCAAGGCTCCGGCCGAACCTTGGGCGATCAATGCATCGGCCGCTCCGGCCTGCTCTAGCGCCTGTTCCTCGGTGACGGTGACAAAGCAGTTGAGTTGTGAGTCATATTGCCGGATGCGCGCCAGAAAAGCCCGCGTCAGTTCAATACTGCTGAATTCTTTTTTCTTGAGCCCGTCGGCTAATTCGGCGATGGTTTTGTCGTGCATGAGTTGGTTCCGGAATCCAGAATATGCATGAAACGGGGTAACCTCCAAATCAACCCGTCGCACTGATCATTCTATAACTTTGGGCACCAGATAAAGTCCGGCTTCCACCAAGGGCGCGCGCGCCTGGAATAACTCCCGCTGATCAGCCTCGCTCACTGCATCAGGCCGTAAACGCTGGGCCTGATCCAGGGGATGAGCCATGGGAGAAACGGTAGCGGTATCCACAACGCTCATTTCCTCGACAAAATCCAATATGCCCGAAAGATCGCGAGCATAAGCGGCCGCTTTTTCGGCATCGATAGCAAGGCGTGCGAGCCAAGCGATCTTGTGAACTTGATCTATGTTTAAGGACATAATTGCATCCATTGTTTCTTTCGGTCATATAATACCCTATATATTGCTCTTGTTGCTCTGGCCCCCACCCGTTGTTAAATTACGGCATTTACAAGGACTACATGCCCATGTTCTTCAGACACCTCCGAGGATTCTTCTCTAACGATTTGTCCATCGACCTTGGCACCGCAAACACCTTGATCTACATCCGTGGCCAAGGCATTGTGGTGAACGAGCCATCGGTGGTGGCTATCCGCGAGGATCGCACCCGCGGACAAAAATCCATCGCGGCGGTAGGTTCTGCCGCAAAATCGATGCTGGGACGAACGCCCGGCAATATCACCGCCATCCGGCCTCTCAAAGATGGGGTGATTGCCGACTTTACCGTCACGGAAAAAATGCTCCAGTACTTCATCCACAAGGTACACAAGAACAAACTCTTCCGGCCAAGCCCCAGAGTTTTGATCTGCGTACCGTGCGGTTCGACCCAGGTGGAGCGGCGCGCCATCAAGGAATCGGCGGCAGGGGCCGGAGCCCGGGAAGTTTATCTCATTGAGGAGCCGATGGCGGCAGCAATCGGCGCCGGATTGCCCGTACATGAAGCACGCGGCTCGATGGTGTTGGACATTGGCGGCGGGACTTCCGAAGTGGCAGTGATCTCGCTGAATGGCATCGTCTATTCCGCCTCGGTGCGCATCGGCGGCGACCGCATGGACGAGGCCATTATGAACTACGTGCGCCGCAATTACGGGACTCTGATCGGAGAGTCAACAGCCGAGCGGATCAAGTACGAAATCGGCACCGCCTATCCGGGAAGCGAGATCAAGGAAATCGAGGTCAAAGGCCGCAACCTTGCGGAAGGCGTACCGCGCAGCTTTGTTCTGAACAGCAACGAAATCCTCGAGGCACTTCAGGAGCCCCTGCAAGGCATTATCGGCGCTGTGAAGGTGGCACTGGAGCAAACGCCGCCCGAACTCGGCGCTGACGTTGCAGATCGAGGTATCGTTTTGACCGGCGGGGGAGCGTTACTTAAAGACATGGACCGCCTGATCGCCGAGGAAACCGGACTTCCCGTTTTTATCGCTGAAGATCCGATGACCTGCGTCGCTCGCGGGGGTGGACGAGTATTGGAACTGCTGGACGAAATTGGCGCGGCAGCATTCTCACTTGAATGAAGCCGGCTGACTGCCGGCTTGCGTCGTTTTAAGAGGATTGGGATATCAAACGGCTGTTCTCGCAAGGCTATTCACTCAACATCCGTCTACTGCTGTGTTTGGCGGCCGCTCTAGTCTTGCTTGCCTCCGAGCAACACGGCGTGTTCCAGGCCGTGCGAACACCTTTCGCTTCAGTGGCTTATCCTTTACAGCAAATCGTTAGCTCGCCCGTACGTTTCGCGCAGCACATCATAGAATCCGTATCCACATACGCTAGCCTGGTTGCGGAAAACCAAAAACTAAGAGACGAGCAACTCGTCTTCAAAACGAAGCTGCTGAAATTCGCCGCCTTGGAACAAGAAAATATCCGGCTACGCGGGCTTTTGGATACCTCTTTCAAAGTTGGCGAGCAAGTGTCGATTGCCGAACTGCTATCCATCAATCTAGTTCCCTATGAGCATATTGTCGTGGTAAACAAGGGTGCCCGATTCGGCGTCCATGCCGGCCAACCCGTATTCGACGCAAACGGGGTTGTAGGGCAGGTACTACGAGTCACGCCTTATAGCGCCGAAGTAATGCTGATTACCGATCCGAATCACGCCATCCCGGTGCAGGTGAATCGGAATGGTCTTCGCACCATAGCCCTGGGCACCGGACAGACCGACCGCCTGGCCCTACCCTATCTTTCCAGCAATGCCGACATTCAGGTGGGCGATCTCCTCGTAACCTCGGGGCTCGGCGGCGTCTTCCCGCATGGCTATCCGGTCGCCACCGTGACAGCCGTCGCACCGCAAAAAACATCCTTCGCCAAAATAACCGCTGCACCGGTAGCCCAACTCGACCGAAACAGGGAACTGCTGTTGGTATGGAGCGACTCCCAACCCATCCCGAGGATCCCTGACCAAGAGCATCATTCAGAAGCTTTGCCTGCACATGGCGACCGTTAAACCGTCCTCCACCGGACTGACGGTGGTCCCTCTAAGTCTTGTATTCGCCATGATTTTGCGAATCCTTCCTTTGCCCCACGAGTGGTTTAATTTCAATCCCGACTGGACTGCTTTGTTCTTGATTTACTGGACCATGGCGATACCGGACCGTGTAGGAGTAGGCACGGCCTGGTTCACCGGCCTTTTCGTCGACACGTTAACCGGCCGCATGTTAGGTCAGCACGCTCTGGCTTATTCCATCATCGCCTATGTCAGCCTCCGATTGTATCGTCGCCTGCGCCTTTACCCGCTCCCTCAGCAATCTTTATGGATACTCATATTTCTGCTGATAAGCCAATTTCTGGTCCTCTGGACGCAAAACGTCAAGAACATGAATGTTTTAAATTGGGTATATTGGCTGCCGTCCTTCACCGGCGCGCTTGCTTGGCCGGCGGTATTGATAACGCTACGGCGGATTAGACGCCACTTCAGCATCTTCTAATTTTCGGCTATGCGGTAAGCGATCGCTATGGGCCGCCCCTTCGAGTTCAAAAACAAGTTTTACGAGAACCGCCTGTTTCTCAACCGCATTGCCGCCAGCGTATTGTTTATGCTGGTGGCCACCGCAGGACTCATAGTCCGCCTGATTTATCTCCAGGTAATGGGGCACGAGCATTACACGACCTTGTCGCGCGACAATCAGGTCAAGATATCCCCTTTGGCGCCTTCCCGCGGTTTGATCTTCGACCGCAACGGCGAAGTTCTGGCGGACAATACCGCCACCTATAGCTTGGAAGTCATTCCGGAACAGGTTCCGAATCTGAATGCCACCTTAGCCGAGCTCAAGCAACTGCTGAATCTGAGCGATGAAGAGCTCAGCCGTTTCAAGGCGCAGAAAAGCCAGCGCAAGAGCTTCGAGAGCGTGCCCTTGCGTCTGGAGTTGACGGAGGAAGAAATAGCCCGCTTCGCGGTCAAGATGCCTTATTTTCCCGGCGTCGAGATCCGAACCCGGTTCATGCGCAGTTATCCATACGGCTATTTGACTTCCCATGTCGTAGGCTATGTGGCCCGCATCAACGAAGCCGAACTTCAATCTCTCGACCCCGCTCAATACCGCGGGACGTACCATATCGGGAAGAGCGGCGTCGAAAAAACCTACGAATCCATATTGCACGGCAAAACCGGGTACGAGGAGTACGAAACCAATGTCCAAGGACGCGCTATTCAGGTATTGAGCACTACCGACCCCCTGGCCGGAACCGATCTTTACCTTTCCTTGGATATTCGATTGCAAAAAACCGCCTTCGACGCCCTGGGAGAGTTCAACGGATCGGTGGTAGCACTGGATCCCTCTACGGGCAAGGTGTTGGTATTAGTCAGCAAACCGGGCTTCGATCCTAACCCGTTTATCCATGGTATCCGCAAAGAGGATTACGATATTCTTCAGAACACGCCGGAACGCCCGTTGTACGACCGCGCCTTGCGGGGCGTGTATCCGCCCGGCTCCACGGTCAAGCCGTTCATGGGCTTGGCCGGTTTGAAACTCTCGGATTTGAACCAGGGGCGGCGAGTTTTTTGCCCCGGCTACTACCGCCTCCCCAATGCGGAGCACAAATACCGGGACTGGCGCAAACAAGGACACGGATCTGTGGATCTCAAAGCGGCCATCACTCAGTCCTGCGACGTCTTTTTCTATGACCTCGCTCACCATATCGGCATCGATCAGCTACAAGAGTTCATGCAGCAATTCGGTTTCGGCAAACGAACCGGAGTCGATCTCGGGGGTGAAAAAACAGGCCTGTTTCCTTCACGGGAATGGAAGAAAAAAAAGCGCAAACAAGTGTGGTATCCCGGCGAAACTCTCATTGCAGGCATTGGGCAGGGCTATGTTCAAGTTACGCCTATGCAGCTGGCGAGAGCCACGGCGATACTCGCCAATCGTGGACGAAGCGTAGAGCCGCGCGTGGTGGACTCCATAAAAGCGACATACGAGGTCCAGAACCCTTACCCCAGAAGCGGTGGCGAAATAGCTGCAGACCTCAAGCCTGAATACTGGCGAACTGTGATCGATGCCATGATCGATGTAGTCCATAGCCAGCGAGGAACCGCCAAAGGCATATCCGCCGGCCTTTCCTATACGGTCGCCGGCAAAACCGGGACTGCACAGGTTTTCACAGTACGGCAAGACCAGGAATACAAAAACTTGAAGATCAGTAAAACGATGCGCGATCACGCTTGGTTCATAGCTTTCGCACCAGCGGAAAGCCCCCGCATCGCTATCGCCGTACTCGCGGAAAACGGCGGACACGGCAGCTCCGTCGCCGCGCCTATCGCTCGCGCCGTGATGGATCAGTATTTGCTCGAAAATCCATGAACATCGATCCTGTACTCGCTCAACTTCGGGTCACGCCGCCTCAGCGCACTTCGCCGCTGCAGAAACTTCATATCGACTTGCCGCTGCTGGCCGGGCTAGGGGGCTTATGTACCCTCGCCTTCATCATCCTTTACAGCTCCGGCGGCCAAGATCTGAACGTGCTCCTGCGTCAGGCGACGCGCCTCGGGCTGGCTATGGTCGTGATGATCGCCATTGCCCAAATTCACCCGCGCCACCTCAAGTTTTATAGTCCGGTTCTATATCTGCTCGGCGCGCTGCTTCTGACAGCCGTTTTGGTGATGGGTAAAACAAGCATGGGCGCTCAGCGCTGGCTGGACCTCGGAATTGTACGCTTTCAGCCCTCCGAACTGACCAAGCTATCCACCCCCATGATGATTGCCTGGTATCTGTCCGGGCACACGCCCCCCCGCTTGAAGCAATTAGTCCTTGCCGGCCTGTTAGTTCTGATACCCACACTGCTTATCGCCAAGCAACCGGACCTCGGCACCGCCGTATTGGTGGCCAGCGCCGGCTCGGCCGTGGTGTTTCTGGCTGGAATCCCGTGGCGCTATATGTTCGCCCTCGGCGTTTTAGGCGGAAGCCTGTTACCTGTAGTCTGGCACTTCATGCATGGTTATCAGCGGGACCGGGTTTTGACTTTCCTGAACCCGGAAGGGGACCCTCTGGGACGTGGTTATCATATTATTCAATCCAAGATCGCTATCGGTTCCGGTGGTATTTATGGCAAAGGCTGGCTGCACGGCACTCAGGCGCACCTGGAGTTTCTGCCGGAGCGCTCCACCGACTTCATTTTTGCAGTATTCGCCGAGGAGTTCGGGCTGGTTGGCTGCCTGGGGCTATTGGGACTCTATCTCTTTGTTCTCGGGCGCTGTTTTTATATCGTGGTGCAGGCTCAGGACAACTTTAGCCGGCTCCTAGCCGGGGCCCTGACAGTGACTTTTTTCGTGTACGTATTCGTCAATATCGGCATGGTCATCGGCATTCTCCCCGTGGTGGGAGTTCCCCTGCCCTTGATCAGCTACGGCGGCACATCCATGGTGACCCTGCTGGCCGGCTTCGGTATGCTTATGTCCGTCCAGACCCATCGCAAACTCCTGCCGAGCTGATGATCATGAGATTTCCGACCCTAATCCTGTTGATTGTTTCTCTTTGTGGCTTTTCCTTACCCGGAAAGGCCACGGAAGACCTGATGGAACGCCCGGACGTCCGAACCTTCATTCGGGACATGGGCCGCAAACATCGCTTCAGCGCCCTTGAGCTCGACAAAGTATTCCGGGGCGTCACGATCCAGGACAAAATTCTCGAAGCCATGGCCAAGCCATACGAAGCCAAGCCTTGGCATGCCTACCGTAAGCTGTTTCTCACCGAGACACGAATTCAGAGCGGGGTCGATTTCTGGAGCCGGAACACTGCCGCGCTGGCCGCGACTGCGCGAAAATACGGCGTTCCCGCCGAGGTAATCGTCGCCATTATCGGAATCGAAACCACGTATGGCCAATCGCCCGGCAAGTATCGGGTCATCGATGCGCTCTCCACCTTGGCCTTCGCTTACCCGAAGCGAGCCGAATTTTTCCGGCGCGAACTGGAGGAATTCCTGGTGCTATGCCGGGAGGAGAGCATGAATCCCACCCATCCCATGGGGTCCTATGCCGGCGCTATGGGCTTGCCGCAGTTCATGCCGAGCAGCTACCGGAGGTACGCTGTCGATGGAGATGGAGATCGCCGACGCGATATCTGGAACAATCCGGCCGATGCCATTGCCAGCGTCGCCAGTTACTTCGCCGCTAATGGATGGCAAGCGGGTGAGCCGGTGGCCTTCCCCGCTACTGTGAGGGGTACGGCTCATGAACAGCTGGCAAGCACCAACGTGAAACCGGCCCATACCGTGCGGGAATGGCTTTCCCTTGGCGTCGACTCCGGCGCGTCCTTGCCCGCCCATGTCAAAGCCGCTCTGGTGAGACTCGATGAAGAAGCTGGTCCTGCGTATTGGCTGGGGCTTCACAACTTTTACGTAATCACCCGCTACAATCATAGTCCGCTGTACGCGATGGCCGCTCACGAACTGAGCCGCCAATTGGTGTCCCGCCGCAGTGCCGATGGCTCTTTCTGAGCCTGATTTACCACCGCCAAATCCAACGAAGCCCCGGCACGCGGTGCGCGCGTGTTACAATGCGGCGCCGATTTTCAACCCGACCGAAAGCAGAAAGCCGTGAAAATTAAACTACCCAGCTTGCTTTTTCTTTTTGCCCTGCTCGGATTTTACCGTCTCAGCCTCGCCGATCCGGTACTGATACCGGCACCGCCCGAGGTTGGAGCGAAGGCCTACGTTTTGGAGGATTTCAACAGCGGACGCGTGCTCGCCGAGAGCAATGCGGATCAACGCCTTGAACCGGCCAGCCTGACCAAAATCATGACCGCCTACGTGGTATTCCGGGAATTGGCGGCCGGCCATCTGAAACTGGACGACATGGTTATGATAAGCGAAAAAGCCTGGCGTACCGAAGGTTCGCGCATGTTTGCTCAGGTTGGCGTCCAGATCCCGGTTGAAATGCTGCTCAAGGGCATGATCGTTCAGTCCGGGAACGACGCCAGCGTGGCTTTGGCCGAGCATGTCGCCGGCGACGAGGCTGTGTTCGCCCAGATGATGAACCAGAATGCCGAACGGCTCGGCATGAAAAACACCCATTACAAGAACAGCATG
Organism: Methylocaldum sp.; assembly: GCF_035627495.1. GTDB lineage: Bacteria > Pseudomonadota > Gammaproteobacteria > Methylococcales > Methylococcaceae > Methylocaldum. Next base: position 24,767 of record NZ_DASPLO010000070.1, read on the forward strand.
GGTTTACCCGATCCTGAGCATTACACTACTGCGCGTGATCTTTCCATTCTCACGCGGGCCATGATCGGGGAATTCCCCGAATACTATAAATGGCATGCGATCAAGGAATTCGAATTCAACGGCATCAAGCAAATCAACCGCAACCGCCTCTTGTGGCGCGACCCCACCGTGGATGGCGTGAAAACCGGACATACCGAAGGCGCCGGATTCTGTCTGGTCGCGTCCTCGGTACGCGATGGCATGCGGTTGATTTCCGTGGTACTGGGCACCAAGGGCGAGAACGATCGCGCCAATGCAAACCAGGCGCTGCTCAATTACGGTTACCGCTTCTTCGAAACCCGGCCGATTTACAAAGCCAATGAGAAATTATCCGAAACCCGGGTGTGGAGGGGCGCGGACACCGAATTGGCGTTAGGCGTCAACCGTGACTTCTACGTCACTTTCCCGCGCGGCCAGTACCAGAATCTCAAAGCCGGCATGGAAATCAACACCACGGTGACCGCTCCGGTAAAACAAGGCGATAAGCTCGGTACGGTAAAAGTCACGTTCAACAACGAGACAGTCGGCCAACAGGATTTGGTGGCGATGAAAGCCGTGAATGAAGGCGGTTTTTTCCGCCGTACGATCGACCAGGCCCAACTGTTCTTCAAATAATCCAAGGAATCGGCTGAAATGGCGGAAAACGACTGCCTCGTCTATTTGAACGGGGATTACTTGCCGGTGGGCGAGGCCAAGGTGTCCGTTTTGGACCGCGGCTTTCTGTTCGGCGACGGCGTTTACGAAGTTGTTCCCGTCTACGGTGGACGCCCGTTCCGGCTGGACGAGCACTTGCGCCGGCTGGACGGCAGCCTGCACGGCATCCGCATGGCGAACCCGCTTCCCGACGACAGGTGGGCGGAGATCTTCAACCGGCTCATTAACGGCGAGCACGATCAATATATCTATCTGCAGGTCACGCGCGGGGCCGCGCCGAAGCGGGACCATGCCATTCCCGCGGATGTCAAACCGACCGTATTCGTCATGTGCTCGGCCATTGCACCGATCCCGATCAGCGGGGTATGCGCCGTCACTGTGGACGATATCCGCTGGCGGTGGTGCCACATCAAAGCCATCACGCTGCTCGCCAACGTGCTGTTGCGGCAAGAGGCCGTGGATCGGAACGCCGCCGAAGCCATTTTGGTCCGTGACGGCTGGGTAACCGAAGGGGCGGCGAGCAATGTTTTTGCGGTAATCGATGGCGTTTTGACGACCCCGCCTAAAGGCAATGATCTCTTGCCGGGAATCACCCGCGATCTGGTGCTGGAGCTGGCGCAGGAAAACGGGGTGCCTGCCGTCGAACGCCGCATCAGCCTGGATGATTTGAAGCGTGCTCCGGAGATTTGGCTGACCAGTTCGACACGGGAGATTCTCCCGGTCATCGAACTCGATGGCGTAGCGGTCGGACAGGGTGAACCCGGCCCGCTTTGGCCGCGAATGCAAGCCATTTATCAAGCCTACAAACAGAGGTTGCGCATGGCATGAATACCGAGACTCCCGCGACGCTGCTCCAGTTTCCCTGCGAATTTCCGATCAAGGCGTTCGGTCACAGCCGCCCCCATTTCGACGGTCTGATTGCCGAAATCGTGCGCCGTCATGCTCCGGGTTTGACCGAAGGCGCGGTGACCGCCCGGCCCAGCCAGGGGGGGAAATTCACGGCGGTCACCGTGACTATCCGGGCTGAAAGCAAGGCGCAGCTGGATGCTATTTATCAGGACCTCACCCGTTGCACCGAGGTCATCATGGCCCTGTGAGCGGCCGCTTGCGTGTGACCATTCTTTAAGAGGAACCCGCCCTATGAAGTAACCGATCCGGTCGACTTCGCACATCTCGCATCGTCCTTCCGAACCCGCTGAGCAGCACCGACCGAGCGTTTCATGGCCGAACCGAACACCACCCCTCCCGAAGAAACACTCAAGCATCATCTGGAAGAGGTCATCACGCTCCTCAACAAACAGAAGCTCGAGGAGACCATTCTCCAGCAGCGAGCGATGCCGCACCATGACCTCGTGGAAACCCTGCTGCACAAGCGCCATCAGGCGGCACTGAAACACAAGCTCGATCAACTCCATGCGGCGGACATCGCCTATATCCTGGAGGCGCTGCCGCTGGAACAGCGGCTTATTGTCTGGAATCTGGTCAAATCCGAACTCGACGGACAGATCTTGCTCGACGTGTCCGATGCGGTACGCGAAACGCTCATTTCGGACATGAACATGGAAGAGCTGTTATCCGCCACGGGACAGCTCGAAACGGACGAAATCGCCGATCTTGCACCGGATTTGCCGGAAGAAGTCTTGCAGGAACTTCTGGAAAACCTCAACGATCAGAACCGAAAGCGCCTGCAATCAGTGCTGTCGCACGAGGAGGACACCGTAGCTGCCCTAATGGACTTCGGCATGCTCACGATACGGGAAGACATCAGCTTAGGCGTCGTGCTGCGTTACCTGAGAAGGCGGGGCGATCTGCCCGAGCATACCGACAAGCTGTTCGTGGTCGACGAGCACAACGTGCTGAAAGGCGTACTGCCCCTGAAACGGCTGCTCACCACCAATCCCGACAAGCCGGTCTCGGAAATCATGGGCAAGGATGTGGTTTCATTCCATCTCGACGATGATGCGGAAGAAGCGGCGCGGGCTTTCGAGCGCTACGATCTTTTGTCCGCCCCGGTCGTGGACCGCGAAGGCAAGCTGCAGGGCCGTATCGGCGTAGATGCCATCGTCGATTATATTCGCCGGAAATCCGATGAAGATATGCTGTCTCAGGCTGGTCTACTGGAGGAAGAAGACATTTTCTCCGGTGTCTGGAAAAGCGCCCGGAACCGTTGGCTTTGGCTGGCAATCAACCTCGTTACCGCTTTCGTCAGCACCCGGGTTATCGGGGTCTTCGAAGACACTATCGTCAAGGTGGTGGCATTGGCCTCGCTCATGCCCATCATCGCCGGTATCGGCGGCAACACCGGCAATCAGACCAGCATGATGATCGTTCGCTCCATCGCACTCGGCTTGATCAATTCGTCGAATGTGAAGCGGCTGATCGTCAAGGAACTGGCCATCGGCTTCCTCAATGGAGCCGTGTGGGGCTCGGTACTGGGGCTGATCGCCTATCTGCTCTATCGGGACATCGAACTCGGCTTGGTCATGGCGGGCGCCACCTTGCTCAATCTCCTGGTGGCGGCGATCATGGGCATCGCCGTTCCACTGGTGCGGGATAGGCTTGGGCTCGACCCCGCGGTCGGTACCAGCGTGCTGCTGACCGCCATGACGGACGGCATGGGCTTTTTTATCTTCCTCGGATTGGCCACCCTCGTTCTTCTGTAACAGCCGCGCCTATGACCGATACGACCGAAGCCCTATGCCTGCGCAATCTCGGCCTTACAGAGTACGAGACGAGCTGGCACGCCATGCGACAGTTCACCGAGCAGCGGGATGAAAGCACACCGGATGAGCTGTGGCTGTTGGAACATCATCCGGTCTATACCTTGGGACTGAACGGGGACATCCGGCACATGATCCGAACCACGGACATTCCCGTCGTCAAAACCGACCGCGGCGGGCAGATTACCTACCATGGGCCTGGTCAACTGATCGTTTATGTGTTGGTCGATCTTCGACGGAAGAATCTAGGCGTGAGGCGCTTGGTAAGCGCCTTGGAAAACGCGGTAATCGGCTTGCTTAAGCAGTACGGCATCACGGCCCAGGCGCGACAAGATGCACCGGGCGTCTACGTAGGCGGCCGCAAAATCGCCTCTCTCGGCCTTCGCGTGCGCAAGGGCTGCAGCTATCATGGTCTAAGCCTTAACGTGAATCCGGACTTGTCGCCGTTTTCGGCCATCAATCCGTGCGGCTACGCGGGACTTGAAGTCACTAGCCTAACCGCGCTCGATGTGGCCATCCAAGCGCACGAGGCGGCAGCGCCTTTGGCCGTCGAAATCATGCAAACCTTGAACTACGAACGAGTGATCCCTACCCGTGGCTGACAAAGACTCCTACCAGGCCCCCTCCAGACTGAGCCCCGATACCCATCAACGCAAGGCCGACAAGCTGAAGCGCATCCCGATCAAAGTAGTTCCGGCGGAAGCTCCGTTGCGCAAACCTGCCTGGATACGCGTCAAGGCCACGAGCAGCGAAAGCGTCAACCGGATCAAACAGATCCTGCGCGAGCAAAAGCTCCATACGGTTTGCGAGGAAGCCGCCTGCCCGAACCTGTCAGAGTGCTTCGGCCACGGCACGGCCACGTTCATGATCCTCGGCGATATCTGCACCCGCCGCTGCCCCTTCTGCGACGTGGCCCACGGCCGTCCCGCCGAGCCGGACCCGAACGAGCCCGAACACCTCGCTAAGGTCGTTCGGCAGCTGGGGCTCCGCTACGTCGTCATCACCTCGGTGGACCGGGACGACCTTCGCGACGGCGGCGCCGGCCATTTCGCCGCCTGCATCGAAGCCGTTCGCCATCAGAATAGGGACATCAAGATCGAAATCCTGGTGCCGGATTTTCGCGGCCGCATCGACGCCGCGCTCGATCAATTGGCACGGATGCCCCCCGACGTGTTCAACCACAACCTCGAAACCGTTCCACGTCTCTACCGGCAAGCGCGCCCCGGCGCCGACTATCGCGTATCCCTCGATTTGCTGGCCCGATTCAAACAGCTTCATCCTGAAATACCCACGAAGTCGGGATTGATGCTGGGCCTAGGCGAAACTCTCGAAGAGGTGAAAGAAGTTATGGCGGACTTGCGCGGACACGGCTGCGACATGCTGACCATAGGCCAATATCTGCAACCGAGCCGCGACCATTTGCCGGTGGTCCGCTACGCGACGCCTGAGGAATTCGAAGATCTCGCCCAAATCGGCCGAGGCCTCGGCTTCTCCGCGATCGCCAGCGCACCTATGGTACGCTCGTCCTATCATGCCGATCTGCAAGCGTCCACGGTGCTGGAAGATTATTGAACCGCAACCGCATCTTGGATATCGAGCGCCTTAAGCATCTACTGCCGGAAACTCCGGCCTTCGTTTACGACGAAGCACGGATCATTCATGCACTCGATTTGCTGGGTCGCGTGCGCGAAGCCTGCGGCCTGCGGATCTTGTACTCGGTCAAGGCATTTCCGTTCGCTAGCGCGTTGCGCTTGATTCTTCCCCGAGCGGACGGCTTTTCGGTCAGCTCGTTATTCGAGGCGCGGCTGGCCTCCGAAGTTCTAGAACTGGGTGGTCATCACTCGCTCCAAAAAAGTTCGCTGCACATTACCACCCCGGGCCTTAAAGCCAGCGAGATCGATGAGATCGCCAACCGTTGCGATTTCGTCAGCTTCAATTCCTTCGAGCAGTTTCAGCGGCTTGGACCGCGTGTGGCGGAGCGCGCCAGTATCGGACTTCGCATCAATCCCCGGCTTTCGTTTCTCGATGATGGGCGCTATGACCCCTGCCGGCCATACTCGAAATTGGGCGTGCCTCTCGACAAACTGGCCGATGCTCAGGATCGGGACTCGTCTTTAAAACGCCCTATCGATGGGCTACATTTTCATACCTTGTTCGAATCGCGCTCCTTCGGGCCGTTGAAGGCAACCCTCGACCGGATCGAAAGCGTACTCGACGGGTTTATGGATAGCCTCAAATGGATCAACCTGGGCGGAGGATATCTCTTCGAAAGCGCGGATGATTTGGAGGAATTGGCCGACGTCGTGGGCGCTTTGAAACAGCGGCGCGACATAGAAGTTTATTTCGAGCCGGGCAAGGCCATCGTCGGGCAATCCGGTTATCTTGTGGCAAGCGTCATCGACCGGTTCGAGCGAAACGGCAAAGCCATCGCCGTCCTGGATACGGGCGTAAACCACCTTCCGGAGGTTTTCGAATATCAGAAAAGCCCACTGCTTGCCGAACACCAACTGGAAGGTTCCTTCGATTGCATGCTAGTCGGCAGCACCTGTCTGGCCGGGGATGTCTTCGGCGAATATCGCTTTGCGGAGCCGTTGAGCGTCGGCGACCGGGTGGTATTTCCGAATGTCGGAGCCTACAGCCTGATCAAGGCGAACCGCTTCAACGGTTACGATTTACCCCCGATTTTTGCGTCTGATCGCCAAGGCCGGATCAAAGCGATGAAGCATTTTGGCTACGAAGATTATCGAAAGCAATGGACAGCTTCCCAGCCCAGCCTTGCCGCTGACCACAGCTGCGATTAAATTTAAAGCGGGGACGCGGTGCTTTCGAGTGGACTCAAACGCCGCTTCCGTTTCGAGCGTCGAAAAATCCCATCAAGCACCCGGAGCCAAACCATGGGGTCGGCTATCTATCATGCCTTCCGCAAACCCGTAATCTCGCAACTGCTCGCACTTGCCACTATCTCGATATTGCTCGCCGGGTGCGCCGGGACACGCGAAATCAAGACGAGAGTCCACTACCCCGATTCGAATGCAGTGGTGCGTTACGCCCTCAGTTTGCAAGGAGCGCCCTATCGCTATGGCGCGGAATCGCCTCGGGAAGGCTTCGATTGCAGCGGCTTCGTGAAACACGTATACGAAAGGCACGGCGTTCGTTTACCGCGAACCGCCCATCAAATAGCTGCTGCAGTCCCCCGTATCGATAGCCGGAACAGACAGCCCGGCGACTTGGTCTTCTTCAATACGACCGGACAACCGTTCTCTCATGTCGGGATTTACGTGGGTAACGATTCATTCGTACATTCCAGCAGCGTCAGAGGGCAAGTGATCGTTTCCAGCCTGGAACGGCCCTATTGGTGGGATCGCTTTTTGGGTGTACGCAGACCCAGCTTCCCGGACCGGTTCGTCAGCCACCGCTAATGCCGAAGATCATGAATTCAATCATTGCGAGGTAGGAACGCCATGAAAGCCATTTTGATGACACAGCCCGGATTGCCCGATCTGCTTGAACTACGGGATATTGACGAGCCGGCTATCACCCAACCCACGCACATCAAAGTCCGGCTTCGGGCGGCGGGCATTAACCCCGTTGACACCAAAATACGGCAAAAAGGACTTTTCTATGAAAACCCGCTGCCGGCCGTGCTCGGCTGCGACGGAGCCGGAGAAGTGGTGGAAATCGGCGGGTCCGTGAGTCGGTTTAGGATCGGCGAGCGGGTTTGGTTCTGCAACGGAGGACTGGGCGGCGACCAAGGCAATTACGCCGAATACACGGTATTGGACGAGCGTTGGGCCGCTTCCGTACCGCAATCGCTCGACTTCGAGCATGCCGCTGCCGCTCCCTTGGTTTTGATTACCGCCTGGGGCGCCCTTTACGATCGGGGACGGCTGCAAGCCGGCCAAACGGTTTTAATTCATGCCGCGGCGGGCGGAGTCGGTCATGTGGCGGTCCAACTGGCAAAGCTCCGCGACGCACGGGTGCTCGCCACCGTCGGCTCGCCGGAGAAAGCCGAACTCGCCAAAAATTGGGGTGCGGATGCGACCATCGATTACCGGCAGGAAGACTTCGTGCAGCGCGTAAACGAGCTGACCGATGGCAACGGCGCGGATTTGGTGATCGATACGGTCGGACCCGATGTATTCAAGCACAGCATCGACTGCACCGCCCCGTTCGGCGATCTGGTGACGTTGCTGGATCCGGGCGAAATATCTTTACACGAAGCGCGAATGCGCAATCTCCGCATCGGCTTCGAACTGATGCTGACCCCGATGCTGCGCAATCTGCACACGGCTCGCGATCACCATGTGGAGATTCTGCGGCAGTGCGGCGAATGGATCGATCAAGGCCGCTTGGAAATCCACGTAAGCCAAGTCTTGCCGCTGGAAAAGGCCGCCGCGGCGCATGCCCTGATCGAGACAGGACATGCCACGGGGAAAATCGTCTTGAAGATACCGTAGGGTGGGTTAGCGCAACCGGCCGAAATGGCTAATCGAGCTTTCTGACGCCGCTCGCGCTTCCGAGGAGGACGACGTCCGCGCCACGCAGGGCGAAGAGACCGACCGTCACGACACCCGGAATATTGTTGATATCCCGTTCCATTTCCGCCGGATTCAGGATGTTAAGATTGTGCACATCGAGAATTTGGTTGCCGTTGTCGCTGACGAAGCTCTCGCGCCATTGCGGCTGGCCGCCCAGCTTCACGAGCTCGCGGGCCACATAGCTTCGCGCCATCGGGATCACTTCCACGGGCAGCGGAAACTTGCCTAGGACATTCACATACTTGCTCTCGTCTACGATGCAGACGAATTTCCGGCTGGCCGCCGCGATGATCTTTTCCCGCGTCAGCGCACCGCCGCCGCCCTTGAGCATCTGCTTGTGGGAATTGACCTCGTCGGCTCCGTCCACGTAAACGTCCAGCGTACCCGCGGCATTCAGATCCAGAACCGGTATGCCGATTTTCTTGAGTCGAGCGGTGCTCATCTCGGAGCTCGATACGGCGCCTTCGATATCTTGTTTGACATCTGCCAGCAGATCGATGAAATGGTTTACCGTCGATCCGGTGCCGATGCCAAGCACCGAAACGCCCTTTACGTAATCGAGAGCGGCTTCCGCCACTTTCTTCTTAAGCTCGTCTTGCGTCATTTTCGTCGCTCCATCATGTAGTTACTCGAAATTTGCGGGATAATAGCGTGATCATGCCGGCACTGTCATGCTATGTCGCCTTGCCGGCCGCGTTTCTCACTCGCATCTTAAGATTAAAAAATGCTTCACAAGTATATCGAGCGCATTCTGCGCGCCCGAGTTTACGACGTCGCTTCGGAAACTCCCCTGGACTTCGCTCCTGGACTGACACGCCGCTTCGACAATTCGGTCTACATCAAGCGGGAAGACCTCCAGCCGGTCTTTTCCTTCAAATTACGGGGCGCTTACAACAAGATCGTTTCATTGGACGATGCGGCGAAGCAGGCCGGCGTGATCGCGGCTTCGGCCGGCAACCACGCCCAGGGCGTCGCGCTCTCTGCGCAGCGGCTCGGCATCCGGGCGGTCATCGTGATGCCCTGCACTACTCCGGCCATAAAGGTACGGGCGGTGCAGAACTTCGGCGGGGAAACCATACTGTTCGGCGATTCGTACGACGAGGCGTACGAGCACGCCTTAAGCCTCGCCGAAGAGCAAAAACTGAGTTTCGTTCACCCCTATGACGACCCCGAGGTCATCGCCGGCCAAGGCACTATTGGCATGGAAATCCTGCGGCAACACACGGGCGACATTCATGCCATCTTTGTCCCCGTGGGCGGTGGAGGATTGATCGCCGGCGTCGCAGCTTATGTGAAGTGCATTCGGCCGGAAATCAAAATCATCGGCGTCGAACCGGACGACGCGGATTGCCTGAACCGGGCGCTGAAAGCGAAGCGTCGGGTCATCCTGAAACAAGTCGGGCTGTTCGCAGACGGCGTTGCCGTCCGGCAAATCGGCAAAGAGCCGTTCCACATCGCACATCAATACGTGGACGACGTTGTTACCGTCGACACGGATGAGATCTGCGCGGCCATCAAAGACATCTTCGACGACACCCGTTCGGTTGCCGAACCTGCGGGAGCCCTGGGTGTGGCAGGCTTGAAGAAATACGCCTCAACAACCGGAGTGCGGGATCAGTGCCTGATCGCCATCGAAAGCGGCGCCAACATCAACTTCGACCGGCTGCGCCATGTGGCGGAGCGGGCCCAGGTCGGCGAGCGGCAGGAAATGCTCTTGGCCGTGACGATCCCGGAAAAACCCGGCAGCTTTCTCAATTTTTGCCGCGTTCTGGGCCGGCGCAGCATTACCGAATTCAACTATCGCTACTTCGACGACAACGCCGCACACATCTTCGCGGGCATCGCGATAGCCGACGGCAGCCGGGACAGCGAGGAACTGATGACACAGTTGCGCGAACAAGGCTTCGCGGTCACCAATATGACCGGCAATGAGCTGGCGGTGGAGCATATCCGCTACATGGTGGGGGGGCATGCGCCACGCCTGCTGCACGAAATGGTGTACAGCTTTGAATTCCCCGAACGCCCCGGCGCGCTTTTGAAATTTTTGTCCTTCATGGGCGGGCGTTGGAATATCAGCCTATTCCATTATCGGAACCATGGCGCCGCGTTCGGCCGGGTGCTGATGGGAATCCAGGTGCCGAAGACGGAACGGCGTGCCTTCCACGAGTTTCTGGATGTTATCGGCTTCGCGTATCGGGAGGAGACGAACAATCCCGCTTATCAGCTCTTCGCGGGCGGCAACGCAAAAGCCTGACTACTCCAAGGAGAGGATAAAAGCCCACTGCGCCTCGGCAACCGGCATGATGGACAGCCGGTTGCCGCGCCGAATGAGCGCCAGACCGTCGAGTTCCGGCCGCTCCTTCAGTTCGCTTAAGGTAATCGTCCGTTTGAGCTTGCGGACGAACTGTACGTCCACCATGAACCAGCGCGGATCGTCCGGCTTACTGCCGGGATCGTAATGCTTGTTGCCGACATCAAAAGCGGTGAAGTCCGGATAAGCCTCACGCGAAATTTTCGCGATGCCGGCGATGCCGGGCGTTTCGCAGTTGGAATGGTAAAAAAACGTCAGATCCCCCACTTTCATCTGGTCGCGCAGCATGTTTCGCGCCTGATAATTGCGCACGCCGTCCCAGTGTTCGGTCTGATCGGGCCGCATCTCCAGGTCATCGATGCTGAACTCGGAAGGCTCGGATTTCATCAACCAATAGTGCATAGGGATTCTGGATCTAGGTGAAAGTGTAAAAGGCCTCCTCGGTGACCACGCCGTTCAGCGGTACATCCCAAGGCTCCGCTGGTATACGGTCCCATTTTTGGCATTCGAAAGCCAGACCGATGAGAATCGGCGAACGCGGTTGGCTACCGTCCTTAAGATAAGCGAACGTGCGGTCGTAATAGCCGCCGCCCATTCCGATGCGATTACCGGAAAGATCGAAGGCTACCAGGGGAACGAGAACCAGATCCAATGTCCACGGCTCGCTGACCGTATCTTCTCCGATAGCAGGCTCGGGAATATGGAATCTATTAGGAATCAGAGCCGTTTCAGGCGCGTAACGCCCGAACCACAGCGACCGCTGGGGAGATGAACGGAGAATAGGCAGATAACACGCTTTGCCGCATGACCACAAGGTTTCAACGATGGCTTGAGTTCCGACCTCGCCGTCGTTGCTGAGATAAGTCGCGACGCGACGGCTGCGCCCGATAATCGGCGAGCTAATAAAGTGTTCCGCAATGTGAAGACTCTTCTCCCGAGCAAGCTCCGGCGGCAAGTTTTGCCTAAGACTTCGAATCTGGCGCCTGATATCTGCCGGAAGATTCATTCGGAAGAATCGGGCTGAGGCTGGCGGGCACGTGTTCGCGTGTTGGCCAAGAAGGATTTATTCAGAAAGATAAGGTGGAGTGGAAGTATTCCCCGCCTGCGCCGTAGACCGCTTTCGCCCTTGAACCGAAGGTTCAGGTGGGAGCGCAAGAGCGCCGAATTAGGCTTTCCGCTCGGGGCGGACATGCGCACATCGCTCGCTCAATGGCTCCCGGGGTTTTAGATTAGGCTCAAGAAGTAACCCAGCTGCCTTCGTACGCCGCAGGGAATACGTAAACTAAATTTTACTAGGTCGATAAATTGATGCAATACGTATCGGCGCCGGAACCGATTTATTCCGCACGCAAGGCTGAATCCACCTTCTCGTGCAGCGACGAAAAACGGCCTCGCAAATCCTGCGATAACAATTTATTCTGCTGCTGAGCCTGCAGAAGCTCGTGGGCAATATTCAGGGCTGCCATTACAGCGATGCGCTCGGTGCCGATCACTCGGCCGGTATCCCGGATTTGGCGCATTTTTTCATCCAAATAACGCGCGGCAATCAAGAGATCGTGCTGCTGATCTTCGGGGCAGGAAATAGGATATTCCTTGCCGAGTATCTGAACTTTAATTGGCGGATTCATTTCGCTCATGATTCATGTCCCATGGATTTCAGGCGGGAAATCATCGCTTCGACGCGGCTTTTCGCCATCTCGGTTTTGTCGGATAGTTGCGCCCGCTCTCGCATCCATTCGTCTAACGTGGACTTCAGCACCTGATTTTCACCACGCAGCCGTTCGCACACGACGGTCAGTGACTCGATTTTGCTTTCTAAGCGCCTTAGCTCGGCATCCAAATCAAACATATCCGCTATCATGATTCCGGAGCCTTGGAATAAGGGTTAATCTGCGGTGCTGGCTTTTGATCCGGCTATTCAGAGTGTTAGCATAAAGAATTAAAGTAGGGTCTACAAGGCTGGAATGAACCAAGATATATCCTATCAGGATGTCCAGGACATTGTCCTGAACAACGACTCAGCGGCTAGCGCCGCCGAAGCGCATGGAGTGCTGTCCGGCCTGCTATGCCTAAACGGTCGAATCGAATGCGATCAATGGCTGGAGGCCGTTTTCGGCGAAAACAGAACTAATCTGAACCCCGCCGAGCATGCCTTGCTTTCGAAATTGTGCGAGACGACTCGGCATCAATTGGACGATTTCGATTTTTCGTTCGAATTGCTGCTGCCGGACGATACGCTTCCCTTAAGCGAACGTGCTAATGCCTTGGGAGAATGGTGCCAAGGCTTTTTGTATGGTCTCGGTTACCGATCGGATGGCGCCGACTGGCCGGGAGAGAGCACCGAAGTCCTGCACGATATTCTGGAAATCTCCCGTCTTAATCCGGATTCCGCCGGAGAATCGGATGAAGTGGCTTATGCCGAGATCACGGAATACGTCCGCGTAGGCGTACAGGTAATCCGCACCGAATTGCAGCAACAACCGCCCACGCGACTCCATTAAGACGGAAATCCTCATGCCTCAGCCGAGCGAATTCAAAGTGCGCCGCAAACAGCTGGCGCATCGCATCAAGAAGAAGAGCGTAGCGCTGATCGCGAGTGCGCCCGCGAGCGTGCGCAACCGGGATGTGGAATATCCCTATCGCCAGGACAGCGATTTTCATTATCTGACCGGTTTCAACGAACCGGAAGCGGTGGCGGTCTTTGTCCCCGGACGAAAACAAGGGGAATACATTCTATTTTGCCGCGAATTCGACCCGACTAAAGCTCTCTGGACCGGAAAATATGCCGGACTCGAAGGCGCCCGCGACGCTTTCGGCGCAGACGAAGCATTTCCCATCGATGAACTGGACGAAATTCTGCCCGGCCTCCTGGAAAATCGTGAGCGGGTTTATTTCCCGATTGGGCACGATCCGGAGCTCGATCATCAGGTCTTCGCCGCGGTCAACGAGCTACGCGGGAAAGTCCGTACCGGCGTCCGCGCTCCATTTGAATTCGTATCGCTGGAGCATCTGCTCCACGAGCAGCGGCTGATCAAGACGCCACACGAAATCCATTTGATGCGGAAAGCCGCCGACGTTTCCGTGCTCGCGCACAAACGCGCGATGCGCAACTGCAAGCCGGGATGCTACGAATATCAAATCGAAGCCGAATTGCTCCACGAGTTCACCCGGCACGGCATGAGAGCGCCGGCGTATCCTTGTATCGTCGCAGGAGGACATAACACTTGCGTGCTCCACTACACCGAAAATAAGGATGTACTCAGGGACGGCGACCTTCTGTTGATCGATGCCGGGGCGGAGTATGAAAATTATGCCTCCGACATCACCCGTACCTTTCCGATCAACGGAACGTTCGGCGAAAGTCAGCGCCTCCTTTATGAATTAGTCCTGGAAGCCCAGCTCGACGCCATCAAGCAGGTGCGCCCGGACAAGCGCTGGAACGATCCGCACGACGCCGCCGTTCACACGTTGACCAAAGGGCTGGTCAAGCTAGGCTTGCTGGAGGGGCGGGTTTCCAAGTTGATCAAGGACGAAGCCTACAAGAAGTTCTACATGCATCGGACCGGCCACTGGCTAGGCATGGACGTGCATGATGTTGGGGAATATCGGATTGACGGCGAATGGCGGACGTTGGAACCCGGCATGGTGCTGACGGTGGAACCCGGCCTTTATATCGCACCGGATTGCCACGATGTGGACCCTAAATGGCGCGGCATCGGCATCCGCATCGAAGACGATGTTTTAGTCACCAAAGAGGGTTATGAAGTTCTCACCGATGGGCTTCCCAAAACCGTAGCGGAAATTGAAGCGTTCATGGCGGGTTCCGAATGAACTACGATTTTGATCTCTTGATCGTCGGCGGCGGACTGGTCGGGGGCAGTCTCGCTCTGGCCTTGCGCGACGCACCGCTCCGTATCGGAGTGGTCGAAGCGCTAACGGAAACCGAAAGACAGGCGTCAGCGGCCGGTGATCGTGCCCTGGCCTTGGCGCGCAGCACCGTCCAAATTCTCGATCAATTGGGCATTTGGCAAAGCGTCGCGGCCAAAGGCATGCCCATCCGGCACATTCACGTCTCCGACCGAGGACGTTTCGGGAAAACTCGTCTTCACGCCGCTGAAAAAGGCGTCGAGGCGCTAGGCCACGTCATCGTCGCCCGAAACCTGGAGGATCGAATTGCCCAGGAGTTGCGCGCACTCGATGCGGAGCTTCTGTGCCCGGCCCGGATCATCGGCCTCAAAGCAGGCCGGGACGGCGTGTGCGTTACCCTCAAGCAAGGCGATGAATGCCTTAACCTCACGGCCGCCCTGGTGGTCGCCGCCGATGGCGGCAACTCCACGGTGAGAAGACTTTTAGGGATAGAGCAAGATGTTCGGGATTACGGACAAACGGCTATCGTGACCGAAGTGCGTACGGAGGCGGACGTGAATTTCACGGCGTACGAGCGCTTCACGGCGTCGGGCCCATTGGCCTTCCTTCCTTTGGAGCGCAAGAAGTGCTCGGTAGTTTGGACGCTCAAAAACGAAGACGCAACCGAACTCTTGAACGAATCCGAACTGAACTTTACCGCGAACCTACAGTCGGTGTTTGGATATTGGCTCGGAAAAATTCAATTGGCCTCCCAACGGCAGGGTTTTCCGCTCAAACTGATCCGCGCGGAGAAAATGGCGGACGAACGTGTATTGTTGATCGGCAACGCGATGCATCAGCTCCACCCGGTTGCCGGGCAGGGCTTCAACTTGGGGCTTCGTGATGCGGCATTCCTGGCTGAACGCTTATTCGCCAAGCTGGCGTTCAATGAAGATATCGGTGAAAAAGAGTTCCTTGACCATTATGTCCAAGTCAGGCAGAGAGATTTGACAAATGTGATTCATTTCACCGACGGGTTGGTACGGACGTTCTGCACCGACTTTCCGCCCGTCGCCCTGGCCCGTAATGCGGCCTTGATCGCCTTGGATTGCTTCCCACCGGCAAAGCGCTTGCTGGCTCGTCATGCCATGGGATATGGCTTTAGATTTTGAGCGAGAAGCGAGATTTTGAAAAAACTAGTCGTCTTGACCAGCGCCGAGAGCATTAATCTTGCTCGTCAAGGCTCACAAATCCTTATGAGCTTTGCCAGCTTCCCGTTCAAATCAAAACTATTTGAACTCTGGAAAAGGGCTCTCCAATACCCACCGCTCTTTCACGATGTCAAAACGCCATTTTTGGTCGTCGGTCAGGCTTCTTTCCACGAGATCCTGATTGTTGATATAGCGGATCTCAACGGTTTGCTGCACAGTTCCTCCTTCATTCAGCTCAGACCGGAACACTGAATCATAGGCGGTAACTTTTATATTTTTCAGGGCCTTGAAATCAGGCAGCGGTTTCTGTTTGTTGGACTGAAAATCCCAAGCTTTTTGAAACGCTCCCCAACGGATAGCCGAACCATAGTTGTTTAGCGCCTCCTCCATTTTCATCAGCCTCAAATCATGGGCACACGCCGCAAGCGCCAAGCAGCAGATAACCCAATTTATTGTTTTGAAAATCCGATTTTGAGCCATAGAAGTATCCCAAACTGATGAACGATAAAAAGAGAGCGGCAGGACTTGGACTTCGGCGTGACGTTGCGGGAGCTTTTGACGTCAATTTTGCAGCGAGATTATATAATGCTCGCCCGAGCACCTTTGGAGATAAACAATGAAAATACTAGCCGCTTTCTTGGTATTGTTTGGCGTTATTTACTTTCTGCCTGCGTTTATGTCGCGATCCGATGAGATCAGTGGCACCTCGCGGGAGACAGTTTACAAGTCGGCAATCAAGGTAAAACGCTACCTCAATACGGACGAGCGAGTTTTGTTCGATACCGCTTTTGGAATTTTAGACAAAATCAAATCGGAAGAAGGAAACGACGCCTTCGTTGACACCGTGGACGGAAAGACACCGGAGGAAATCATTGAACTGACGAAGCATGAGGTCAACGTCAAGATCGCAACCGGCCATCCCGATTTCAAACACTACAGCTCCTGGGAAGATATGGTGCAGAAGCTAACTAACGGAGAAGGCAAGAAGCCGCCCACACATCCTGATGCTTCACCCGCCCACCCCCTGCGCAACTCGGAACGGCCGGCTCGCCCTCAATAGTCGGTCCAAAAATTCGACGTCCTCTTACGGCTTTGCAAGACACGGCTAGTGTAACGTTCCCGACAAAAGCTTAAGAACGGTACCATGGGTGTTATGAGAACGCTCCTAAAACCGAGCTTGAACGAAGTGGACCGGCAGACCCTAGAACAGTGGGTGAAGAGCCGGGCGGTGGCACCAAAACAGAAACTGCGCGCCCGCATCATTTTGATGACAGCCGAAGGCCGCCCCACCGAAGAACTGATGGGGGTTCTGAAGGTCAGCACCCCGACCCTGAACCTCTGGCGGAAGCGCTATCAGGAAGGCGGTCCTGCCGCTTTGGTGAAAGGCAAGACGCAACTGCCGGGAACCCCCTCGTTGCCAACGGAGAAAGTTCAGGACATCCTTGTATTGACCCAGTGAAATCCTGCTCAGGTGCTAGGTTCTGTCCCATTAATACGTAGCATAAATCTTGCTTAATTTCTGGGTGTCTTTAGATTTGAGGAGATACCCAATGAAAAACGGCCGCCCGAAAGCCGAACTGGTCATCACACCCGCTGAACGCGAACAACTGGAGGCACTGGTGCGC
>NZ_DASPLO010000071.1:0-13765 GCF_035627495.1 Methylocaldum sp.
TGATCGAATGCTTCTTTGGCAAAATCAAACACTTCCGAAGAATCTTTGCCCGCTTCGAAAAATTGCAGCGTAACTTCATGGGCTTTCTTCGCTTCGTCTCAGCACTCATCTGGTTGCGTTGAAATGTCAACAGAACCTAGACACTTCGAGCCAAAGTTATTGAAATCAGCCGTGACTAACCCCTATAGTGATCGGTCGAATTTTTTTGTGGAGGGCATTTGTGAGGAAATTCGCTTTTAGCGTCCTGATGTCGCTAGTGATTGCAGCGCTCGCGGGGTGCAATACCGTGTCGGGCTTCGGTAAGGATGTTCAAAAGCTCGGCAGGAAGATGGAAGATGCCGCTGATCGGCGCAACAGATAGTGTGATTCCCGTCTTTCCAAACACATTGCAACCAGGCCGGCCGCGATAAGGCCATAGTCTCTCAGTAGAGAGTCGTACTCGGCTGCCGTTACTCGCGGCGAGCACGGTATAATTCCCGTTTTTCGTTGCAACTTTCGATGTCTGAATTCATTTCGGAATTAAACCGCCGCCGCACCTTCGCCATTATTTCTCACCCGGACGCCGGTAAAACCACGTTGACCGAAAAGCTCCTCCTGTTCGGAGGCG
This sequence comes from Methylocaldum sp., assembly GCF_035627495.1. GTDB lineage: Bacteria > Pseudomonadota > Gammaproteobacteria > Methylococcales > Methylococcaceae > Methylocaldum. The sequence goes on from NZ_DASPLO010000071.1 coordinate 608, forward strand.
CGATCCAGATGGCCGGTTCGGTCAAAGGGCGCAAAGCGGCTCGTCACGCTACCTCGGACTGGATGGAGATGGAAAAGCAGAGAGGGATTTCGGTCACGACTTCGGTCATGCAGTTCGAGCATAAGGACAAGATCTTCAATCTGCTGGATACCCCCGGGCATGAGGACTTTTCCGAGGATACTTACCGGACGCTTACGGCAGTGGACTCCGCATTGATGGTGATCGACAGCGCCAAGGGTGTCGAGGAACGGACTATCAAACTCATGGAGGTGTGCCGATTAAGAGACACACCGATCCTGACTTTCATCAACAAGCTCGACCGGGAAGGGCGGGAGCCCATCGAATTGCTGGATGAAATCGAGCGCATCCTAAAGATTCAATGTGCGCCTATGACGTGGCCCATCGGCATGGGTAAGCGCTTCAAGGGCGTTTATCAGTTATATGCGGACGCGGTTCAGTTGTTCAGTCCTTCCCATGGTGACCGCATCGTCGAAGGGGAGGTGATCCAGGGACTGGATAATCCTCGGTTAGATGAAGTGCTGGGTGATCAAGCGGACGAATTGCGGATGGAGATCGAACTGGTGCGCGGCGCCAGTCATGAGTTCGATATCCACGCGTATCTGGCCGGAAAGCAAACGCCGGTATTTTTCGGCTCGGCGATCAATAACTTCGGCGTGCTGGAGTTGTTGGACGCATTTGCAGACTACGCGCCGCCGCCTCAATCGCGGCGAGCCCGCGAGCGCCCGGTGGAGCCCGATGAAGAAAGGTTCACGGGTTTCGTCTTCAAAATTCAGGCGAACATGGACCCCGCGCACCGCGATCGCATCGCCTTTCTAAGGATCTGCTCGGGCAAATACGTGAAAGGCATGCGGATGCACCACGTGCGCATCGGCAAATCCGTGCAGATAGCGAATGCCATCACGTTCCAGGCCGATACCCGAACCAACGTTGAAGAAGCATATCCGGGTGACATCATCGGCTTGCATAACCACGGCACGATTCAGGTGGGCGATACGTTCAGTCAGGGCGAGACGCTCAAGTACGAGGGGGTGCCCTATTTCGCTCCGGAATTGTTCCGTCGGGTGGTGCTGAAAGACCCGCTTCGTGCCAAGGCCTTGCAAAAGGGATTGCAGCAGTTGACTGAAGAGGGTGCGACTCAGCTCTTTCGTCCGCTCAAGAATAACGATCTTATCCTTGGCGCCGTTGGGGTCTTGCAGTTCGACGTGACGGCTTTCCGGTTGAAGTCGGAGTACAACGTGGAATGCGTTTACGACAACGTGCCGGTCACCACGGCGCGTTGGGTCGGATGTGACGATCCGAAGAAGCTGGAGGAGTTCAAGCGCAAGGTTTTCGATAATCTAGCCGAGGACGGCAGCGGTTATTTGGTCTATCTGGCGAGCAGCCGGGTAAACCTGCAGCTTACCCAAGAGCGCTGGCCGGATATCCGCTTCAGCGCGACCCGCGAATTGTAAGCGGGTCGCAGGAAGTTAACTGATCGTGCCTTCGGCGCTGTCAGTGTTTCCCAGGTTATCCGCCCAGGTTACACGGATGCGGTCGCCCGTTTTTCCGCCGCGAAATCGAATCGAGATGTAGGGATCTTTGGACACAGCCGTGCTTAGCTCGCAAGTTGCGACCAGCCGTCGGTTGTGCTCTATTTTTACTTCCCGAATAAAGTGAGCCGGAACGATCCTTCCCGTCAGGTCGTCTCGCCGGCGACCGGTTTCCATGGGGTGGGTGATGAGCATGCGAACGGTCGTTAAGCCGTTTTCCTGCTTGGTGCGTATCTTGATGCTGGACATGTTGGTGACTGAAGTTCGATCGAGGCCGAAGTTTAAGGTAGTCATTAGATAACTCGGGTTCAAGCAGGGAATCTACGTGGCGCAATCCAGACGCAATTTCTTTCGAATGCTGGCCGCTTTGGCCGTGATGACCGGACTCTGGTCGCCTGTGCTTGGCGCGGCAAAATCCAAGGTGACGCAACGAACGGGCGACGGTTTCAGTCGACTGCTTGCTGATGTGTTGGCGGGAGCATCATGGGCCGAGACCGACCAGATTGCGCTCGACGTGCCGGACTTGGCCGAGAATGGGGCAATCGTGCCGATTTCGGTAGAGAGCCGGTTGCCGAATACCTCGCGGATGCTCATCTTCGTGGAGAAAAACCCCACGCCGCTTGCGGCTCAGATTCGTTTCGAGCCAGGAGCCGACGGGTTCGCATCCTTGCGCCTAAAGATGAACGAAACGAGCCCGATACTGGTGATTGCGGAGTCGGAGGGGAAGTTTTTCGGAACGCAAAAGACCGTGAAGGTAATGGTCGGCGGCTGCGGTTAAACGCGGCGATGCCTTACGCCTGAACCAGATGTCTCAAGATCAAGGCTAAATCGTCCATTCCGGCAATCAAGTTCGCCTCGATTTCCGCCATCGTAATCTCGGCCGCCGTTTTTCCCGCCGCCCAATTGGCAACCACGGCGCAGCAGGCGTAATCGATGCCGAGTTCTCGTGCCAGGGCGGCTTCCGGCATACCGGTCATTCCCACGAGATCGCTGCCGTCACGCTCCATGCGGCTGATTTCCGCCGCGGTTTCCAGCCGCGGCCCTTGCGTGCAGCCATACACGCCGCCGTCGACGATGCCGACGCCGGCGACCCGAGCTGCCGTCAATACCTTTTCCCGCAACCACGGGCTGTAGGGGTGAGTGAAATCGATGTGGGTCACCAGATCGAGGTCTACCTCGAAGAATGTGTGTGGCCGCCCGTAGGTGTAATCGATGATTTGGTCGGGTATGGCGATTTTTCCCGGCACCATGTCTGCGCGGATGCCACCTACGGCGGCTACCGCCAAAATGCAGGTGACGCCCGCTTCTTTCAGCGCCCATATGTTCGCGCGGTAATTGATCTTGTGCGGCGGGACGATATGCGGATTGCCGTGGCGTGCCAGAAACACCAGGTCTTGTTGATGGAAGCGGCCGAAAACCAGCTCCGACGATGGATCTCCATACGGTGTCGTGACTCTTTCACGCCGGACAATCGTCAGATCGGGGAGTCGCGTGAGGCCCGTTCCTCCAATGATAGCCATTTGGTTCATGGTGGTCCCCTTTATCAGTAAACCCGCTTACAGGCGAAGATGCCCGGCCAATTGCGAAGATAGTTCTTGTAATCCATGCCGAAACCGAACAGGTAGCGGTCCTCGGCTTCCAATCCGATAAAATCGGCGCGACAAGGTTTTTCCTTGTTCAATTTTTTGTCTACGACGACAGCGGTGTATACAGATTCGGCGCCTTCCTCGAGACAGTACTTCCGAATCTCGGCCAGCGTAATACCTTCATCCAAAATGTCGTCGATTATAAGCACCGTCCGTCCTCGGAGAGAGATAGTCGGCTTCAGAAGCCAGCGAATCTCGCTGCCGCGGGTTTCTCCTTGATAGCGTCCAGCTTTGATGGAGTCGATTTCCAAGGGGAAGTGCAGACGCAGGGCGAGCTTTGTGGTGGGAATGATGCCGCCGTTGAGAACCGAAAGCAGCAATGGAGCCCTATCGCCGATAAGAGCAGTTATTTCGGTCGCCATGCGGTCGAGGGCCGCTTCGACCTCGCTTTCCGTAAAAAGGCAGTCGGCCTCGGCGATCACTCTTTCGATTTCTTCCGATATGTTCATGCGTGTCCTGTTTGTTCGTTGATGGACGCGATCATTTCCGTAGCGCGTTGCCAGTCTGCGCTGGCCAATAATGCGTTACGATCCATAGAAAAGTGGCCCCGCATCCGTTGGAGCCGGGATTCGCGTTCTGGATTGGAATGATTCGTCAAGGCTTCAAGAACCTGCCCCGCGGCTTCCGGCATGTTGCAGACGAGGACCATGTCGCAACCGGCTTCGAGCGCTAGCCGGGCGCGGTCGACGTAGTTTCCGGCAAAGGCTGCGCCGGCCATGGACAGATCGTCGCTAAATACGGTTCCGCCAAATCCGAGCCGGCGGCGGAGGACTTCTTGGATCCAAAATCTTGAAAAACCGGCGGGCCGCTCATCGATTGCCGCATAAACCACGTGGGCCGGCATGATTCCCTCCAGCCCGAACTCGATCAGGGTTTTGAATGGCTGTAAGTCGCGGTTTTCAATTTCATCAAAGGCGCGGTGGTCGACCGGGAGCGCAAGATGGGAATCCTCCGCCACGCCACCATGGCCGGGAAAGTGTTTTCCGACGGCGGCCATTCCGGCTCGTCTCATGCCTTTCGCAAAAGCTCGGGCGAGGGTCGCCGCTTCCAATGGGTCGCGGGAAAATGCACGATTGCCGATAATGTCGCTGATCCCCGAATCCACATCTAAAACGGGTGCGAAACTGAAATCGACGTCAATCGCTCGGAGTTCCGCCGCCATGAGCCAGCCGGCCGTTTCGGCCGTAGCCTCCGAGAGCGTCTGTTGCCCGTTCGACTCTCGATAACGTGCGGCGGGCGGTAATCCTGTAAATCCTTCGCGGAAGCGCTGCACGCGGCCGCCTTCGTGATCTACCGCAATCAAAATTTCCGGGCGCGAAGCGCGAATTTCTCCGATAAGAGTCATGAGCTGTTGGGGCGACTCATAATTCCGGCTGAACAAAATGAGCCCCCCTGCGGCAGGGTGAGTCAATTTGTCTTTCTCATCGGGACTTAGGGTGAGGCCCTGTAGATCGAGCATTACAGGACCCAGAGGTTTGGGTGGTCTCATGGGAATCGGCCGGAAATACTGAAGGGCCATGATTTTAAACTATAATCGGGCGAACGCGACGAAACGCTAATCAAAAGCTACTTGGAGAATCTGTCGTGGGAAGATCGAGAATTCTGGCTCTGTTTCTTCTTTTCTTGCTTAGTCCGTTTGTTTGCGCCATGAGCGGCGAAGAAGGCGAGGGCGGAGATGGCGGGGTCGAATATTTGCCGTTGGCATCGGTGCTGGTGAATCTTGAAGGAAAACGCCATTACCTTAGAGCCGACATTCAACTGTTGGTCGATGGCAAGGAGAATGCGGAAAAAATTAAAATGCACATGCCGCCTATTCGCCATGCTTTGATCATGCTTTTTTCCAACCGCAATCCCGAGCAGCTTTCCGCTGCCGATGAGCGCGAGAAGCTTCGTCAAGCTGCGCTGCAGGATGTCACCAAAACCTTGGAAAAATACGGTGCGAGCGAAGGGCTAAAGGATTTATTCTTTACCGATTTTCTTGTCCAGTAGTGGAGTTGTGCTATGCCCTATCTGACAATGCAGATCAATCGGCCGGTTGCTCCCGACCAGCGCGAGTCGCTCTTGGTTGCGGCTTCACGCCTGTTGGCCAAGGAGCTCGGAAAGCCGGAAGCGTATGTGATGGTGAGTTTGAACGGAGATGTTCCCATGCTGTTTGCCGGCACCAGCGAGCCGGCGGCCTATGTGGAACTTAAGAGTATCGGCCTGCCCGCCGTTCAGACCAAGTCCCTATCCAGGACAATCTGCGGCTTGCTGGAGCAGCAACTCAAGATCTCCCCGGCGCGGGTTTATATAGAATTTACCGATATCAAAGGTAGTCATTGGGGCTGGAACGGCGGAACATTCTAATGTCCCTGCGTCGGGCGGATCGATGCCGCTAATGATCGGCGGCTTCCTTGCGACGTTGGATTTCCTCCATGGCCTTGAGTTGCTCCGGCGTGGCTTCCTTTTGATACTTGGCTTTCCATTCGGCGTACGGCATGCCATAAATGATTTCCTGCGCGGCGGGATATTCCATTTCGATGCCTCGTTCCTTGGCCGCGGCGCCGTACCATTTGGCCAGGCAGTTACGGCAAAAGTCCGCCAAAAGCATCAGGTCGATGTTCTGTACGTCGGTATGATCGCGCAGATGCTGTAGCAAACGTCGGAAAGCAGCCGCTTCCAGTTCGATTCTGGTTTGTTCGTCCATAGGTTTGGGTGTGACTGTTTAGATAAAACCTTATTGATTAAAAATTGGACCGAGGCGCCTTGGAAAAGCTCAATAAGCAGAGTGGTGCCGTATCAGTCCGAAGCGTTCTGATTAATATCCGTAGGCATTTTCTGTTTTCGACTTGATGCGCTTCCCATGCGTAGCCTTTGATGTGTTGGAGCTTCGGCATATTGGTCGGCAGGGTATTGTCGAGTATAAGGTTCTGTGAAATATTATGTATTATAAAGGATTGAATAGGTAAACCGTAGGCGCCTTCCGACAGTGGATATTCAAAAAGCCGCCTCTACATCTGCTTACACGCTCGCCGAAATCAGACGTCAGCGCGAGCTTACGGCTATTCGAGAGATCAGTCCGGCTGGTTCTGGGACAGCGGCTGAGGTTAAAAATACCGACATTAGGGAAGATGGTCGCGGTACAGAAGGTGTCGCCGCGTCGGATGAACTTGAAGCCGTCCTAAATCACCTCAATCAGTTGACCAAGCGGCGGAATGAAAGCGAAGAGCAGCGAGCCGAACGATACCAATTGGCGCTGAGTGCCAGGGCGAAGCACGCACTAAATGCCTATCTAACACAATCCGATTTGCCGCAATATGAGGCAAAAAGCGCTCTCAGCCAAATATTAGGCGTGGACGACTACGCCTGATTTCAAACCTTTTTCAGCCACATCCGGACTATGAAGTTACTGTTCGATTTTTTTCCGATTTTTCTTTTTTTTATTGCATATAAAGTCTCCGGCATTTACGCCGCAACCCTAGCCGCTATTGTCGCTACTGTCGTTCAGGTGGGTATCACCTGGTTCAAGACGCGCAAAGTCGAGCCCATGCACTTGGTGTCGCTGGCGATCATCGTTGTTTTTGGTGGTGCGACATTGTTTTTGAAAGATGAGCTCTTCATCAAATGGAAGCCGACCGTACTCAATTGGTTGTTCGGTATAGCCTTTCTAGCCAGCCAGCTATTTAGTGAGAGAACGCTGATCGAGCGTATGTTAGGTAATCAGATTGAATTGCCAGGATCAGTTTGGCGTAGATTGAATCTGAGCTGGGCCTTCTTCTTCGTCATTCTCGGCGGTGTCAACCTATTCGTAATTTACAATTTCAACACGGAGATTTGGGTCAACTTTAAGCTTTTCGGCCTCTTGGGGCTGACGTTCTTGTTTGTCGTTGTCCAGTCCATATATCTATCCCGTTTCTTGCCTGAACCCAAACCGGAGGAGTAATGCTCTACGCCATTATTTGTGAGGATGCCGAGGGAAGTCTCCGGTTTCGCCAGGAGGCGCGCCCTGCCCATCTTGAGCGGCTGAAAGCGCTGCAAGCCGAGGGGCGGTTGATCTTGGCGGGTCCCCACCCGGCTGTTGATTGCGAAGATCCCGGCGAAGCCGGATTTACCGGCAGCTTAATTGTCGCTGAGTTCCCCTCCCTGGCCGCCGCTCAAGCCTGGGCGGATGGGGATCCTTATCGTCGGGCCGGAGTGTATGCGCGTGTTACGGTTAAACCATTCAAGAAGGTGTTCCTATAATGACGAGCCGGGTCGAAAAAATCAGGGGTCGACTGGAGGAGGCGCTCTTGCCGGTACATTTGGAAATCATGGATGACAGTATGGCGCATGCCGGTCACTCAGGCGCCATGGAAACCGGCGGCGGGCATTTTTACGCCACTATTGTGTCTGAGGCTTTTGAAGGAAAGAGTTCGGTTCAGCGGCACCAGTTGGTTTATCGTGCGCTGGGCGACCTGATGCAGAAAGAGATACACGCCTTCAGTATCAAGGCTTTCACTCCCTTTGAATTTCAACAAAAAGGAAACCCATAAATGAAGACATACTCACTTGTCGCCGCCATCGCCAGCGCGATGGTTGTCGCCGGATGCAACAATGTTGGCACTGATGCCCAAAAGGGTGCGACAAGCACGTCCGAGGCCCCGAGTGCTGAGAACTCAGTCGCCGTAGTCAATGGCAAAGCAATCAGCAGGCCCGCGGTCGATATTTTGTCATCGGAACTGGCTCAGCGCCGCGGCGAAAATAGCGTACCGGAAGACAAAATCATTGATGAACTGATCAAGCGCGAACTGCTCCGCCAGGAAGCCGAGGCTCAGCAACTGACTAAAGATCCGAAATACGCCGCACGCGTAGAAAACGCGGACCGCATGGTGTTGTCACAAATCGCCGCGGAACATTTCATTAATAGCGCTCCGATTACGGACGAAGAGTTGAAGAAGGAATATGACCAGCGGGTCGGTTCGATGAAGCTGACCGAATATAAGGCCAAGCATATCTTAGTGGAGACGGAGGATGCGGCGAAGGATGTGATAAAAAGGCTCCAAAAAGGAGAAAAATTCGCGGATATCGCGAAGAAAGTTTCTAAAGATCCCGGCTCCAAGGCAAATGGCGGTGATTTAGGCTGGTTTAACCCGCAACAAATGGTGCCGCCGTTCGCGAATGCGGTGGTTGCACTCAAGAATGGCGAATTAACTCAAGCGCCGGTTCAGACTCAGTTCGGTTGGCACGTGATTCAGCGCGAAGATTCACGGGATCAGCCGCCACCGCCCTTTGATGCTGTTAAAGATCAATTGCGATCCATGATGCAAACGCAAAAGTTGCAACAGCACATTACTGAACTGAAAAACAAGGCGAAAATAGAGCAGTTCCAGAAACCGAAGCCGGCTGAAAGTCCTGCGATCGATCCATCGAAGCAGCCCGATACCAGCTTGGAATCAAATAAGCCGGAACCAGAAAAACCAGCGGAAAGCCCTGCGGTGGAGCCGTCGGACAGCAGCCCCGAAGCAAACACGCCTGAACCGCCAAAACCGGCTAAATAGCCTTGCACTGAATATTAGAGCCGGAGGCGTTTTCTCCGGCTCTAAAAGCCGGCAACGTACTGTTGCGGTGCTTTTTTGATGCTTGGTTTAACAAACCCGCCGCTGACCACACAATTTCGACCGTTGTTTTTGGCCTGATACAGCGCCATATCGGCCGCTTCGATAAGCCGGGCGTCGGTGGCGTCAACCCCGTTGACCTTTGCCGGGTCCAAAGTGGCTACGCCGATAGACAAACTTATCTTCAGTATCTCGCCGTCCTTGTCGTAGAACTCGCGACTGGTGATGCGTTGGCGGATTCGTTCGGCAACATCGGCGGCAGCTCGATCACCCGTCCCCGTAGAGAGAAGTGCCACGAACTCCTCGCCGCCATAGCGAGCCAATACGTCGTTGTTCCGCAGCATGGAACGAATTGTCTGTGCCACGTCGACTAACACTCGATCACCGCTTTGATGCCCATAGGTATCATTGACTTTCTTGAAGTGATCGACATCCAGAAATAAGCATGACAGACATTCGCCGCTACGTAGCGCCCGGTCAACCTCTTCGCTGATACGTTGTTCGAAATAGCGCCGATTGTTGACGCCGGTGAGCATATCGATCAGGCTGGTCCGCCGCAGCAACTCGAAATTCAGGGTGTTTTCAAGGCATACGCTGAGTACGCAGGCCAGGCGATCCAGAAAATCGGTCGCCATCTGCTCGCAAAAACGGGTCGTGTCGGCGCTCGCAAGGTTTAAGCTTCCCATGAGTCTGCCTCGCCGGTAAAGAGGCAAGAGCGCGACGCTGGGAGAGATGTCCGGCAAGGTTGGGAAAAATGCGGCGCATTTTTCCGGCTTATAGGATCCTAAATAAGGCCTCAAGGTCTTTCGGAAAGTTCGATCTAGTATTTCGCCGCTGGAGAGTAAGATGAGGTTTGGCAGTTTAGCGACATCTAGGCCGTCTTCTCTGAGGAAGTGCTCCAGCTCGCCTTTTTCGTCAATCAATACGAAGGTAACGGCGTCAAGCTCGAATACAGTTCGGGTATCTTCCAGGACTTGATCGACCAGTTCACGCAAAGAGTTCAGCGTGAGCAAAGTCATTTCCAATGTTTGGAAGCGATGCAGTTTGATCTGGTTCTGTCGAATACAGTCGACGAGGTTACCCAGGTGGCTTTGTAGGACGCATAATTCGGTGTAAAGCTCGTCCAAACTCGGGATCCTTAGGCGGTGCTTTGACTTTTACTTTCAGCGTGAAAGCGTAGCACAAGTTTCCGGAAGCAATGGTTGCGGCTAGCCGGACATCCGTAAATTCAGCTTGTTTCGGAGATTCCAGCAAGCATCAGAACAGGCTGGTTTGCACAGGGGCATCGCTGGGGGGCTGAAAGAGATCCGAATTTAGATGGATTTCAGTGGCATTCAGCCCCGTTTTCTTGAGAGCCAGCAGGAATCGCTTCTGGATGAGGTCAGCATAAATACCTGATCCGGATTGGCGAAGGCCGAAGCTCGATTCATACGGTTTACCGCCATGGATATCACGCTGTCGCGCCAGAACGTGCTTGGCTTTAAGCGGGGTATGGGTTTCCAGCCATTCGCGAAATAATCCATTCAATTCAAGAGGAAGGCGCAGCATGATGTACTCGGCACGGACGGCCCCATGTGCAGCCGCTTGAGCAAGAATAGTTTCAAGTTCCGCATCCGTGAGGATTGGAATCACCGGGGCGACCAGTACGGTAACCGGCACGCCAGCGTCTACCAGCAGGCGAATCGATTGGAGGCGACGTTGCGGACTGGTGGCCCGCGGCTCCATGATCCGGGCTAGCCCTTTGTCAAGTGTGGTGATGGAAATCTGGACTTGAGCCAAACGTTCCCGAGCCATTGCCGAAAGAAGGTCAAGGTCGCGCTCGATCAGAGCCGATTTGGTCGTGATACTGACCGGGTGGCGGCATTCGTAGAGCACCTCGAGTATCTGCCGGGTGATGTGCCACTCCTTCTCAAGAGGTTGATAGGGATCGGTGTTGGCGCCCAAAGCAATTGGAGAAGGGCGGTGGGTTTTCTTGGCTAGCTCTTTCCGCAGCAGATCCGCCGCATCGGGTTTGACGAACAGCCGGCTTTCGAAGTCCAGTCCGGGCGATAGCCCCAAATAAGCATGGCTAGGCCGCGCATAGCAATAGATGCAACCATGTTCACAGCCCCGGTAGGCGTTAATCGATTGATCGAAAGGGATGTCCGGCGACCGGTTACGGGTGATAATGCTGCGAGAGGTTTCGTGCGTTACGATGGTTTTCAGCGGAGGGGTATCCTCGGGCCACCAGCCGTCATCGATCTTTTCTCGAACAGTCTCGGAGTAGCGGGACTCCCGATTGCTTGCGGCTCCCCGACCTTTGATCGGCGCATTCGGGGCAGGAATTTTATCGAATTTGTCTTCGCTCATTCTCGCCGCCAATAGTACCATTCTTACCGGTTCCGAATAATTTCTTGCTTGGTTTTGCCATGACTACGACGCCGATTAACCACCCCAGTTGTAGCGACGATGAAGAACACGATGCGCTTCATGTCAATGAAGCGTTAAGACGTATGCTGGAAGCTGTTTCCTCGGTTAAGGGTTATGAGCAAGTCGGCATACTTGAGGCCGCAGCTAGAGTTTTGCATGAGTCCGTGGTCTCGCCGCTGGATGTGCCTTCCCATACCAATGCGGCCGTCGATGGCTATGCCTTGAGGGGAGAGGATTTGCCGGGTTCAGATAGCATGGCGAAAATGCGGGTGGTGGGCCTGGCTTTGGCGGGAAAACCCTTCGCTGGAACCGTGCTTCCGGGCCAAGTTGTGCGCATCATGACCGGCGCACCCATGCCGGCCGGGTCCGATACCGTGTTGATGCAGGAGCACGTCGATATCGACGAAGATTATATCGGCGTCACCGGAGGGCGGCATCGCACCGCGGACAATGTCCGCATGGCGGGTGAGAATATCAAGCGCGGAGAAACGGTTCTAAACCAGGGGCGCTATCTGACCCCGCCGGATGTCGGGCTGATCGCCTCTTTGGGAATTAGCGAGATTAGGGTCAAGAGGCGGCCCCGGGTTGCTCTTTTGTCCACGGGAGACGAAGTGCATCAGATTGGCAGATCGCTGGGAGTTGGCGGCATATACGACAGCAACCGTTATACGCTCCACTCAGCGTTAAAGCGGTTGAGCGTTAAGGTGATGGATCAAGGTATTGTGCCCGATGATTCGGAGTTGTTAAGAGAAGCCTTGACGAGAGCCGCTTCCACTGCCGATGTGGTCATTTCCTCGGGAGGTGTGTCGGTGGGTGAGGCTGATTTCGTCAAGGAGGTTCTGTCTTCGATAGGCAGTATCGGTTTTTGGAAGGTTGCTATGAAGCCGGGGCGCCCCTTGGCTTTCGGTAATATCGGTGCGTCAACTTTCATCGGATTGCCGGGTAACCCGGTTGCCGTGATGGTGAGTTTTTACCAATTTGTCCTTCCGTTGCTTGAGAAAAAAATGGGGATCCTGGAGCGGCCGGTTATTCCCACGTTGAAAGCCAAGTGTATTGAGCGGTTGGTTAAGAGGCCGGGCCGTACGGAGTATCAGCGGGGTATTCTCGAAAGAACTCATACCGGCGATTGGCTAGTGCGTACGAGCGGCAAACAGGGTTCCGGTATTCTTCGCTCCATGAGCCTGGCGAACGCCTTGATTATCCTGGAGCACGACCGCGCTTCCGTGGAGCCGGGCGAAACGGTCGAGGCGTTGCCGTTCGCCTATTTGATGTAGGCTGCAAGGCAATTACTTCAGGTTTCGGGAAATGGCGATCTTCCTTTGAATCAGTCGGACTATCATGTTTTGATCTTGGCTGACCATAGCTCGACGGCTAGGTTTTACGCGAGTCCGCCGCCTTCGTCGAGTGCCGAAAGCCGAGGCCGATTCCGTGCTGCGACTCTCGTACTATAACAACCGAGTAGCGAGCCAACCGCACTAAATTCCCGTGTTCAAGAGTGAAGATCAACCGGGCTGGTTCTCCAACGAGCCTACTCAACGGTTTTGTGGTTTCAATGAAGACACCGGATCGGCTTATGTTTTTCGCGATTCCCCGCAAAGGGCTGCTCGAGGGCGTGATTAGATAAGCGGAAATCCGCGAATCCAACCGCGGTGCGTGCCGGCGTTCCTTTTCCGAATTTGTTCTGCTTCCTAACATAAGGCTTGCCCGGTTGTCGTAGATATAGATTTGCTCACAAACGCTGCTATATCGCATCGTTTGGCGAGCAAACGGAGTTTTATGTACCTCGGGTATGGCTACAGGACGATGATAGCAGGTGATGAAAGCTCATAAAATCGTTAGCGGGCGTTTCTAGAGTTATGCTCGAAAGTTGTGGATGAGGGGCTGAGGTAGGCGGCGTATTCTGGATGGTCTTCGAGGTCATCCATTCCTGTTGAGAGGAGCGAATACGCCATGAGTGAAGATAAGGTCATTCGGTTGAAG
>NZ_DASPLO010000072.1:0-46966 GCF_035627495.1 Methylocaldum sp.
GCTCCGCAAGGCTGGGCAACGCACCGTCGAGGCGATTGGGGACGCCATCGGCGAACTGTTGAATCAGCTGACTCCGGCCGAATGCACGAACTACTTCCGGAACGCCGGTTATGCCGTATAGCCGACGTGAAAATGCTCTAAAGCCTCATAGTCGAGGCCGATCTTTCAAGCAGGTTAAGGCGGCTTGACAGATCAAGCCAAGGAAATAGACCGCATCCGGTGGTTTACCGTCAAGTCCAGGAAGTATTTTCAACAGCTTCCAAAGCGCTCGTGCGGTCCGATGAATCTTGATGAAGGTGCTGCCGCGTTGACCTTGAGGCGGATCATTCGGCTTCGCTGCAACTGCTCGAATATGCAGTGGAATTAGCGGTTCAGGCGCGTATAAATCGTGTGGCAGTTGCCAAACCGCCTAAAACGGCCACGCCACGTATAACCGTGTTCCATGGCCTTTATAGGATCAGGTTGGGTACCGAAGAGCGAGACATTGTCCCGCTGACGCGGCACGCAGTGCGGATTTGACGGGTATTGCGCTTCGCTGATTTCCATCGCCGGACCATACCTTAGTGTTAACATGCCCTAACGCGCTACGACTAATCTCGTTCTTCTCCAAATATCAAGGAGAGTCTATGGAGAAGCGGCGGCGCATGAGGCTCTGCGGAATACGCCTTCACTAGTACTCGGGCATGGGGCAGCGATTCGGGTGTGAAATAGATAAAGTAAGCCTCTCCATCGTCCGATTCGGTTCCGAGCATCGCCATTCCTTTCGGCCCGTTCCGTGCGATGTAAATTCGCCGGAAGGTGCCCCGGATAACGGCTACTTCACCGCTTTCATATTCGTCGCGTGAAAGCCGGATTCTGTACCAGCTTTCAGACTCGGATGCCGTATTCTCGTCCATGGATGGTTCTCGACGGGTGACGTCTTTGTCTTAGACGGTGCCTAGGCCGAAGGATTTTCGCACCGACGCCAAGAGGTTACCTAATGTCCTCTATAAAGTCTCCGCGGCAAAGTCCGCGAGGCGGGAACGCTCGCCCCGTTTCAAGGTGATGTGCGCCGCGTGGGGCCAGTCCTTGAACCGGTCGACCACGTACGTAAGCCCGGATGTCGTACCGGTTAGGTAGGGCGTGTCGATCTGGGCGATGTTGCCGAGGCAGACGATTTTGCTGCCGGGACCGGCCCGGGTGATCAGCGTTTTCATCTGCTTCGATGTCAGGTTTTGCGCTTCGTCGAGAATGATGAACCGGTTCAGGAACGTGCGTCCGCGCATGAAATTGAGGGAACGCATCTTGACGCGGTTCAAAAGCAAGGTGTTGGTGGCCTGCCGCTCCCAATTGGAGCCGTTTTCATGGCTGCTCAATAATTCGAGGTTATCGAGCAACGCGCCCATCCACGGCGTCATCTTTTCTTCTTCGGTTCCGGGTAGAAATCCGATGTCTTCACCCAGGGGGATGGTTTCCCGGGTCATCACGATTTCCTTGTAGATTTGTTGTTCCAGGGTCATGGCGAGGCCGGCCGCCAAGGTCAAAAGCGTCTTGCCCGTTCCGGCGGTACCCAGCAGGGTGACGAAATCGATTTCCGGGTCCAGCAGCACGTTAAAGGCGAAGTTCTGCTCCCGGTTGCGCGCCTGAATGCCCCATACGGCGTGTTGCGGAGTCCGGAAGTCGCGCGCCAGCTCGATGACGGCGCTGCTGCCATTCTCTTTGCTGCGGACGATGGCCTCGAAATCCGATTCATCGGCCAAATAAAGGTACTGGTTGGGATACCAGTCTTTCACCAAAGGACCTGAAACCCGGTAGAAGGTACGACCCTGCTGATCCTGCCAGGAGTCCATCTTACTGCCGTGGGTTTCCCAGAAATTCAGCGGAAGCTCTAGAGCCCCGCTATACAGCAGATTGACGTCGTCCAGCACCTGATCGCTGTGGTAATCCTCCGCCCGTATCCCGAGCACCGATGCCTTGATCCGCATGTTGATGTCTTTCGACACCAGTACGACTTGGGTTTCCGGGCGCTCCTCGGACAAGGCCAGCGTGGTGGCGAGGATGGAATTATCCGGCAGATCGCCGGGCAAGCTTTCCGGCAGCACCGAGTTCATACGCCGAACCTGAAAAAACAAGCGTCCGCTGCATTTCTCGTCGATCCTGGCGGCGTATTGAAGTTGATTTAGCGGGATGCCGTTGTTGATAGCATGGAGGTCGGCATGTTGGATTAATTCATCCAGGAAGCGGCTGGCCTGACGGGCGTTGCGGGCAACTTCCGAGAGACCTTTTTTCGAATGGTCCAGTTCTTCCAGCACGATCATGGGGATATAGATATCGTGCTCCTGGAAACGGAACAGCGAGGCCGGATCGTGCATCAGCACGTTGGTGTCCAGTATGAAAAGCTTTAGTTCAGGGCTTTGGTCTTGGCTCATCTCGAAATTTTTCTGCAAGTGGAATGGGAAGGCTGGGGATAAAAAAGGTGCTTAGCCGCCGGAGAGTTCCCGGATTTTTCCCAGCACTGCGGCCGCGTGCCCTTTGACGCTGACTTTTCGCCATGCCGCGGCGATCGCGCCGGTTTTGTCGATGAGAAAGGTGCTGCGCTCGATGCCCCGCACCTGCTTGCCGTACATGTTCTTCATTTTGATGACGTCATAGACGGTGCAGATCGCCTCGTCTTCGTCGGAGACCAGCTCGAACGGAAATTCGAGCTTGCATTTGAAGCCTTCATGAGATTTCACGCTGTCCCGGGAGATTCCCAGAATCTCGGCATTCAAATCCTGAAACTCAGGGTATAGGTCACGAAAATCCTGGCCTTCCTGCATACAGCCGGGCGTGTTGTCCTTGGGGTAAAAATAAAGGACAACG
This sequence comes from Methylocaldum sp., assembly GCF_035627495.1. Classification (GTDB taxonomy): domain Bacteria; phylum Pseudomonadota; class Gammaproteobacteria; order Methylococcales; family Methylococcaceae; genus Methylocaldum. The sequence continues at coordinate 2,842 of NZ_DASPLO010000072.1, forward strand.
TACTTATTCCGATAATCCGCAAGCGTGATAGTCTTGCCCGAGGTAGCCGGAGCTGAAAAATTCGGTGCGGCTTGGCCGGGAGAAAGCATGGTCATGGTGGTTCCTATGAGCTTGTGAAAAAAACCGTCGCGAGCGGTCCGCGTCCGCGCCGACAAATCGTCAGGACAGCCGATTTGCACGGCGGTGCCGCCCGGAGGGTGCCGCACAGGGAGTGTGCGGCATGCACAGTGCAGGCGTACGGCCCTCACCCCGGCACTCTCCCACAAAGGGAGAGGGAGATTCAAAGAATCGCTTGCGCGATGCTTGGGTTAGATCGGGTACGTTGAGCAGGCGTGGAATCGGGTTGCGCAGTAGGTTTTTCACAAGCTCTGTGTCAGCGTTTTACGGGTTCGAGTATAGCGTCCAGATTTTGCTGATCGCAGAAATCCAGAAATTCGTCGCGTAGCGAAACGATGCGCATCCCTGTCGGGATCTTGACAACCATATGTGCGAGAAACAAAGGCGTGCCGCTGAAGGGCGCCGGATAGCGGCTGGTGCTGAGATCCAGAATCTTGATGTTGCGGGTGGCGAGAAACGCACTGAGCTCGTGAATGCTGTTGATTTGGTCCGTGGCGAAGATGTCGATCGCGTAGGGCAGGGTATTGTCGTCGCGATCCTCCAGCTCCCGCCCGCGCAGCGTATTGATCTTCATGGCAAAGCGGTTGGCCAGGTTTTCGAATGCGCTTTCCAGCCGTACGATATGATTCCAATTGCCCTCGACCAACAAATGGCCGGCGAATTCATGTCCCAGCTCAGTCATCCGGCTTTCCAGAATCGTGCATTTGCAGTCCTTGATCATGCGAGTGAGTTCCACGATCAGATCGGGGCGGTCTTCGCCTAGGACGGTGATGACGAGCTGCATAGAAGTGTCGTTTCTCTTCATGAAAAAATGCGAAAAGTGTATCACTTTCATCCGGTTGATGCCGCTGCCCACGCGGCTCCGGTGCCAGAGTTTTTTACCTTGTCCGTTGGAGTTGCGCGGTTGTCAGAAGGCGGCGACGCACGGTAACATGATCTTTTTATTGAACCGAGTTAAGTTGCATGATTCAAGGTAGCATCGTCGCATTGGTGACCCCGATGAAACGGGACGGCACATTGGACGACGAAAGTTTGGGCCGCTTGATCGAATTTCATATCGAGCAGGGAACCGATGCCATCGTTGCCGTGGGCACCACTGGAGAATCGGCGACTCTCGATGAGGCGGAGCACTGCCGTGTGATTCAATTCGTGGTGGACCGGATTGCCGGACGGGTTCTCGTGATTGCCGGTACCGGCGCCAACTCCACTACCGAAGCGATCAATCTGACAGCTCGAGCCAAGGACGTGGGGGCGGATGCGTGCCTGCTGGTGACGCCCTATTATAATAAGCCCACGCAGGAAGGTCTTTATCTTCATTATAAAGCCATCGCCGAGGCGGTGGACATCCCCCAGATTCTTTATAACGTCCCTGGCCGAACCGCTTGCGATATGTTGCCGGCAACCGTCGCTCGTCTTGCCAAGATTCCCAATATTGTCGGTATCAAAGAAGCCACCGGCAATCTGGACCGAGCAAGGGAAATTATGCGCTTGTGCGGCCCGGATTTCCTCCTTTATTCCGGCGACGATGCGACCGCGTGCGAGTTCTGTCTTCTCGGCGGAAAAGGTGTGATCTCGGTTACGGCCAATGTAGCGCCCAAGCTAATGCATGAGATGTGCGCGGCGGCTGTCACCGGCGACGCGCAAACAGCCAAGAGCATCGATGCCAAGCTGGCGGCTCTCCATCGCGACTTGTTCATCGAATCGAATCCGATTCCGGTCAAATGGGCGGTACATGAAATGGGGTGGATTGAATCGGGCATACGCTTGCCGCTGACTTGGCTGTCGGAGAGCTGTTGGGAGACGGTGCGCAGCGCAATGCGACAAGCCGGTGTAGCCTAACGCACAGTATGAATCGGTTCGACGCCAGAGCGGTTATTTTGGTCTCAGTCGCTCTCATTTTGAGCGGTTGCAGCTTCGTCAGCGGCCTTTTTCCCGATAAACAGAAACAATATAAATACAGCACTGAAATTCCTCCGTTGGAAATTCCCCCGGATTTGCAGGCATCGACCATCGAAGGAGCGGATGACAGGCCAGCGGCGGATGAAGAAAAAGAGCAGTCCGATCGGGATAGCCCGTCCGCGGAGACAGATGCCAAACCTAAAAAGCAGCCGGTTGGTCCGTCAGCCACTTTGGCACAGAATTCCGATGACATTCCCCTGATCGAGCTCGAAGCGCCCTACGCTGAGGCCTGGAACGACATGGGCAAGGCTCTTGGCCGGCTGAAGCTGGAAGTAAGCGATCAGAACCGTTCGGACGGACTTTATTATGTCTATTTCAGCGGCGAGGATGCACCTTACGAAGATCGGGGCCTTCTGGGTGACATCGGTTCCTTCTTCTCGGGATCCGGAACGCCGGCCAAGGAATATCGGGTCAAGTTGGAGGGCAGGCGGGACGTGACCGTAATCTATGTTCTTGACCAGGACGGCAAGCCACAGACCGAAGGGCCGGGATTCGAGCTACTCAAGCGTCTGCACCAAACGCTGCAGTCTCTCGAAGAGCCTCAGGAACCGGAAAAGCAATAGCTTTTTCGCGTCGTTTCCAACCAGCGATGTCGTTTATCGCTGACCACAGTAGAAATTCAGATCATGTTTGCTAAGTTTTCCGGTCCTCCCGCTCTCTCTGCATTCCGTCTGCAAAAACTGCTGGCCGATCTTCAGTGTGTCGAGCCGTCCATCGTCGAAGTCTCGGCCGCTTATGTGCATTTCGCCGAGATTACACGCGAGTTGAACGGGTTGGAGAACCGTACGCTGGAAAGCATTCTGGCTTACGGGCCGGCTCACGATTCGCGCGTCGTAGGCGACTATTTCTTGGTGGTGCCGCGGCTCGGCACCATCTCACCGTGGTCCAGCAAGGCGACCGACATCGTGCGGCGCAGCGATCTGGTCGCTGTTCTTCGCGTCGAAAGAGGTGTCGAATATCACATCCGCAGCGGCGAAGCGATTAGCCGCGCCAAGCAAGACGCCATAAGGCCTTTACTCCATGATCGGATGACTCAAACGGTGTTGGGACGCGGCCAAGAGCATCTCCTGTTCCAGCACCACGCGCCGGCGCCGCTGGAATACATCCCCGTGCTCGAAGAGGGAAAATGGGCGCTGATCAAGGCAAACCGCAGTCTCGGCTTGGCTTTGTCCGAGGACGAACTGGATTATTTGGTTGAAAGCTTCACGGCGCTCCGGCGGAATCCGTCCGACGTGGAATTGATGATGTTCGCCCAGGCCAACTCCGAGCATTGCCGGCACAAGATTTTCAATGCCGATTGGCGTATCGACGGTGAATCGCAGGCCGAAACGTTGTTCGGCATGATTAGAAACACGAGCGAGCAGTCTCCGGATGGGGTTCTATCCGCCTACCGGGACAATGCCGCCGTCGTCCAAGGCACGACCGCGAAAGTATTTCTACGCGACCCCGAAACCTTGGAATATGGTTATCGGGAAGAGCCGGTTCATCTCCTGATGAAGGTGGAAACCCACAATCATCCGACGGCCGTTTCACCCCATCCCGGCGCGGCGACCGGTTCCGGCGGAGAAATTCGGGACGAGGCGGCTACCGGGCGCGGCTCGCAGACTAAGGCCGGGCTCACCGGCTTTACCGTATCCCATCTCCGTATCCCCGGTTTTCATCAGCCTTGGGAAAAGGATTACGGCAAGCCGGGCCGCATCGCCTCCGCGCTCGACATCATGCTGCAAGGCCCTATCGGCGGGGCGGCGTTCAACAACGAATTCGGCCGCCCCAATCTGTGCGGCTATTTCCGCACGTTCGAGCAGCCGGCTCCGGATGGCTCCGGGCTGCACGGCTATCACAAGCCGATCATGATCGCGGGCGGAATGGGAAATATCCGGCCGCATCATCTCGGCAAAGAAGCGATTCCCCCGGGAGCGCCTATCGTAGTGCTTGGCGGCCCTGCCATGCTCATCGGCCTTGGTGGCGGGGCGGCGTCCTCCGTCGCATCGGGCGAGAGTGCCGAGGATTTGGACTTTGCGTCCGTCCAGCGGGAGAACCCCGAGATGCAGAGGCGCTGCCAGGAAGTGATCAACCGCTGCACCGCGATGGGTGAGGGCAGCCCGATCCTATCCATCCACGATGTGGGCGCCGGCGGGCTGTCCAATGCCGTGCCTGAGATTATCCACGACTCGGCGCGGGGAGGCCGTTTCGATCTCCGCAACATCCTCATCGACGAGCCGGGCATGTCGCCGATGCAGATCTGGTGCAACGAATCGCAGGAACGTTATGTTCTGGCACTCAAGCCGGAGTCATTGGACCAATTCCGGGCATTCTGCGAGCGGGAGCGCTGTCCCTATGCGGTAATCGGCTATGCGACGGAAGAAGAGCGGCTGGTCCTCGGCGATGGTCAATTTGGCACTCACCCGATTGATATTCCCATGGCGCTGCTGTTCGGCAAGCCGCCGAAGATGCAGCGCGACGTCACTAGAATTCGGCCCGCATCGTCCGCCATCTGTTGTGCCGGCATCGAAATTCGGGAGGCGGCTCACCGGGTATTGAGTTTACCTGCCGTTGCAGATAAACGCTTTTTAATCACCATCGGAGATCGGTCGGTCGGCGGATTGGTGGCGCGCGATCAGATGGTCGGGCCTTGGCAGGTGCCGGTGGCGGACGTAGCAGTTACTGCCTCGGGTTTTCAGGCGCATACCGGCGAGGCGATGGCCATGGGCGAACGCACACCCTTGGCGGTGGTCGATGCGCCGGCGTCCGGCCGCATGGCTGTGGGAGAGGCTTTGACGAATATCGCCGCCGCTCAAATTGGCTCCTTGAGCCAGGTGAAGCTTTCCGCCAACTGGATGGCGGCGGCCGGTGCTCCCGGTGAAGACGCCAAGCTATTCGATACGGTAAAAGCCGTCGGCTTGGAGCTGTGTCCCGCCTTAGGCATCGCCATTCCGGTGGGCAAAGATTCCTTATCCATGAAGACCGTATGGCGGCAGAACGACCGGGACATCGTCATGACTGCGCCCCTGTCACTCATTATTTCCGCATTCGCGCCGGTCATCGACGTGCGCCGCACGTTGACGCCGGAGCTTCAGCTTGAATGCGGCCCGACGCGCTTGATTTTGATCGATCTCGGTCAAGGCAAGAACCGGTTGGGCGCTTCCGCCTTGGCTCAGGTATACGGGCAAATCGGGGGCGAATCCCCCGACCTCGGCGACCCGGCGATGTTCAAATCCTTTTTCGCCGCAATCCAATCCTTGAACGAGGACGGCCGATTGCTGGCTTATCACGATCGATCCGACGGCGGTCTGTTCGCAACTCTGTGCGAAATGGCCTTCGCAGCGCGCTGCGGCCTCGAAATCGACGTCTCCGGTCTCGGGGAAGATGCTATCGCCGCTCTCTTTTCCGAGGAGCTCGGGGTTGTTGTGCAGGTCCGCGAGACGGACCTAAAAGTGGTCACGGATCGGCTCGATCAATCGGGGCTCGGCCGGTTCAGCCATGTCATCGGCATGCCTCGTGCCGACAAACAAATCGTGTTCAAGCGGGGCGATGAGATCTTGCTGTCCCAGGCCCGCGCCGAACTACAGCCGATCTGGTCGGAAACCAGTTACCGCATGCAGGCGTTACGTGATAATCCGAACTGCGCCCGTCGGGAATTCGAAGCAATTGCGGATGAGGCCGATTCGGGGCTTAAAGCCGAGTTGACCTTCGATCCCAGCCACGATGTTGCCGCGCCTTTTTTCAATAAAGGCCGTCCGCGCGTGGCGATCCTCCGGGAGCAAGGGGTGAATGGCCATGTGGAAATGGCGGCGGCATTCGACCGGGCCGGTTTCACGGCGGTCGACGTGCATATGAGCGACATCCTGTCCGGGCACGTGAGCCTTCGTGATTTTGTCGGTTTGGCCGCTTGCGGCGGCTTCTCCTATGGCGATGTTTTAGGCGCCGGGGGCGGCTGGGCGAAATCGATATTGCTCAATACTCGCGGCCGCGATGAATTCGAAGCGTTCTTCAACCGGCAGGACACATTCGGTCTCGGGGTCTGCAACGGCTGCCAGATGATGTCCCATCTCGCTGAATTGATTCCCGGCGCCATGCACTGGCCACGCTTCGTTCGAAACGAGTCCGAGCAATTCGAAGCGCGGGTGGCTTTGGTGGAAGTTCAGAGATCGCCATCCATCTTGTTCGCCGGCATGGAGGGATCGCGTATGCCGGTCGTCGTGGCCCACGGCGAAGGGCGGGCCCAGTTCCACGACGATGCGCGCAAGGCGCTCAGCCTCGGCGTGGTCTCGCTATGCTACACGGATACTTACGGGAAAGTTACCGACGCATTTCCTCATAATCCGAACGGATCACCGCTGGGCATCACCGGCCTGACGACGCTCGACGGCCGTTTCACCATCATGATGCCGCATCCGGAACGGTGTTTCCGCACTATACAGAATTCCTGGCATCCGAAGGAATGGGGCGAGTACGGACCATGGATGCGCCTATTCCGAAATGCAAGGGCCTGGGCCGGCTAATTTGCGAATGCTTGAAAAACCAACTCACGCCTCCATATTGGATTTAGAGCAGAGACTCTTCAAATAAAGGAGGTAATCACGATGAGTAGGTATGAACCCTGGAGCCTTTTGAATCAGCTCCAAAGAGAGCTCGAGCGCTCGTTCGAAGGTGGCCGTCCTGGTACCGATACCGCAGCTACCGCGGAATGGACCCCCGCCGTAGACATCAAAGAGGAAGCTGACCGCTATATTTTATGGGCCGATCTGCCCGGTGTAAGCCCGGACAGCATCGATATCACGATGGAGAACGGCATACTTACGCTGAAAGGCGAGCGCCAAACTGAAGCGACGGCCCGCCGCGAAGGACTGAAACGCGTCGAGCGAGTCCATGGCTCTTTCTATCGCCGTTTTTCGCTGCCGGATACCGCTGATGCGGAAGGCATCTCGGCCCGTTGCAGCAACGGCATATTGGAAATCTCTATACCGAAGAAAGCCGCCATACAGCCGAAGAAGATCACAGTGACCGGCGAGGGCTAAAAGGAAAAGGGCAGTTCCCGATTTCAGGTTGAGAATAGGCGCTAAAGCGCCCATTCCTTTTCGGCGATCCGTTGCCCGGGTATGCAGAAAGAGCCAATTGTCGCTGCTGCACCGATTCTCGTGGGTAAAACCTGACGGGAAAAGCCCCGCCAGGTTTTGCCGGGATAGTCCATCGAACGTCACAAAATCGATGTCGCTGTTTATCAAGTAGCTCCTGACCTCTATTTAGGATTTGGTTGCTCTTCGTCTAGTTCTTTGCGGTTTTGCCTGTGACCTTTGCGGATCGCTTGCGCTCTGCGCGACGCGTCTGGTTGGGCTCTTTGGCGGTTCGGTTATCGGTGTGGAGTGCGCTTCAAAGTTTTCGACAGCGGTCGGATTCGCGGCGGGGAAATGTCCTTTAGCTACATCCGAATAGCTTTCTGGCAGATCGGTGACTTGAGATAACCGATGCCCAAAAGCAAAGATAAAATAAACTAGCGCCGAGAGCAGTAAGATCGATAGCAGGACGGGCGGGTCGATCAGAAGCAGAAAGGCAAAATTAATGATAAACAGACTCGTTTGAATAGGATAATCCAGGATGACAGAGATGAACTTTTGCCAGTCTGGTATGCCGGTTTTAGGTTCCGATGCCTTTGCCGTATTCACATCCGTGCTCCATTGCTAGCATGCCGATTCATAATCAATCCGTTGTGGACGATTTCGTTGCCGCCACACAACAATTTAACTACCGATGTCTTATCGATTTTCCCCATCGCTATCTCCTCGTTAGTGAAGGAAAAAACTTCTGAAGTAACGACGTTAAGATTTTTCGCTCAAGATTGCGGAGCCTCGACCTTCGGTCGAGGCTGTTTTTCAGCGCTCATGCTTGCAGCGAACGATTTTGTACTGAAGAACATTGCGAGATAAACCAGGCCCGCGAGCAGCAGGAAACGGAGCAGCAGCGGCTCTCGTCCGAAGCTCAATAAGGCAAAGTCCGTCACGAAGAGACTGGTCAGCAGCGGATAATTCAAAAAGACCTCTCCGTTCAAACGTTCGAGGACCGTTTTCAGGCCGAAGCCTGACTTCGGGTTTGAGGTCGAGGATGTCAGATCGGACATACGTTTCTCCGGAAAATAAACAATCCGATACGCGCCGTATCGGATCGAGCAGTGCGTTCCAAAAGCTCTAAACGGTGTTGAGCTTACTTCTTGATGAATTCAGGATTTTGATAAATGACGGTCGGCCTGAAATTGGAGCCCGGATACTTATCATCCGCATGCGTATCGGATTGATCGTCCGAAGAGTGCGTTGACCCGTTTGGGGTGATCAATTCAGGATTTTGATAAATCACCGTGGGCTTGAAATCATGTCCGGGATAACGCGAATCCTCGTCAGCAAAGGCGCAGGGCACCGCGGTGACGGCTAAACTCGCGCTCAAAACTAACGTGCTGATTTTTGCCATAAGTAGTTCCTCCTCAAAATTTTTTATGTTCTAAAACTGAATATTGGCTAACCCTTGATACGAGTACGGTTATTCAGTTCCTGAATGACCGCGCATTATAACAATCAAGTGAATAGTGTGTTGCATGTCGGTGAAGATTATCTTGTAAGCATTGGCCGATAACAACGTTGTTTTTATATCGAGTTACAGGCTAAAAGCGATTGCGAGTAATATCCCTTCATACCAGACGTTGTACCGTGTTCCCGGCAAGCTCGCTTTCGTGCCGATGACGGAGCCATATCCCATGGAGGGGAGCTGCGAGCCTTTGCTCGTTCAATCCCAAATTACTGCCCCATTGCTCTCGATAACCTGCCGATAAAACCAACCACTGGCTTTGGGGGTACGTTCTTGTGTGGCGTAATCGACCTGTACTAGGCCGAAGCGCTTGGAAAAGCCACAGGCCCATTCGAAATTATCGAGCAGAGACCAGGCGAAATAGCCCTTCAGATTAGCCCCTTGCTGAATGGCTTCCTGCGCCGCGCGAAGATGGGTGCGGAAATAGTCGATTCGGCGCACATCATCGATACGTCCTTCCCTCGATGCCGAGTCGGCCAAGGCGGCGCCGTTTTCCGTGACGTACAGTGGGACGTCCCCGTAACGCCTTTTCACCCAAAGCAGGCAGGATTTCAACCCATCGGGAAACACTTCCCAATTCATTTCCGTGTGCTCGGCGTTCGCTTGCGGTACCGGGGAGGCATAGAAAGGCGGCGAGGATGGGTCGCTGCGGACTACCGATCGGGTGTAGTAGTTGATGCCGAGAAAATCGATGGGTTCCTGGATCAGCTTTAGGTCGTCTTCGGGAAAGCGGGGCCAATCGCGTCCGAATATTTCGGCGAGTTCATCGGGATAGGCTCCCAAGAAGACGGGATCGAGAAATTGCCGGTTCATATAGGCATGGGTTCGCGCCATGGCGGCCGCATCCTCGAGGGCGTTCGAGGCGGCATACTTGGGCTCCAGGTTCACCACCAAACCGATTTGGCCTTTGCCGTCCGCGCGAAAAGCCTGTACCGCCGATGCGTGAGCGCGCAACAAGTTATGGGCCGCTAACGGAGCCTTTTCCAACGATTTGATCCCCGGAGGATGGACGCCATGCATGTAGCCGGCATCGACGATCACCCAAGGCTCGTTGAGGGTGGTCCAGTAACGCACCCTATCTTCCAAGGCTCGGAAGATCAGGTGGGCGTAATCGGCAAACCAGTGGGCCGAGTCGCGGTTAGCCCAGCCGCCGAGATCGTCAAGCGCCGTCGGGAGATCCCAATGGTGCAGCGTCACAAACGGCTCGATGCCGTTGGTGGCGAGCGCATCCGCCAAGTTACGATAGAAGTCCAGGCCCTTCTCACTCGGCTTTCCCCGCCCGTCAGGGAGCGCGCGGCTCCAGGCAATGCTGAACCGGTAAGCCTTGAGTCCCAGTTCCTTCATGAGCCTCACGTCATCTACCCAGCGCCGGTAGTGGTCGCAGGCCACATCGCCGGTATCGCCGTTGTGAATCGCTCCCGGTATGCGGCAGAACCGGTGCCAGTTACTGGGGCCTGCTCCGTCGGCCAAAGGCGAGCCTTCGATCTGATAGGCGGAGGTGGCGGCACCCCAGAGGAAATTTTCGGGGAATCGGGTGTTATCCATCATATCTTCTGAGTGAATTAGCTTTTCTAAGGGAGTCGATCATTCTTCCTATCGCATCGACAATCAAATCAGGCTCATCCAGCGGAACGTTATGGGCGCTTTTTGGGGCCAGCAAAACTTCGCCATATTTATAGCGCCCGGCGAGTTCCCTTTGCAGCCGCAACCATTCGCGCTCGATATCGTCCCCAAGTTGTCCGTCCGGCATGATTCGAACGCCGTGCATGATAATGGTGAATGGCGTATCCGGATAAACATCGGCGGAACGAAGCTCGCGGCTGCTTTCCTCATAGGCGCCCGCTTCCGCCAGAATCGCGCGCAACGTTTTAGGGGATACGCCGAATGAGGGAGCCAAGGGTTCCGGATCGATCAGTTCGACGATGGCGCTCAACAATCCGGGGTCCCAAAAGCCCCGCAGCACCCCGTGGGGATCGATCTCGCGCATGATGCGGTGTTCAAAGATGCTTTCCGCCTGATCTTCATGGGGCGTATCCACCAGCACCAGGCCGGCTGTTTGCTCGGGAAAAAGCCCCGCGAATAGCCGCATGTTGTAGCCGCCGAACGAGTGTCCGGCGAGGAGATAAGGCGGCGGCACTTCTTCTTGTATGTGCTCCAATAAGGTCCGCAGTTCCGTGGCGATACGGCTGCTGGTCCGGGGTGGGGGGCCGCGGTCGCTGAAACCGTAACCGGCCCGGTCGTAAATACATGTTTGCGTAACGGTGGCGAGCTTGCTCTGCACTTTGATCCAATCCGTCGATGAACCGCCGAGCCCGTGATCGAGAATCACGGACGACGTGCCGCGCCCCATACAGTGGATGTGCAAACGATAGCCGCCCACGTCCACCAGCCGGCCCGGCGGCTCCTCGGCTGCGGCGAGCGGAATTGAAATGAGCAGGATTAGGGTTTTCAGTACACGTTGCATCATGCCTTTCTCTTGGAGTGCAAGACCGGTCGTTCTGTGCCGTACCCTAAGGAGTGCTATGCTTTTTCCCGCCTTCCATATGCAAGAAAAAACGCCAAGAGGAGTCATGTCTCATCAAGCCGATTCTCTGAAGTCGATATTCTTCGCCTTGGGCGCAAATGCCGCCATAGCTGCTGCCAAGCTGTTCGCCGCCATTCACACCGGCTCTAATTCGATGCTGGCGGAGGCCATTCATTCTTTTGCCGATTGCGGCAATCAAGGGTTGCTGATTCTGGGCCTCAAACGGGCGAAACGTCCGCCTTCGCCCGATTTTCCCCTGGGATACGGCAAAGCGATTTATTTCTGGTCGTTCATCGTCGCGCTGATCCTGTTCAGCATGGGCGGATTATTCTCGATTTACGAAGGCATACACAAGCTGGAGGCGCACGAAGGGCTGGAGTCGCCGTGGCTCGCGGTCGGAATCCTGGCATTCAGCATCATCATGGAAAGCGTCTCGCTCTACGGATGTATGAGAGAGGTCAATAAGGCGCGGGGTAACAGAGGACTTTGGCAATGGTTCCGTGACACTCGTCAGAGCGAGCTGATCGTGGTTTTGGGCGAAGACGTGGCGGCCTTGGCGGGCTTGGTGTTCGCCCTTATCGCTGTCGGGTTGGCCATGGCGACGGGCGATCCGGTCTACGATGCGGCCGGCAGTATCGCGATCGGTGCGTTGTTGGTCTTGGTCGCCGTGGGTATCGGTGTGGAAATCTCCGCCTTGCTGATCGGGCAAAGCGTGGAACCGGAAACCAGACATGCCATCCATAACTATCTGGACAAATGCGAGGAAATCGGCCAAGTATTCAATCTGATTACATTGCAACTCGGCAGCGACGTGATGGTGGCGGTAAAGGCGAAGATGCGACGGGCAGCCGAAATGAATGAGATGATTGCCGATATCAATCGCTGCGAAGCCGGTTTGAAGACGTCATTCCCGCAGGTGAAATGGGTGTTTTTCGAACCCGACGTGACCGATTGACCGGTTTATCGGCGAAATCGCAGGCGTCGAATTTTCTACTATTCCGAATAGAGACAGAGACGATTGTTCAATCTTGAGCGGTTATAGACATCTTATAACGGCGCTAAAACAGCTCCGTAAGCATGCGGAAGTCGGCGGTGTCACGATTGGTCACGTACTTGACGCTCTTCAAGAGGCGAGTTTTTGCCTAGTCGCCCTTTTTCTAGCCTTGCCGTTTCTTCAACCCCTCTTGCCTCTTGGTCCATTCTCCACTGCGGGCGGGTTCGCTTTTATCGTACTTGGAGCCCAATTACTGATGGGCTATCCGGAGCCTGTTTTGCCGAAGCGCATTCGCGGCATTCGCGTTGCTCCGAAAGTGCTTAAGCTGATTACCGTTTACACCTTGAAATTTCTCGGATGGTGCCGCCGTTACACACGGCTCCGCTATTTAAGCTGGGTAAGCGGACGACAGGGACAGGTGGTAACCGGCGGGATCATGCTCGCCGGCGGACTCATCATAATTATTCCGTTCTTCGGCATTCCCTTGAACGATTTCTTTCCCGCGTTAGCCATCGTGTCCGCGTGCCTGGGCGAGCTCGAGCAGGACGGTTTGATGATCTTCGTGGCTTTCGTCTGGCTTGCCGTGGGCGTGCTCTATTGCGCCTTTCTGCTGATCACGTTGGCCCTCTTCGGATGGGAGGCGTTTTCCTATTTCTTTTGAGGTTACGGAGTCGCCGGCCGCGCGCCGGAACACGAAGCCGCTGGCGAAGCTCAAAGAGGATATTCGAGCCGGAATGGAGGAATTGAAAGCGAGGGATTAGAGATCGGGCCTTGAGGTTTTCCGCGGGAAATGGGTTAAACTTTTTTCAACGGCCCGGATACGCGTGACGATGGGCGCTTGATCAGCAAGAAACATTTGGCGAGTTCTGTGCATGGAAACGAAAAGTATCGTCTTGTTATTCATCATGACGGCCTTTTTGACGGCGTGTGCCGGAAACAGTAAAAAAACCGTGCAGATGGCCGCCAAACCTATTATGAAGAAACATCACTCGGTTGTTAGCCAGTATCCCATGAGCCTGCCGCCCCCCGTCGTCGAATCCAGAATGCGAACCGTAGAGGACGTAGTCAACAATTTCGGCCCGTACGCAACGGGGCAGCTTAAACCTTATTTCCGGAAAGCCGGCGTGGCATACCCGCCACGGGAAGTTACGTTCATCGCGCTGAAGCAGGAAAAGAAACTCGAGGTTTGGGCCAGAGACGGGGGCGAATTCCGTTTTATCCGAGACTACGACGTCAAAGCGGCTAGCGGCGTGACCGGACCAAAGCTGTGGCAAGGCGACAAACAGGTTCCTGAAGGGGTGTATCGCATCGTCGGACTGAATCCGAACAGCAACTATCATCTGTCGATGAAGTTGAACTATCCGAACGAGTTCGATTGGTTCCATGCCCAGCGTGAAGGCCGTTTCGATCCGGGCTCGGACATTTTCATCCACGGCAACAGCGTGTCCGCCGGTTGTCTGGCCATGGGGGATGAAGCGATTGAAGAACTGTTCGTGCTTACAGCGCAGGTCGGAGAAGAAAACGTCAAAGTAATCATCGCGCCGCGCGATCCACGCCTTTTGCCGCTGGATCCTGAGGGTTACGGGCTGCCGTCCTGGACGCCCGAACTTTACAGGATGATAGCCGCGGAGATGGAGGGCTTCTCCGATGCGGTAAAGGTTTCGAACAACCGGCCGTTCTATCCGGCGAGTTCGCCGCTTCGGTAGCGGTTCGTCACGTATCTTCAGAATCCGATGATAATCCCGACGGGAAGCCGGTCGACGATCGCAGTTTCTGCATCAAATGACTCGCTCCTCTCTCCATTAACCTCGACGTAGACGATCGGGCGCGGGAGCGGCGGCCTGATAACGATCCCGCCTGGAGGGAAGACGATAGTGCCGGACAAGTCCAACAACGCCTTGTCGTGTCCCACGAGACGTAAGCGATAGCTGAGTTTGCCGTAATGAGTCGGCAGATTCTCGACGGCCACTTCGAACCCATCGATCAGCCAATCCTCGGAAATCCCCGCCGCAATCACCAGCGAGCGGTCCGCCTCGCGCTCGAAGGCGAACATGCTTAGGAAGGAGAGAACGTATTCGGCGCTAATCCAACTGTGAGGGATATCGCCGATATGTCCCGGCGTCTTCGGATCGCGCCACGCAATCTCGGGCCATTGATTCCAGGGCAAAGGACGCCGGTCGGCCAAAAGGAAGTCCACTAACTCATGGGCGCTGCCGCGCATTCCGAGATGCACCAACGCTCCGACGATACGTACTTCATAAGGCGAGTAATTGGTCCAGTCGACGCTGTCGGAGCGCCGTTCGTGGAATTTGGCCAGGTACTCTTCGAACGTGCGGGTTACGGCGGCTTCAGGGAGGTTGTGCAGTTCGTCGATCGGCGCGATGGCGGCGGCGGTGGCCGTAGGGTCGAAATCCGCCCATTCCACCGAGCCCGGTATGAAATCGATATCACGCTCGTTCATTGTGGCGTCGATGGACGCATACAGAGTTTCGCGGAAAGAGTCCCGCAAAGCCTGAATACGGCTTGCCTGATCTCGATCGTCGATAATCTCCGCCATGTCTACGGCGTCCTTGAGTCCCCGGAGCGCCCAAAAATCATCCCAGTAAGCATGGACGGGGTGGGCCAGATAGCCCTCGTGACTGGCGGATTCCGGCAACAGACCGTAACAGACCCGTTTCTCCGGCATCTGAAACTCCGGCGTGAGTCTTTGGCTGCGCAAGGCTTCGATCCTGTCCACCGACTTGAGGATCGCCGGCCACAACTCGATTAAGAATTCCCGGTCATTGGTAAAGCGATAGCACTCCATGACGGTGTAGATGAGTTCGCCCTGGCTGTCGTATTCGGGTAGCCAATCGGGACCGTTCCGATCCACGCAGCAGGGTACATTACCGTCTTCCGCCTGATAACCGGCATACCATCGGATGAAGTCCTTTGCCTCTTGCGCGCAGCCCATCCTGAGCAACGCGGCTGCCATGATGGCTCCGTCCCGTATCCAGGAGCGGGTGTAACGCCGAGGGCCCGGTTGCAGCGCAGGTCCGTCGCGATTGATCAGGATGTGAGCAGTCGCGGTTTTCAATGTGTCGACGAAGTGTTGTGCCTTCGGCGGCAGGCGAATGTCGAGATGATTGAGTTTTTCTTGCCAATCGCGCCTGGCGGCATCGAATAAATCCGCCCCGGAAACCGATTGAAGCAGCATTTCGTTCGATCCATCCGGTTCGGCCTCGGCCGAGCCAAAAGGTATCGCAAGATAAATCTCATGAGCGAAACCCGGAAGAAGCTCGAGATCGTAACGAAAGGCGCCGGATGCATAGCCGAAGGTATCGATTACCGTGGTGCGAGGTGGTACGTCGCCGCGCTTCAGATAATCCGTGAGAGTGCCCTGGGCGAATGCGGTGGCTCCAAACCGGCTTGGAGTGCTTAAGGGGATGACACGCTTGCTGCGGTTAACGAATACTGAGCCGCCAACGTAAGCGAGTTCCCGGACCGGGCTGACGCCGCCGAAATCTTCAAAAGCCTGCCAGGGCGGTGTGACCTGGAACGGACGCAGGGCGGCAAAAAAACGCACCTCGCGCGCGTTTTGTCCGGTGTTCTCGATTCGGTAACGGGCCAACAGAACAGGCATACCCGATAGGTGGGCGGCGAACAATGTGGTTTTGAGGCGAAGATTGTCTTTATTCCAGACGGACGACGGGATCGGCAGATGTCCGCGCTCCAATTCCTGCTCACAGGAGTCGTCAGCCCAAGTGATCAATTGGCCGTCGGTATACAAAAAAGGCTCGATGGAAAATGAGCCTTTGTCGACTTCGATCATGCCTTCTTCGTTCAGAAGTCCCGACGTCGTGGTTTCTCCGCTAACACCGGCCGGTGACCAGTAGGTTTGCTCTCCAGACAAGTACTTTGGATAAAGTCCTCTGGCTTCTTTTTTGGCGATACTCTGAAAGAACGCATTGATGGAGCGGGAAAATTCGTACGGCTCGATTCCGATGTGGACGATGCCGACTTCGCTCGTAGCATTGCCCAGGTAAAGGCGTAGATAGCGTGAGGCGGTGCCGGGCAAGTAAACGTAGCTGCTCTCGGTTTCGACTCCGGACGCGGAATAAACTGTTCTCCAGACGATTCCGTCATTCGAAATCTGGATGTCGAAGTCCCGAGTTGGAGCGGTGGGTTCCCATTCGACGGTCAAACCGCCGTATTCACGTTCGGTATGAAAATCGATCAGCAACCATTCTGCTCGGTGCGAGGGTTCGCTTCGCCAACACGTTTCGGCGGAGCGTTCCAGGACCAACTCAGGCCCGTAGCCCGGCAGGGCGCTCGATGCTCGAACGGTAGGCGCGGCGTCGGGGGTGAGATCCTCAAACCGCAAGTCATCGATCCAAACCGTTCCTTTGCCTCCGGGACCCGCAGCGATCACGAACTCGATAGCGCCCGCCTGGCGCATGGCGCCGCCGCCCAAGGGTCCCCAGGCGAATTCGATTTGGCTGCTTTTGATCCGTATGGATCGCCAATTTCGGGGGAAGTCGAAGCGATCCCGATGAAACCACCAGACATTCCGGCCGTGCGAGTCGACCAGCTTGAACTCGAACTTATTGGCGGGAGCAGCGCCACGGACGGTGAAGTTAAAGGCGTAACTTTCCGGGAGAGCGAGTGAAAACGGTTTGCGCGCCACAACGAAACCGCCACCGCCCTTGAAATCGAAATCGAGCCTCATGGCTCTGCCGTGAGGTCCTTTGTCCTGAGAGATTATGACTTTGGCCTGTCCCGAGGCGATGCCGGTCCAAGCCGTTAGATCTTCAAAACTATCCAAGAGCTCGGTTCGCATCGGGGTGTTCGTCAAGGGGCGCTAGAGTCTACAGGCTGTGTGCTTAATCTCCGTTAAGCTTAACCGATTACGGCGATTATTCCGCTTGTGGCGCTTCAAGAACTCTCTTTGGAGCCGTTCATGAAAACTTCGGAAGCGACCAGAACCGGCTTATGGGGTCCTTGGGCCGATGTTCCCGGAATTTCGCGCGCGGTTCGCGCTGCTAATTGTTTCCGCTTCGTCAAGAATTCCCGATACGTGCATCCGCAGGATGCATTTCACATGCTTCCATAGCGTGGCGAATGTTGGTTTGCTCAGTTCAGGCTCGATGACTTTGGTGGCCATGACATCCTCCTCCGAATTCACGTTAATTCACCCGGACGTTCAATTCTTGGGCGACTCGTCGGTGGCGGCGAATCGTGTTCAAACTCCTGTACTTCGACCGGCTAGGCTGTTTAGTCCGGCGCCAGCCCTGGTAAGGGATAAGGCATGGCGTGTGCCAAATGTCGAACCGGTTCTAGGTAGCAGTGTAGTGGATTGTGGCAGATTGGATATTAATTACCGATTGATGCCTGGATAGAGGATGGTTATTTTTGTTAGTTCTGACAAGTAAGGTCAAAGAGTGACAATCTTAGTCGAGACGACGATGCCCGGTCCCATGGATAACTCGCGGTCGCCAGGATGCTTCCTCGTGTTTCAAGCGGAGCCTCTGGCGATGGCCGCGCCAGCCGAACCCCTTGCGGGCGGTATGAGGTTTGAGTCACACTGCGGACCAAACTGAAATAGGATAACGGTGTTGCAACCCGGTCATACCAGGAGGGGGCTGGATAAAATCAATCTTTGTTTCCGATAAGTCTGCGTGCTTCTCGGAACTAAGCGCCGGGGAGGGATGGGATAGCGGCGGACAACGTAAAGACTATTGCTATGAGTGCAGAATTTGCGCAGATTAACCGGCTAACCTGGGTTCGTTTCGTTCGGGGCATCAAAAGCTTTGTCGCTTCCGAGGTAGGCCACAAGGCCGTTATGCTGTTCGCCGGCTTGATCGCATTCCTGTTTGCGATCAATGGCCTGAATGTTCTTAACAGCTACGTCGGCCGTGATTTCATGACGGCTATCGCGGAACGAAATTGGGACGGGTTCGTGTGGCAGGGCGTCGTCTATGTCGGCGTCTTAGCGGCCTGTACCGTGGTCGCGGTTTTTTACCGCTTCACCGAAGAACGCCTGGGTCTGCTTTGGCGGGATTGGCTAACCCGGAGGTTCGTCAATATTTATCTGCAACATCCTACCTACTACCGACTCAATGATCGGCTGATTGCAAACGGGGAAATCGCCAATCCGGACCAGCGTATTTCCGACGATGTGCGAGCATTCACGGTTACCACGCTTTCCTTCGTACTGATGCTCCTAAATGGCGCTTTTACCGTGGTGGCTTTCTCGGGCGTAATGTGGTCGATCAGCCCTTTGCTGTTTGGCGTAGCGGTTGTTTATGCCTTGGCCGGATCCTATCTGACCATTAATTTCGGATATCCCCTCGTCGGATTGAACTACAGTCAACTCGACAAAGAGGCCAACTTCAGGGCGGATCTCATCCATGTCCGGGAAAACGCCGAATCGGTGGCGCTGTTGCGCCGGGAGGGCCGGGCTAGAGCCCGAATCCTGCGTCATCTCGATCAACTGACGGCCAATTTCCGGCAAATCATCGATGTGAACCGTAATCTTGGGTTCTTTACCACCGGTTACAACTACCTTATACAGATCATCCCCGCCTTGATCGTGGCTCCGCTTTTCATCCGCGGGGAAGTCGAATTCGGCGTGATTACCCAGGCGGCGATGGCGTTCGCTCAGCTCCTGGGCGCTTTCTCGCTGATCGTAACCAATTTCCAGTCGATTTCCTCGTTCGCCGCGGTCATCGCTCGGCTGGGTTCGCTCGCGGAGGCGATCGAACAAGCGCAGACAACACCGGTGCCGACAGGCGAAGTTTGCGCCCATCGTCGTCGCACGTCGGAGTGCCCTCTCTGCGCCGAAAATCCTGTCGCTCCGTCGGCTATCGAGGTTTGCGAAAACGATGGGTTGTTGGCGTACGAGCATTTGACGCTGCGTTCATCCGAAGATGGCCGCATCGTAGTCAAGGACTTGTCCATTTCAGTTCCCGCCGGAACACGGCTCCTTGTTTACGGAGAAGACGATACCGCGAGGGTTGCGTTGTTCAAGGCCACCGCCGGTCTTTGGGAAAAGGGCGAGGGCCGGATTATTCACCCGGAATTGAATCAGATCATGTTCCTTCCGGAGCGCCCTTATCTTCCGCCCGGAACGCTCCGCGAATTGCTGCTTCGCACCGGTCAGGAGTTCGTGATCGGCGAGGAACGGATCCTTGAGGTTCTGCAGGCATTTGATCTGAAGCCGGTACTAACCCGAGCCAGCGGGCTGGATGCGGAGCAGGATTGGGATAGCGTTACGTCTCTGGCCGAACAACAATTGATAGCTGTAAGCCGCCTAGTGATCGCAACGCCGAAATTCGCCTTTTTGGACCGTATCGACACCGCTCTCAGTTCGGAGCAGGTCGGGAAAGTGCTGGATATGCTCACCGCCAGCGGCATTGCCTACGTCAATCTCGGCGGCCCGCACGACGGTCTCCGTTATTACGATGCGGTGTTGGAATTTGCCGCGAATGGTGAATGGACATGGAAATCGCTTCGATCAGAGCAGAAGGTTCCCACGGAACAGTCCACCGTCTGATGGATTGCCGGGACGTTGGAACCCACGCGGTTCTGATGAAACGTGCCGTTTTCTTTCTCTTTATGGCTGTGCTGACGGGTTGTGCGACGGCCCCGCCGAAAAATCCATCGAATTTGTGCTCGATTTTTTTCGAAAAAGAGGATTGGTACGCTAGCGCCAGGAACGCGCAACGCCGTTGGGGAATACCCGTGCCGGTCCAGATGGCGATCATCAACCAGGAATCGAGTTTCGTCGACGACGCGCGTCCGCCGCGCTACCAGCTTTTAGGGATCTTGCCGCTGTGGCGGCCATCGTCGGCCTACGGCTACGGTCAAGTCAAGGACGAGACTTGGGAGTGGTATCGGATGAAAACGGGCAACGGTTGGGCGGATCGCGACGAATTCGAAGACGTGGTCGATTTTATCGGCTGGTATGTGCATCAGAGCTATACGCGCCTCGGAATCGCCAAGCAGGATGCCTACAGCCAATACTTGGCCTATCATGAGGGCCAAGGCGGGTTTCAACGTAAGACTTATCTTTCCAAGCCTTGGTTATTACGGGTTGCCCAGCGCGTAGCGGCGAACGCTGCCCGCTACCGTCGACAATTAATCACCTGCCAAGCTTCTCTGGAAAGATCGCTGGCGAGCGACTGATCCTATTTTCTTACTATCCGCTTTGCGCGGCCTTTCAGACATATTCAATGAATCATTCTCAGCGTTTTTTTGCGACCGCTCCGCTCGGTATGGAGCTTCTTCTGGCCGACGAGTTAAGAGCACTAGGCGCGGTGGACGTGGCCGAGACCCGCGCCGGAGTAGACTTCGGCGGCGAACTCGAAACGGCTTATAAGTCGTGTTTGTGGTCTCGGTTGGCCAACCGGATTTTGCTTCCGCTTGACCGTTTTCTCGCGGCAAGTCCTGAGGCGCTTTACGAAGGCATCCGCCGCATCGAGTGGAGCGCTCATCTGGATTCGCAATCGACCTTCGCGGTTGATTTTGTCTCCAGCCGGTCGAAGATCAACCACACGCTGTTCGGCGCTCAAAAGGTCAAGGACGGGATTGTCGATTACTTCCGGGAGCATTACGGTATCCGCCCGTCGGTGCGTCTGGACCGGCCGGATCTCCGGGTGAATGTTTATCTGGATCGGGATTTCGCGACGGTAAGCATCGATCTTTCGGGTGAAAGCCTCCACAAACGCGCTTATCGGCGGGAAGGGGGTAAAGCGCCGCTCAAGGAAAACCTGGCAGCGGCGATTTTGCTGCGTGCCGGATGGCCTAAGATCGCCGAGACCGGAGGGCATTTTATCGACCCCATGTGCGGCTCGGGCACTTTGCCGATCGAAGCGGCGCTCATGGCGAGCGATTTTGCGCCGGGACTGCTGCGGCCTCATTTCGGTCTTTTCGGCTGGAAAAAACATGACGGTGCGCTCTGGCGGAATCTGGTGAACGAGGCGGAACGGCGTTGCGAACAGGGTTTGCCAAAACTTCCTCCAATCGTCGGGTACGACGTCGACCGGCAAGCTGTCCGGATTGCGCTGGAAAACATCGAACACGCGGGGCTTAGAGGCTACGTGCACGTGGAGCGCAAGGCCATGGCGGATGCTCGCCCCCGTCACCAGTTTGGTCTGATTGCCGTCAATCCGCCGTATGGCGAGCGTTTAGGAGACGAGAAGACACTGGTCCCGCTTTATACGGAGTTGGGGGAGACGCTCAAGCATCATTTCTCCGGCTGGAAGGCGACCCTACTGACCGGTAATCCGGAGTTGGCGTTCAAACTGGGGATTCGAGCGACGCGCTATTACACACTGTACAACGGTGCTCTCGAATGCCGGCTGTTCAATTTCGATATCGAGCCGGAGCGTTTTTTCAGCCCGCGCGAGCCCGAGCAGTTGACCGAGGCGCAACGCAAAACCCGTGAAATTTTTCGGAAAGCCAAGATCGTGGATACGGCGGAGGGCGGGGCGGAGATGTTCGCCAACCGCTTGCGCAAGAATCTCAAGAATCTTGGGCGCTGGGCGCGGCAAAGTGGAATCCGCTGTTACCGGCTGTATGACGCCGATCTGCCCGAGTATGCCGTCGCCGTGGATGTATATCAGGGCGAGCGGACCTGGGTTCATGTGCAGGAATACGAAGCACCGTCCAGCATTGATCCGGTCAAGGCCGAAACGCGGCTGATTCACACTGTGGCGGCCATTCCGACGGTGCTCGAAATTCCGCCCGAGCAGGTTTTTCTCAAGATTCGCCGGAAGCAAAAGGGTTTGGCGCAATATGAGAAACAGGCCGAGGCGGGACGGTTTTATTTGGTAGAGGAGGGCGGATGGAGGTTCTGGGTCAATTTCGAGGATTATCTCGATACCGGGTTATTCCTCGATCATCGCATCACGCGCCGGATGCTTCAGGATTGGTCGGCGGACAAGCGGTTCCTCAATCTGTTCGCTTACACCGGAAGTGCCTCGGTATATGCGGCAAAAGGCGGGGCCTTATCGACCACCACGGTGGATATGTCCCGCACCTATTTGGACTGGGCCGGGCGTAATCTGGAAGTCAATGGAATTGGGGGCGGTCGCCACGAACTCGTTCAGGCGGATTGTCTCGAATGGCTCGATCAGCCGTCACGAGATAAGCGGCGCTTCGATTTAATCTTTCTGGACCCGCCGACCTTCTCTACGTCCAAAAGAATGCAACAGACCTTGGATGTGCAGCGTGATCACCCGAAGCTGATAGGGCAATGCATGGACCTCTTGGCGCCGGGCGGATTATTGGTTTTCTCCACCAATTGCCGCAAATTCAAACTCGATGCCGAAGCGCTGACAGGCTTGAAGTTGGAGGATATCAGCCGCAAAACGATTCCGAAGGATTTCGAGCGCAATCCGCGGATTCATTATTGTTGGACAATCAGTCGCTGAGTTTTGCGGAGTGTATCGATGACCAGACGGGTTCATGTTTTCGTATCGGGTTTGGTTCAGGGAGTATTCTTCCGGGCGGTTGCTTGCGAACGTGCAACGGCCTTGGGAATTAAAGGTTGGGTACAAAATCTTCCGGACGGCCGGGTCGAAATTCTGGCGGAGGGTGCTTCGGATCGTATCGCCGAGTTCCTGGACTGGTGTGCGAGTGGCCCTTCGCGGGCAAAAGTCGATTCGCTGGAAGTGATTGAAGAGACTCCGATCGCCGACTTCATCGCCTTCGAGGTGCGCAGACGCTTTTAGCCCCCGGCAGGCCGGCGGTAGCGCCCACTTGCCGCAACGTGGAGCTTCCTAAAGAGAGGACAAACACGTGTGGCCTTGACTTTTTAATCACTAAAACTTGGTTAATACCGTCGCCAAAAGGTTACAATTTGAGCGGTTGTACCGCGAGCGAGCAAAGCTGATGGCTC
Organism: Methylocaldum sp.; assembly: GCF_035627495.1. Taxonomy (GTDB): domain Bacteria; phylum Pseudomonadota; class Gammaproteobacteria; order Methylococcales; family Methylococcaceae; genus Methylocaldum. The sequence goes on from NZ_DASPLO010000072.1 coordinate 25,891, forward strand.
TCTCGGAGACGCTCTCGTGTTTCGGTGCTCAACCCGGACGTTATTATCTGATCTGGATCAAAAAGCTGATTCTAAATCTTGATACAGTATTTGCCATGATTAAGTGGGATACCAGTTCGCCAAGGACAAAATACCGAATGGGCTTAAGGCACTGGAGGACGCTCCGCGTACACGCCGGCCGCTGACCGACACGTTCTTTGCCGGTGAATGGGACAAGCCATTTGAATAACACGCTTTATTATTGTTGCAAATAAAAAAGCCTCTAACGAGTCGCCTTTTTCCCTCGAACCCTTTCTGTATCGAATCGCCGGTTCCCTTGTCACGCAGGATAGTTTTACCGTTCCGTATTCCGCTCATAGCTCTCCGTTAACCGTAATATTCAAGCAATGTACCGAAAACTGCAAACATTGGTCGAGCAGGGACTTGCCAAGCAAGTGCCTGCCATCGGTCTTGGTGCTTTCCGAATTGGTTTCTCTTTGGTAATACTCCAGGAAATCATTTTCCTGTTTTACTTCCGGCATTTGATTTTCGACCCGGTACCCTTTCTCGATAGAGCCTCGCCCATACTGCACTTCTTCCTCCTTGTTTGGGCCGCTGTCGCAGTGTGTCTGGTCGTGGGCTATCATACCCGAAGGGCGGCGGTCGCTAATTATATATTTTGGGTAGTTTTCGTCGTTTTCACGCCCATGTGGCAGGATTTTGACGGAGGATTCGATCAGTTGATGACGGGATCGAGTTTCCTGCTGATATTCTTGCCTACAGAGCGCGGGTTATCCCTGGATAATCTCCGGCTCAAACTAAGGCATTCGACACTGGAGAGCCGGTATGAACCGCATGGTCGAGTGTCCGTTCTTGCCTATTATCTTCCGCTTGCCATATCCCTAGGACTGCTCTATCTGGACTCGGGTATCCATAAACTCTCATCTGAATTCTGGCGTAACGGGATGGGGCCGTGGCTTCCGCCGACGATGCCTTATTACATGTCGGCTATCGACATGACTCTATTATTGAATATAAAAACTTTGGAGATGTTTATCGGCTACACGATAATTGTTTTCCAATTTTTGTTTATATTTTTGTTTTGGTTCCGTCCTTTTCGTATTCCGCTTTTAGTTACCGGAACGCTGTTCCATACCGGAATAATTCTTTCGCTCAATATATATCCATTCGGCTTCGGGATGCTGGTCCATTATTTATTACTGGTTCCCTTTGGCTGGTGGCGTAATCTGAAGAAGGTTTTCCGGTTCGAGCAACCGAAGCTCACCGTTTTCTATGATCAACAATGCCCGTTGTGCAACCGCACCGTAATCATTGTCCAGCACTTCGACATTCTCAAAGCAATCGACTTCAAGGGCTTACAGAGTTACGCGCGAAAATACCGAGAACTCGATTCGATCCCTGACAGCGAGCTTTTGCTGGATCTTTATGCTTTGGATGGCGAACGGCGCTTGTATTCCGGATTGGATACTTATATCCGCATATTGGTCAGCATGGGATATACCTCACCAGTCGGTTGGTTTATGGGGTTGCCGGGCATCTATCATTGGGGAAACCGGGTTTATCGCCAAATAGCGGATCAGCGAGAACGCGTGGTCTGCAATGAGGCGTGTGCGGCCCCATCGGTTCCGCTTCCGTTGGATGAACATCCTTTTGCGAAATGGTACGAACGGTATGCCGCGACGGGCAGGCAACGAGTGCAGCGTATTGCAAAGTTCCTGGTTGTAATACTGATGCTCCAACTAAACAGCACGATTCATTACGGCGTCTTGTACCGCTGCGGAGAGGCCTGCGATATCGGCGCTGCCGGACGATTAATCGATCACCTCAGCAATTCGGTCATCAATTTTTCCCATGCCTTTCTCGGGATAACGCCCCATGCTCTTTACATGCACGATCATTTTGCCGGCTACAATCATATCTTGGCCATAACTTACAAGGACCAGGCAGGCCGCGAGCAATGGCTGCCGTTTGTAAACGAGGAGGGCAGGCTGGTGGCGCCGAATTGGGGCCGCGTCCAGTCGATGTGGGCAAATGTCGCTGTGACTTCTCACATGAATCAGGAGCGTTTGAGTAAGTTCTTGAAAAAGGTTACGGCGTTTTGGGGTACCGAGCTCGGGCTGGATTTATCGAACGCTGAATTTCTCGTCAAAATGAAAGAAGTGCGAGTGCCCATGGATTGGGAAGACGATCTGCGCCATAGGAATATCGCTCAGCCTTGGCTTGATATCGGAAAAATCGTTTGGCAACGCGGAAGTTTTCGCGCTGAACTTCCGAATATCGATGTAGAAGCCTTGTGATGGTGTTCTAGCCGCCGGAAATTTATAAGCCTTTAACAATCTTCGACAGTTTGCGCGTATAAATCATAAAGGCGCTTGATCGGTATTCCGGTTGCTATCCTTGATGTAAGGGCTGTCGGTTTCAAGCCGATCGATTAAAATGATTGGCTGACTAATGTGGGGAATAATCGACCGTGTTTGAAATCATTAAAGCGGGCGGTTGGGTCATGGTGCCCATCATCGCCTGTTCAATACTGGCTTTAGCCATCATTTTGGAACGCTTCTGGGCGTTGCGTGCAAACCGTATTATTCCTCCGCAACTGGTGCCGGAAGTATGGAATTTATACCGAAAAAATCTGCTCGATAGCGCCTATATTCGGAAATTAAGGGTAAATTCCCCGCTCGGTGCGATCCTTGCGGCGGGGCTCACGAACTATTCGCAAGGCCGCGAAGTGGTGAGGGAAAGTATCGAACAAGCCGGACGCCAGGCAATACACGATTTGGAGCGATACTTGAATACCTTGGGCACTATCGCCTCGGTGTCGCCTTACCTCGGTCTCCTGGGTAGTGTCCTGGGCATGATCAAGGTCTTCTCCACGTTTTCCATGGCAAGCGGCATCGGCAATCCCACCAAGCTCGCCGGTGGCATATCGGAAATTCTCATCGCTACGGCGGCAGGATTGGCTGTAGCCATCCCCAGCCTGATTTTCTACCGGTATTTCCAAGGCCGTGTGATCGACTTCGCCGTCCGCATGGAGGAAGAGGCCGTCCGCCTGATCGAAACCCTTTACAGCAGCCAGGAAGAGGACTAATCGGCAATGAATTTCCGCCCGCGGCGTCGGGATTATCCCGAACTTAACCTGATTCCGATGATCGACGTACTCATCGTACTGTTGATCTTCCTGGTATTGACCACCACGTTTAGCCGTGAAGCCGCACTGCAGATCCGGTTACCCGAGGCCACAGGGCAAACTGCAAGTGAAGAAAAGGGCGTTGACGTCGTCATCGATGCGGAAGGGCGTTATTTCGTCAACGAGCATCAGGTGGTCAACACGCAAATCGAAACCCTGAAAAGAGCCATCCTGGAAGGAGCGGGTGATGATAAAAACCCGTTGCTGGTCATCAACGCGGATCAAAAGACCACTCATCAAGCCGTAATTACCGTTCTAGATGCAGCCAGCCAGCTCGGTTTCACCCATGTGACCTTCGTCGCCAAGAGCGAAGCGGTCGAGAATCCCTAACCCTTCCATCGAGTCAGGTGAAGAAGCAACTGACCGCCTGGCTACAGCGGGAGTGGTACGGCAAATCGCGTCCAAATCCATTTTTGACTTCGCTCGAAATCGTATTCCGCCAGGTTGTTACGATTCGCTGCTGGTCATACCGGAATGGCTTTAAGAAAGTCAGCCGCCTTCCAGTTCCGATCATCGTAGTCGGCAATTTAACAGTCGGCGGTACCGGCAAGACGCCTTTGGTCATTTGGCTGGCTCAGTTTCTGAAGGAGAAAGGATTTAAACCGGGTATTGTCAGCCGCGGCTATGGGGCGTCCCTCGGACGGCGGCCGCGTCAAGTTTCGGCGGACTCTGATGCGCGTGCCGTGGGCGATGAGCCGCTACTCATCGCACGCCGAACCGGCTGTCCGGTATTTGTTTTCCCCGAACGCGCCGAAGCGGCTCAAGCACTTCTCGAGAAAACCTGCTGTGACATCATCGTTTCCGATGACGGTTTACAGCACTATGCTTTGGCTCGCGAGTTGGAAATCGCCGTGATCGACGGTGCCCGGCGGTTCGGTAACGGCCACTGTCTTCCGGCGGGGCCTCTGCGGGAGCCGCTAGAACGCTTGAAATCGGTGGATTTACGAGTGTATTCGGGTGAAGCTCCGCCTGGCGAATACGCCATGTCTCTGGAAGGCGAAGTGGCAGTGAACCTTCAGGACGAAACCGTGAGAAAGCCCCTGAAATCCTTTGTCGGACGTGCTTTCTATGCAATCGCCGGGATCGGCAATCCGCAGCGGTTTTTTAGTCATCTTCGAAGTTTCGGTTTAGAGTTCGACGGCCGCGAATTTCCCGATCATCATGAGTATCGAGCTGAAGACTTGGAGTTTGCTAAAGGTCAACCGATCGTGATGACCGAGAAAGATGCGGTTAAGTGCCGTGCTTTTGGCGCGGAAAATTTCTGGTATGTGCCCGTCGAAGCAAAGCTGCCGACCGAATTCGGCGAGAATTTGTTAACCCTATTGAAGGCCAAACGTAATGGACAGAAAACTGCTTGAGATCCTGGTCTGCCCCGTCTGCAAAGGCGAACTCATTTTCAAAAAGGAGCAGCAGGAACTGATCTGCAAGGCAGACCGACTCGCCTATCCGATACGCGATGACATCCCGGTGATGCTGGAAAACGAGGCTCGAAAGATCAGCCTTGAAGAATACGACGCTCTGTCGTAGCGGCTATACCATGCCGTCTTTTAACATCGTCATTCCTGCGCGCTACGGATCAAGCCGGCTGCCGGGCAAGCCTCTGCTGGCTTTGGCGGGACGACCGATGATCGTCCACGTCTGCGAGCGCGCCTTAGAAGCTGGCGACAACGTCATTGTCGCCACCGACGACGAACGGATCCGCGACGCGGTAAATCATCTGCCCGTGCGTGCGGTAATGACCCGAAAGGAGCATGCCAGCGGCACCGAACGGATTGCCGAGGTGGCGGATAAGCTGGGTTGGGCGGATGACGAAATCGTCGTCAACCTGCAGGGCGATGAGCCTCTGATGCGGCCAAAACTGGTGAGGATGCTCGCCGCAGCCTTGGCGAACCAGTGTATTGCGCAGGTTGCGACTCTTGCCGCACCCATCAAAAGCCACAGCGAAGTCTTCGACCCGAACGCCGTCAAGACAGTGCTCGATCAAAACGGCTGCGCACTTTATTTCAGTCGGGCCCCCATTCCTTGGCATAGGGCCGGTTTTGCCGACGCTGACAGATCCTTGCCGGAAAACTTTCCGTATCTCCGGCATATCGGCATTTATGCTTATTCGGCCGGTTTTCTTCGCCGCTACGTGAGCTGGCCACCGTCCCGGCTGGAAGCCGTCGAGGCATTGGAGCAATTGCGTATTCTATGGCAGGGCGAACGTATTCTGGTTTTGCCGGTCGAGGAAGCGCCGGAGGCGGGTGTTGATACCGAGGATGATTTACGGCGGGTCGACGAGCTTTTGTCCGCTCTTTAAAAGTCAGTCGAATACATCAAACTAAAGAAAGCTGTGACCGGGTCACACATCCGGCCACATCCCGAAGACACCGCTCGAAATCATTCAAGTCCATTGGCCGTCCGAATAGATAGCCCTGAAAAGACTGACATCCGCGCGCCTTGAGAAACTCGAACTGCGCTTCAGTCTCCACCCCTTCGGCAACCACCTCCAGGCCCATATGGTGTCCCATGGCGATAATGGTTTCCACAATGACGGCATCATTGGTATTTTCATGAGCATCGCACACGAACGAGCGGTCAATTTTGAGTTGGTCCAGCGGTAGACGCTGCAGATACGAGAGAGATGAATAGCCGGTACCGAAATCGTCGAGGGAGAAGCGCAGCCCGGCTTCCCTCAGGGTGTCCAGAGTCCTGATGATATCGTCGAGTTTTGATATCAGCATCCCTTCCGTGATCTCCAATTTCAACCGTTGCGGAGCCACGCTGACACGCTGCACGATGCCGCGTACAACTGCGGAAAAATTCGGCTGTCGGAACTGCCGCGGACTGATGTTCACCGCCAGGGAAAAATCCGGTGACAATAATCCTTCTCGCTCCCACTGCGAAATTCGCTCACACGCAGCATTCAAAACCCAATTACCGATCTCGGCGATCAGACCGCTTTCCTCGGCCAGGGGAATAAACTCGCTCGGTGCAATCCATCCCCGCGTAGGATGATTCCAACGCAACAGAATTTCACCGCCGGAAAGCTTGCGCTCGACATTGACCAGCGGCTGGCAATACAACTGAAGCTGATTGCTCGCTCGTGCTTTTCGAAGCTCCCCCAACAGCGCGACGCGCGCCTCCATGCTGGCTTCCATCTGGGGATCGAAAAAACAAGCGGTGTTTCGACCGGCAGCTTTGGCTTCATACATTGCCGCATCGGCTCGCTTGAGCAGCGTTTCCGGACGCTCCGTGTCGTCGCGAAACAGCACCGCACCAATACTCAAGGTAACGTGGTGCTCCTGTCCGGCAAGTCGAAAGGGTTTCTTCAAGGTCCCGATCAATTTTTGCGCCACCTGCTCGGCAGAGAGCGTGGCGACCGGCTTATCGTCACCTAGGCACTCCAGCACAATTACGAATTCATCTCCGCCCAAACGGGCTACCGTGTCCTCCTCTCGCACCGCGCTCGTTAGAACATTCGCGACCTGAATCAAAAGCTCGTCACCTATGTCGTGACCCAGCGTGTCATTAAGGATTTTGAAGTGGTCCAAGTCAATGAAGAGTAAACCGCCGTATTGGCCCCAGCGGGCCGCATAAGTGAGTGCCTGATTCAGCCTGTCGTAGAAAAGCCGCCGATTCGGCAGGCCGGTGAGCGTATCGTAATAAGCCAACTGCCGAATTTGCCGTTCGGCCTCTTTCTGCATGGAGATGTCGATGAACGCACCGACATAATGCGTCGTTTTGCCTAAATCGTTCTTTACTGCCGTAATCGAGAGCCAGTGTGGGCAAATTTCGCCGGACTTTCGGCGACTCCAGATTTCGCCCTGCCAAAATCCATCGCGGATGAGTGTTCGCCATATGGTGCGATAAAACGCTTCGTCATGGCGGTCCGATTTCATGATATCGGGGCCTTGTCCAATTACTTCATCCCGGGAAAATCCCGTTAGTTTGCAATAGGCATTGTTTACCCGCTGAATTACGCCAATCGCATTGGTAATGATGATTGCCTCGTTGACCTCGAACGTTGAAGCGGCCAGACGAAGCTCCAATTCCGCTTGCTTCATCTCCGTGATATCGATACATGATCCGATAAAGCCGAGAAATCGGTCCTGTCCGTCGAAACGTGGCTTGCCGGAGTCGGATAACCAACGGAACTCGCCGTCGTATCGACGTAAGCGGTATTCGGTACGGAAGGTCTGCTGGGCTTCGAATGCTTTTCTATACGCTCTAAGGTAGGGCCCGCGATCATCGGGGTGAATGCCTTCCATCCAGCCGGAGGATATTTCCTGGCTTATCGTGCGGCCGGTAAACTCCAACCAGCCCCGATTGAAGTAGTGGCGTCCATTTTCCGAATCCGACATCCAGATGAGCACCGGCGCCGCATCGCTTAATTCGCGGAAACGCGATTCGCTCTCCCGCAAAGCCATTTCCGCATGCCTTCGAGCCGTAATGTCCAGGTGAGTGCCAGCTGCCCGCAATGGTTTCCCGGCAGCGTCCCATTCGAGTACTCTGCCTTTGTCGAGAATCCAGATCCACTCGCCGAATTTGGTGCGGAGACGATGTTCGGTTTCGAATGTCGGCGTGACCCCGGCGATATGCGCGTTCAGCGCATCCATCACCTGAGTCCAGTCATCAGGATGGATAAGCTTTTTCCACGTGAAGATGTGGTGCTCCGCCTCATGCGCCTCGAAGCCGAGAAATTCTGCCCAACGGTCGTCGAACACCAGTTGGCCGGTGCCGATGTCCCAGTGCCAAGTGCCGAGATCCGCACCCTGGTAAGCTAGTTTTAGGCGTTCCTTGCTCTCGCGGAGCGCACGTTCTACAGCCTTGCGCTGCGAAATGTCTCGCGCCGAACAATACAACAGCCGCTGATTCCCGAATTTCACTCCGGTGGCGCAGATTTCCACCTCGAACATTGAGCCGTCCTTGCGGCGATGAAGCGTTTCAAACACATCCGCTTTGTCGAGCAATTCTCTGATTTTTTCCTGAAGTTCCTGCTGAGTCCACTTGCCATCCCAATCTCTGACATTCAGACGAACAATCTCCTCCGGCGAATAGCCCAGCATACGGCAGAAGGCATCACTGGCTTGAAGGACGTTACCGTACGCGTCCAAAACATGGATTCCATCACTGGCGGTCTTAAGCAAAAGCGCATTGCGCAGGCTTTCCTCCCGAAGCGCCCGTTCCACCTTTTTTTGATCTGTAAGATCACGGGCGATGGCGCAAATAAATTCGTCTTCATCGTATGTGAGATAGCTGTAGGCGACTTCGACCGGTATGATCTTCCCATTCTTTCCCTGATAGACCGTTTCCTCTTTCGAGTGAGAATCTTCTCGAACAGCCGACCATGTGTTCGGCCACGGCTCCCGCTCATCGCCGGAGTAAAGATCACTGATCTTCATGGCCAGCAATTCGTCGCGGCCATACCCCAACATTCGACAAGCCCCCTGATTGATGTCGACGAGGTGCCCCTCGGGGTTAATCCACATGATCGCATCGCCGGTGTGATCGATACTGTATTGCTTGAACTCCAATGCCTCGCGTGTGTGGTACTCCTCGGTAACATCCCGGAAAACGAGCACGACTCCTCGAACTGAGCCCTGTTCATCTCGGATCGGCGCGACGCTGTCGGCGATTTGGTACTCTTGTCCGTCCCGGGCGACAAGTACCGTGTGATTCGCAAGGCCCAAAATATGACCGTTCTCTAAGACTCGGGTGACCGGATCTTCCGCTGGCTCTCGGGTTTTCGCATTAATAATGTGAAAGACGTCGTCAATCTTGCGTCCTAAAGCCTCTTGCTCAGTCCAGCCGGTGAGCTGCTCGCCTACTTTGTTGATGCGCTGGATTCGACCGCCACGATCGGTAGCTATGACCGCGTCGCCGATTGAACGCAAAGTGATGGCGAGGTTTTGCTCCCGGTCTTGGATCTGTCGCATGTTCTGAGCCAGTGTGAGGCTCATTCGGTCGAACGCCCTCCCAAGCTGCGCCAATTCACCTTCGCCGGCCAACATGGCGCCCGATCCAAGTTCACCGGCTTCGATGCGCTGGGCTGTCTCGGCTAAACGATACAGAGGTTGGACAACGAGTTTGCGCAACAGCACGAAAAGTGCAGCTGCCAGAAGAAGAGACGCTGCCGCAAATACCGCGCTTCGCTGCAACAAATCGGCCCAGAATGAGGCTTGTTCGTACCTCATGTCGTAATTAACGAAGATGATGCCTTTGCGAAGCGAACGGAGGCTGCCCGATTCGCCCGCTAGACTCAAAGGCGCATATGCCACGATATGCCTGCCGTCGCCGGTATATCGGACCATCGGGGCGCCGTTCTCAAGTACCGATCGCACGTCGTGAGCAACAAAACCCGGCAAGACCTTGTTACCGTTCTGGCCCTTCCACGCCAACCGAGTCGCTAGCAGTACGGTCCCGTCCTCATCCAGCGCCGCCAGCACGGAAAATGGAGGCTTCACGGCCAGCCAGGTAAGCGCTTGCTCCGCAGCGCTCCAATTCCCCCCTAGAATTTGGTGTTCCATCACGCGCTGTAGCCGGATGACCTCATCGCGCACGGTCTCGCTGCTCTCCTGTCGGATACGGGAATTCCATAACTGATATTCGACGAAAGAAAGTGCGGCCCAAAACAAGCTCATAGATCCGATGAGCACGACAGGAATCCATCGAGCCAGCGAAATCGTTCTTATCGTTTTTATGGGCCGAGTCGGGGCAACCACTGATCGTTGGCTATTTGATTGAAAGATACGTGAGAAGGCAGGAGTCGCCGTGAGACCATAAAATTGGCCAGTTCACGGGCGGTTGAGTCCAGAATCGGCCTGGAGCTGCTCAAAAGCTTACGGTTTTCCTCCAGGCCCGTGAGATGAATTTCCTGATAGGTTTTAAGAACAGCCGCAGGCGAAAGCGCCATTCTCGGCGCTATCAAAGCGGCCGTTTGTTCCGGATGAGTCCGCCACTCGGCCATGGCCTGAAAGTAACTATCAACAAGGCTGCGCAAAGACTGCCGATGTTCTTGCAGTGCTTCTGCACGCACTGCAAGAACATCGAGAATTCGACCCGGAATTTTTGTGCTATCAAACAGCGGCTTCGCACCTAGTTCGAATAAGCGGGATTTAGTAGGCTCAAACGTAACCAGCGCGTCTACGGAACCGTTTCGATAGGCGCTTTCATGTTCGTCGACCGTCAAATGAATAATTTCGATATCTTTGGGATCCAGCTTAACGGAACTCAATGCCGCGTCTAACAGAACCGCTCCGACCGCCGTGTTTTCGACTCCAACACGCCGGTGTTTCAGTTCATCAATGGTGCGGATGCCGGGTCGGGCCAGAAGTACGTCGGCCCCGGCCGAATAGTCGAACACTAGCACTACGTGAAGATCGGCGCCTTTCGCCTTTAGGCCGAGCACCTCGTCAAGCGTCAATGTTCCCGCCTCTACCAGACCATTCTGCAGCGCCAGCGACACCTCGGTAGCGGAAGTCATCTCCACCAATCGGATGCGGCCTTCGTCGTAAAGCCCCAACTCCCGCGCGGCGTAAAGCATCTCATAACCAGACCAAACATTAGTGGCGACGCGCAGCGTCGATTCTCCGGGCCAGTAACATCCTTCAACAAATACCGCCCAAAAAAGCACGCTTAGTCGCGCAAGAAGGGCCATTGCGTTAATCAGCGGAACAGCATTAAGGTCTTCGAGGAAGATGTCAGGAAATCCTGACCGCGAGCGTGGCCTACGCTCAATCGCCTGGATTGGTCTGGATTCAAAGCGAATTGGCGATGGACTCGATGGGCGCATCCGCGCAGGTTTAATCCGAGGTAGGTTTAGTCAGAGTGGGTTCCGAGCATTGTCTAACGTAATGATAGCCGGTTGTAGAAACCGCATCCGGCTTTCAATTGGGTTGGGAATTTCGCAGCAATACGCTTAGAGCGATCCGTCGGGCGTAAACAATCAGGTTAGCAAGCGCCGATTTTCACGGGAGTCGCCGCAAGGCGATCTCGACGCGAGTGCTGGGAGCGTCCGGATCGGTGGACTGGCCCAGGACTTAGCCGCAGCCGCTTGGTGCGTAGATCTCCAATCTTCGCACGATTGTCCAAAGCGCCTCGATGCACGCCAAGACTTGCCGTATGATCAGAAATCCAGGGTATTCTTACGACGCGAAGCTTCGATCCGTGTGGATACCCTCAATCTGGTGGATCAATTCGGTAAGGCAAGATGTCGGTGGATGGAGCAGCTTGCCGAATTTTGCCGGGAAGCCCTTCTCAGCGCCGGCTACGAGGATGGTTAGGATGCGCCGCTGGTTGTGTGCGAATCCTGCGTCGGAACCCTGGCGTAGAGATGATCATTTTGGTTGACGCTCGTGGTGGATGCGTTCAGGCTGCCGCATCATGAAAAGTGCACCTCCTTAAAGCTCTTAGAGCATCGGAAGAGGCTTATATATTCCATTTGATGATGCGCCCCCTTATACTAAGTTAGGGGCGGCCATCCAGCCCACACTGGCCGGGGTCTTCATCCACTTCTTACGATTTTTAGGAGAATGATGTGAAAAAGCACGATTTGACGAAAGCTATATTTACGGCGCTGCTGCTAGCCAGCCCGTTGGCGGGGGCGGAATCACAATACCCAGCAGCAGACTTTGAGCCGGTAGTTATTTCCCAGGACGCTGACTTAATCGCCAAGCACAGTGAAGCTGCGAAGGAAAGAGCATTGACGATAGAGGCCAGACCGGATGCGGACAGCTCCACCTCGTCGGCATCATCGGTTGAACAGTCTAGCTCTGGTGCTCCGGCTGCCAAAGCCGAAAATCCTTTGGTGGAAAATTATCCGATCGGTTTAATCGTTCTCGCCTTGGCTGGCTTCATCTTCTGGAGCAGCAAGCAATCTGGATCTAAGGTTCAGACGGTTCAGCACAATTCCATCGTGGTTTCAGAAGGACCGACAGCCGAAACTGGCGTGGCTAAGTACATGAAAAACCTGCCAGCATCCGCAAAAGCAGCGGCAGCAGCAGCCGAGACTGGTGTAGCTAAGTACCTGAAGAACCTGCCCGCACCTACCAAAGTAGCGGCAGCCGAAACCGGCGTGGCTAAGTACCTGAAAAACATATAAACGACTATAAAGTAAATGGCTACGTTAGCCGAAATTGATAGGTTCTTCAAAAACTAGGCTTGGACGCGTATCGGAAGCAAAAGCTAGTAGAGTCATCCTTTCTGTGCTGACTCAAATGGTCCGGTGGTTTTAGTTCATCGTCACTAGCTGCTTATTGTTCCCGCGCAAGGCATTGAAATCACATATGCTATTCATGAGCTGACGTGCTGTCGATGACATAAAAGAGCGACAGAGAAGCGTTGACACCTATCCCGGTTCTACTTTAGAGTTAACAAATAATGCGTTTAAAGAATGCATTAATAAGTATCTAACCAACTATAACAATTGGAGCACGCATCATGGCAAGACCATTAATACAATTGGCATTAGATTCTTTGGACGTCAACCAAACCTTAAAGCTTGCTGGCCTTGCAGCCCCTTATGTCGATATTTTTGAAATCGGAACTCCGTGTATTAAACATAATGGGGTTGGTCTGGTTAAAGAATTGAGGAAAAAATTCCCAAGCAAACTGATTTTAGTCGATCTTAAGACAATGGACGCCGGCGAGTACGAAGCAACACCTTTCTACGCGGCAGGTGCTGATATCTGTACGGTTCTCGGAGTGTCTGGCCTTCCAACTATTGCGGGAGTCATTAAGGCAGCGAACGCACACAATGCAGAAGTGCAGGTCGATCTCATTAATGTGCCGGATAAAATAGGATGTGCTAGAGAGTCCGCTAAGCTAGGTGCCCATATTATTGGCGTTCACACGGGTCTTGATGCCCAGGCCGCGGGTCAGACCCCGTTTGCCGATTTGCAAAGCGTGGCTAGACTAAACCTGCCCGTCAGAATCTCTGTTGCCGGCGGAATTAAGCAATCGACGGTTCAGCAAGTCGCGCGAGCTGGAGCAAACATTGTTGTCGTTGGCGCCGCAATCTATGGTGCAGCTTCGCCTGCTGATGCCGCACGTGAGATTTGCGAGCTCGCTAGCGCTGCATAGGGGCGTAATATGCATCAGAAACTGATCATAGAAAAGATTTCAGGCGTTTTAGAAGCTACAGATCCGACCTATGATGAAAAATTAACCCTCATGCTTGATAAGGCATCGCGTATTTTTGTGACCGGTGCCGGCCGATCAGGACTGGTTGCAAGATTTTTTGCAATGCGCCTGATGCATGGCGGTTATGATGCATATGTTGTTGGTGAGATCGTTACCCCGAGTATTCGGAGGGGTGATTTATTTATCGTGATCTCAGGCTCCGGAGAAACGGAGACGATGATTGCATTCACCAAGCGCGCTAAGGAACAAGGCGCTGAAGTCGCTTTGCTGTCCACGAAGAGCAGCTCAACAATTGGCGATATGGCTGATTTCGTATGCCAGATTGGTACCGCGGAACAGTATGGTAAAGTTGTTGGCATGCCGATGGGCACGACATTTGAGTTATCGACATTAATCTTTTTGGAAGCTACGATATCCCATATCATTCACGAGAAAGGGATTCCGGAAGAAGAGATGCGGACAAGGCACGCTAATCTAGAGTAGTGTTAAAAGGCTATATTTAATATATATGTTGATGTAGCCGAGTTTTAAGGAATGAAACCAACAAGCGCTGTGCGGCGATCCATTCTTTAAAACGGCTGAGTAGTCGATGTAGTCAGCGACGATATTTGGTCTCGTGGCCGGTATAGCTAGAAATGAAGCTTCCGGCCGCGATATCAAGCAAGCGGCGGCACTATAGTGTCGATCTTGGATTGCCGTCGGTATTCAGTTTTCCGGAATCGGTGTTGGAAGATAGTTGAGACGCCCTAACGTTTGCTTTGTGCAGCTCCAACACGCTCGCCTTTTGTGGCGTCTACGTAGGCTCTCCAATCTATCTCCTCCTGGTTGGGGGTGGCAAGACGTCTCTCCGATATGCTTTAAAGCATCCTTTAAAAGCGGCTTCTTTTGCCTCAATCATGCAGTCATGCCGCAAGACGGCTATCGCCCGAGGATGTCAAGTAAATAATGGCACTAGTGAAGGCGCAATATCTCATAAGCCTAAGCTTGCCCGGGTTTTACCGATACCAAACGCTTAGGCTGCCCGCCGTTGCTGGGTCAAGCAGTTCTGGTAATAGGTCGCCGGACTCTGGTATCCCAGCGCCGAGTGGCGGCGTCTCCGATTGTAAAACAACTCAATGTATTCGAACGTATCCTCACGGGCTTCTTCCCGGCTGGCATAGCGCCGGTGATGCGTGCGCTCGTTCTTCAGGCCGTTGAAGAAACTCTCCATCGGCGCACTATCCCAACAATCGCCCTTCCGACTCCTGGATACCCGCATACCGTATTGTTTCAGCAGCGCCTGATAGGCCGCACTGCAATACTGGCTGCCCCGATCGGAATGATGCATGACCCCCGCTGACGGCTTGCGGCGGAACCAAGCCATCCTGAGAGCATGGATGACAAGCTCCTGGGTGATGCGCTCCCCCATCGCCCAATCCATGATCATCCGGGTGTGCAGATCCATCACCACTGCCAGATACAACCAGCCTTCGGTGGTCGGCACATAGGTGATATCCGCGGTCCACACTTGATCGGGACGCTCTGTCGCAAAGTGGCGATCCAGCCGGTTGGGTGCTACAGGGAGATGGTGCTTCGAATCCGTTGTCGCCTTGTAGCGCCGTTTGTGGCGGGCTCGAATCACGTTCGCCTGCATCAGCTTGCAGACTCGTTCCTTGCTGGCCGGCGAGCCATTCTCCCGCAGTTCTTTCCAGACGCGCGGCCAGCCATAACTGCCCTTGGACTCCTCGTGGATGGCCCGGATCAGCGTGAGGAGCTGAACATCGCTCAACCGCTTACTCCGCCTGCCGCCTTGTTTCCAGGCCGCATAACCACTGGGACTGACATTCAGGGCCGCACAGAGCCTTTCCAGCGGATACGAGTCGCGTTGATCCACCAGCCAGGCGTATCTCACAGCGACTCCTTCGGGAAATACGCCGCCGCTTTTTTACGATTTCCAATTCCATCTTCAACTGCAGGTTTTCCGCTCGCAGACGAGAGAGCTCCATTTGCTACGTCGTCAAACTCTTGCCGTTGGAATCTTCATCATTTCAAACCTCCAGTAGTTCAAGTATCAATCACTACTTCGGTATCCGAAATTCCCGGGCAAGCTCACTGCAGCAAAAGACTCAGGGACAAGATCCACAGACCTGCACGACGTCAACCACGACCCACGAGACCACCCTCAACAATGCCGGGAACATCATCAATTACACCTATCAGTACAGCACCAATACCTCCATTGACAACTCGACCTCCGGGGAACTGCCGACCGATTACGCACGGGAAAACATGCTATTGGACACGAAGGGCAAGCTGCAGGAAATGCTCGACGAGATCAAAAAGCCGCCAGAGTTGCCCGGAGGGGTGAACCAGAACGAACCGGGGCCGGAGAACGAAAACATCCAACTTGCCGACGATCTCGACCGACGGTCAAGAGTTCGAGAATGAATGTCCTTCGAACATCACGTTCAACGCGATGGGTTCTGCGTTTGCCATTCCCATGGGGCCGATGTGCACCAGGGGTTCCTATGTCGCGCCCCTGATCTGTGGGGTTCGCCTGGCTCGTGGCGGCGCGCATGGGGTTTGTGACAAATCAAGGTTTCGATCCCGGGCTGGATCTCATCAAGGGTCACGTTTACTCGGCGATCGGGAGCGCGCCGGCCTACATGTTTAGTCCCACCGTGTGCTGGAGTAATGTATGCTCAGCTACGGAGGGACGATTTATGGGACAGGTTCTGCATGGAAGCGCCCGCCCGACAGCGGCGGTGCGTCGGGTGATACAACAGAGTCAAGCGAGCTTGAACAAACTTGCCGAGAGCTACGGCATCAATCCGAAGACGGTCGCGAAGTGGAAAAAGCATGACTCTGTGCAGGATGCACCAATGGGACCGAAAGAGCGGCGCTCCACGGTGCTGACGCCCGGAGGGGAAGCGGCCTGTGTGGGGCGTTTCGCAGATACACGCTGCTGCCGCTGGATGATTGCCTGTATGCCCTGCAAGCCAGCGTTCCACACCTGACCCGCTCTGCATTGCACCGCTGCTTTCAGCGCCATGGCATCAGCCGGTTGCCGGAGATGGCAGGCAGCAAACCTGCCAGGGAAAAGTTTAAGAGATATCCGCTTGGCTACTTCCATGTCGACATTGCCGAAGTGCATACGGAAGAAGGCCGCTTGTATCTATTCGCGGCCATCGATCGGGTCAGCAAGTTTGCTTTTGCCGAGCTGCATGAGAAGGCAACCCGCCGGATCGCCGCCAACTTCCTGCGCACCCTCATCGCGACGGTGCCCTACAAGATACACCCGGTCTTGACGGATAACGGCACGCCGTTCACAGAGCTGGCCAACTTCCGACACTCAGTCAAAGAAAAGCCAGCGGTTGAAAATCCCGACGGCATCTACCGGATCCAGGCTTTCGATTATGCCTACGAGCAGAATGGCATCGAGCATCGCCTCACCCAACCGGCACATCCTTGGACCAACGGCCAAGTCGAACGGATGAACCGAACCCTGAAAGAAGCCACCGTCAAACGCTACTACTACGAAAACCACCAGCAGCTAAAAGAGCATCTCTACAGCTTCCTGAATGCCTACAACTTCGCCAAACGGCTCAAAACGCTCCAAGGATGTTTGACGACAATTAACCTGTCCGGTCAACGACAACTATCTTGGCCGGTTGAGTGAGACACTGGCACCCGTCAATTGGGACTTCACATGATGGAGGATCAGGTGCCGGGGGCTCGAATCACTCAACGACAGGAGAAGGTTTATATGACAAGTCGTCGACAAGGGTTAACCCAGGAAGCGGCCGCGGCGAAGGCGGACATTTCGGAACGCTCCGGCCGCCGCATCGAGAACGCTGAATGAGATTCACGCAAGGCGCCACGTCATTGGCGGACCCGCCAAGATCCGTTGGACGCGGTGTGGGACAAAGACTGTGTCCCTTTGTTGGAGCAAACCCCGGATGTGACGGGGTTGACCTTGTGGGAACATTTGGACGAGATGTATCCGGGCCGGTATCCGGAGCGGATCTTGCGGACGTTGCAGCGACGGGTCAAGCACTGGAAGGCGGTGCACGGACCTCAGCGCGCCGTCATATTCCGGCAGTCGGTGCCGCCGGGCTACCAGGGGTTGTCGGATTTCACACATCCGGATAGTCCCATCACCCTTCAAGGCCAGCCGTTCGAGCATTTGCTTTACCAATTCCGGCTCGCCTACAGCGGCTGGCGCTATGTGCAGGTCGTGCGGGGCGGTGAAAGCTATTCGGCCTTGGCGGACGGTTTGCAGAACGCGTTGCAGCAGGCCGGGGGCTGTCCGGCCACCCATCGCACCGACAGTCTGAGCGCGGCCTATGTGAATACGGCGGAGCAGACCGCCCTGACCCGGGACTATGAGGCCCTCTGTACCCACTACCGCATGAAGCCGGCGCGAAACAATCCGGGGGTGAGCCACGAAAACGGCGCCATCGAATGTGCTCACGGCTCATTCAAGCGCCGCCTGGATCAGGCGCTGAAGCGACGCGGTAGCCACGACTTCCTGAATGTGGAGGCGTACCGGCGGTTCATCGAGCGTGTCGCCGATCGCCTCAACCGGCATTGCCGGGCGCGCTTCGAAGATGAACGAAAGACGCTGCCGGCACAGCGTTTCACCGACTATACCCGGCTCAGCGTCAAGGTCACCCGCATGAGCACCATCGAGGTGAAAAAGGTGCTCTACACGGTGCCTGCCTCGCTGATCGGGGAACGCCTTGAAATCCATCTCTACCACGACCGGTTGCAGGGCTTTGTCGGCCAAAAGCGGGTGTTCTCCCTGACCACGGGCTTATCCCCCACCCGGTCAAGGCCGCGCCCGGCAGGTCGATTATCGCCACGTGATCCACGTCCTCGCCGCCAAACCCCAGGCGTTTCGCTTCGCCCAACTGCGTGACGAGCTGCTGCCCACGGACGGCTACCGCCGCCTCTGGCAGTTGATCGATCAACAGCTGGAACCCCGTGAAGCCTGCAAATGGATGGTCGGGGTGCTGCGTCTGGCCTATGACTACGATTGCCAAGACCCATTGGCCACCGACCTCTTGCGCCAGGCCGAACACGGCCCCCTGCCGCCCCTGAAAACTCTGCAGGCGCGCTATTTGCGGCCCGCCCAGCGGCCGACGGCCTCAACGGCTCAGCATGCCCTGACCGACTATGATCATCTGCTCAGGGGACCGTGGGCGCAGGCCCATGGGGGGCTGCAATGAGCCCGAGTGTTGCCTTGTCGCTGAAAGACCTCAAGCTACCGGCCTTCCTGCGCCATTATCAGGCCTTGCAGGAACACGCCGTGGCGCACGGCTGGAGCCATGGCCGCTATCTCGAAGCCCGCGCGGAAAAAGAGGTCGCCGACCGCTATCAAAAACGCGTTCAACGCTGGACCCGGGAAGCCGAACTCCCCACCGGAAAAAGCTTCGCCACCCTGAACCCGGCACTCCTGGAACCGGCGACTCAGCAGAAGATCCTCCACCTCAGGGAGCAGACCGACTGGGCCCGGCGCGCCGACAATGTCGTCCTTATCGGCCCCTCCGGCGTCGGCAAAACCCATATCGCCGCCGCCTTGGGGCTGCATCTGGTGGAGCAAGGCCTCCGCGTCAAAGCCTTCAGCGCCACGGCCCTGGTGCAAAGCCTGCAACAGGCCAGGCGTGACCTCGATCTGATGACCGCCATGACCCGCCTGGACAAATATCGCGTCCTCATCATCGACGACATCGGCTACGTCAAGAAAACCGATGCGGAAACCCAGGTCCTGTTCGAATTTATCGCCCACCGCTATGAATCCGGCAGCCTGATCATCACCGCCAATCAGCCGTTCAGTCAATGGGACGCCATCTTCCCGGACAGCATCATGACGGTCGCCGCAATAGACCGCCTCATCCATCACGCGTCCATCATCGAAATCGAAGGAGAAAGCTATCGCAAAACGCAACAGATGAAACGATAAAAAGACCAACCGCTCAACCAGCCATTGTAATTGTCGCCGACCGGACAAAATAATTGACGCCAGACACCAAGGACTCACACCCTATGAGTACATCATCAAATGCTGGCAAAAAGAACCCGATCGCTTTACGTTCAACCCACTCCAGCACACGGTGGGACTAAACAATTAGGTCGTTCAAATGCTCGGCTTTCTCGAAGTCGATAAGGCGATCAACGTTATATTCTCGGCCATTGCCTTTCGGGCGGTCCTCTCCGGATTTAAGCAGGGCGAGAAACTCAACAGCGTCTGGCGGACACGCGACAACGGTGGCGGCAGTGGCAGCAGTTTTTCGGCTTAAGGGGGGGCTATGGACACCATCACAATCAGCGGTTCTGTTTCGGAGTGGCAGGCGTCGCTTGAAACGATGTTGTGGGCCGGAACGGGACTCGGATTCTTCGCGGGAATCATTGCCGCTGTTCTGGTGGGGGCGGTGTTGGGCCTCGTCCGCCAGTGGCAGGAGATTCGGCAAACGGCGCGAGAAGCCGAAGGGGTGGAGTAATGGCCATTACCTTCGTCATGGGGCTTCCGGACCACGGCAAAACCTTGTTTACCTTCGCTGAAATTGATCGCGAATTCGCCGGGAAGCGCCCGATCTGGTACGTCCAAAAGGCGGCGGTCAATGAACCAGGGGCGGGGGATCGCGGGGCTCAACCTCGTCCATTGGTAACCCTTCGACGATCCCTTGGCGTGGTGGGACTGCCCGGACGGGGCGGTGATCGTCATTGACGAATGCCGGTACTGTTTCCCCAGGCGCGGCAACGTCCAGGGCAAGGAACCCGACTATACATCAGGCCCTCGCCTACAGCACCCTCCACAAGTCTCCACCGCCGCCAACGCCTGCACTCGATCCGGTGCCGCAAAGTTCGGGACCGCTTTCAAAAGCCGGCGCGGCTCTTCCAAACCCCGACGGCACGAAACCGCCCGTGGTCCTGGTCAGGATCTCGGGCGTGGTGCTCCTCAAAATCGGCTATCGCTCCGCCGCATCCCCTTAGCCGGCTGCATCTTTGACCAGGGCCGGTGGGAATGCCTTTACGATGGCCAGCGCTATGTCCGGGAAGGGGCGGCCAAGCCGCGCATGCGCGGCCGCCCCCTAGGGACGTGCCTGTAACACGTCACAACCAAGAACTTGAACGCGTCTGTGTGTTCAAACCGTTATAAGGACAACAAAAAATGACTAAAAAACTGCATAAGAAAACCCTCTGGGAACGCTATTCCTTGGAGTCTTTGTAATAGGGCGAGACCGACCCCCAAGGGGCGTGTGCTGATCGGGGAGCCGAGGCTGGTGGACTATTCGAAGCTGTTGTTCTGCGGCTGCTCAATCGACACGGTCCGGCAGCTCTATTCGGGCACCCTCAAGGCCGAGGAGATCGAAGACACCATCGAGCACAAGACCTTCGAGGTCCATTATCCCGCGTACGGCCGCTTCCATGTGGCCAAGATGGGGAAGCTATTGGGCTACCGCTATAAGCTCCAGAACAATAGCGACGGCATCGTCATCTTGCTCGGGGGAGCTATTACACAAAGTCGAAGCGCTCCAGTTTGAGCGATTCATTCAAGGAAAGGTCATCCAGCAACCGGAATGGCGACCGGAAAAGCCGGACAAGCGCCCGTTGGCCAATCTGGTGAACCTATGGTTTGATTCCATTTTTCAATCTATAGTGCATTAACAATCCAAGACCAGGCGGTGATGGAATAGACGCGTGCGGGATCGTTTTCGAGATCTCGCAAGGCGTGCTCCAAGTGGTCTTCCAAAGCATCAAGGCTGTCAAAGACCCGGTTGTGAA